>CANSWY010000006.1 GCA_947650915.1 uncultured Eggerthellaceae bacterium | reverse complement strand
GGCGCACGGCCGGCGGCACCCCTTCGGGGCGCGCACCGGCCGTGCGCGCTTCGCGCGTGCCAGCTGGGCGCCCTGCAGGGCGCCCAGCTGTCGCGGCCCTTCGGGCCGCTGCATTCATTGGCGGGCTCTAGGGCGCTGCGCGCCCATCGCCCTTGGATGTGCAAAAGGGACGTCCCAAAATGCACATAGGAAAAGACTTTGCGCACTGAAAGACAATTCCTATGTGCAATTTGGAACGTCCCTTTTGCACATCTCTGTTGCATGGGAGGGGAGTTCTGCTATCATGGGCAGGCTGCTCGCAAGGGCAGCACAATGGAAGAAGTTCTGCTGCTCAAGACAGCCGGTACCCGCCAGGGTTCAATCGCGAAAGCGGCCAGCCGAGGTAGTGCGAGACATGACGTTGTCGGCCTCCGCCCTCGTGTGCGGAGGCCGTTTTCATGCAAGGCCTGTCAAAAGGTTCGGCAGAACGCTGGAACAGCATGAAGGAGGTGTAACAGCATATGCCGAACGCACAGAATCAAGAGATGCTCGCGAACATCAAGGCTGATCTGGAGGCGGCCGGCGCGGTTTGGGTGGTCGATTATCGTGGCCTCACCGTGAAGGAGATTCAACAGCTGCGTCGCAACATCCGTGAAGCCGACGGTCAGATGAAGGTGTACAAGAACACCATCATGCATCTGGCGCTTTCGCAGGCTGATCTGCCTACGCTGGATGATTTGCTGGCAGGTCCGTCAGCCTTCGTCTTCGCAGGCACGGATGTGGCAGCGTCCGCCAAGGCCATCAAGGAATTCGCGAAGGACAACGAGAACCTTCAGATCAAGGGTGGTCTCATGGACGGTGCGGCCGTCAGCGCGGCAGAGGTGGAGGCCATCGCGTCCCTTCCGTCCCGCGAAGTGCTCATGGCGCAGATCGCTGGTGCCATCAGCGGTGTGGCGCGTGGTCTGGCAACGTCCATCAACGGCGTGCCCCGCGGGATGGCGCAGGTGGTCAAGGCCGTGGCCGACCAGAAGGAAGCAGCCTAAAGGCTGCATGAACCGCAGCTGCGTGGCTGCATGAGAACAAGAGAAGCCGGGCATGCGCCTGGCCGCATGAAAGGAAACGAACATGGCTGTTTCACGTGAAGAGATCCTGGAAGCTCTGAAGGAGATGTCCCTGCTGGAGGCATCCGAACTGGTGAAGGACATCGAAGAGGCCTTCGGCGTGAGCGCTGCTGCTCCGGTCGCCGTTGCTGCTGCTGGTGCTCCGGCGGGCGACGCGGGCGCTGCTGACGCGGGCAAGACGGACTTCGACGTCATCCTGGAGGGCTTCGGTGACAACAAGATCGCGGTCATCAAGGTGGTCCGTGAGATCACCGGCCTGGGCCTGAAGGAGGCCAAGGAGGCCGTCGAGGGTGCGCCGGCTCCCATCGCCGAGGGCGTGCCGCAAGACAAGGCCGATGAGATCAAGGCCAAGCTGGAAGAGGCTGGTGCTGCTGTCACCGTCAAGTAGCTTTCTGCTGCAAGCATCGAAAAGGCCCGGTCATCAGACCGGGCCTTTTTTGTGGGATGTGCAAAAGGCTCTCTGATGTGCAAAAGGCTTCCTGATGTGCAAAAGGGACGTTCCTTTTGCACATCCTGGGGACGTCCCTTTTGCACATCCTGGGGCGGCGGGGGTTCGTGCCTCCCCAGGATGTGGTGCTAGAAACGGTACGTTGCGGCGATGCCGGTCTTCGTGGGCATCTTGTCTGCGGGAAGGACCAGCACCTGCGCGTCCTGCAGCGCGGCCGCTTCGGCGAAGGAGGCTGCCACATCCGGGCTGGCCGGATCCAGTTCCTTGTCATCCACCGGATCCTTCGAACCGTCGAACGTGACCGCGCCCGTCTCAGCGTTGAACGTGCCCGGCACGCCCTTGCCCTCTTCCAGGAACAGCACGCCCACCTTGCGCTCCACCAGCGCCAGCCCGATGTCCGGGATGCTGTCGGACGCCTCGCCCTTGGAAGCCTTGTATCCGTAGTCCTCTTCCAGCTTCGCCAGCTCCTTCGCGCGGATGCCTTCCATGATGGCCACCGCATCGTCACGCAAGGTGGTGCCCGAAAGCGTGCGCGGATCTTTGTTGATGCCTTCTGGCAGCAGCGTTTCGAACGTGCAGAGCGTGCGGAACAGGTGCTCATGTTCGGGCGCCGTGACCAGGATGACCGGGTCGTTGCTTTCGCGGACCAGCGTGTCGTTCATGGCCTTGTCCACGTAACGGAAGAACTTCTCAGCCTCTTCCTGGGTGACGTCATTGCGGGATTTGTGGCCATGGTAGGGGGATTCGTGGTCCGTCAGGCTGTAATAATCAAGCGCGGTGGTCTCGCCGTCGAACTCCGGGAACGTTTCCGTGAAGTAGGCCTTCACGTCATCTGGCAGCGGCACGTAGTGCACGCCGTTGAAATCGCCGTCCAGCAACGCGAAGAAATCCGTGTTCAAGAGCAGCAGCTTGTAGCTCATCTCGTGCATCTGGTCCGCGAACAGCGGCTTCAGGTAGAACTGCGGCCCCACCACCACGATGGCCTGCGGCGCTGTGTTCATGTTGATGACGTACGCGTCCTGGTTCGTGACCAGGAACGCCAGGCCCTGCGCGGCATCAACCCAGAGCGGCAGGTCCTCATGGGCCAGGATGTGGTCCAGCTTCTGCTTGATGCCCGCCCAGTCCTTCTCAGCGCATTCCTCAGCCAAGCGCCGGTACGCCTCCGCGCACAGGTCCTTGAATGCGATGCGGTCCCAATCCTGCTGGCCGCCTTCGCGCTGCGTGCGCTTCACCGGGATGTAGATGGACACCAGCGGACCTCCCGCCGGGGCTTCATTGATGTATTCCTTCGGCTGGAACGTGGTCACATGGATGTGTTCGTCCAGTTCGCGAATTCGTTCTTTCTTCATCGTGGCCTCCTTGGACATGTGCGTGCGCAGCGCTCGGGCGCGTTGCTCTTGATGGCAAGCATAGCCAGCCCGGAATTGCCCGGACTGGCTTGCAATGAGCTGTTGACATAAGGTTTCGCGTCCGTGGCCAACGTGAATGGTGCAGAACGCAGGACGGGCTGCGAGGTCAAGAGCAGGCTGAACGCGGGGCGGCGTTCGGCCTGCTACAGCCCCTTCGTGCGCATGGCTCTCATGGCGTTCAGGATGGCGATCACGGCCACGCCCACGTCCGCGAACACGGCCATCCACATGTTGGCGATGCCCAGCGCTGCCAGGATGAGCACGGCGAACTTGATGCCCAGCGCGAACACGATGTTCTGCCAGACGATCCGCATGGTCTTGCGCGCCACCCGCACCGCGCGGGCGATCTGGGTGGGGCGGTCGTCCATCAGCACGATGTCCGCCGCTTCGATGGCCGCGTCGGACCCCATGGCGCCCATGGCCACGCCCACATCTGCGCGCATGAGCACCGGAGCATCGTTGATGCCGTCGCCCACGAAGGCCACTTTGCCGTTGCCGTCGTGTTCCAGCAGGCGTTCCACCTGTTCCACCTTGTCCTGCGGCAGCAGTTCCGCGCGCACCTCCGTGATCCCCAGGTCAGCGGCCACGGCGTGGGCCACGGCCGCTTGGTCTCCGGTCAGCATGACCGTGCGCTTGACGCCTTCGGCATACAGGTCCTGGATGGCGGCGCGCGCATCCGGCTTCACCACGTCCCCGATGATGATGGTGCCCGCGAACGCCCCATTCACGGCCACGTGCACCTGCGTGCCCACCAGGTTGGACGCCGTGTACGGGATGCCGTTCTCATCCATCAGGCGCCCGTTGCCTGCCAGCACCGCGTCTCCACGGTAGCGCACGCGCACGCCGCGCCCGGATGCGTCTTCGCTCTCTGTCACGTTCTCCAGTTCGATGGGCACCGTGCATGCCCGCGTGATGGACTGCGCGATGGGATGGTTGGAGAATGCTTCGGCCGCCGCGGCCAGTTCCAGCAGGCGCTCTTCGGTGACGCCCTCGGCTGGCAGCAGGTGCGTCACCTCGAACGTGCCGGACGTGAGCGTGCCCGTCTTGTCGAACACCACGGTGTCCACCTGCGAGAGCGCCTCCAGATAGTTCGATCCTTTGATGAGGATGCCCAGCTTGGACGCGCCGCCGATGCCGCCGAAGAAGGAGAGCGGCACGCTGATGACCAGGGCGCAGGGGCAGGAGACCACCAGGAACGTGAGGCCGCGCAGGATCCAGTCCGCCCAGCCGCCGCCGAAGACGAGGGGCGGCAGCACGGCGATCATGGCCGCCAGGCCTACCACGATGGGGGTGTAGTAGCGCGCGAACCGGGTGATGAAGCTCTCCGTTTGCGCTTTCTTGTCCGCGGCGTTCTCCACCAGCTCCAGGATGCGGCTGACGGTGGAGTCCGCGTAGGGCTTCTCCACGCGCACGGTGAGGGTGGATGTGAGGTTCACGCAGCCGGAGATGACCTCCACGCCCGGGGCAGCCGAACGCGGCACGGATTCGCCGGTCAGCGCCGTGGTGTCCACCTGGGACGCGCCTTCGGTCACGGTGCCGTCAAGGGGGATGCGTTCACCCGGCTTGACGACGATCTCATCGCCCACGGCAACGTCGTACGGGTCCACCTGCACCAGCTGGCCACCGCGCATCACGTTCGCGAATTCAGGCATGATGTCCATCATGTCTGAAATGGACTGGCGGGACTTGCCCACGGCGTAGCTCTGGAACAGCTCTCCCACCTGGTAGAACAGCATCACCGCGGCGCCTTCTGCCATGTGCGGGCCGGAATCCGGGAAGAACACCAGCGCGAACGCGCCGATGGTGGCCACGCTCATGAGGAAGTTCTCGTCCAGCCCGTGGCCGCGCGCCAGGTTGCGCGCCGCTTCAGCAAGCACGTCGTAGCCAGCGATGAAATACGGGATGAGGAAGAGAGCGAACTCCGCGTACAGGGCGTTCTCTTCACCGAAAGCGCGTTCAAGGACACCGGTCAACTCCAGTGCGAAGATGGCCGCGAACAGCGCCAACGCCACGATGATCCGGTTGCGCCAGCGCTTCTGCTTCTTGTTCATGGTTCCCCCTTGGCAGCTTGATGCCCGCCTAGCGGACGATCACGCAGTCTTTCTCGTAGCGGCTGCAGATGGATTGCGCCTCATCCAAGACGCGGCCGAATTGCCCGTCATCCGCGTCGATGGTGAGCTTGCTGGTCATGAAGCTGATGTTCGCGCTGTTCACGCCGGCCAGTTTCTGGATGTCGCATTCCATCTTGGCGGCGCAGTTCGCGCAATCCAGGTCTTGCAGTTTGTATGAGCGTTTCATCGGGCGTTCCTTTCATTCGTCATGCGCTGTTGCGCGTTGTGATGATGTGTCCTCACTCGCAGATGTGGGTGAGGCCTTGGGCCAGCATGGTGTAGACGTGTGAATCGGCCAGGGAGTAGATCACGCTCTTGCCGTCACGGCGGAACTTCACCAGGTGAGCTTGCTTCAACAGCCGCAGCTGGTGGGAAACGGCGCTCTGAGTGGCGCCGATCACGTTCGCGATGTCGCTCACGCTGCATTCGTGCTGCATCAGCGCGTAGAGGATCTTGATGCGCGTGGTGTCTGCGAACACCTTGAAGAGATCCGCCAGTTCGTAGAGCAGTTCGTCTTCCGGCATGGTCTCGAAGAGGCGTTCGGTGGTGGCTGCTTCTGGCCCGAACGGGCAGCCTTGGGCATGCGCGCACTCCAGGATGGATTCCGCTTCTTCAAGGATCTGGTTCGGTTCGCTCATGTTCGTTCCTTCGGTTTGATGTACAAACATATGAACAACTGTTCATAAGTATACGGTACGAGCGCTGCCTGTCAAGCACGTGACGAAACAGCCACAGGCGCACTCCTTCTCGGCGCGTTCGGAAGCGTCTCCCTTACCATCAGGGAAACCCTGTCCAGAAAGGTGCGTTGCCCCATGCCACATACGGAGCACAAGATCATGCCCCCTGAGATGCCGGAACCGGTGCCCGGGTTCCCGAACTTCGGGTACCTGGCGCTGCATGGGGTGGACAACGCGCGCGACCTGGGCGGCATGCCTGCGGCGGATGGCAAGCGCATCCGCAAGCGGCGGCTGCTGCGTTCCGGCGCGCTGGGGGAGGCCACGGCCGCGGATATCAAGCAGCTGGTGCGCATGCATGACATGGAATACGTGGTGGATCTGCGCGCCCCGCTGGAAGTGGAACGCACGCCGGACCCGCTGCCGCTGCTCTCCGGCGTGGAATACGTCAGTCTGCCGCCGCTGCCGGACGGCGCCATCATCACGGTGGGCCGCATGAGCGTGGCCAAGGACAAGAAGCTCATGCAGGAATTCACCGGCCACCCGTTCGAGACCATCAAAGACCTGTACCCGAAGGCCATTCTGGGGGAGCTGGGCATTGAAGCCTACGGGCGTTTCCTGCATGATCTGCTGGAGGCGGAGGAAGGTGCCACGCTCTGGCACTGCACGCAGGGAAAAGACCGCACGGGCATTGCAGCCATCCTGGTGGAGCATGCGCTGGGCGTGCCGCATGAGGTCATCGTGGCGGATTATTTGGCCACGAACCTGTTCATCAGCGGTTGGATGGCGCGCATGGAGCGTCTTCTGCGCGCCACGCATCTGGCAAAGGGGCTTGATGCGGATATCGAAGCCTATGCGTACGCGCACACCGTATACTTTGAGGCGGCAATGGATGCGATGCGCGGCGTATTCGGTTCGGTGGATGCATACCTGGAGCGGGAGCTTGATTTCGGGGAGGCCGAGAAGCGCCAGCTTCGCATGATGTATCTGGAGTAGTTCTGGGAGAGGCTCGCGTGGAGGACGGTTCTGAAGATTCGCGCGCGGCGGTTTTGTTGTCGCGCCATCCGCAGTGGAAGACGTGGGTGCTGGCCTGCGCGCTGGCCGTTGTGCTGTTCGTGGCAGCGGGGGTGGGTGCGTGCATTCTGATGCCGGTGCCTGAGGAACCGTCCGCCTCGGCTGGTTCGTCTGGGGTGGAAGCGGGGCCGTTGGAGTCCGGCAGCGCGTCAGCCGAGAACGCTGATGGTGCGGACGAGGGTGCGGCGCGCGGGGCTGTGGGCGGCGCGGTGGCGGGTGTGGCGGATCAGGGTGATGCGGCAGAAGAGGGCCAGACGGAGGTGCCCGCCCAGGAGACGCGCGAGCAGACGAACGCCTTCATGTCCGCGAAGATGCACCTGGAAGAGATGCCCTATTCGCATGCGGGCATCGTGGCTGCGTTGGAATCCGAAGGGTATTCGCACGATGATGCGGTGTATGCAGCCGACAAGCTGGGCGTTGATTGGAACCGGAAAGCGGCGGAGATGGCCGCGCAGTACCTGGACACCATGGATTTCACGCGCGAAGACCTGGTGGACCAGTTGATCTACGAAGGCTTCACCCACGAACAAGCCGAAGCTGGAGCCACCGCCGCCGGCCTCTGATTCCCCCTGATGTGCAAAAGGGACGTCCCAAATTGCACCCGTGAGATTGCCTGATGTGCAAAAGGGACGTCCCAAATTGCACATAGGAACAGTCTTTCAGTGCACATCATCTATTCCTATGTGCAATTTGGAACGTCCCTTTTGCACATCACCCCCGGACTATGTGCAATTTGGAACGTCCCTTTTGCACATCCCGCTTGATGCCCGGCGTACAATGGCGGCAAAATGCAACGGAGCGAATCCAAGGAGACGGCGTGGCGGCGCAGGAATACCAGGAACCGGAAGCCATTCAGGTGCGCGGCGCGCGCGTGCACAACCTGAAGGATGTGGATGTGGACGTGCCGCTGCACCGGTTGGTGGGCATCGCGGGCGTGTCCGGTTCGGGCAAGAGCTCTCTGGCACTGGGCGTGCTGTACGCCGAAGGCAGCCGCCGCTACCTGGAGGCGCTCTCCACCTACACGCGCCGCCGCATCGGCCAGACCACGCGCGCGCAGGTGGACGAGGTGCTGCATGTGCCTGCCGCCATCGCGCTGCGCCAGCGCCCGGGCATCCCGGGCGTCCACTCCACGTTCGGCACCTCCACGGAGCTGCTGAACCACCTGCGTCTCATGTTCTCGCGCCTGGGCAGCCACGCATGCCCGAACGGCCACCACGTGCCGCCCAGCCTGAACGTGGCTGTCGAACGGCCGCTCACCTGTCCGGTCTGCCACGTGGAGTTCTACGGGCCGGGCGCGGAGGACCTGGCGTTCAACAGCGCGGGCGCGTGCCCCACCTGCGGCGGCACTGGCGTGGTGCGTGACGTGGACGAATCCACTCTGATCCCAGATCCCACGCTCACGCTGGACGAAGGCGCGGTGGCACCGTGGCGGCAGCTCATGTGGTCGCTCATGGCGCAGGTGGCCGGCGAGATGGGTGTGCGCACGGACGTTCCGTACCAAGACCTCACGCCCGAAGAACAAGAGATCGTGCTGCACGGCCCCATGGAGAAACGGCACATCCTCTACGTGCCCAAGAACAAAGACAGCGCCACGGAGCTGGACTTCACTTATTACAGCGCTGTGAACACGGTGAAGAACGCGCTGGCGAAGGTGAAGGACGACAAAGGGCTGGCGCGCGTGGCGAAGTTCCTGAAGCAGGAGCCGTGCCCGGATTGCCATGGCACGCGGCTGTCCGCCAAGGCGCGCTCGAGCCTGCTGGACGGGCGGAACCTGGCGGAGGCCACCGCGCTCACACTGGATGCGCTGGCCGCGTGGGTGCCCGCAGTGGCCGGCACGCTGCCGAAGGACATGCGCGCCATGGCTGATGCCATCACGGCGGAGATGGCCGAACCCATGCAGCGTCTGCAGCAGCTGGGCCTGGGCTACTTGAGCCTTGACCGCGCCAGCTCCACCCTTTCGAGCGGCGAACGCCAGCGGGTGCAGCTGGCTCGCGCCGTGCGCAGCCGCACCACCGGCGTGCTCTACGTGCTGGACGAACCCTCCATCGGGCTGCATCCGTCCAACGTGGAGGGGCTTCTGGGCGTGATGGCGGACCTGCTGGCCGACGGCAACTCCGTCGTGGTGGTGGACCACGACATCCAGGTGCTGCGGGACGTGGACTGGCTCATAGAGATCGGTCCCGGGTCGGGCGCGGATGGCGGCCGGGTGGTGGCGCAGGGCACTGTGGCGCAGGTGGAGGAGGACGCGGCGTCTCGCATCGGGCCGTGCCTGTCCGGTGCGCGCCGCGTGCAGGTGCGCGAACGGGAGAACGAGGCCACCCTGTTCGATGCCGGCGCCCTCAAGCTGGAAACGGGTCCCATCCACACGGTAAAGGCGCTCAGCGTGCAGATCCCCGAAGAGCGGCTGACCGCTATCACGGGCGTGTCGGGTTCCGGCAAGACCACGCTCATCCTTGAGAGCCTGGTGCCCGCGCTGGAAGCTGCGTTCGCTGGGGAAAAGCTGCCCGCCCACGTGCGCAAGCTGGACGCGGGCGGCATCACGCGCGTGCATCTGATCGACGCAACGCCCATCGGTGCGAACGTGCGCTCCACCGTGGCCACCTATTCCGGCGTGTTGGATGACCTGCGCCGCCTGTTCGCCAAGCTGCCCGCGGCAAAGGAGCGCGGCCTCAATGCGGGCGCGTTCTCGTACAACACCGGCGGCCTGCGCTGTTCTACGTGCGACGGCACCGGCCAGATATCCCTTGACGTGCAGTTCCTGCCGGACGTGGACATCCCGTGCCCGGATTGCCAAGGCTCACGCTATGCGGAGGCGGCTTATCAGGTGCGCATGCCGCTGGGAGACGCAGATGAGCTGGTGCTGCCTGAGATGCTCTCGCTCACCGTGGACCAGCTGCTGCTGCGCGCGGACGGCATGCCGAAGGTGATGGCGAAACTGGAAACGCTGTCCGAGCTGGGACTGGGCTACCTCACGCTGGGCGAGGCAACGCCGGCGCTCTCCGGCGGGGAAGCGCAGCGGCTGAAGCTGGCCGGGCAGATGCACAAGCGGCAGGCAGGCGCGCTGTTCGTGTTCGACGAGCCCACCATCGGTCTGCACCCCCATGATGTGGAGGTGTTGCTGGCCGTGCTGCAGCGGCTGGTGGACAAGGGTGCCACCGTGGTGGTGATCGAACATGATCTGGACATGATCCAGAACGCGGATTATGTGGTGGACCTGGGCCCCGGCGGCGGTGAGGCCGGCGGCCGCCTGGTGGCCGAAGGCACCCCCGAAGCCATCGCCGCCAACCCCGAAAGCATCACCGGCCGCTACCTGCACCTCCCCTAGGATGTGCAAAAGGGACGTCCCAAATCGCACATAGGAAAGGAGATTCTGCACTGAAAGGCTGTTCCTATGTGCAATTTGGGACGTCCCTTCTGCACATCCGGAAGACCATCTCCATGTGCAATCAAGAACGTCCCTTCTGCACATCACCCCTTGCGCCATCCCGGCCGGAGCGGCAGGCCATCCCCGGTATAATCTCAACCCAACACCGCGCAATCTCATGCGAAAGGATCGCCATGGCCGCGAATGCCGCTTCCACGAACCCCACCGTCCTCGTCGTTGACTTCGGCGCCCAATACGGGCAGCTCATCGCGCGCCGCGTGCGCGACCTGGGCGTCTACTCAGAGATCGTCCCGTGCGACATGCCCGCCGCCGAAATGGCTGCGCTGAAGCCCGTGGCCATCATCCTGTCCGGCGGTCCGGCCAGCGTGTACGCGGAAGATGCGCCCACGGTGGATGCGGGCGTGTTCGATCTGGGCGTGCCCGTGCTGGGTTTCTGCTATGGCCAGCAGATCATGGCGAAGACGCTGGGCGGCACCGTCTCGCATACGGACAAAGGCGAATACGGCCCGGCACCGCTCACGCGCACGGACGCGGCGGATGGCGAAAGTGCGCTCTTCGCGGACACGCCCGCTGAGCAGACGGTCTGGATGAGCCACCGCGATGCCGTGAGCCAAGTGCCGGAGGGCTTCGTCATCACGTCCCGTACGGACGTGTGCCCGGTGGCGTCCATGGAATGCGCCAGCCGCAAGCTGTATGCCACGCAGTTCCACCCCGAGGTGCGCCACACGCCCTATGGGGATGTCATGCTGAAGAACTTCCTGTTCGGCATCTGCGGGCTGGAGCGCACGTGGACCATGGATTCCATCATCGAGGATTCCGTGGCAGCCATCCGCGAACAGGTGGGGGACAGCCGCGTGATTTTGGGGCTTTCGGGCGGCGTGGATTCCAGCGTGGTGGCGGCGCTCTGCGCGAAGGCCATCGGGAACCAGCTTACCTGCGTGTTCGTGAACCACGGGCTTCTGCGCAAGAACGAACCGGAAGAGGTGGAAGAGGTCTTCACGAAGCAGTTCGACGTCGATTTCGTGCACGTGCATGCTGAAGACCGCTACGCGCAGCTGCTGGCCGGCGTGACGGATCCGGAGGCGAAGCGGCGCATCATCGGCGAACAGTTCTGGAAGGAGTTCTTCGCCGTGGCGGAGGACCTGGCGGAAGACGGCCGGCCGGTGAAGTACCTGGCCCAGGGCACCATCTATCCTGACATCATCGAAAGCGGCGCGCGCAAGACGGGCGGCAAGGCATCCACCATCAAGAGCCATCACAACCTGATCCCGTTCCCGGACGGCGTGCATTTCGATCTGATAGAACCGCTGGACCACTTCTTCAAGGACGAGGTGCGCGCGCTGGGCACGGCGCTGGGGCTGCCGGACCACATCGTGCACCGCCAGCCGTTCCCGGGGCCGGGCCTGGCCATCCGCATCATCGGCGAGGTGACGCCGGAGAAGCTGGAGATCCTGAAGAACGCGGACGCCATCGTGCGCGAGGAGCTGGATGCGTACAACGAAGCGTTGTTCCGGCAGACGGGCGAGCGGGCTGCCGAACTCACCCGCGAAAGCGCCGGCGGACCTGAGGTTGAACGCCCTGTGTGGCAGTACTTCGCCGTGCTGCCGGACGTGCGATCCGTGGGCGTCATGGGGGACGAGCGGACGTATCAGCGCCCCATCATCCTGCGCGCCGTTGAGTCTTCAGACGCTATGACTGCCGACTGGGCCAAGCTCCCCTACGAAGTGCTGGCCCGCATCAGCAGCCGCATCGTGGCCGAAGTCCCCGGCATCAACCGAGTAGCCTACGACATAACCTCCAAACCGCCAGCCACCATTGAGTGGGAATAGGGTGCGGTTTGCGGATCGTTGAGGGGTGTCCGGCGCAACGACATACACGCTCAAGCATTTCGATACGCCTCTTCTGAGGTTCACGGCGGACCGGGAGGCTGCATCAGCGGATGCGCAGTATCAGGTCATCTGGGTGGATGAGAACAAGCGACAGCTGCTCCCGTTCGGGCTGGAATGCACGCCCGAAGGCGTGAAGGCATGGGTCAAGCGGCGCAACATCCCGAAGAACCGGGCGTTCGCGGATACGTTCTTGGCGCGCAACGGGCTGAGCGCGAACCGGCCGCTCGGAATCCTGGCGCTGAGCAAGGGGCTTTCGCTTGACGATTGCTACTGGGTGGTGGAAGAAGGGGATGGATCAACCTTCGACCAGGTCAATCTGTATGACAACCGCATCAGCAGGCTTCTGGCCCAAGTCGCGTTCACCGGGTATGGAAGCTCGGTCCGGTCAAGTTTCATGTCGTCGCCGGAGTTCACGACCAACGGAATGCTGCCGAAGTGCTGGCGCCGCATTGATGGCCGCATCTATCTGTACAAGGGCGGCACGACGGGTGCTGCCAACGCGGGCTTCGAGCCGTTCTCTGAATACTATGCCGCTGATGTGGCGGCTGCCATCGGGGTGGATGCGGTCGATTACGGGATCCATCGTTGGAAGGGCGTGCTCTGCTCTTCGTGCGAGCTGTTCACCAGCAAGACGCATTCCTTCGTGCCCGTTGCCAGCATCGTGAAGGAGGGCGGCTGGCAGGCGGTCGTGTCCGAATGCGACGCCATGGGCAAGCGGTTCAGGGAGGCGCTTTCTGACATGGTGGCGTTCGATGCGCTGATCTGCAACACGGACCGACATCTCGGCAACTTCGGTTTTCTTGCTGACAACGCCACGAACAGGATCGTTGCGCCAGCGCCCCTGTTCGACCATGGCAATGCGCTCTTCTATCAGGCGTACGGCGATGACTGGGGAAGCAGCGAGGCGCTGGCGTCCTACGCCGAAGCGCAGAGACCGTGCCTGTACGGTGATTTCTTCGATGAGGCCGTCCGGTTGCTGACGCCTGCTACTCGCGCGAAGGTCCGCAAGGCGCTGGATTTCCACTTCACGCGCCGCCCCGCGAAGGGCTTCCCGAAAAAGCGCCTCACCATGCTGGAGCACCAGATCCGCCTTCGCGCCCAGCGCCTCCTGGAAGCGTGACAAAGTGCCAGGCTCAACGCCACCACTGGAGAGATGATGACATTGAGCCTGACCCTTTGTCACCGACCCTTTGTCACCCACAGATCGAAACCGATCGTTAAACCCGAGAAGGTGTATAGCTTGTCCCAGGAATACGAAGGTGATACTCCATTTCAACTCCAGAGCAGCTGCTTGTGCGCCGCTTGGAGAATGAAGTCCTTAGGCGTTCTCTGACGATGCTGCCAGAGGCCCAAAGGAGACGCTTCCTGCTGCATCATTTAGAGGGATTGCCAGTGAAAGAGGTGGCCAGCTTGGAGGGCTGCTCCGACCGAGCGGTGAAGTACAGTTTAGCTCTTGCGAGGAGGAATCTGCGAGAAATGCTTGAGGCGCAGGAGTAAGAAGCCTTTGCAGGAAAGCGATGAAGCTAAAAGGAGAATTGGAGCAACCGTCGCCTTTCCTTAGATATATCCAATATACTTATCCTTTTTCACCAGACGGCATCTGCTTTTGGTTTACCGTTGAGTTGTCGTCATCAATAGGGTGGTTGGTTAAATGGGTGCGGGCTGTAGAATCGTAACAACTCCATGCAAGGTCGATTTGCATATTCATTCGGCTGCGAGCGTGAAGACCAAGGATGCGGGAAATGCCAATCTCACGGCATTTGATAAAAGCAAAGCGGATTTGCTCGTTGAAAGGCTGAATCAGTGCGAAGTCAATATCTGCTCGATTACAGATCATGATTGCTTCGACTTCGATCTCTATCGCACGTTGAAGGAGAAAGAGCGGTGCGGATCTCTGCAGAAGGTTCTGCCCGGAGTCGAATTCAGCGTGTCTTTCCAGTCAGAGGCAGAGGGTGCGAAGAAGAGAACAGTCATACATATCGTGGCGGTATTTGATGACAAAGAGCCGAGCCTGCTGGAGAAGCTGCCTTCTGTCATATGCGATGCCAAAGGCAATCCTCAATATGACGATGCGGAAAATGAAGCATTCACCGAGGGTGCGTTGACCGAGATGCTTCGCAACAGCGGGTTGGATGCGATTCTCATCGGTCATGAGAAGTCTGCGGGTCAGGAGGGAAAGCGCGATGTCAGCAGCCTTGGCATGAAAAAGGCCGACGAAGTTGTCCTGACCGAGTTCGTGGACGCCATCGAAATCGGAGACCGCAGAAAAGAGCTCGATATCAAGAAGCTCATCTCAACCTACAGACGAGACGGAGTACCTTTCGTCCTTGGGAGCGACTGCCATAATTGGGATGTGTACCCCCTACACGATAATCACTCTCATGTACGGGCAGACGAAATTGCCTTTTCCAGCATCAAATGCCTTCCCTCCTTCCGCGGGTTACTCATGGCTGTTACCGACTCTTCGAGGATTAGGGTGGGGGATGCTGCGTTCTTCAACAGCGGCGCTCCCAAACTTGATGGGATAGATATTTCCGTCGATGACCAAACATGCCGTGTGCCGCTTTCTCCGGGGATAAACGTGATAATCGGGGACAACTCGATAGGCAAGTCGATGCTCATACATGCGTTGACCGGATACAGGCATTTGAGGGACAACCCTCAGCTCAAGCAGGGCTATATGGACTATTGCGCGAGGGAGAAGCTCACTGTGGAGCCACTCATCTCCGACGCGATGGAGTTCAGGTTCGATGACCAGGACAGTGTGAAGAAGGTCTTGGAGGAACTCCATACGGGCGCTGGCGCTAGAGACTATTTCGCAAAGTACTATCAAGAACACGTGGATATCGATGGTGTTAGGGCTGCGCTAAAGAGGTTTATCGCGGAATGTCTGAAGGCTATGGAGTCGAAGACAACCTTCAACGACGCCCTTGCGAAGCTCCGGGCTAACGAGATCGAATTGAAAGTCTTGCCAAAATCGGAAAAGCTCAGTATTACCGGAAGCCTAAAAAAGGCCTCATTTGAGGAGATCGACCAGCTGATTTCTCGGATAAAACAAGAGATCGAGGCTATTCAAAATATTCGCAACGATTATGAGGGATTGCTAACCCAAATTGGTTCCGATGCCGATAAGGCCCTAGCGGAGGCTATTAAGAAACTCAAACGAACTCGGGATTTGGCGGTTAGGCACAGGCGCACTTACACGTTGGAGAACATCAGAAAGAACGCCCTTGACGAGGCTGTCAAGTCGGAAAAGAGCAGGCTCAAGGATCAGAAAACAGATGAGCAGCGTGCAGCGGAATCTTACCAGCAGACCCTTGCAGCCGCGGCCGAGGCAATTGCCGAAGCGGCGAGATTGAAGGGCAGCCGCAAAAGCAAGGCATTCGCGTTCGCGAGTGATTTGCAAATGAGAATCCCCAACTATATGGGTAAGTTTGTGTTCGTCTCGGAAGTAAACCCAGATCCGACGAAGAGCTCGTATTGCTCAGACTTGATGAAGGCGGTCTTCAACAAGCCCGAGGTGGGCTCGATTATCAAGGCCATAGAGGAAGATACGAAAATCGGGGTTCAGGAGGTCTCGCAGGCGGTCACTGGGGAAAAGCCGCAGTTGACTAAATGCTATGCGGAGCTTCAGAAGAAATTCGACGATCTCATTGATGGAATCGACGAGAAGCGCAAGATAACCAATGAGGAAATCGGAGTGGAGGGCGAGCCGTCTCCGGGTCTTTACGGGCGGCTCTACTTCGAGCTTCTTGCTGAGGACGATGCCGACTTCGGAATGTACATCGTCGACCAGCCGGAAGACCAGATCTCGCAAATGGCGATAAAGGAAAGGGTTATCGATGCCTTCAAGAGGATGAGCGCAAATCGCCAGATACTGATGATTACCCACAACCCGCAATTTGTCGTGAACTTGGACGTGGACAACGTCATCGCATTCGAGCGGGATGAAGATACGGGGAAGGTCGCCGTGAAGAGCGGTGCGTTAGAGTACGAGGGCGATGGCTACTCGATCTTGGACATAGTGGCGAACACAGTGGAAGGAGGAGCCGATGTCGTCAGAAAGCGCCTCAAGCGGTATGGCTCAGAAAGAAATTAACATCGATTTGGTTGACGGCAAGCTCGTAATACGCGAATCAGCTGCCGTGATGGTGGATATGACCAGTCCGAAGCTTAATATTGGCAAGCTTTACGAATCGCTGTTCTCAGATGTTGACGAGCCTATTTCGATGGAAGTCAAGTACTCGAATGCGCTAAAGAGCGACAGGAAGGCGGTCGAGATTGCCAATAGCATCAAAACCATCATTGACGATGCGTCGGAAAAAATCAATGATGATTTGGCGATCTTCCTGGCGTCGTCTGGCGAGAACCGGGAGGATGATCAAGTCGAGGAAGACGAGCATGACAAAGGGTCAGGCTTGATGTCACAACCGGAGAGATGATGACATTGAGCCTGACCCTTTGTCACTCGCCAGGCTAGTGGCCACGGTGCTTTTGTTTTCGTTTTTCCCTGCTCTGGGCGTAGCGCTCTTGTTTCTGGGCAGCTCGCCTTTTGCTGCGCTTCTGGTTCGAGGCGTCTTTCGCGGCCTCACGCTGTTCTGCCAGAGCCTTCTGGGCCTTGGTGCTGACGGCCGGTTTCTTGAGCGCCTTCGCGGCATCGCGCATCCGGCGCTTCGGGTTCTTGGCCAGCTTCGCGCTGGTCGGCTTCTCCTCACCGAAGAATGAGAGCTTCTCCCATCGTCGAACGACGAACTGCAGGATCTCCTCATCGGAAGGTTCTGCGCCGAAAACGATGCGGGCGGCCCCAAGCTTTCCGTCTTCCGTGTGCTCGATGACGCCTACCCAGAATTGGCCGTCATGATAGAGGGTCAGGGTGGATGACACGCTGATCTGCATGGTGGAATCCTCCTTTATGTAGATGACCATGCAGAGAAGGGACGACCAAGGAGGCAGGTTACTGATGCGGGATTCCCGCACGCCCACGACTACCCGACGGGGACTGTGTTTTCATCTCTGATCGCTGGGATCGTATCACGAAGCGAGCAGCTGGGCCAACGGAGCATGGCCTGTCTGCTGGCGTTCGCCGGCTTCACGTATGCGACACTTCCTGCCCCTTTGTCACTAGTTGCAGCGGATCCATTCCTATGGCTTCAAATGCGTTTTACTCCGCGGCAGCAATATGCAGGAGCATGTATGGGATGGCGCTTTCTTTTGCATTCATGCTTGACCATTACGTTGCGTCATAGCCTAACCTTATCGCAGATGCTCATGGAGCGACGAGATCGGAGCGGTTGTGACGGTTCCAGAGGACAGAACGTTCACCACCAAGGAATTGGCTGACTGGGCTGGCATCAGCCCGCGCACGCTTCGCTACTACGACCAGACCGGACTGCTCGTCCCGACACGAGCCCATAACGGCTATCGGGTCTATAGCGTGGCTGACATGCACAGGTTGCAGCACATCCTGCTCCTGCGGTCTTGCGACGTCTCTTTGGAATCCATCGAGGACGCACTCGACAAGTCCGACTTCGACCTCAAGGCCATGCTTCAAGAGCATTTGAACCTCCTTTGTCGGCAAAGGGAAGAACTGAACAAGACCATAGCCGCAGCCCGGATCGCTGCGGCCGGATTGGAGGACTTCGAGAAGATGGATGACAAGGAACGATTCGACCAGATAAAGAAGCGGTCAGTTGTCGACTTCGAAAAAGAGTATGGACAAGAGGCACGTGAGCTGTACGGCGATGAGGCCATCGATCGCGCAAACGAGCGAATGCTCGGGATGAGCAAGACGGCATGGAATGCCGAAGAAGAGCTCGAACAACGCATCAAGGACAACTTGGCCATCGCCATGAAGACCAAGGATCCCATGTCGCCCGAGTCCAAGCTCGTGGCAGGAATGCGCGCCCAATGGATAAAAGTGCATTGGGGCGAAGACGCCTGCTCACCCGAGGCTCATATGGCTCTGGTAGAAGGGTATCTTGGAGATCGGCGCTTCGTCGAATACTATGACGGGGCATGTGGGGTCGGTGCAACCGAGTTCCTGCGCGATATCATCAACGAACCCATTGGGGACGGGGACATTGGGCGCGAAACGACGCGTCAGTTCCTCGCTTCCAACCCGATAGCCCCGTCCCCAATGGGTTGATGGAGAGCTCGCCCGCCATCGAGGACGCGATGGCGCCTATGACCCCTATGCCGCCCAGATGCGAGCGGAGCGCACCGCGCGCAGGCCCAAGGTCCGCAAGCTGGATGCGAACGAGCATCTGCGGGCATGCGTGACGGACAAGCTCGCGCTGCGCTGGTCTCCCGCGCAGATATCGGCGCAGCTTGTCCACGACTTCCCGGACGGTGAGAAGATGCGTGTGAGCCATGAAGCGATCTACCAGACGCTCTACGTGCAAGGAAGGGGGGCGCAGCGCCAGGAGCTGAAGCTGGAGAAGTCATTGCGGTCTGGACGTCGCGCGCGCTTGCCGCAGAGCCGTTTGGCCGCCAAGCGAGGCCAGAACAAGAGCTGGGTGGAGGGCTGTGAGCTCGCGAAGCGGCCACCCGAAGCGGACGGACGCGCAGTGCCGGGGCGCTGGGAGGGAGACCTCGTCATCGGCGGCGATCGCAAGAGCTGCCTTGTGACGCTCGTGGAGCGGAAAACGCGCTTTGCGCTCGTGCGCAGGCTCGAGATGCATCCCACGGACCTCGTCACGAGCGTGCTCGCGGACATGGTGGGCGACATCCCCTCTGCGCTCATGCGCACCATCACCTGGGATCAGGGCATGGAGATGGCGCGGCACGCGGACTTCACCGAGAAGACGGGCGTGAAAGCCTGTTTCTGCGACCCGCATTCCCCTTGGCAGCGGGGCACGAACGAGAACACCAACGGTCTCATACGGGACTGCTTCCCGAAAGGAACCGACTTCACCAAGGTGACCGACGAGGAAGTGCGCGAGATGCAGGATCAATTGAATGGGCGGCCTCGTCAGACGCTTGGTTGGAAGAAACCAGCAGAGGCTTATGCAGAGCTATTGAACAAGGTGGCATGAGGTGCATTCACCGCTTGAAACCGCCCAGGTCTTTTGTCATGTCGGAGTGGCAAAGGGTCAGGCTTGATGTGACCGTTGAGGAGCGGCGATGCTGAACAATGACATTGTGTCTGGCCTTTTGTCGTGTCAAACAGAATGCGATGGCCTGCGTGAGCATCCCCAAAAACAGTCGGGGCTGCTCCAGGTCTCGGACTCAAATGCATTGACTGTGCACGATGATGCAACGCTGGATGCGAAGATGCGCCTGGATCTGCAGGACTGAGCGTCACGTGTTGCGCTGAGTCCTGCAGCGTAGCGCTTCGGTTTGCAATCATGACGATTCTCTGGGAGCAGTTCTTCGAGGTTGAGTAATCTGTGAGCCGGTATGCGGCGGCTTATAATAATGAAGATTGAGTATTATTGAGATATGGGCGGTAGCACATGGAAGAATCCTCTGACGATAGGGAGATCGTACCAGTGTTCGATAGGGGGATTGCCCCTACGGATCCCGAATTCCCGATGTATCTGTTCGCTAAGAACATCCAGCCTGATCAAGACATGATCGAAAGCGCGGCAAAGTCCGTCTACGAGACAGTGGTCAAGGTTTCTCCATTTGCGGCGCAGCTCTCAGAGGTCGCTGAAAAGGGCGTTCGCTACGTCGTGGATACACCTGATTCCATGTTGGAGGCGATAGAGACCGGAAAGATCAAATTCACACGTGAGAAGAACGGCCTTATGTTTGCTCAGATTCGCGACAACAACGGGCATTATTCCAACAAGGTTCCTATCAAGCGCGAGGAGTTCGCGCGCGGTGTTGATCCAGTCCAGATGGCCAACGCTATACAGCTTCAATCTCTCCAGAACCAGATGCAGGAGGTGCAGGCGAGCATCTATGCAATCGACCGCAACGTTAAAGAGGTCATTCAAGGGCAAAGGAACGATAGAAGGGCGCATTACCTGAGCGGCCTGACTCTCTATCTGGAGGCCAGCGATATTTCGGACGAGGCACTGCGAAAGAACCTGCTCGCCCAAGCGCAGAGGTCGCTGTCTGATGCCTCCAATCAGATAGCTTTGGAGATGCAGAGCGACATTGACTGGGTGCACGATGTGAAAGCGAACAATTTCAAGGGTATGAAGGATAGAGAGAAGCTCCTAGGCGAGCGTATCGCCGCTATCAACGAGGCCTTCGCAAGCGTGCATCAGGCATCGCTGCTCCGCGCTGCCATTTACGGCGAGCTCGGGGAGTTCAAGGCCCTTGCGCGCACCCTTGAGAGCTACTCGCGCTTCATCAATGAGCAAGTAGTCAGCAATGCAGGGATGCTTGCCGAGTGCGACCCCGACGACTTCGGCTTCGAGCATGGGACGTGGAGCAAACGCGCGGAACTATCGCTGAACGTCGATGACGTAGTGAAGAGCCTGGAATCATCCGAGCAGGTTTTCTATCTGGATACAGTGGTGGAGGAGGTGCCCGATGAAGCGGAAGAAGGGTAGGTACGGCTGTCCGAATCTCGATTGTCCATCTTTCAAGCACCAGAAAAAATATAAGGATAACGTGGAGTCCTGTCCCGAATGCGGCTCAGGACTTGCGCATGTGTGCAGATCAAAAAGCTGCTACACAGTTGTCGAGGATCCTTTTGAACCCATGTGCTTGACCTGCAAGGCCAAGCATGCGGACAAGAAGGACATGAGGAAGAAAATCATTGGTGCCGCTGGTATAGGGGCAGCTGTAGCCGCCCCTGCCGTTGTTAAGAATCGGGGAGTCATCAAAGAGGCGGCAAAGACAGTTATCGGGCTCATCAGGAAATAGCGTCAATTTTGATGCATCTTGATGGTCGGACCTTGGATGGATAAGACTACTGCTGACCAAGTTGATGTCGAGATAGGTTTAGCTTCTGACCTCTTCATTGCCACAGCGCTTGCACTTGCAGTGACAAAGGGTCAGGCTTGACGTCACCGATGAGAGGCAGCGATACTGGGCTGTGACATTGAGCCTGACCCTCAACCCATTAGGGGCGGGGGCATTGAGCGCAAGACGATGCACCAGCTCCTTCCTTCTAACCCGATAGCCCCGTCCCTAATGTGTTGTGCGGACTTCTCGAAGGTGACCGACGAGGAGGTGCGCGAGATGCAGGACCAGCTCAACGGCAGGCCGCGGCAGACGCTCGGTTGGAAGAAGCCAGCAGAGGCCTATGCAGAGCTATTGGACGAAGCGGCATAAGGTGCATTCACCGCTTGAAACCGCCCAGGCTCAACGTCACCACTGGCTCTTTGTCACCTCCGGAAGCGGGGACGGGATGAGACAATGTCTTGTAGCGCAGGCTGCAGCCTGCGACGGACAAAGGCTGAAGCCTTTGCTACGCACTTTCGGTGCGGATCATCTGCATCAACGCGGATATGGGCGCATGATCCTGAATCGTTTTTCCCGCCTGCGCACGAGCGCGCTCCACCTCACGTATCAGCGCGGCTACGAAGATCACTGACCTGTCGGTGGGTCGGTTGCAACTCAGGGTGTTCCGTAGCCGCGGCGATGCGGGACGTGGCACCGCGAACCGCGTTCGTCCACATGCGGGAAAGAGCGTCATACTGTGCGGAGCGGGATCACGAACAGCTAAGGAGCAGCCATGCCTCACATCACGGTCGAATCAGGAAAGCTCACCGAACAGCAGAAGCGCACCCTGGTGGAAAGGCTCACGGCGGTGTCTGCCGAAGTCATGAAGATCCCTCCAGAGTTCTACAGCATCACCATTCATGAGATCGACGATGCAAGCTACGGCATCGGCGGCAAGTGCATCGATGTCGTCAAGCAAGAATACAGGGAGGAGCATTCGGAGTAGCGGGGTGCCGTTCAAAGGGCTTGTGACGCAAAGTGCACATCAGCGAATGCATAGCAAAGCAGTTCGCCCATCCGCGTGGGGTCGGGGGCCGTCTCATCATGAATGTGATGGCCCGTCAGAACGCCGCTCTGTATGACGCGGTCGAGGCGCTTTTGCATGTGCAAGATCGTGAGATCATCCTTGATATGGGTTGCGGCAACGGGATCATGATGGAGCGTCTTGCCAGTGCGTGCGACTGCCACCTGATCGGAACGGACATCTCTGAAGATGCCCTTTCCATGGCGAAGCGACGGCTCACGAGGGTGAATGCTGAACTCATATGTTGCCCGGTTGAGGAGATGCCTTTTGAGACCGCTTCGATCGACAAGGTGCTGACCGTGAACACCATGTATTTTTGGGATGACCTGTCGGCAGGATTCGCAGAGATCGCACGCGTGCTCAAACCCGGAGGCGCCTTCATCAGCGCCCACTACACCAAGCGCTCCCTTGAGGCTTTTTCGCATGCCCGATCCGTGTACAGGAAACACGCCGAGGCCGATGTCATTTCAGCAGCGCGTACCGCCGGATTCGATGTTGAGATGATGCCCATCATGGGCGACCGGGCATATTGTCTCGCGTGCAGGATGTGCAAAAGGGACGTCCCAAATTGCACATAGGAGAGGTCCATCTTTGCAGGCTTTCTATTACTATGTGCAATTTGGAACGTCCCTTTTGCACATCCAGATCGTCCTGGTTTTCGTTCGCGCTTCGGGAAGTCGCAGGTGACGGGGAGGTATACTATCCGGCACGGTGAGCCGTATCGGCTCGTGTCGGAATGCTCGCTTGCGGGCAGAGGCTGTAGCCAGGCGTTCCTCGTGAATCGGACGGGTTGAGAAAGGCTCAAATGCGGTCGTGACCGAACGGCATGATACAGACGCGACATTTTCTGCCGTGGATCTCTTCTCCGGATGCGGCGGCATGTCGCTCGGCTTCCAGAACGCAGGGTTCCATCTGCTCGGCGCCTATGACAACTGGAAGCCTGCGGTCGATGTGTACGCTGCCAACTTCTCTTCTCCTGTGCACCAACGAGACCTCGCAGATGCGAACGTCGTTTCAGAAATAGCCTCGCTCAGGCCTTTTGCAATCATAGGCGGCCCACCGTGTCAAGATTTCTCTCAAGCCGGAAAGCGGACGGAGAAGGGTGGTCGTGCTGCGCTCACTGTTCGATACGGTGAGATCATCGCGCAATGTTTGTCGCAGATCGTTGTCATGGAGAACGTGCCTCGCGTTCGCAAGAGTGTTGCCTTCGGTCAGATCAGAGGGATGCTCAAGGGCAAGGGATATGGTCTGACCGAAATGGTCCTTGACGCAAGCCGATGTGGCGTCCCGCAGGGGCGAAAGCGCTTCTTCATGGTCGGATGCCTCGAAGCGGAGGACGGTTTTCTCGATAAGATGCTCATTGAGGGGCTGTCCAAGCGGCAGATGACGATACGCGATCACCTTGGTGACAGACTCGGAGTCGACTATTATTTCCGAATTCCTCGCAGCTACGACCGTCGTGCCATTTTCAGCATCGATGAGCCGGCTATGACCGTGCGCGGAGTGGATAGACCGATACCGCCCAATTACAAGCTGCATCCTAACGATGCGGCACCTCTAGATAAGGTCCGTTGCCTCACTGCGAAAGAGAGGAGCCTCATCCAGACGTTCCCTGAGGACTTCAAGCTCTTCGGAACAAAAACCGACGTCAATCAGATGATCGGCAACGCGGTGCCCGTTAAAATGGCCGAATACGTTGCTCGTGCTGTCGTAGACTATTTGAAAGGTGACACTGGTGCGCTGCGTTGATCTCTTTGCTGGCTGCGGCGGCCTTTCGCTCGGCTTCCAAAATATCGGATTCGATATCGTAGCCGCATACGATCGCTGGTCATCGGCCGTCGACATTTACCGCAAGAACTTCGCTCACCCGGTTTTTGAGGTGGATTTGTATCAAGATGATGTGATCGAGCAGATCGGGTCATACGATCCGGATATCATCATAGGTGGCCCTCCATGCCAAGACTTCTCCATTGCTGGAGCGCGGAACCGGGGAGAACGTGCGAACCTCACTATCCGCTTCGCCAAGATCATCGCCTCGATCAAGCCTGAGTGGTTCGTGATGGAGAACGTCTACAACATCGAACGCATGGATGTTCTTCCCGGGACGCTTGAGATATTCAAGAAGGCTGGATACGGCCTGACTAGGCGCGTGCTGAATGCCAGCCTTTGCGGTGTTCCGCAAATCCGCAGACGCTTCATCCTCGTGGGGCACCTGGGCGATGAGGATGACTTCCTCGGTGAGTTGCTCGACTCAAGACTTGCTGACAGGCAGATGACTGTGAGGGACTACCTCGGGGATTCACTGGGAACTCAGTATTACTATCAGCACCCGCGCAATTTCAAACGGCGCGGCGTGTTCACGATCGACGAGCCTGCTGTTACGGTGCGCGGAACCAACAGACCGATACCGCCTTCCTACAAGAGGCACCATGCAGACAAAGCTGACATCAGCGATGGTGTGCGCGCGTTGACCTACAAGGAACGGAGCTACCTGCAGACGTTCCCTGAGGAGTTCGAGTTCGTTGGATCGAAAACCGATATCGAACAGGCGATCGGCAATGCGGTGCCAGTCAAGTTGGCTGAGTACGTTGCCAATTGCATAAGTGATTACTCCAACAGCTGAAGCGTGGTGATCGAAGTGGCATTCCTTGACGACTGGGACCTCAGCTATCCGATCGATGACAGCGCGCTGGACTCGAATACGCTCTGTGTCAGAGGAAGGACCACGAGCGGAGCCGGGCAGTTTGAGTTGGCAGGTTCAGGATATGCTGCCGACGGGACGCAGGTCAGAGCGCGAGATATCCTCGATCACGACATCAGGTTCGAGCTCAGTCTGCGTGAAGCATCACGAAAGATCAAGATCGCGGAGCGGTATCCGGTGCGTGACGTGGGTGGCAAAGTTCGCATCAGTGTTCAGGATGCAGACGGCGCTGTGCGACCGAACATCGGCAACTTGTTCGCTGCGCTCTTTCTGCTGCCAGATGTGAGCCAGATCGGGAAGGCTCTTCCGCTGCACAACGATGGACTCGCAGAGAAGACCTATTGGATCGAAGCGGTGAGCGTTGCGATCGCAGAGTCAGACTCGAGCACCTATATGTTGAGTCCGACAAGATTCGTCTTTGCGACCGCCAACAAGGATGACCAAACCCAGTTTTCGGGAGCTGTCGCGTTTGATTTCGAGGAACGGCTTGCTGTGCTTTCCTCAATATGCCAGAAAAGCATGCCCATCGCCGCAGGCGGAGTTCCGGCGGCGTTGAAGTACTACTCGGATGTGTTCGAAGGACGTGCTGAATTCGATCATGGCATCGGCGTCGCTATGCGCAAGGTCATTGCCGACTACCTTGAATCCTGCGATGAGGTGGACTTCCATGCGGGGGATGATCCGCTTTGGGCGCTGCGTGAGTTGGTGGGTCTCAGGTCTCAAAAAGGAGCATTGCCATACGCTGAGCCTGAACTCAGCGCAACGGTGTCGGAACCGCATAACCTGATCTTCTTCGGCGCACCTGGTACGGGCAAGTCTTTCAAACTTCAAGAGCTGGCCGAAGAGAACTTCTCTGAAGACAACATTCGCAGGGTCACCTTCCATCCCGATTATACGTATGCGCAGTTCGTGGGCTGCTTCAAGCCCTTCATCGAGCCCGAGATCGACGAAGGGTCACCTGCTTCAGCGATCGAGTTTGCACCTGGGAGCATTGGTTACAAGTTCGTGCCTGGCCCGTTCATCAACACCTATGTGGACGCTCTCAGGCATCCCGACCAGAACTACCTTCTCGTCATTGAAGAGGTCAATCGGGCGAATCCCGCAGCCGTCTTCGGGGATGTGTTCCAGCTCCTTGACCGGAAGAAAGACGGCACGAGCGAGTATTCCGTTGTGACGTCGGAGGATTTGCGCTGGCATATGTTCAAGCAGTGGAAGTCATATCTGAACAGCATCAAACCCGAGGAGCGTAACGGCGTCCTGTATTCTCTTGATGATCCCGAAGCCGAGAAGCTCGCCTCTTCGATATCGCTCCCGCCCAACATGTATATCTGGGCGACCATGAACAGCGCGGACCAGGGCGTCTTCCCGATGGACACCGCCTTCAAGCGTCGTTGGGACTTCCGTTACAGAGGCATCAACGAGGGCAGTTCAGAACTGGACGGCATTGCCGTGCCGGTCGGCGAGCCAGCCCGCATGGTCAGCTGGGACGCCCTGCGCCGCGGCATCAACAAGGTGCTGCTCGATGCCGGCGTGAACGAGGATAAGCTGCTCGGGCCGTTCTTCGTCTCACCGTCGCGGTTACGTGACACCGCGCACTTCACGCAGATCTTCATGGACAAGGTGCTGCTCTATCTGTTCGAGGACGCTGTCAAGACCAAGAAGTCGAAGGTGTTCAGCATTGGAGGCAACGTCACCTACTCCGACATCTGCGAGGACTTCAAGATGAGGGGCGAACTCGTTTTCAAGGGGATGGAGGAGCTTGCTGCTGTCGATGACGGTCAGAGGGGTGAGACGGAAGAGCCGGACGGAACAGACGGCGAGGTCTAGCCCGTGCGGACGCTCTACATCCGTGAGCTGTCATCCCATACGCCGAGCAGCTTCGCGCGCATGCTGCGCGTGAGCGTCGACGAGGCGGTGCGCTACGTCCGCCTGCTGTGTGCTCACGGCGTGCTCAAGCTGCGCACCAACGATGACGGGAAGGAGCGCGACGCCTCGCACGATGCATCGGTGCGCGGGAGCTACCAGTTCGTTTACGTGGGCCTCGTGCTGATGGATGGCCTTTGCATCATCGTGTATCCGAAGTACCTGCCGGAGGTTGATGCCGATGATCCCGGTGATACGACGCGGCGGGCGATGCAGCGGGTCTTCCAAGTGCTGCGCAAGCATGGCGGCAGCTTTTCCGACATCGCGGTCATGACCGAGGAAGGCATGCGTGCAAACGACCGGCTGGCGCTCATGCTGATGCTGCTTGAGATGTACGAGGAACACGGCACGTACGAGAATCATGTGAGGACACTGGCGGATAACGGCTCTGGTGACATCAACTGGGAACGCACCATCGTCGCGAATCTGCCCTTCATGAGCAACGGCGGACCGGTCTATCCAGACTTCAAGACTGTCGAGTGCGGCCAGGACGCCGCTGACTTCGTGATGCGGCTGCACCGTGCCGTGCTGACGGAATGCTCGAAGTTCATGCAAGACAGCGGACTTGCGTCGCTGCTGGCGCTCGATGAGGTGTGGTTGACCGATGCTGTCGTGGAGGACTTCGGCGATGTCGACTTCGTGGCGTATCGTTTGGAGCGGGAGCGCACGGTGCAGTTTGTTACGTGGAAGCAAGATGTGATCGATCTGCTGTTGCGCTATGTGATCGAAGCCGATTCGACGATGCGGCAGGAAATACCGCTCTGCCTTGGGACATCGAGCTTCTACCAAGTGTGGGAGGACGCCTGCAAGGTGGCGTTCGACGATGCTCTGGGCAAGCGACTGTCCGAGCTTGGTTTTGGGCTTGCGGAGCCGTTCGATATGATGGGCGCTGCCCGGCTCATCGACATCATCCCGAGACCGCAGTGGACGGTGCTCGCGGAGGATGGTGAGGGCGAGTGCGGTGATGTCGCGACGTTGATGCCTGATATCGTTCTGATGCATCATGATCAGACCGGCAACAACGTGTTCGCGATACTCGATGCCAAGTACTACACGCCAGAGCTGGGCGAGAGAGTTATCGGTGTGCCCGGCGTTGAGTCGGTGACCAAACAGTTCCTGTACCAAGCGGCATATCGCGATTTCGTGTTGGCGCATGGTTGCAAGCGCGTGGTGAACGCGTTCCTTGCTCCGTCCGCTGGCAAGACCATCGAGCATGCGGGACGGGTGCGGTTTCCTGGCGTGATCCCCGTCCAGGAAGAGCCGTTATCGAACGTAGTGGAGCTATATGCGCTGCCTGCGGAGATGGTGTTCGATGCTTACCTGGCGGGTACGACGCTGGACAATGCGGAGCTATTGGTTGTTGTTGGGTGATTCCCGTTCGCAAAGGATGATGAAGCGGAGCGCGGGTGTGCGAAAGGGACGTCCCAAATCGCACCTGCGAGGTTGCCTGATGTGCAAAAGGGACGTCCCAAATTGCACATAGGGGCAGTCTTTCTGTGCGCATGGTCTTTTCCTATGTGCAATTTGGAACGTCCCTTTTGCACATCGCCAACCCGGACATGCGCAATTTGGAACCTCCCTTTTTTTGCATATGCATTCGGTGGAAGTCGTTCAGGGGGAGGGTGGGTGCAGGTGTGGAAGGAGCGGTTGCTTGACAAGAGGATGGAGTCCGGTTCGAGTTCAATAGGGCATGGCTTTCCGAAGAGGTGTTCGTGGTCGATTGTCGGGGTGGTGGTGTCTGCTCCGGTGTTTGTTCAAGCTGCGATGTGGCGGCAGATGACGGAACGTTCCATGAGCACGCTTCTTCCAGCAGCACATCGCTTGCTTCAGAAGGGGCAAGTCGCACGACTCGACTCTCGTTGACAGCGGGCTGCGTAGCAGGGTGAAGTCGGGCAGGGGCAGCACCGCTTGCTGCGCGTCATCTTCACCGCATTGCGTTCTTTGCGTCCGCCGCCCTTGATTCGCACTGCATGCATCGCGTGCGAGCAGTTCGTCATCGTGCAGATGGGCATCTCATGCTGTCAATGTCCAGGATCGTGTGCCTCTGTTCATGGGGTGTTCCCATGCATGTATGCTGAAAATTCTTCTTCCAAAGAGAGCTTTTCCAAAGCGGCAATGAAAAGAGCTTCTCCGCAATTGCTCTGCGCCATCGTCTTGAGCATGCTTTTGGTTTCTTGCGGAAGGCCAAGCTGGTTGACGAATGTGAGGATCTTCTCTTCTGCAACAAGAAAGGGGTTGTTCTCGTAGCCCGGAATCACCTTCTCATCGATGACCTCAACGAACGTGTTTCCAAATACGACCTCTCGAGAGCGGATCAAGGCGTTCTCCAAGGACTGCAATTCTTCACTTTCTATTTGTTTGTGCTCAATGAGCCGATCGTTCAAATCAAAAGACATGGCATCATAAAGACCGTTATCGTTTTCCAGCTGAAGCGCCGTAAAGACCTGTGTCCCTTTATGCAATGGGGCGAATTGACTGAGATCCCCATTTGCTCCAATAAAAACATAGCTGCCGCTTCTAGAATCTTGATCAGGGAAATTCTGCGTCTCTACGACGCGCCAGCCAGATGGTTCTTTCTTGGCGCACTTTATCTTTCGGTCCTCGATCCAACCGACAACTGTTTCAACATCGATCGAAAATCGCTGGGCATATTCCTCTGCGGTGATGAAGTTGGCATCAATGCATATGGTCGGTGGATATACCGAGGACTCTGTTGATTCAACTTCGCCGCTTTCATTAAAAACGATATCTGTGTATTCGACTGAATTGAGGCGAACGTCTATGTTCGTGATCACTATTTCATAAGATGCAAATGGGTTTTCTAGGTAGATCAAGTCGCGATCCTGGACTGCTTTCTTGAAGCGATCGATCATTTCGATCAAGGCCGGCCTGTAGAAGATGGCGTCTGAAGAATGCTCTTTGTCGTGAACAAGGTGTGCTGAGTACTCATCAAGCGCATCGATGATCTCCTTCTTAGACTTGATCGCCTTTCTTTGGAATAGCTGCAATGTATGCGCATCCATTTCGAAGCTCCTGAACAGTCATCAGTAGGTCAGCGTGCTTGAAAGAGCTGAGTATACTGGGAGAGAAGTGCATTCGTCTCCAGCTTGGGGTATTTGGAAAAGGATTCAGCATGAGCATGGTGTTGAGCAATCGAAGGTTGATTTGCGGAATCAGCCCCAAGATTGCAAGAGAGATCTGCAAAATGTGCCACGGCTGTCTTCGGTCTGCGGAAGAGATCGCTTCGGCATTGTCGGTTCCTGAGATTACCGTAGAAAGCTGGCTTGTCTCTCTTGCCGAAGCAGATTACTTGAGGGCGGATGCGGAAGACGGGAGGCTGCTGTGGTTTTGCTCTCCAAGAGGGTATACAGCTCTTGCAACCGCGCGGTTCGGTAAGCCGCTATCAGGCAGCGAGTTCGTTGACCTGCTTTCTGCGATAGCGCACCGCGCGAAGGAGTACAACGAAAGCGATATGTTCCCGCTTTATATAGATAGGGTGTATGTTTTTGGGGCCGCGATCACCCAGCCGTGGCAGGTCGAGGATCCTAATATCGCAATAGCTACGAGCGAGAGGCCTGCATTCTGCAAGAACCCAGGATGGCGATCGGAGTATTGGGTCGAGCGAGATCCTGATAGGCATATTTCGATCGTCGAGCAATTGTTCTTCGCAGAGGAGGAGCTTGCCCGTTTTCTGAAGAGGCCGAAAGAGAGATGTTCGATCTACCGCCAGGATATCTCGGAGTTGTCAGATGAGAAGCGGCTGCTATTCAGAGGGGACCACGTGGCGCCCTCTGAGGAGGATGGGGCTTTCATGACGGCTTCTGAAATGCAAAGTTTGGGTGAAGAGATCGAGAAGCATCGAAATGCCCATCCGAAAAGGCGGAGGCGGCGCAAGGCATGGGGCCAAAATGAAGAGATCGTCGAATACTGGAAGAAGACAACTTGGTTTCTTGATCTGGACATTCCAGTTGAACAGGCTGCTCGTTGTTGCTGGCGGTGTGGAAGCGACCAAGATGTCCAACGCTGTCATATTGTCCCTGATGCTCTTGGTGGTGGTTCTGAGGAATCGAACCTTGTGCTGCTTTGTGCGCGATGCCACGCAGAGGGTCCGAATTTGCAGGACGAAAGGATCATGCTTGATTGGATCAAGTCATACAGGGAGAAATGCAGAAACGACTTCTGGCTCAGCGCAGCAATGGAGGAGTATGAGCGCATCTATGGCAAAGATGTCAGAGATGAGGTCGAGGAGATCCTTTGCAGGGAGCAGATTCAGATGGGAGCCGATGAGGCGATGAGTGAGTTGCGGCTTCTCGTCAATGAGGCATCGACCAGGGCGACGTTTCACTTTGGTCAAACGTGGCTCAACAACGCAAGCATAGCAGGGTGTTTTCGTCTGGCACTCGAAGCGCTCTCGGACCATCTTCGTGAATTGAACGATCGAGAGGCGTTGGCGAGGTAGAGGACGGTCAGCGCATAGAGAAACTGTCTTTCGAATGTGTGGAGGGGAAGTGCTGGATCGTGCTTGCGAGGTCGCCAGATGTGCAAAAGGGACGTCCCAAATTGCACATAGGAGAGGTCCATCTTTGCAGGCTTTCTACTTCTGTGTGCAATTTGGAACGTCCCTTTTGCACATCCGTTGGGGGCGCTGGTAGAATTTGAGGCACGCTTGCGCCCATGGAGAGACGTCAAGGCACCTCGTCGAAGACAGCTGAGGAGCGAATCATGCCGCACATCACGATCGAGTCGGGAAAGCTTGCTGACGAACAGAAGCGCACCTTGATCGAGCGCCTGACGGAGGTCTCCTCCGAAGTCATGGGCATTCCGCCCGAGTTCTATAGCGTCACGATCCACGAGATCGACGATGTGAGCTACGGCATTGTTGGCACGTGCATCGATGTGATCAAGCAGACGCACAGGGAGAAGCATGCAAAATGACGGTCTTGGAAACAGAGCGGCTCATCCTGCGTCCTTGGGAGGAGTCTGACGCGGAGGCGCTTTATCGCTATGCTAAAGATCCTGCCGTTGGCCCCATCGCCGCCTGGCCTCCGCATACGAGCGTTGAGAACAGCCGCGAGATCATCTGCGATGTGCTGTCTGCGCCAGAGACCTACGCGGTCGTGCTCAAGGAGACGGGTGAGCCCGTTGGGAGCGTGGGTTTGCACCAGGGAGAGAGCGGAAGCGTTCCCATGGAAGACGACGAGAGGGAACTGGGCTACTGGATCGGCGTTCCCTATTGGGGGAAGGGTCTCATACCGGAAGCCTCACGCGAGCTCATTCGGCATGGCTTCGAAGATCTGGGTCTGAGCGGCATTTGGTGCGGCAATTTCGAGGGGAACATGAACTCTCAGCGCGTTCAGGAGAAGCTCGGGTTCGCCTACGTGCGAACGGAGAGCGACTTTCCCTGTGAACTGTTGGGCGGGACCCGCAACATGCGCGTCAGCTATCTGGGGAGGGATTCGTGGATAGAAGAGAGCTGACCACGCCTGACGGGAACATCGTTTACTGGGTGTCGCGGGTTGCGGGGCAGGGGAGGCCTTGGCTCGTTTTTCTGCCCGGTCTCACGGCGGACCATCGTTTGTTCGAGAGGCAGGTGGAGCATTTCGAAGGCAGTGCGAACGTGCTCGTCTGGGATGCGCCTTCCCATGGCGAGTCGCGCCCCTTCAAGCTTGCGTGGGCGATGGATGACCTGGCGCGCTGGCTGCACGACATCCTTGAGCGGGAGGGCGCCGTGCGTCCCATCCTGGTGGGCCAGTCCATGGGCGGTTACACGGCCCAGGCGTTCATGGAGCTCTTCCCTGGTGAAGCGGCCGCGTTCGTGTCCATCGACTCCTGTCCCTTGCAGCGCAGTTACTACACCTGGTGGGAGCTCGCTGCGCTTCGCCACACCAAGCTCATGTATCTCTCTTTTCCGTGGAAGACGCTGGTGGCATTGGGTGCGAACGGCACCGCTTCGTCCGAACGCGGACGTGCGCTCATGCGTGAGATGATGCTCGGCTTTCGCAAGCGGGAGTATTGCGAACTTGCCGCCCATGGGTACCAGGTGCTGGCTGATGCTGTCACCGCGGATCGGCCGTACCGCATTGACTGTCCGTTCATGCTGATCTGCGGAGAGAAGGACCACGCAGGGTCGGCAAAACGCTACAACCGCACGTGGGCGCGGCGCACTGGCAACCCCGTCTGCTGGATCAAGGGCGCAGGCCATAACTCCAACTGCGATGCGCCGGATGAAGTGAACGAACTGGTGGCACGATTCGTCACGGGCCTTGCTTGAACCCACGAGGGCAGGCATCAGGATGTGCAAAAGGGACGTCGCGAATCGCACCCGCGAGGTTGCCTAATGTGCAAAAGGGACGTCCCAAATTGCACATAGAAATAGAAAGCCTGCAAAGATAGACCTTTTCTATGTGCAATTTGGAACGTCCCTTTTGCACATTGGTGTCAGTCGTAGGTGTAGAAGCCTGCTTTCGCGTTCACGCCGGTGCGGCCTTCGTCGATCAGCTTCTTCAGCAGGGCGGCGATGCGTCCCGGCGTGCTGTCCGGGTCCTGTGCCTGCGGGCTTGCCGCCACGATGTTGTAGGCGGTGTTGAGTCCCACGATGTCCAGGATGCGGAACGGCCCCAGCGGCGCGCCCGTGCCCAGCATCCACGCCTTGTCTATCGTCTCCACGTCAGCCACGTCGTTCGCCAGCAGCGTCTCCGCAGCGTTCAAGAACGGCACCAGCATGCTGTTCAGCAGATAGCCTGCCTGTTCCTGCTTCAGTTCCAACGGGATCATCCCGATGGCCTGCGCGAACTGCACGACGCTACGGTATGACTCGGCCGACGTCTCGCTGGTGCCCATGACCTCCGCCGTATTGTTCTTCCAGATGTTGTTCGCGAAATGCAGCGCTAGGAACCGGTCCGGACGCCTGGTGAAGCCCATCATGGCGCTGGGTAGCAGCGTGGACGAATTCGTGCAGAGGATCGTCCGCTCGGGCAGCGCCGATGCGATGGACCGGTAGAACGCGTCCTTTTCGTCCATCACCTCAGCGATGGCTTCGATCACCAGGTCCGCGTCGCCGAACGCCTCAGGGACGTCCGTCGTGAGCTTGATGGCGCCGCGCGCCGCAGCGGCCTTCGCGATGAGCCCATCCAGCTCCTCGGGCGGAACATCCGGCGAATCCGCCAGGCCGCGACAGTATGCGTGCGGATCCGTTTTCATGGCCTCCAGCGTCTGGGTGTAGATGCCCACCAAGCGGTCCAGCTTCGGCTGCGCGCGTTCGATGGAGCCTTCGCTGCGAAGCCACATGGTCACGGTGAACCCTTTGTAGGCGCTCTGCAGCGCGATCTGGCTGCCGAGGACGCCGCCGCCCGCTACGGTCACATTCTTGATCTCCATCTGCTGCTCTTTCTTTTCGCTGGCCGCGGGATCCGCGCCGCCCTGTCTGCCCACTGGTTCGATGATGGACCGGCTTCAGCACCACGCCGGTTTGTCGCCATCTGTTCCAGGCTTGTCCACGCCGAAATCCATGCGCGCGAACGCAGCTGGATCTTGAAGCGCCTTCGCAACGAAGCTGCCGATGGACTTGCGCGAGACCTCCGTGCCCTTGAACGGTTCGCCTTTCTGCGTGGTCTCGTAGTCCACTTCGTCCTTGTCGGTCAGCCACGCTGGTCGGATGACCGTGTAATCCAGATCCGAACCTTCGATGATGTCCGCTGCCGCGCGGTAGGTGCCCAGGTAGCTGTCGCGCTTGCCGCCGCCCAGCTGTTCGTTGTTCCATTTCCCGAACGCGCCTGGGACCTCGTCGTAGATGCCGATGGATGAGATCCACACGAGCTGCTTCACGCCGTGGGCATCCATGGCCTCCACGATGTTGCGCGCCTGCTGTTCGATGTCAGTGCCGGCCAGATTGGCGTACACGGCATCAGCCTGGGCCACCGCCCCATCAAGGCTTTCGCGATCCAGCGTGTCTCCTTTGATGGTCGTTTCCCTGTTCGCGTCAACGATCTTGATCCGTTCCGGATGGCGTGCGAACAGCAGCAGCTCATCGTCCGTTTCATCCAGCAGCGCGTTGATGGCGTGTCCTGCGATCCTGCCCGTGGCACCGAGCACCAGCACCTTCCTTGGCATGATGATCACCCTCGTTCGATCGACTCCCTCTTGTCCGGATGCGAACCGGACCTTTCGACTCAGCCATTGTAGGAAGCACAGGGAGCGTACTGGGCGGCTTGCCGCGCTGCCACCGAAGCGCTCCGCAAAGGTCACCGCCCCGTTTTCTGGACGTGCAAAAGGGATGTCCCAAATCGCATGGGCGATCGTGTGCGATGTGCGAAAGGGACGTCCCAAATTGCACATAGGATCGCTCTTTCTGCGCGCATGTTCTATTCCTATGTGCAATTTGGAACGTCCCTTTCGCACATCTGGCAACCTCACGGGTGCAATTTGGAACGTCCCTTTTGCACATCAGGCGTCATGCGGTGGTGGAGGCCATGTAGGCTTCCAGGTCTTCTTCCCAGGTGGGGAGGTCCACGCCGAACATCTCCAGCATCAGGCTTTCCAGCACCACGTTCTCGGCCGTTTTCGGATCGGTCTTCGGCACCAGCACCTGTGATGGATCATATCCGGCAAGTTCCAGCGCGCGAGCTGCGAAATCGTAGCGGCTGGCGCGTCCTTTCGTGGCCACGTGGAACGTCCCGTGCGCCTTCTTGCGGAGCGCGGCGATGAGGAACTTGACGTAGGTGTCCATGCTGGTGGGAGCTGCGAATTGGTCCAGACGTGCCTCGTATTTCCGCCCGGCCGCAGCTGCATCGAGGATGTCCTTCAGCTGGCCGCCACTGGCATGGTAGAGCCATGATGAGCGGATGATGATGTGATCGGACGTGGTCTGGCGCACCATCATCTCGCCGGCGCGCTTCGATTTCCCGTAGGGCGAATCAGGGTGCGGATTGTCGAATTCGTTCACTGGCTCCTCCAGCTTGGAGGAATACACATCGTCTGAAGACACCTGGACCATCTGCGCGCCCACCGCATTCGCTGCCAGAGCGAGGTTGCGCGCTCCCAGCGCGTTCACTTCGTAAGCTTTCACGCGGTTGGAGAGGCCCGCGGCATCGCGGCGGATGCCCGCGCAGTTCACGATGGCCTGAGGGAGCACCTCTTCGGCGAACGCTTCCAAGCGTTCGGGTTCGCACACGGAAAGCTCTGCATCGGTGCGCACCACCTGGAAACCGGCATCTTCCAGCGCGTCGGACACCGCTTTGCCCACGAACCCTGTGCTTCCGGTGATCCAAACGGTCTCTGCTTGTCCCATGGGGCGATCCTTTCCTTGAAGTGCGGTCCAGTCAGAACAGGTGAGGGCAAATCCTCACGAAGCGCGCTCCGGCCCGTCCAATGCACGTTCGGCCTTCTCCACTTCGCCTTCCAGTCCTTCTTCGATGTCCTCGATGACCGTCTCTATCTTATGGCGGCGCGCGATGAAGAGCTGTGCTGCGCACATGCCCGCGATCACGCAAAGCCCCACCACATCAGATGCCGTGCCAGGAACCATCATGCAAAGGCCCCCTGCTGCCAGGATCAGTCGGAACACCGGATTCAAGTGGTGTTGGAACAGGGTGTTCGTGAGCGCGCACTGCACGCCGAACACGCCTACCAGTGCCGTTGCCGTGTTCAGGGCCACGGCCGCGAACGTGACGTCATCGCCCACCATGAGCAGAACGGGGCTGAAGCAGAAGATGTAGGGCACGATGAACTTCGCGATGCCCAGTTTCGTGGCGTTGACCGCGGTGGCCATGGGGCGGGATTTCGCAATGGCGCTGGCCGCGTAGGCCGCCAGAGCAACCGGCGGCGTGATGTCGGCTGCGATGCCGAAGTAGAACACGAAGAAATGGGCGCAGATGGGATCGATCCCCAGCTGGATGAGGATGGGGGCGCAGGTGGACGCCATGATGCAGTAGTTCGCTGTGGTGGGCACGCCCATGCCGAGGATCAGGCAGCAGACCATGGTGAACACCAGGCCGATCATGACGAAATCGCCCGCCATGAGCACGATCACGTTGATGATGGTGGAAGCGAGGCCGGTGACCGTGATGCATCCTGCGATCATGCCGGCCATGGCGCAGGCCACCGCCACCGGAATGGAGCTCTTCGCGCCTGCGGCGAACGCGTCGGCCGCCGTCAGCGCGGCGAGCTTGCACGTCTCAGCGAACACGCCCGCGAAGGTGGCGCCTTCCCCGCGTTCGCGCCAATTGATCAGGAGGAAGTTCACGAAGCCCACCAAGAACGCGCCCAGGATGGAGATGGCGGCAGAAGCGGCCATGGTGCGCGTGCCCGTGGACACGAGCCACACCAGCAGCACCAGCGGCAGCACCAGGTAGCAATCCCGCGCGAGGGACTTCCAGGTGGGCAGCTCGTCTTTCGGAACGCCCTTGAGGCCCAGCTTCTTCGCCTCCAAGTGGACGGCGATGAAGATGCCGGCGAAGTACAGCAGGGCGGGCACGATGGCCTTCGCCGCCACTTCCAGATATGGGATGCCCATGTATTCGGCCATGAGGAACGCAGCGGCGCCCATGATGGGAGGCATGATTTGGCCGCCGGAGGATGACGCTGCCTCCACGGCACCGGCGAATTCAGGCTTGTAGCCCACCTTCTTCATCATGGGGATGGTGACCGAACCGGTGGTGACCGTGTTGCCCACAGAAGAGCCCGACACCATGCCGCAGAGCGCGGACGCGATGACCGACACCTTCGCAGCGCCGCCGCTGGACCAGCCAGCGATGCGGTTCGCGAAAGAGATGAAGAAGTTGGAGATGCCCGTGCGCTCAAGGAACGCACCGAAGATGACGAACAGGACGATGTAGGTGTAGCACACGTTGATGGGCGTGCCGATGACCCCTGAGGTGGTGTAGAAGAGCTTCTGGACGACGCGGCGCAGGGCATTGTACAGGTCGAAGTTGCCTGATGAGGACATCTGCCACCAGAACGCGTAGACCACGAGCGCCCCGCATACGACGATGATGGGAAGCCCCACGCAGCGGCGGCACAGATCAACCAGCACCACGATGCCCACCACGCCCAGCACCACGTGCAGCACTTCGATGCGCGCGCCCATGAGCAGGATGTCCGTGCAGTTCACCGCGAAGTACGTGAACGCGCCGAAGCCGGCCAGCATCATCACGATGTCGTACCACGGGATGTGGTTCACTCGGTGGTTCTTCTTGCGCGCCGGATACAGCATGTAGCCGATCACGATGATGAACGCCAGGAAGCGCGCCAGGAGCGCTTCGGCCTGTTCGGTGGAGAGCAACGTCATGCACAGGCAGTAGACGGAGAACGCCAGCAGGATGACGGTGACCACGACCTTCGGCACGCCCTCCCAGATGCGCGTGTTGGATTCGCGGTCGTATTTGCGCATGACCTCTTCGGCGTCGATCTTGCCGTCGGTCCCTACGACCTTCGGATCCACATGCGCGACCATGTCATCAGCCGCACTCTCTTTCGGCTTCCTTTTGAGAAGCGCCATGGCGCCCACCTCCTTTTCCTGCCATGTCGTTCAGTGTTGCAGAGCGTGCGGCGCACGCCCTTCGTTTCAACGGCCGTTCCAAGGCTTGCGGAGGATCTCACCGGGCTTCCTTGCGCGAAGGGCGCCATGAGAGCCTCAGCAAACCAGACTCGGAGACAGCGCGTGGGCGCCGTCTCCGAGTCGTCAGATGCCGCTATCGGGGTGAAGGAAGAACTACTCAGTGGGAACGGTGATGTTCTCTTCCGCGTAGTACTTCGCAGCGCCTGGGTGATAGGGGACCGTGGTGACAGAACTGGCCTCCGTGATGTCCAGCTCGCCGTACTTCGCGTGCGCATCGGCATTGTTCTGTGCGCCGTCGAAGAGGGATTTCGTGAACCCGTAGACGGCTTCCTCCGGCACGGAGTTGTTCACGATGATGACCGCGCCCACAGAAACGGTGGTGACCGGACCTTCGGTGCCGTAGGTGTCAGCCGGGATGATGGACTTGGAGTAGTAGGGGGACTCCGCCATGAGCTTCTCCACATGGGCGTCATCCATGGACACCAGGTACACCGCCTTGGTGGTGGCAAGATCGGTCACAGCGGTGGTGGGTGCGCCCGCCACGATGAACGCCGCATCGATCTTCTCGTCCTTCAGGGAGTCAGCGGAATCAGCGAAGGACTGGTACACCGGGCTGATGTCGTCCATGGTCAAGTCGTAGGCGCCCAGCACGTCAACGGCGTTGAAGTACACGCCCGAACCGGCCGCGCCTACCGATACCGTCTTGCCGGCCAGATCGGCCACCGTCTTGATGTTCGGGTCGCACGTCACGATCTGCACCTGTTCCTGATACAGGTCGGCCACCACGGAGAAATCTTCATAGCCGGCGCCCTCGAAGAGGTTCGTGCCGTCATGGGCGTAGGCCAGAACGTCCGCCTGGCAGAACGCGATGTCGGCGTCGCCGTCCTGCAGGGCCTGCACGTTCGCCTGGCTGCCATTGCCGGAAAGCGCCGTCACGCCCACGCCGTAATCGCCGTTGGTGGCGTACTGTCCCAGCACGTTGCCGTAGGCGTAATAGGTGCCGGATTCGCCGCCGGTGACGAAGCGCAGGTTCGAGTTGGATGCGGCGGGCGCGTCCCCGCCTTCAGATGCGGTGCCGCCTGAGCACCCTGCCAATCCCATGGCCAGGACGCCCGAGAACGCAACGGCCAAAAGTGCGCTGAACTTCTTCTTCATGCGCATGCTCCCTTCCCTGTTTGGGGGTTCCGCACCTCTTGTCGTGACCGCCCGCATTCGCAGCGAACGGACACAGCCCTCCTTGGAACGGAACCATGATCTGAACGTTGCTCATTTTACGTAAGCTTTCCGATGATTTACAGAGTTTTCGGTGATTTAACAAAAATGTTTTGTAGGATTGCTTGACGCGACCCTGCGGCCAAAGCCAGGGTCGCGGCACGCGGACGACGAAGGGGCATGACATGGCCATGGAGATGTGGGACTGGTTCATCGAGCTGGTGGACAAAGGCACGATCACGCGCGCCGCCGATGAGCTGCAGATCCCCCAGCAAACGCTCTCCGCGCGCTTGGCCGCGCTGGAAAAAGAGCTGGGCTGCAAGCTGGTCGTGCGCACCACGCCCCTCGCGCTGACGCGTGCAGGAGAGGTGTTCCTGGCCTATGCCCAAGAACAGAGCATTGCCAACCGGCAGATGATGCGCCGCCTGAGCGATGTGACCATTGGAGGTTCCGGGCGTTTGAAAGTGGGCATCTCGAACATGCGCGGGCGCGTGCTGATGCCCCATGTGCTGGAAGAGTTCCACCGGAGCCTGCCGGGCGTGAGCGTGAAGCTGATCGAAGGCACCAACGAGGAGCTGCTCCGCTTGGCCGAACGCAATGAAGCCGACGTGGTGGTCGCCATCTTCGACGGGGCGCATCCGGGCGCCGTCACGCGCGCGCTGTATGCCGAAGAGGTGGTGCTGGCAGCTGACGCGTCCCTGCTCGAGCGCGTCTGCGGGCTTTCGGTGGATGAAGTGGTGCGCCGGGCAGAGGCGGAGGGGCTTGGCGTGCTGGGCGCGTGCCCATTTTTGCTGGAGACGGTGGACGACATCTCGGGGCAGGTCTCGCGCATGGAGCTCACCCGGGCGAAGATCAAGACGGAAGGGCTGGTGGAATCTGAGAACATGATGACGCTCCTGGCCTTGGCCGCGGCCGGTCTGGGCGCGGTGTTCTGCCCTACCAACATGCTGGATGCCATGAGCGTGGTCACAAAAGACCTGGTGCGCATTCGGCTTTCGGAGCGGGCCACCTACACGGTGTCCACCGGAACGCCTGTCGGGGCTGATCCGTGGATCGCCACAGAGCTGTTCTGCGACATACTGGGCGCGCTCTTCGGCACCACCGCCCCCGAAGAACCCCGCACGTGAACGCGCAAAACTGACGTTTGATGTGCAGAAGGGACGTCCCCAATTGCACAGAGAACGAGCGATCCCAGGATGTGCAGAAGGGACGTCCCAAATTGCACATAGGAAGAGACTTCCATTGCTCAATCTCTTTTCCTATGTGCAATTTGGAACGTCCCTTCTGCACATCTGGCCTTCAGTTGTGAGATGAATTCATCTCAGGCTCCACGTATGCTGGGGCCTGATGACAGGCGGGGCAAGGAGGGCAGACGCTGATGGCGAAGACCTTGGTCGTGGGTGACGTCCATCTGAAGGCATCCAGCATCCTTCCGGCGGTGGATGGGGTCCTCGTGGACGAGGGTCCGTTCGATCGCGTGGTGTTCCTGGGCGACATCTGCGACGAATGGGGCGCGGAAGACGGCCAGATGATGCGTGAGATCGAAGAGTTCGCTGATTGGGTGGAGGAGCAGCGCGCGAATGGCCTGGAGGTGGATGTGCTGTTCGGCAATCATGACTTCCAGTACCTGCTCGGCAAATGCGGCCCGGGGACGCACATGGACCTGATGGGGTTCGTCCGAACGACGCTCTTTGAATTGGAGCCGCAGATCGCTTGCGAGGTGGATGGGTTCCTGTTGACCCATGCGGGCCTCACGCAGTGGTTCGTGGACGAGCATCTGGATGAGCCTGCGACTGCGGAAGAGGCGGCTGGCCAGCTCAACGGCCTGCTCGCTGAGAGGACCTTTCCAGCGCTGGAGACGCTCTTCTCGTGCAGCATGCTGATGGTGGAAGACGGCACCGCAACCGTCGTGCACCCGTGACAGCCGAGGAGGAAGCTCGATGATCGATGTCATAGATTTCATCCCGTCGAAGGATCTGCGCGAGGCGCTCCGCGAAAGCGATCGTGCGTTCACCGATATGGAGAAGGCGACCATCATCGCCAATCTGGAGCTGACGCCGTCGCGCACCTATGGCCTTTTGCAGCAGCTTCGCGACGAGACGACAGATAAGAACCTGCGCGAACAGATCCAAGCCCATCTTTACTTCGAGGACCGCTGGATCGATCTTCCGAACCTGTACGAGCAGGGCGACATCGTGCGCGTGCTGGGCAGCGTGGCAGGCTACATCGACGAGGCCTACGACTGGGCGGTGGTCGATGCCGACAGACCTGGTTGGGATGAACGCAGCTCGCGGATCCGCAGCTGGCTTCGCGATATCGAGGCTGGCGTTGAGAAGCCTGAGGGCAGCATCGGGGATTGCTCCGATATGCAGATCACGCTCGAGTTCCCGTGCAAGGACGGCACATTCGAACACGATCACATCAACCCCATGTTCATCGAGAGGTGGGAGGGCAGCGCTGAAGGTGACGAGGCCGAGCTCATGCAGATGGCCGCGTGGGCTGTGCGCGGCGAATGCAGCCTTTGGTGGACGTCGCGCGTGCTCAAGAAGAGCATCCTGAAGGGCTTGGCAGGCGAAGCGTAGGATACCTTCCATTATCCGATGGTGCGATGGCCACCTGAGACTGCCCGACGCTGTTGTCACGTTATGCGCGAGACGCTGTCAAATTCGGGAAAATATGCATTTGATATCAAAAATGCCTTGGAAAATATGCATTTGCACAGTATAAATACCTTAGAAAATATGCACATGATGAGACAGGAGCGAATTGCTCACAAGGAAGACAACCGCCAAACTTGAGGAATGGCGTCACCAACATGGCCAGGAATGCCTGCTCGTGAAGGGTGCGCGCCAGGTTGGGAAGACGTACACGATCACGCAATTCGGCAAAAGGGCGTATAAGAGCTTCATCCCCCTGAACTTCATCGAGTCCCCCGAGCTGAAGGCCGTATTTGCGGGGGACCTCGCAAGCAGCGAGATAAAGAAGCGCATGTCTTTGCTCGTTCCTGGCATCGATTTCGTTCCCCATTCCACGCTGCTGTTCCTCGATGAGATCCAGGAGTGCCCGGAAGCGAGAACGGCGCTCAAGTTCTTGGCGCAGGACGAGAGCATCGACGTGATAGCGTCCGGTTCTCTGCTCGGCCTTTCGTATAAAGAGGTCACGTCCATCCCGGTGGGTTACGAGCGTCAGCTGGAGATGCACGGGCTGGATTTCGAGGAGTACCTATGGGCGATCGGGCTTGATGCGGGAAGCACGGATGTGCTGAGGGAGCACTTCGACGCATTGAATCCGCTGCCCGAAGCCGTGCATATGAAGATGATCGCGCGCTTTCGGGAGTTCATGGCCATCGGTGGGATGCCGGCCGTGGTGCAGGCGTTCGTCGACACACAGAACTTCGCAACGGCTTTTTCGGAGCAAGAGATGATACTCGACGCCTATCTTGACGACATTGCGAAGTTCGCCAGTCCGTCCGACCGCAACAAGGCGCGGGCGTGCTATTTGTCGATACCGCGCCAGCTGGCGAAGGAGAACACCAAGTTCAAGTACGGTGTCGTGGAGAAGAAGGGCACGGCGCGCAAGTTCCTCGGCTCGCTCGACTGGCTGCACGATGCCTGCTTGGTTCGCTATTGCCGCTCTGTGACCACGCCTCAGTTTCCTCTGCGTGCCTATGAGGACGAGAGCCGGTTCCGCGTGTACCTCAGCGATCCTGGATTGCTGTGCGCGATGCACGGGTTCGGGATGATGGCGGCCATCGCGAACGACGAGCTGGCGGGACCCATGAAGGGCGGCATTTACGAGAACGCGGTGGCCGACCTGCTCTCCAAGAGCGGGTGCGACCTGCACTACTGGATGAACGACAAGGGGAACATCGAGATCGAGTTCCTGCTGGAACGCGGCGTCGGCATCGTGCCTGTGGAGGTGAAGGCGAAGAGGGGCGCCACGGCATCGCTCAATGCCATGCTCGAGCGCAAGGATGTGCAGATGGGGTACAAGCTGTCCGCCGGGAACATCGGCGTGTCGGGCAAGAAGGTCACCCTCCCTCTGTACCTGGCCGGGTATCTCAACAGTTGAGGCATCGTTCGCGGTGACGCTGCAGGGCAAGCAGTCAGGAGGATGCCAATGGACAAGATGGAATTGGAACAGCGGCAGAAAAAGCTGGATGTTGAGGCAAGGGAGGCTTTGATGCCATACATTTACGCGATGAGCGACATGCACGGTGAGATGGAGGCGTTCTAACATTCCATGGCGGTGGTTGATCTGAGCCACCCGGAGAGCAAGCTCATCCTCTGCGGCGATTACATGCCCCCGCCCGATGGCGACTTCACCATGATCCGTGAGATCATGCGCCTGCAAGACGAGCATCCGGGCCAGGTCATCGCGCTCATGGGGAATCATGAATATCGATTCGTGGAAGAGCATCGCTTCACCGAATACGAGGAAGATCCTGCGTTCGCGTGGATGAAGAAGCTGCCGTTCTTCTACGAGACGCCCACGCAGATCTTCGTGCACGCGGGCGTTGATGAAGAGGCGGGAGACCTGTGGAAAGTGGGCACCCCGGAAGAGACCATGTGCGAGATGTTCCCGTGGAACGAAGGCCCGTTCCTGAAGGATGTCATCGCGGGGCATACGGGCACGTTCAACATGGCCCAAGATGAGAGCTTCCACGATGTCTACTGGGATGGCGCGAGCCACTACTACCTGGATGGCACGACGCACAAGTCCGGCCAGGTCCCCGTGCTGAAGTACGATATCGAACGCGAACGATATACGGCGTTCACCTTCGATGCCGACGGCCACCCCGAAGAATACGAACCCGAACCCCCGCGCCGGCGATGAACCGCGGGCCCGTGCCGCTCACCGCCAGGATGTGCGAAAGGGGTGTCCCAAATTGCACCCGTGAGGTTGCCTGATGTGCAAAAGGGACGTTCCAAATTGCACATAGGAAAAGAGAATGGGCACTGAGAGACTCATCCTATGTGCAATTTGGGACGTCCCTTTTGCACATCAGGCGGGTATGGGATGATAGGGTGCCGATGGGTAATGTTGCGCACGGTCCTCAAGGAGCTTGGTATGGCAGCGAAAGCAACGGGGAGAAAAAGCGGGCAGGCGAAGAAAGTTCCCAAACAAAAGCCGGTGGACAAGAAGCTGTGGCCGTTCTATATCCTCCAAGTGCTGAGGAAGCATGCCTTTGAGGGGGCGGAGCAGGACGATGAGGGGAACCGCTACCTGACGCGCCAGCAGATCGTCAATTTCCTTGAAGCCGATCATGGGATCGTCACCCAGATCAAGGCGGTGGGCGACAACCTGACCCGCCTTCACAGCGCCACCCTTGATGATCCGTCCTTGGGTTTCCGCCTTGAGTATCTGGAGGGTGAGCGCAATGCGTCCGGGGGCGCGTCCGCGCAGGGTGGAAGGCAGCTGCTCCGCAAGGGCTGGCGTTTGGTGGAGCTGGGTGAGTCAGGCCTGGATTTCGTGCCCAGCGAAGTGCGCATGCTCATTGATACGGTGATAGCCTCTTCGGTGATCCCTCCTAAGCAGATAGATGATCTGATCGACAAGCTGAAGGTGCTCAGCCCGGAAGAGATCGTCGTGCCTGGCATCAGGCGGGAAGGCCATCTCCCCGCCACCAATCCGGAGTTCTTTCTGAACATCGAGGATCTCAATGATGCGATCGCGCGTGGCAAATGCGTGGAGTTCCGCTTGGGCGTCTTCAGCAAGGACGGCAAGCTGAGACTGGCGAAAACGGGGTGGCGGGCCAAGCGTCACCAGGTGGTGCCCATCCAGCTTCTGATATCCAAGGGCCACTACTATCTGCTGGCCCATTACTTGAACAGCGATGAGATCTACAAGTTCAGGATCGACCTGATGAAAGAGGTTCAGATCGATGAGAACAGCTCTTTCGGTCCGTCAGAGTCGAACGTGAACGTCATCAAGTTCCGCGAACGCCATTCCTACATGATGTCCGGCAAAGAGGTGAACGTCGAACTGCGCATCAACAAGGAAAGCCTGCACACGCTCTACGACCAGTTCGGACCCAACGTGCACTTCAAGAACGAGCAGGAGGACACCATCGACGTCACGCTCAAGTCGGCGCTGTATTCCGTGCTCTTCTGGGCGCTGCAGTATTACCGTATGGTGGAGGTGCTCTCGCCACCTGAGCTGCGCCAGGTGCTGGCCGATGCGGGACAGACCATCCACGACATGTATGCGGGCGAACCCGGTGCCATCAGTCTGGAGGACCGGAAGTCGAGAGACGAGCTGATCAACGGGAAATAGCCGTGCATTGATGAGACGAAAACGTCTCAGAAGGCCGCCATACTGCCCCTTGTGAAATGAGCAACACTGAAGCAAGGGGGCAGCCATGCGGTACTTCAGAGCATTCTACGCATTCGAGGGATCCACTTCGTGGACCGATTCGTTCCAGCCGATCCACAGCGAATTCGACGACAAGGTGTTCATCCTTCCGTATCGCCGGAGCGGGTATTCGGATGAGCTGCGGGAGAACTTCTGCGCCACGCTCATAGCCAAGGACGGCGCAACGAACGAGGCTTTGGCGCAGAGGCACCTCAAGCGCGCCATGAGCAGCTGGGGGCTGGAGGGCGTTGAGCAGACGCGCATAGAGGAGTGCACCATCAAAGGGTGCTTTCTTGATGACATCTTCCGGTACTCCAGCTGTTCTTTCGACGAGAGCCAGATCAAGCGCCGGCTGAACCTTTCGAACACCTGCTCTTTCTCAGCCCGCAGCAGCCGGGGCTTCAAGGAGCATATCGCGAGCAAGCCGCTCAGCGAAGAGGCGGCGGCGAATCTTGCGGCTGCTTCCAGCTATGGGGAGAGCCTGAAGGCGGAGCTCGCACGCGTCTTCGCGCCCGCGCCCCAGCTTGCGGCGGCGTCCGCTGCATGCGCTGGTGCGGATGAAGGCGGGGCGGCCTTCGCTCCCATCTCCTATATCGTGGAGGGCAATGCGCTCTCCGATGCTGATGATGCCATCGCCATCTTGCTGGGTGCCCTGGTGGGTGCCGGACGCGTGGATTCGAGCCACGTCTTCACCCTCGACATAGACAATTACCTGCACTGGCCCACGCATGCCGAAAGCTGCGAGTTCAGCACGTATCTGAACCATCAGCTGATCCGGGCCATCGAAGGCAATGTGCTGGTGGTCCGCTACGGCGCGCTTGAGGGCGAGATGGGCTACGACATGACCGCCTACGCGCTCTTCACCAGGCTCCTTGGCCTGATCGAGGACGTGCAGTGCAAGACGCAGGTGTTCTTTTCTGTGCCTGAAGGCAAGAAGGACATGGTGATGCGCCTGCGCCGGCGTTACAACAAGCCCATCGTGGTGATATCGAAGGACCGGGGCAGCCGGCTGTCCCGCAGCAGCTACGAGCGCAACCTGGCGAAGATGGAGCATATGGCAGCCGAGCGCGGCATCACGCCCGATGAGAGCATGGGCGTTCTGTTGTCGAAGCGCATGCGCGCCGATGACCGCGCCGATCTTGAGCGCGTCTTCGGCGAATGGGCCACCTGTCATGAGGCGCGCATCGCGTTCCCTCAGTATGCGGACGCCATAGATGCGGCGATCGATCTGGATGCCATCGTGGCTCAGAGCGTGCGGCTGTCCGGCCAGCTGTCCGATGACGACGCGCTGTCCGTCGAGGAGCTTTCGCTGCTGCTGGCGGAGGACTTCACCTGGGAAGGCGAGGGGTCCGCATCAGGCCGCACCGTCGGCTTCGCCGCGTGAGCGCGCGAACAGGGGGCGGGGCAGGACCCGCGCCGTCCCTCTCACGGAATCAGGTTCGTGGAAAGAGAAAGGGAGACGTTATGACGAAGGCCATCCAAAGCACGGGTTTCAATGAAGTCCACGACGCGTTGCAGGCGGGCGACATCACGCTGGCGGATGTGGAGGCGCGGTTCGTGGACCTGAAGACGGCGTTCCAGCGGGGCACGCAGGGCATGGAGCTCAATGAGCGCTATGAGCGCATTGAAGGCGCCTCCTGTTGGGATGGCCTGACGGACACGGAGCGGCAGCAGGTGGTGGAGGGTTGCTCCTTCAACGAGTTCAGCGACCCGCTCGAACGCTGGATCGCTTACGCTCAGCAGCCGGAGTTCGTCTTGCCCCTTGATGATGAGATGCGCAAACGGCTCGGCTACACGCGGAGGGCCGCCCGCCTCACGTATCAGATCGAGTGCGATGGTTCGAAGTCCGCGAAGATGGTCCCGGCTGCCATCAATGCGCTGTACGCTGCGCTCTGGCCGGAGGTTCCCGCAGACTCCGGTGACACGATGAACAGCTTTTGGACCACCTACAAGCAGGCGCTCCACGTGATGGGCCGGGCGAAATGGCGGGCGCGTTCGAAAGCCGGCATCCTTGCGGCGATGACGGACGAGGCGGGCCACCTGCGTCCTGAATACGCCATCACGGGCATGTTCGCGCTTGATCGGATCGATCAGCAGCTGAAGATGCTGGCCTATCTGACCCACACCATCGGCAACTTCATCCCCTGTGACGGGCCGTTCAACAGCGGCCGGTACAAAGCCACGGATGACTACTGGGATGCCACGCTGGAATACGTGCGCGACTGGTATCTCAACCGCCAAGGCGTGAAGGTGGAATCGGACGTGCCGGATGTCGGGTTCAATGCGGGTGTTCTGGCCGAGTGCCGCGGGTGGCTTGACTCTTTCGGGCGCGGCGTCCAGGGATGGAACGCGTTCGTGGAGGAGAACTATCTGAGCGCTTACGTGGAAACGGATCCTGCGGGCGCTTCCGGCGGACAGGGTGCCTACGTGGTGCGGTCGTTCTTTGCAGGCCATGGTTTCGGCCACCTGTTGCCGAAGGATCCGCCTGAGCTTCAAGAGCTGCTCGCCCACATGAATGCGGCGATCGTCGCGCGCGGCAACCAGATGCTCGAGGCGCTGGGGCATGACGCGCGCAGGGAACTGTTCGTGCAGCAATCAACCTGAGAACGGCACCCCCGGTGCGAAAGGGGACATCCGGATGTGCAAAAAGGACGTCCCAAATTGCACCCGTGAGGTTGCCTGATGTGCAAAAGGGACGTTCCAAATTGCACATAGGAAAAGAGAATGGGCACTGAGAGACTCATCCTATGTGCAATTTGGAACGTCCCTTTTGCACATCAGCATTGAGAGCATTCCTGCATACGTTGGGCGCTCATTGCCCGAACCATGCTATGCGCGTTTTGTGAGGATCGTGCGAGAGCTGCAAGGATCGCGTGCGCTGCCGGAAAACCAGGAAATGTCACGGTCCCTGCCGCATACGCGGGTATGAGCAGGACGTCAGTGGCGAGGGGCTTTCGGCACATTGACCTCTCTGGGCGGTGCGCAGGCTGTTGGAAGTCCGGGGCGCTGGTAGCCGCAGGCTTTGCATTCGGAGTCCTCACTGGTCCAAGGCTCATTGCAGCGCGGACAATGCGTCTCGTTGGCGCGCATGCGGCTCACTTTTCCGCATCGGTTGCAATATGCGCATGGATAGCACACCGGCGGCTCCTTCCTTGTCCCCGACCATCCAGATGCCCGCATCTTATGGCATGGGCACAGCGGGACCCGCGGGTCTTCGAAGAAGCAACGCAACTGTTGCAAGGGCGTCATGGGTGCGGAAGGGTGGGGGCAGCGGCGCAACGGGTCCGCCTGGCGAATCCGACGGAGGTCTTCAGGCCGCCCACCAGCTCTTCCAGCTCCCCAGAGATGTGCGAAAGGGACGTCCCAAATTGCACATAGGAACAGTCTTTCAGTGCCCAATCTCTCTTCCTATGTGCAATTTGGAACGTCCCTTTCGCACATCATCCTTCGCGGTTGACACGTGCACAATGTAATATATAATTTGCATGACAGATATATATTGCATATAGGAAGTAGAGCAGTGGCAGAAAAGAACGAACGTATGAAGGTGGCTCGCACGGCCGCCGGTCTTTCACAGCAGGAGTTGGCCGATGCTGTGGGGGCCACACGGCAGACCATCGGTCTCATCGAAGCCGGGCGGTACAACCCCAGCCTCAAGCTGTGCACTGCCATCTGCAAAGCGCTGGGCGCCACGTTGGACGGTCTGTTCTGGGAAGGGGACGAGCCATGCATCTGATCAGGAAATGGAACGAGTTCATGGGGCCGAAAGACGAACGTTTGGAGGCCGAAGAGGGCAAGGCGGTGAAGGCCAGCGCGTACATCCTGCTGGCGGGCTCGCTGCTGACGCTCTGGTATGCCGTGTCATTGAATCAGGTGGCGTACACCACCGATAGCCCGCTGCTCACGCCGTTGGGGGAGAGTGTGGTGGCGGTGCAATGGCCGCTGTTGGCGACCATCTTCGCAGCTGGCATGGCGGGCGGTCTCATCCAGATACGTTCTGGCGTGGTGTCCGCGCGCACGCGCTATGCGGAAGTGGACCGCATCCCGTGGGACTTCGTTTCCGTGGTGGCGTTCCTCTGTGGGGTTACGGTGGGCGTGCTGGCCTGCGTCATGCGCATTCTGGCGGAGGTGCAGATTGTAGGGGTTGAGAACGTTGCATGGCTGGGAGATGTTGCCATGGGAGTGGTCTTCTTCGGAATGGCCTTCGTGTTGGCGTTCATCTTCATGGCGCTCAGCCTGCACGGCGCTATCGCCCGCCGCAAGGAGCTGGAGCAGCAGATGGAGGACTGACCCCCGTTCGCGGGGATGGAGCGTGCGGGGGCGGGAACGCGCGATACAATGCAGTGCCCCCGTTCGAAGAAAAGCGAAGCATGACTCAACGTGACAAGATAAAACCCATCCTGTTCAGCATCATCAAGCACTCCAGTCCAGAGGAGCTGCGCAGACAGATCCCAAAGGATATCGTGGCTGGCATCGTGGTGGCGGTGGTGGCGTTCCCGCTTTCTGTGGCGCTGGGCATCGCGTCCGGCGTCACGCCGGAGCAAGGCCTGTACACGGCCATCATCGCGGGGTTCCTGATCGCGTTTTTGGGCGGCAGCCGCGTGCAGATCTCAGGGCCTACGGCAGCGTTCGCCACCATCGTGGCAGGCATCGTGGCCACCAGCGGCATAGAGGGGCTGGTGGCGGCCACCATCATCGCGGGCGTGCTGCTCATCCTGATGGGGCTGTTCAAGCTGGGTGCCGTCATTCGCTTCGTGCCGTTCACCATCACCACCGGGTTCACGGCAGGCATCGCGGTCACGCTGGCCATCGGGCAGTTGAAGGATTTCCTTGGCTTGACATATCCGGACGGAACGGCGCCCATCCATACCGCGGACAAAGTGGCTGCGGTGATGGAGAACGCCGCGACCATCAACGTGCAGGCATGCATCGTGGGCATGGTGTGCCTGGTCATCCTGTTCGCCTGGCGGCGCGTGCCGCGGGTGGGGCAGCTCATCCCCGGTTCGCTCGTGGCGCTGTTCGCGGGCATCGCGCTGGTGAGCGGCCTTGATCTCAACGTGAACACCATCGGGGATTTGTATGTCATTAGCGGCGCGCTGCCGGAGTTCCGTCTGCCGCAGCTTGACTTCGAGCTGTTCCGCAGCCAGCTGGCGAACGGTGCCACCATCGCCATTTTGGCGGCTATCGAATCGCTGCTGTCCTGCGTGGTGGCCGATTCCATGATCAGCGCGCATCATCGCGCCAACACAGAACTGGTGGCGCAGGGCGTGGGCAACATCGCGTCGGTGCTGTTCGGGGGCATCCCGGCAACGGGCGCCATCGCGCGCACGGCAGCGAACGTGAAAGCCGGCGGTCGCACGCCCATCGCGGGCATGGTGCACGCGCTGGTCCTGGTGGCGGTGCTGGTGTTCCTGATGCCTTTCGCCGCGCTGATCCCCATGCCCACCATCGCGGCCATCCTCTTCTCCGTGGCATATGGCATGTGCGGCTGGCGGAATTTCGTGCACCTGTGCAAGACGGCGTCGAAGAGCGCGGTCACCGTGCTGGTGCTCACGTTCGTGCTGACCATCGTGTTCGACCTGGTGGTGGCCATCGCTGTGGGCATGACCATCAGCGTGGTGCTGTTCCTGAAGGACATGAGCAACGAAACGGAAGTCAAGGGCTGGAAGTATTACTGTGACGAGAATTCCGAGGTGACGCACCTGCGCGAGCTGCCGAAGAGCGTGCGCGTGTATGAGATCAACGGGCCGATGTTCTTCGGCATGACCGAACGCATCGCGGACATTTCCGTGAAGACGTTCACCAAGTACCTGATCATTCGCATGCGCGGCGTGCCGTCGCTGGACGCGTCCGGCATGAACGCGCTGGAAAACCTGTATGAATACTGCAACGCGCACGGCGTGAAGCTGATCTTCTCGCACGTGAACGAGCAGCCGATGAAGACCATGCGTCACGCCGGCTTCGTCGACCTAGTGGGGGAGGAGAACTTCCAGGGCCACATAGACGAAGCCATCGCCCACGCCCGGACCCTCCTGGCCCACGAACAGGGGGCGTAGCCCTGCTCATGCCGTTCCGTATGAGCAGGGGCCGCGTCCTCTGTTCATGGGCCCGTGCTCATTGAGCCCTGAAAGCTGATATCTCAAAACTACAGCACCCTGACCTGTCTGGATTCCTCTCGAAGTGGATGATGCGGAATTCGATGGCCAAAGCTTCTTCTGTCAACTCGCCGAGCGCGTTCTCGTAAGACACTTTTAGGTGCAAGACGGGCATGGTCGTTTCGCGAAAGGTCCTTGAGTAGTCGATGGATGAACTGTCTTGGGGGAAAGACCTATAGCAATAAAACGCTATCGACTTCAGGAGGGTCAATGGGAAGGACGACGGACTTTCTGAATTGGCCCTCAAATAGCTCGTTCTGCTTTTGGGCTGCTCTGAGATGCGATGCTCTTCATTGCTGCCAAGTTGGAGCGCGATCTCTATGGAGCCGTCTGCATGGCGTTGCAGCACCTCTGTCTTCATATTGCTCAGTTGACTGAAACGTTCCAGGTTTTCGATGAGCATCCAGTCGATTTCGACGTCCAGGGCTACATCATTTCCTACATTGTTCAGATAAAGGGAAGGAATGGTGATCCAGTTTTCGGATTCGTCGCTTACGATCGAGCGGTCACTATTGTATCGCTGTGGCATGCCATTGCTGTCCCAGTGGAAGGTGATATTGTCTTTTTGAATCCGTATTTCAGGATGGGAGTTCAGCCGTTTTGTCACATCGATTGAGATCTGGGCGGCGAACCATGTCATGAAAAGGGTCGCCAATAGCGAGATGAGTGCGATCGCTACAGAGGCCAAAGCCAGCTTTTCCGAGCGGCTCCATTTGGCTTTGTGTGGTTCGGGAAGCTGCATGGCTCTCTCCTGATTCGTCAATGATCAATCGATGCGCACGTTGGTCACCACTCTTCTAGGGGGTGATAGCGTTTGAGGGTGATGTGTTCGGGGGTCACGTTGAAATCCGCTTGCCAGAGTTCGACGCCGGCATCGTGGCAGGTTTGGACGGTGCGCATCACTTCGTCGTAGGTGGTGCCGTGGTAATAGCGGAAGCCGCTGTTTTCGTAGTACAGGCAGTAGAGGATGACGGCGCGGTCGTGGTCGGCCAATGATGCTGCCAGTTCGCGCAAGTGGCGCATGGCGCGTTCTGTGGAGTTGAACGGCTTTTCGGGCAGGCGTGGCACGTAGGACGGAATGTCCGTCTGGATCTGCACGAGCGGCGTCTTCACTTCCAGATACAGGTCTTCGTTGATGAGGAAATCCAACCGCGAACTGCCCAGCTGCACTTCGCGGCGCACCTGCTCCACAGGTCCGCTGAGCGCTGGGAAAGCTCCTTGCTCCAGGAAATGCTGAACGCAGCGGTTCGAAGCGGTCTGATTGATGCCGATCCACTGCTTGCGCGGCGCATCCGGCTGATCCAGTGAGAACGCTTCCACCGTGAAAGGCGTCTTGCGCCCCTTGTTGCTGCTTTCGGAAACCAGGCACGGACGCCCCGTCAGGTCAAGGCTGCCAATGCGGCTCACCACGGGGCAATGGCAGCGCACGGTCTCGCCTTCCAGCAGCACGTCCATGATGAACCGGTTGGGCCGCGCCAAGATGATGCCTTCGCGCAAGAGTTCGGGGAAGGTGAAGGGTGCAGGGTGGTGGGTCGAGCTGTCTTTCATGGGCGTTCCTTCGGGGCGCGGATGCGTGCAAGCGTAGCAGGGCCGTGTGGAGGGCAGATGTGCAGAAGGAACGTCCCAAATTGCACCCGCGAGGTTGATAGATGTGCAGAAGGGACGTCCCAAATTGCACCCGCGAGGTTGATAGATGTGCAGAAGGGACGTCCCAAATTGCACATAGGAGATGCCTTTCAGTGCTCATTCTCTATTCCTATGTGCAATTTGGAACGTCCCTTCTGCACATCGGCAACTCCTTTGTGGCTGATGGGGCACCTCGTTGGCGGCATGTGGGATGATGGGGCGGGTCTACTGGAGAAAGGAGGGTTGCGTGCAATTCCTGGTCTCTTTCTTGGAGGGCATCATCATGTTCGCGTCCCCCTGTCTGCTGCCCATGATCCCCATCTATGTGACGTATTTCGCAGCTGGTGACGAACAGCGCGCGCCGGTGGTGCTGCGCAACGCGCTGGGGTTCGTGCTGGGCTTCACTATCGTCTTCGTGGCCATGGGTGCGCTGGCAGGAACAGTGGGTTCGCTCCTGGTCGCGCACCGCGCGATCCTGAACATCATCTGTGGTGCGGTCGTGATCTTCTTCGGCCTGTATTTCCTGGGCTACATCAAGCTGGCTCTGTTCCGCGGCATGGATGCGCCGTTGGGCGATCGCCATCTGGGCTTCTTCTCGTCCGTGCTCTTCGGCATCGTGTTCTCCATCGGCTGGACGCCCTGCGTGGGCGCGTTCCTGGGTTCGGCGCTAGCGCTGGCGTCACAGCAAGGGTCTGCGCTCAGTGGCGTCCTCATGTTGCTCTGTTATTCCGTGGGCCTCGGCATCCCGTTCGTGGCCAGCGCGCTGTTGATCGATAAGCTGAAAGGCGCGTTCGACGCCATCAAGCGTCACTATGACACCGTGACGAAGGTGTGCGGGTGGCTTCTGGTGGCCATCGGCGTTCTGATGGCCACGGGACTGTTGGGAGATCTGCTCACGCTGCTGAGCTGACGGCGGGAAAGGATGATGACGGACATGGCGAAGGGGACTGAAGGGGCCGCGGGGAAGCGTGCATCGAAGACAGGTTTGATCGTGCTGGCAGTGGTGTTGGTGGCAGTCATCGCGGGAGCGGCCGTTGCTTACCACGCCTTGGCGCCAACAGTCATGCCAGATGCAGCATCCACTGCGGAAGGAGAGGGCGAACAGACCGAAGCCCCCGACTTCACGATGATTTCCGCTGGCGGGGAGGAGCTGAGCCTGGGCAGCCTGCGCGGCAAGCCGGTGGTGCTCAATTTCTGGGCCAGCACATGCGGGCCGTGCAAGAGCGAGATGCCTGAATTCCAAACGGCTTTCGAGGAATACGGCAGTCAGGTGCAGTTCGTCATGTTGAATGTGCCGGACTTCAACGGCGAAACGCGCGAACGGGCGCTTCGGCTGGTGGAACAGAGCGCGTACACGTTCCCCATCTACTTTGATGCAACCGCCGAAGCGCAGGTCCAGTATGGCGTCACATCCATCCCGCGCACGTATTTCATCTCGGCTGACGGCATCCTGAAGGCGTATGCCTCGGGCGTCATTGACGCTGCGTCTTTGGATGAAGGCATCAATATGCTGCTCTGAAACGGCTTCGCCTGGATGTGCAAAAGGGACGTCCCAAATTGCACATAGGAATGGTCTATCAGTGCGTTCAGCCATTTCCTATGTGCGATTTGGAACGTCCCTTTTGCACACCCCGTGTCACACTTCTGCTCTGTGCGATTTGGAACGTCCCTTTTGCACACCCCGTGTCACACTTCTGCTCTGTGCGATTTGGAACGTCCCTTTGTGACCTTTCGCTGCCGTATAATCGCGCCTGACAGCGCACGGAAAGTGCTTGCCACGAACGAAGGGTGTGGATCATGGCGCGTCTCAAGCCGGCCTTCCTGTTGGCGTTCTTCGCGGTCCTGTTCTCTTTGGCGGGCTGCGCGGCCCCCGAGCAAGATGCTTCGTTGGATGTGGGAGCAGGGATCGGCGTGGCGCCTGTCGCGGCGCAGCAGGCGGACGCCGCTCTTCCGGACACGAGAGGAGACCCGGCGGATGAGCTGGTCGTGCGTTTTCTGGACGTGGGGCAGGGCGACAGCGCGCTGGTCACGTTTGGCGAACAGAGCCTGTTGATAGACGGCGGCCCGGCGAAAGCCTCCCAGAAGCTGTACGCGGTGCTGGAGGATCTGGGCATCACGCATCTGGATCACGTGATCGCCACGCATCCGGACGAGGATCATTGCGGCGGCTTGGCCGGTGCTCTCCAGTTCGCCACGTGTGGCACGTTCTACTGTTCGGTCACCGAACATGACACGAAAACGTTCGGCAACGTGGTGCAGCGGTTGGGCGGCACACCCATCACCGTGCCTGCGGCTGGCGATTCGTTCGCGCTGGGGCCGGCCACGGTGCAGTTCGTGGGCCCCGTTACGCCGACCGATGATGCCAACAACGGATCGCTCGTGTGCAAATTGACGTACGGGACCACCAGTTTCCTGTTCACGGGGGACGCGGAAGCCAGCAGCGAGACCCAGATGACCGACAGCGGCGCAGACTTGCACGCGGACGTGCTGAAAGTAGGCCACCATGGTTCGAACACTTCTTCCAGCACGCGCTTCCTGAACGCGGTCACCCCGGAATATGCGGTCATTTCCGTGGGCAAAGACAACAGCTACGGCCATCCGACCAATGAAACATTGCTTCGCTTGCAAGCAGCAGGGGCGCAGATCCTCCGCACGGATGAGCTAGGCACCATCACGTTCATTTCTGACGGCGAGCAGTTGAGCGTAACGGCTTCCACCGGCAAAGTAGAACCGGTGGCTCCCGAAAGCGCCGAACAGCAGGCGGCCCGCGCTGCTCTGGAGGCAGAGGCTGCTCGTGTGGCGCAGGAGCAGGCTGCAGCAGCCGAAGCCCAGAGGATCGCTGAAGAGCAGGCTGCAGCCGAAGCGGCGGCAGCGGCCGCCGCGCAACAGGATGAACGCACGGTGTATGTGGCGGCAAGCGGCAACGGCAAGAAATATCATTCGAGTCCGAACTGCTCGCGCATGAAAGGCACCACTTCGCTCACCGTGAGCCAAGCGGAAGCCCAGGGCTACACTCCCTGCAGCAAGTGCTATTGATCTGATGTGCAAAAGGGACGTCCCAAATTGCACATAGGAGCACTCTCTCTTTGCCGACTCTCTTATCCTATGTGCAATTTGGAACGTCCCTTTTGCACATCCGGAAGTGGTTTCACGGGTGTGATTCGGAGCACCCTTTCTGCACATCCTGATTCGCTGTGGTAGCCTGTTCGGCATGAGCGGCGTAATCGACGGATACGTGTCCCAATTCAGTGGCAGCTTCAGTGCAGCCGTGCTGGTGTGGCCGCTGTTCTCGCTGTTGCTTACCGTGCCGTTCCTGGTATATCTGTACCGCCGCGACGGCTGGCTGCGCCTCACCGCGGTGTTCGCCATCTATGCCAGCGTGCTGTATGGGGCGGGCCTGGTGTGTTTCACGTTGTATCCGCTGCCCACGGGCGATTCCGGTCCGGGCATCACCTATGGCATTCCGCCCGTGCTGGACCCGTTCGCTTTCGTGCCTGCCATTGCGCAAGGTGGCGTGCGGGCGGTGCTGCAACTGCTGTTCAATGTGGTGCTCTTCGTGCCGCTCGGGTTCATCGCGAACATGTTGCTGAAGCTCAAGTTGGTGCCGACGCTGGCGCTTTCGTTCGCGATCACGTGCCTCATCGAAACGGCACAGCTGACGGGCCTGTTCGGCATGTATCCCTACGCGTTCCGCACGTTCGACGTTGACGATCTGATCTGCAACACGCTGGGCGGTGTGCTGGGGTGGGCGCTGGGCCATCTGGCGAACCGGCTGATCCTCCGCGGGTCGACGGAGGTGCCGCCGGTGACGCATCAGCCGGGGTTCGTGCGCAGATGCGTGACGTTCATGACGGACGCGCTGATCATCAACGTGTGCTATGTGGTGCCGCGGATCGTCATCGTGGTGGCGCTGCGCGTGCTGGGCGTGGATGCGTCTGATGTGGGCGACGCGACTCTTGAGCAGCTGCATGCCGTGGTGTCCATGATGTGCTTCGTGATTGCGTTCGTTGTGGTGGAGGCGGTGGTGCCGTGGCGCACGGACGGCAGCACGCCCGCAGGCCTGTTCTACCGGATGTCGTGCGAAGTGCAGGAGCGAACGGGCGCGAACCGTGCGCTGTTCTACGGGCTGCGAGCGGTGGTGCTGTTCCTGGTGCTGCGCTTTCCGTTGTTCGTAGCGCCTCCACTGGCGCTGTTCTACCTGATCGCGCGCAAGATGCCCTACGACTTCATCCCCGCGAACTCCACGCGTGGTACCTCAGACGAACAGGGCCTTTCGAGCTGCGTGGAAGGGTAGGCTTTCGGATGTGCAAAAGGGACGTCCCAAATTGCACATAGGAGCACTCTCTCTTTGCCGACTCTCTTATCCTATGTGCGATTTGGAACGTCCCTTTTGCACATCTAGCTTGTTCGGAGGGCGCATGACGAAGCTGACTGACATGTCATTGGAGGAGCTTTGGGAACTGTTTCCTATTGCGCTGGTGGCGCCTCGGGAGGAGTGGGGGCGGCAGTATGCGAAGATGGAGGAGCGGCTGCGTGCGCTTTTAGCGGGAGTTAGCGGGTTGCTCATCAGTCATGTGGGGAGCACGGCCATCGAAGGGATCTGGGCGAAGGATATCGTGGACGTGCTGGTGGAGGTCAGCCCTGAGGAGGATCTGGACGCTGTTGCGCGCACGCTTGAGCGGAACGGGTTCCTGCGCATGTCGGGGTCGGGTACGCGCATCTCGCTGAACTGGGGGTACACGCCCGAGGGCTTCGCGGATGAAGTGTTCCATGTGCACCTGCGTTTTCAGGGGGATGACGATGAGGTGCACTTTCGGGACTATCTGAACGCGCATCCTGAGGCTGCTGCGGAATATGAGGCGCTGAAGCTGGCGCTCTGGCGCAGGCACGAACATGATCGGGATGCGTACACCGAAGGCAAGACGGCGTTCGTGCGCCAGGTGATGGATGCTGTCGGAAGCTGATGTGCAAAAGGGACGTCCCAAATTGCACATAGGGTCAGAGATTGAGCGCTGAAAGACGGTCCCTATGTGCAATTTGGAACGTCCCTTTTGCACATCAGCCCCGCGGGTGTGATTCGGAACACCCCTTCTGCGCATCCTTGCTTCAGGTTTCGCGCACGTCGGGTGGGAGGGCGTCTTCGTAGGCGCGCTGTTCCTGTTCAAGGCGGTTCGACCTGAGGGCATCCACGGCCACCAGGGCCAGGCCGCTCCAAATGCAGCCGAAGCACACTGCATGCGCCAGTGTGAATAGTTCGCCGTTCGCGAACACGCCTACCAGCAGCGCTATGGTGGGGCTCACGTACTGGATGAATCCCAGCAGCGTGAGCGGGATGGAGTTCGCCGCCTTCGCGAACAGGATGAGCGGGATGGCGGTCACTGCGCCGCCACCGATGAGCAGCAGCGTCGTGCGCCAGTCGATGCCGTCCGGTGCAGCGGCCAGGAAGCCGTGCGTGCCGGTCGCGTTCGCCAGCACCACGGCGAAGATGAGCGCGGGCACCACCATGATCGTGTTCTCAACAGCCAGCGCTTCCACGGCCGGGTAGCCGCCTTTTTTCTTGATGGCGCCATAGATGCCGAACGAAAGCGCTAGCGTGATGGCGATCCAGGGGAAGCTGCCGTAGTTCACGGTGAAGAAGCAGATGCCTCCCGCGCAGAGCGCCACCGCCACGGTTTGCAGGCGCGACAGACGCTCTTGGAAGACCAGCATCCCCAAGATGATGGAGACCAGCGGGTTGAGGTAGTATCCGATGGCCGTTTCGACGATGTGATCGATGGAGACGGCGTAGACGTACAGTCCCCAGTTCACCGTGATGAGCAGCGCGGCGGGGATCAGGAAGCGCAATGCCCGGCGGTCCCGCAGCAGCCGGAGGAAATCAAGCCGCATGAGTGCGCAGAGCGCCACCGTGAACACGAAGCACCAGATGATCCGGTGCGCGATGATCTCGAACGGGTCAACGTGCGAGAGCAGTTTCCAATACAGGGGGAACGTGCCCCAAAGGACATAGCATAGGAATGCGGCCAACACGCCGCGGCGCAACTGCTTTTGGATGTCAGGATCAGGATCGCTCATGCCGCGATGATATCATTCGGGCCGATTCGTTCGAAAGGGCCAGTGGCGGCAGGGTACCTCTTCTGCGCAGTCATGCAAGGGGTGTTTTCCCTGGTCAGAGATGTGTCAAAGACTTTTGGCAGGGGGATTTGCGGGCATGTGTGCGCTCCGGGCGCGGAGGCGTGCTAAGGTTTTTCGCGTTGCACGTTGAACGAAGGGAGTTCCATGGTTTCCGAACACGCGATGCTCATCCTCATGCTGCTGTTGGCCGTTGCGGTGGTCATCCTGGCCACCGGTTTGTGGATGTATGCAAGGAAAGTGGACGCGCAGTTGAAACAGCTGTCGCGGTGCTTGGAAGAAGGCGGTGCGGCGCACCAAGCGCGCCCTGAGTGAGGGTGGTTCGTGGAGCTGTCGAATCAGATACGGCGGCTGCGCGCGGAGCGGGGGCTTTCGCAGGATGCGCTTGCGGAAGCCATCTTCGTTTCGCGCCAGACGGTCTCCAATTGGGAGACGGACAAGACGTATCCGGACGTCCAGAGCCTGGTGCTGTTGAGCCAGCTGTTCAACGTCTCCCTGGATGAGCTCATCCAGGGAGACGTTGCTGTCATGCGCCGTGTGATGGAAGAGGACGCGCGGCAGATGCGCCAGCTCAGCGTGGCGGCTTCCGTTCTGTTGGTGCTTTCGGTGGTGTTCTTCGTGGCGCTGACCGCGGCATGGCGGGACCCGTCACCCTTCGGCGGCTTGACCAAGGGCACCGTGGCGGGCGTCGGCGTGTTCGTGCCGCTGTATGCGTTGGGCATGGCATGCGCGTTTTGGATAGAGCGCATCAAGCGGCGCCATGACCTGGTCACCTACCGGGAGATCGTGGCGTTCGCGAATGGGGAGCCGCTGGGCGAGGAGCGGTTCGGCCACGCGTTCGTGCGCACGCATCCTGTGGCTTCGGCCGCGTTCAAGTTCGCATTCGCCGCCGCCCTGGGCGCGGTGGTGGGCCTGGTGGCCTACAAGCTGCTGGGGTAGAGGCTCAGCGGTTCAGCATTTCGGCCTCTTTCGGTTTTCTATTTCTGATCCTGAGAGCGGATTCGCAGGACACGCGCCTGGGGCGTCGTGCGCGGACTTGACCTTTCCGTTGCGTGAAGGTGCATACTGAGCGCGCTGAAGGTGAGGAAAGGCAAGGGCGCATGGAACGCAAGAGCATCGGGCAGGTGTCGGAGGCTTCAGGGGTCAGCAGGAGGACGCTCCGCTACTACGAGGACCTGGGACTGCTGTGCCCGGCGCGGACGGATTCCGGCTACCGCTGGTATTCGGAAGCGGATGAGCGGCGTTTGTCGCAGATCATGGCGATGCGCGCGTGCCAGCTGCCGCTTTCGATGATCGTCCAGATGCTGGAAGATCCCGATGCGGATATCCATGCGGCGCTTTGCGCCCATCTTCAGTCCTTGCGCGCGCAAAGCGAAACGGTAGAGGTTGCACTGCAACGGACGCAGGCGGCCATCAAGGCGATCGAAAGGATCAGAGGCATGAAGACAGAAGATGCCTTCGAGGCGTTGAAGCGGGAAGGATTGGAAGCGTTCGAGGAGACTTATGGGCAGGAAGCGCGGGAGCGGTACGGTGATGATGTCATCGACGAGACGAACGCGCGCATGCTGTCCCTCACGAAGGATGAATGGGAGGCGAAGGAGTTGCTGGAGGAGTCCATCAAGGTGCAGCTGCGTCTGGCCATGGCCTCTGGTGCGCCGGATTCTCCGGAAGCGCAGGAGCTGGCGCGCATGCACGAGCGTTGGATCGGCATCCATTGGGGCGCGGGCTATCAGAAGGCGGAGTATCTGGGGCTGGTGCGCGGGTATCTGGACGATCCGCGGTTCGTGAAATATTACGACGGCGCGGCAGGCGAAGGCGCCACAGCATTCCTGGTGCAAGCTGTGGAGGCCTATCAGGCGTGAAGGCGCTAGGGACGGGGATGTGTGGCGTGGCTCAGAGGAAGTCCACCACGCCGCAGTGCGTGTGGTAGATGGCGGTGCGGATCTCAAGCGCGCCTGCTGTTTCCAGCTGATGCAGCGCAGATTCTTCGCGCAAGCGCCGCGCGGTGGCTTCGGCGTTCAGGACGCTGGCCTGGTAAGGGTCCGTTTCTGCGCCGATGGCGGCGCTGATTTGTCCGGTGATGGGCGCCATGGGGCCGGCTTCGCCTTCCAGTGCGGCCTTGATGGCGCCGCAATGCGTGTGGCCCAGCACCAGCAACAGCCGCGTGTGCAGGTGTTCGCAGGCATACAGGGCGCTGGCGGTCTCAATGGGACCCGCCACGTTCCCGGCCACGCGGATGACGAAGATCTCACCCAGGCCGGCCATGAAGATGTGTTCGGGTACCACGCGCGAATCAGCGCAGGTGATGACCGTGGCGAAGGGGCGCTGCCCGCGTTCGAAGAGATCCAGGATGCGCGCAGGAGACAGATCCCGCACATGATCCAACGCTTCCACATAGATGCGGTTGCCTGTTTTCAGCCGTTCGAGCGCTGCTGCGGGCGAAACGTGCGCGTCAGTGTTGAAATCATCAGCGGTGTAGACGGCCGAGCGCTGGTCCATCACGATCATCCCCTTCATTCGGATGAGGATAATAGCACCAGCAGGCCAGAGCAGGCGGCCTTTCTGCCGCGCTTGTTGAAAAGCCCCGGGCTGATCAGGCACCGGGGCTTCATGGTGAGCGCCTTGTGCGCTTGAGGTGAGGGTGTCTCCTATTCGGGGGCCAAGATCACGTCAGCGTCATAGAGGTCGGAAAGCTCATCCACTGCGCTCTTCTTGGTGGGTTCCGCGCCCACTTCCTTGATCTTCTCATTCTGTGCCGTCTGGTCAGCCATGATGATCATCTCCTTTGCGTTGCTGGTTGATCTGGTCGGGGTCATGTGGCTGACATGGCCTTCGAACAAGCCGATCATGCGCGCCTTTGCGCGGCAATGGAAGCATTCAGGCCCATTCGTTGCCGCGACGTATGCTTTGAGCTAGCACCGGTCAGGTTTTCTGGGCACCCTGCGGCGAACCGATGCTGATGTGCAGAAGGGACGTCCCAAATTGCACATAGAAAAAGCCTTTCAGTGCTCAGTCTCTTTTCCTATGTGCAATTTGGGACGTCCCTTCTGCACATCCAAAGGTGGGGGCGGCCCAGAAAACCAGCTAGAGAGGCGTCCCGTCGATCAACTGATCGTTCGCGAGCGCTTGTCCGACCAATCGTCCGAAGCAGACGCTGCGGCCATGGTTCGAGCCGGGCAGCGTCACCGGATAGGCGTTCGCGAAGAAGTCCCCTTGCGCATTCCCCACGGCGAACAGGCCTTCAATGGGCTCATCGTCATCGTCGCACACCTGCGAATTCGCGTCCACGTGCAGTCCGTAGGGCACGGACAGCATCCATGCGCTGATGGTGCCCGCATAGAACGGACCATCCTTCACGGCGGAAAGGAAGCGCTCCGGCACTCCGAAATCCGTGTCGTCTCCGGCCTCCACCAGGCGGTTGTAGCGCTCTACCGTGCTGATGAGGTTGCCGGCGGGGACGCCCATCTTCTCGGCCAGCTCCTCCAGCGTGTCGGCCTTGAGGTAGTCCCCCTCCTGCACGGCGCGTTCCACCGCTTCCGGCACGCTTTCGGTGATGCGCGCGTATTTCGCAGGTTCCTGGCGCTTGAAATTCTCTTCGAAATGGCTGTCCCAAATGGCCCAAGCCACGTTCCCCGGCGCATTCATGCGCGCATTCGTGATGCATGGCTCGTAGGCGGTCTCATTGCAGAAGCGGCGGCCGTCACGGTTCACCATCAGCCAGCTGGAGTTGAAGCCGGGCGCCAGCACGGTGAAGCTGACCGGATGGATGACCGGGGCGGGGTAGACGCGCGAGAACGCCGCACCGATCCACTTGCCCATGACCAGGCCGTCTCCCATGTTGCCGCCCTTCGGGAAGTTGTCGTTGCGGTCGGCGCGCAGCGCGATGGGGCAGAAGCACTCCAGCATCTCTTCGTTGTCCGTGATGCCGCCGGTGGCCACGATGATGCCCTTGCGCGCGTTGATTCTGTGGAAGCCCTCGCCGTCTTTCACGATGACGGCGGTCACGCGTCCGCCTTCGCGGACCAGCTGCACGGCTTCGGTGTTGAACAGGAAGCGTGCGCCCAGCTTTTCAGCTGCGGCCAGCGCGGTGCGCACCAAGTAAGCGGAGTTCCACGTGGTGGTGGGCAGGCTGCTGCCTTCGGGCACTTCGAACAGGTGTGGAGAGCGGAACATCTGGTAGCGGTCATCCAGTGTGTCCCAATCGGTGCGCGCGGTCATCTCGTCGTTGATCTTGACGGTGTATCCGGCCTCTTCCATGAGATCGACGTAGCGGTTGAGCGCCTCGCCCGAGCGTTCGGTGTACGTGCGGATCAGCGCGTAGTTCGATTGCTGCTGGCTCCAAGAATAGATGAGGCGCGCGGCCTTGATGGGGTCGATGTGGATGCTGTAGCGCTCGTGCACCTTGCTGTTCACGCCGCAGATGTCGGTGCCGTGCGCGGTGAAGCTGCCGAACTTCTCAACGCAGATGATCTCCGCGCCTGCTTCGGCTGCGGAGTGCGTTGCGATGACCCCTGCGATGCCGGCGCCCAAGACCACGATGTCGGTGGTTCGTTCGGATGCGAATTCGGTGATGGGTTCCGGGGTCTGCTGCCAACGATGCGGTTTCAGTTCCATGAGCTGCCTCGCGATCTTCGGAGCGGTTCGTGACGTTGCCATCATAGCATCGGGCGCAGGGGCGCAGGCGTGGCCGATGAAGCGTCTGAGGAACCCCGTGCCCCGTTCATGACGCTGTGCGGCAGCAGCGTGGCGGCGCGGTTTGATAGCATCGCGGAGGGGCTTTCGAAGAGGCTCCGGGAACGCAGAGCAGAGGAGCGGCGATGGCTGAGGGGCAGGGCAAGCGCGTGTACGAGGACATCCAGGCTGAAGGGCATCTGGTCGATTCGAACATCCTGGCGCGCATCATGAGCGGTATCGTGGAGTTGGATGGCGAATTCGAGGTGCTGTCCTTCCAGATCGGGCGCGGCAACGAGAACCCGTCCACCATGTCCATGCGCGTGTACGGGCGCGACGGCAGTCACCTGACCGAACTGTTGCGCATGCTGCACAGCCTGGGCGTGGTGCCGGCGCATCCGGGCGACGTGAGCGTTGAGCCGGCCCCGGCTGATGGCGTGTTCCCGGAAGGGTTCTATGCCACCACGAATCTGGAAACGCTCGTGCGCATCGACGGCCTGTGGCATCCCGTATGGGGCACGGAGATGGATCTGGGCATCTGTGTGGATGTGGACGCAAAACGGGCGTGGGGCGTGCCCATCTCACAGGTGCGCGCGGGCGATCCCATCGCAGTGGGTCAAGTGGGCATCCGCGTGTCTTCCCAGGAGCGCATGCGTGACAAGGACGAATTCGAGTTCATGAATTCCACTGCTAGCAGTGAGAAACCGAAGGCGCAGATCATCCGGCAGGTGGCCGCGCTGTTGCGCGAAGTGCGCGAGGCCGAGCAGGCCATCGTCGCGGTAGTGGGGCCAGCGGTCATTCACACGGGTGCGGCGGAGCATCTGCGCCGTTTGGTGCGCGGCGGTTATGTCAGCGTGCTGTTCGGCGGGAACGCTGTGGCCACGCATGACATAGAGTCGGCGCTGTATGGCACGTCTTTGGGCATCGACATGGAGACGGGCCTAGCGGTGCCGGGCGGTCACGAACATCATCTGCGCGCCATCAATCGCATCCGCGCATGCGGTGGGATACGCGCTGCGGTTGATGACGGCGTGCTGACCGAAGGGCTCATGCATGCGCTGGTGGAGACGGCCACGCCGTATGTGCTTGCGGGTTCCATCCGTGACGACGGGCCGCTGCCAGATGTGATCACGGACACCATCAAGGCCCAGGAGGCCATGCGGCCCTGGTGCCAAAAGGCGGGAGCGTGCCTGATGATGTCCACGATGCTGCACTCCATAGCCACGGGGAACTTGCTGCCAGCGGCGGTGACCACGGTGTGCGTGGACATCAATCCGGCAGTAGTGACGAAGCTGGCCGACCGTGGCAGCTTTCAGACCATCGGCATCATCACGGATGTGGGATTGTTTCTGAAGCAGCTGGCTGACGAACTGGCCTGTTGATGCACGCCACGCGCGAGGTTGCTGGATGTGCAAAAGGGACGTCCCAAATTGCACATAGGATAAGCTCCTCAGTGCTCATTCTCTATTTCTATGTGCAATTTGGAACGTCCCTTTTGCACATCCCTGTCGTCCCTCTGCTATGTGCAATTTGGAACGCCCCTTTTGCACCTGGGGGACGGTTTATCGCGTCCAGAGGCGGGATGAGGGGAGTGCTCAATGGTGGACTATGAGAAGCTGGTCATCTTTCGGCAGGGGCAGATTGTGAGCAGTCTCAACCTTTATGTCCTGAATAACGATGACGAGGCTCACGACGGCAGGCCTTTCGCTGTGATCGAGAACGTCAGGACGTATGAGCGTTTTCAAAACCAGGGATATGCGCAGCAGCTATTGAGGGAGGCGATCGACAAGGCCAGGGCAAGCGGCTGTTATAAGGTCATGCTCGCAACCAGCAGCACGAAAGCCAATGTCGATCATCTCTATCGGAAAATGGGATTCTCCGATTCAGTGAAAAGGTGCTTCTACCTGAATCTGGAATCAGATGGCTGATGTGCAGAAGGCGCAAAAGGGACGTCCCAAATTGCACATAGAAAAAAGAGAGTGAGCACTGAAAGACCATTCCTATGTGCAATTTGGAACGTCCCTTTTGCGCCTGGGGGGGGGTTAGAGGGCGTGTTTCACTCGGTCGTGTTCTTCGGCGCGCTTGGCGTCGTTGAAGCGATCCAGCGTGCCCACCAGGTAGCCGGTGATGCGGCGGATGCGTTCGAAGGGCGCTTGATCCTTGCAGGTGTAGTTCAGGTCTGCATAGTCGCCATCGATGGTGACTTCCACGGTGGCGATGGCACCGTGCTTGTCCTGCAGGTAGTCAATGTAGGCGCGCGCCTCTTCTTCGGGGATGTCAGTGTTGCAGGTGAGCGTTGCGCCCGCGTGCGTGCATTCCATGAGTGCTCCTTTCGACGCCTGCCAGTCTAGCGGAAAGCATTCACGAACGGAGCCTTTGCACATTCAAGGCAACAGAGCGTTGCTTGACGGAGGATGCAGCAGCGGGGATGATCGAAAGCAGCAGCTGACCGTACGGAAGGAGCCGGCATGGCCATGAAGGACACGATCGCGCAGATTCGCACAGAGAAGGGCATCACGCAGGAACAGATGGCGAAGGACCTGTACGTCACGCGGCAGGCGGTATCTCGGTGGGAGACAGGGGAGACATCGCCGGGCATCGACATGGTGAAGTTGATCTGCGTCACGTACAGCGTGCCGCTGGAGCGCTTTTTCGACATGCCGCTGGAATACTATTGCCAGTGCTGCTCCATGCCCATCCCTGATCCGGCCATGCATGGCACGGAGGCGGACGGCTCTGCCAGCGGGAGCTACTGCAAGTTCTGCTATGAAGGCGGTGAATTCACGGCGAAGGATGTGGACATGGATGAGTTCATCGAGGCCACGGCACAGCTGGAGGCGGATGCGCTGGGGGTCACGCGCGAAGAGGCCGTGTCGCTCATGGCCACCTTGCTGCCCCATCTTGAGCGCTGGTCAGGGAAGGGCAACGACTAGACGCATCATGGCGCTGGGCGGCCCGGATGTGCAGAAGGTGGTTGCTTGATGTGCGAAAGGGACGTCCCAAATTGCACCTGCGAGGTTGCCAGATGTGCAAAAGGGACGTCCCAAATTGCACATAGGATAAGCTCCTCAGTGCTCATTCTCTATTTCTATGTGCAATTTGGAACGTCCCTTTTGCACATCCCTGTCGTCCCTCTGCTATGTGCAATTTGGAATGTCCCTTTTGCACATCCATGGAGCGGCGGGGTGGGCTGGGCGTCTTCGGGCTAGAATGGGGAACCGCACGAACATGCATTCCTGATCCCGAGGTGCCTGATGAGACCAACCCGCCCCGCCGGTGCGGACGCCTCTGCGTCCGTTTCTGCCCAAGAGAGCGCGCCAGACGTTTCCGCCAAGGAAGTGCTGGCGCGCTTCGTTTCCTATTACGGTCCATACAAGGGTCTCTTCTTCGCTGACTTGGCGTGCGCGGTGGTCTTGGCTGCCGTGGACCTGGCGTTCCCTCAGCTGCTGAACTTCTTCACCCGTGAATTCTTCCTGGAGGCACCGGGGGTCATCCTCTCAACGCTGGGGTTGATCGCGGTCCTGTTCATCGCGCTGTATGCCGTGCGCAGCGCATGCCAGTGGTTCATCACTTGCTGGGGCCACATCATGGGCGCCTACATGGAGGCGGACATGCGGCGCGACCTGTTCGAGCAGTACCAGCGCCTCTCCTTCAGCTACTATGACCGCCACAACACCGGCACCATGATGGCGAAGATCACCTCTGACCTGTTCGACATCTCTGAGCTGGCGCATCATGGGCCGGAGAACCTCTTCATCTGCGTGCTGAAGATCGTGGGCTCGTTCGTGCTGCTGTTCATGATCAATGTGCCGCTCACGGCCGTCATGCTGGGCGTCACGGTGGCGATGGCGGCGCTGTCGTTCTGGCTGAACTACCGCCGCCGCATGGTCTTTCGGCAGAACCGCGAGCGCATGGCGGACATCAACGCCACGGTGCAGGATTCGCTGGGCGGCATCCGCGTGGTGAAATCGTTCGGCACCGAGGCGGCGGAGCACCGCAAGTTCGGCCACGCGAACGAAGCGTTTTTGGACACCAAGAAGCGTTCGTACCGGTTCTTGGGCGCGTTCCATGCCATGAACTCCCTGTTCTTGGGACTGTTGTACACCGTCACGGTGGTGGGCGGCGGCTTCTTCGTGGCACAGGGCACGTTGGATGTGGCTGACCTGGCCATCTACGCGCTGTACATCGGCATCTTCATCGCGCCGGTGGAGCAGCTGATCAATTTCACGGAGACGTTGCAAAAGGGCTATGCCGGGTTCCGTCGGTTCATCGAAGTACTGGCTGAGCACCCGGACGTGGCGGATGCGCCGGGCGCCTTGCCGCTGGAGGAGGCGGAGCGCAAGCGGGATGGCGCGGTTGCGAACGGCGCGGGCGCGGCTACCATCCGGGGCGAGGTGCGCTATCGAGATGTGAGTTTCTCCTACGACGGCCGCACGAAGGTGCTCAGCGGGTTCAGCCTGCACGTGCCTGCGGGCAGCACGCTTGCGCTGGTGGGGCCGTCGGGCGGCGGCAAGACCACCACCTGTTCGCTGCTGCCGCGCTTCTACGACGTGGACGCCGGCGCGGTGGAGGTGGACGGCGTTGACGTCCGTTCCGTCACGCTCAGATCCTTGCGCGCATCCATTGGCATCGTGCAGCAGGATGTATACCTGTTCGGCAGCACCATCCGGGACAACATCGCCTACGGACGTCCCGGTGCCACGGATGAGGAGATCCAGGAAGCGGCAAAGCTGGCGAACATCCATGATTTCATCATGAGCCTGCCGGATGGCTACAAAACGCGCGTGGGCGAACGGGGCGCGCGGCTGTCCGGCGGACAGAAACAGCGCATCGCCATCGCGCGCGTGTTCCTGCGCGATCCGCGCATCCTCATCCTGGACGAGGCTACCAGCGCGCTGGACAACGAGAGCGAGCGCGCCATCCAGGCGTCGCTGCGGCAGCTTTCGAAGGGGCGCACCACCATCATGATCGCGCACCGGCTGTCCACCATCCGTTCCGCACAGCAGATCGCCGTGGTGGAGGAGGGGCGCGTGATGGAGAGCGGCACCCATGAGGAGCTGCTGGCGCGCGGCGGCACATATGCGCGCTACTACCGGATGCAGTTCGGGGAGTGACGGGGCATCCGGTTGTGGCGCGGGCGCTGGGTTGGGGCCGGTGCCGCGGTTGCTCAGAGCGGTAGCGTGAGCTGGGCGTCCTCGGGTGGGGAGGGGAGCACGGGAGAGCTGGCCAGATGCACAGCGCTGCGGTCTGCCAGTGCGGCCAGCTGCACCGGTGCGATGCGCGGATCCAGCCAGATGGCCGCCTCGTGCGCCGTCAGCGTGAGCGGCATGCGGTCATGCACGGGTGCGACATCCTGGTTGGGGGCGGTGGTCACCACTGCGAACCCGCCTTCCGTCCGGATGGCCGCCAGGTACAGCGGTGCGCCATCTTCCGCTTCGAACGCATAGCGCTGCTTCACCGTGCGCCCGGTCCGCGGGCTTTTCGCCTTCTGGCTGCCGTGGGTCTCGAAGAAGGAGGCACAGGGCAGGATGCAGCGGCCGGTGTCAGCAGCTTCGGCCCATATGCCTTCCCCGCTCAACACGGATTCCAGGCGCGCGTTGAAGATGCTGCCGCTCTTCCAGGTGACGGGCACGCCGAAGGGCAGTTCGTCCACAGCCAGGCTGAGCTTGCCGTCATTCGATGATGCCGTGACCACCACCGGTGCGGGCATGCCTGGGTAGGCCACGGTGCCGGGCTGGGCGCTTCCGGGAGCAGCGGCGTCAGAGCACGAGGCGCCCAGTGCAGCCGCAAGCGCGGCCACCGCCTGCGCTTGGCTTTCCGTGCTGCAGATGGTGAAGCTGTTGCACATCCGCGTCAGCTGAGGGAGAAGCCGGCGGCGTTCGCTTTCTGCAGGAAGTCCTCGCGGGCGGCGCGGAACGCGTCCAGGAACTGCTCCCAGGCACCTGCGTCAGCGGAAGCGTCCAATGCGGTGGCTGTGTTCGCGCCAGCAGCGTTCGCGGTGCTCTCCGTGTTCGCGTTGGTGCCGGGCGCGTCAGCGTTCTCCGGACCAGCCGTTGCGGTGTTCCCCTTGGCAGCATCTTGGCTGTTCAGGTGCTCTTGCAGGTATGCCGTGACGGTGTCGCGCACGTTGTCCCAAGCAGTCACCAGCTCAGGGTAGTCTTCCGAAAGCGCTTGCATGGGGGCGTTCAGCGTATCCATCTGGTCGTCGCTTGCCAGGACGGCCAGTGTCGCCATATAGCCGAGCAGCTTGCCCGCCGCTCCCATCTGTTCCAGGTTCGTAGCGGCTGCGGCGTTCTCGGGATGGCGTTCGGCGGCATTGGCCTCGGCGGCGGCCACGAGCGCCTCCGCTTCTGCCAAGGCTGCGGCTTCGTCATCCGTGAGCGGTCCGGTGTCCGTGGATGCGGCTTGAGCTGCGGGCTCTTCGGCAGCGGGGTTGCTGGAGGCGGTGTCTGCAGCGCTGGAGGCGCCTTCGTTGGGCGTTTCGGTGGGTTCGGTGTTTGCGGTGGCTGCGTCTGCGGCGGCTGCGTTCGCAGCGCCCTCAGTGCCTGCCGCGGGCTCTTTGGTGTCCGCGCTGGCGCTTTCGGGCGTGCCGTTGAGGGTGGCGGCCGCAGCGTCCATCTCGTCCAGCAGGTCGCTCACGTTCGTCTGCCATGACCAGGCCTCATTCACGACGGTGCGTTCCAGCTCCGTGGGACCCTGCTTCGGCGGATTGGTGAGGAAGAGATACGCGCACGCTGCGCCCAGAGCCACGGCCAGGATGGCCAGGATGACGATGGCGGCCGTCTTGCCGCGGCTGCTTTTTGCGGGCGGTGCGCTTGCTGCAACAGAAGCGGTGGCCACGGGGAGCGGTGCCGGTTCGGGCGCGGGTTCCGCATAGGCGGGTTCGGGCGCGGCGTAGGCCTGCGTGGGCTGGTAGGCCGCTGGCTGCTGCACGTAGGGCTGCTGCGGTGCGTAGCCGTAGGGTTGCGTCGGCTGAGGGTAGGGCTGTTCGTAGCCGGCAGGGTAAGCGCCATAGGCAGCAGGGTCAGCCGGATAGGCCGCCTGCTGCGCGTAGGAATCCTGGTCATACAGCGCGCCGCCGCACTGCGGGCAGACGTAGCCATCGTTGAAGTGCAGGTTGCAATTGGGGCAGGTCTTCATGGGTTCACCCGTTCAGCCTTCGGTCCGCGATCATTTCGTTGATGACAAGTGTATACCGAACGGGCGCGCGAGGCGTCAGTCCGCTTCCTGCGCCTCTGCGTATTTCGCGAACAGATCCGGGAAGGTGCGCTTGAGGTTCACAGGCTTGAATGTGGCGCGCTCTACCACGCAGACCGTCACCAGAGCGTCCACCAGCGGCTTGTCCGCTTTCGGGTCATCGCCTTCGCGGAAGACCTGTTGGCGGTAGACCGTGCGCAGGGGCAGGTTCTTCGCGATGGACGTGCGCACGAAGCCTGTTTCGCCATAGCGCAGTGGCTGGTGATACTGGATCTCAACGGAGCGGATGGGGCTCATGTAGCCAGCCTCTTCGATGCGCTGGCTGTACGAAAAGCCCAGCGCGTCCAGGAAGGCGATGCGCGCGTCTTCGAAGTACAGCAGGTAGTTCGCGTGGTACACCACGCCCATCATGTCCGTCTCCCCGTACCGCACCTTGATAGGAGCATCCACGAACACCGCGCCACCTGCCCATCCCCCAGCATGCCGAACCCGATCCTGATCCCAGGATTATAGCAACGGCGCGTTTCGCAAAAAGGGCGTGCGCGGGAAGCGCAGAGCGGGTCAGCGAGAGCACGCGTATGATGGGAGCGTATTGCGGGAACGGGCGATCGCGCCAGGAGGTGCTCAAATGAAGACGCTGGCCATGCGTTTGGAGGGTTGCGACCTTTCCGATCCCGCGTCGCTGGAAACGTATGCGAAGCAGCTGGAGGGCATGACCTTTCGTGAGGTGCTGGATCTGGGCATCGTTCCTGATGGCGTGGACCGGGATTACGGAAACGTGCGGTACAAGGGCGGCATGGGCACGCTCATCGAAGAGCGGTTCTTCGGGTACAAGGCGAACAGCGATCAGGAGCCGGATTTCGCAGAAGCGGGAGTGGAACTGAAGGCTTCCTGCGTGAATCTCAAGCGCGATGGCAGCCATGCAGCAGGGGAGCGGCTCGTGCTGACCATGATCCCGTTCGATGGGCCGATCGAAGAGGACTTCTTCCGGTCGCACGTCTGGCATAAGAGCCAGAAGATCCTGCTCATCTACTACGAGCGCAACAAGTTGAGGGACAAATACGATCAAGAGATCAAATATGTGAAGCTGATCACGCCGTCAGATGATGACCTCAAGATCATCCGTGGTGATTATGACAAGATAGCCGCGTTCGTCAAAGCAGGGAAGGCGGAGCAGCTTTCCGAGGGAATGACCACGTACTTGGGCGCTTGCACGAAAGGTGCGACGGAGGCCACCATGTGGGTGGATCAGTACTATCCACCGCATGCGCCTGCCAAAAAGCGCGCGTTCTGCTTCAAGCGTTCATACATGGATTACATCTTGCATGCGAAAATGATCGGAGATCTGCAGCCCGCAGAGATGATCATCAAGGATGAAGGCGTCCTTGATCGGATGTCGTTCGAGGACTATGTTTTGTCGCTGATCACCCCTCACGCGGGGAAGACGGACGCGGAGCTTTGCCAGATGCTCGGGCTTGAATACCGGGGAAACAAAGCGCAGTGGAGCCAGATCGTCTACGCGTTGTTGGGCGTGCGGGGAGAGCGGGCTGAGGAATTCGAGAAGGCGAACATCTCGGTCAGAGCGGTCAGGATCGAAGAACACGGTGCGGTCAGGGAGTCGCTTTCTTTGGACACCTTCAAGTTCCGTGAGATCGTTGAGCAAGACTGGGAGGACTCGCATCTGAGAGCGTACTTCGAAGAGACGCGCTTCTTGTTCGTTTCGTTCCAGAAACAAGGCGACCGCATTTGTTTGGCGGGGGCGCGTTTCTGGTCGATGAGCGTGGAGGACATCGATGGGCCGCTGAAGGATTGCTGGCAGCGCACCAAAGACGTGGTGTCGGAGGGAGTGGAGCTGATCGTGACCCTTGACCGGCACGGGAAGCCGATCGTCAGCAACAATCTGCCCAAGAAGAGCGATCGGGGTTCCATCTCCCATGTCCGTCCGCATACGACGAAGCGCGGCTATCGTTTTGAAGGTGGGAGCGTGATCGGTGATCCAGACCGATACGGCGACGAACTGCCCGACGGACGCGTGATGACCAAGCAGAGCTTCTGGTTGAACAGTGACTATGTGTACGCGGTGATCAGGCTTGATGATGAGAATTGATGGGGTCACGAAATCTGGCTGCCTGTACCATGCCGGGTACTTCTGCACTTGGTCGCGATAGCGTGATCAGCTAGAATAACGCGAGACATTTTGGCACAGTAGCTAAGGAGAAACGTGCCATGCAAGCTATCAGCATCGCCGAGCTGTTCGCCGGCGTGGGCGGGTTTCGCCTTGGTCTAGAGGGGTACCATGACCCCGAACGCCCTCAATTCGACAAGCCTTCTGCTGGTCCCTATCAGACGATCTGGGCGAATCAGTGGGAGCCTCCCGGAAGCGAGGCCAAGCAGTTCGCGTGGCGCTGCTATGAAGAGCGTTTCGGCGAAGGCAGCTGCGTCAAACAGGACATCGAACGCGTGCTGGATGACTACGAGGCGGGGAAGATCCAGATCCCTGACGTGGACATGGTGGTGGGCGGATTTCCGTGTCAGGACTATTCCGTGGCGAAGCCGCTTTCCAAGTCGGGCGGCATTGACGGCAAAAAGGGCGTCCTTTGGTGGGACATCTACCGGTTCTTGCATCTGAAGGAGCCGCGTTATGTCCTGCTGGAGAACGTGGACCGGCTGCTGAAGAGCCCCGCTTCGCAGCGCGGTCGCGATTTCGCAATCATGCTCTCCTGTTTCGCCGATCTAGGCTATTCCGTGGAATGGCGCGTGGTGAACAGCGCGGAGTACGGCGCGCCGCAGCGGCGCAAGCGCGTGTATTTATTCGCCCAGCTCACGCCTGAGAATTGGAATCTGGAGGACCGTCTGAAGAAAGGCGTTCTAGCGGAGGCGCTGCCCATCGAAGAGCCGGAACGGTTCGCTGAGTTCCAGATCCCTGATGACCCCTATGAGACCACGCGCACATTCAATACAGACAAGAGGGCGAAGTCGCCGTTCTTGGGCGCGGGCGTCATGCAGGAGTGCCAGGTGCTGACGGCGGATGTGGTGGAAGCCTACGAAGGCCCGCGCAGGACCTTGGGTGATGTGATCGTGCCGCCTGAGGAAGTGCCAGATGAGTTCTACATTCCAGAGGATAAGTTGGAACGTTGGCGTTACCTCAAGGGTGGCAAGAGCGAGGAGCGTGTGAACAAGCGGACAGGGTTCAAGTATCACTATTCTGAGGGATCCATGGCTTTCCCAGATCTGCTCACGAATCCATCCCGGACGATCTTGACCGGTGAAGGAGGTTCAGGCGCATCACGCTTCAAGCATGTGGTGCAGATCGACGGCAGGTATCGGCGGTTGGTGCCGGATGAGTTGGATCAGCTGCAGGGGTTTCCCAAGGGCTGGACGGATGAGGGCATGACCGACGGACAACGGGCGTTCTGCATGGGGAATGCGCTGGTGGTGCAGATCCCGCATGAAATCGGGAAAGTGCTTGCTCGAAGGCATGCCGATGGAACCATCTGACAAGGATGGTGGGACGGGGTGGCGGAAGGTGCCAAGGTCGCCGAACGTGCGAAAGGGACGTCCCAAATTGCACCTGCGAGGTTGCCTGATGTGCGAAAGGGACGTCCCAAATTGCACATAGGAATAGAGATTGAGCACTGAAAGACTATTTCCTATGTGCAATTTGGAACGTCCCTTTTGCACATCCGACTCTCAGGGGAGGACGGGAGTGGTGCATGGCAAGGAAATGTGGCGAAGAGCAGCAGGCGGGCGCGTCGCATTCGACGCAGCGGCGGAAGGTACCGCGGGCTCCGGCGGCTTCTTCTGAGGCTGCCACCAAGTCCATGAAGGGGAACAAGGGGGCTGATACGAAACCGGAACTGCTGGTGCGGCGTCGGTTGCGCGAGGCGGGGCTCCGGGGGTATCGGCTGCACTGGAAGGTGTCGGGGCGGCCGGATATCGCCTGGCCGGGCAAGAAGGTGGCGTTGTTCGTGAACGGGTGCTTCTGGCACAGGTGTCCGGTGTGCAATCCGCCATTCCCGAAGAGCAACACCGAATACTGGGTGGTCAAGTTCGAGATGAACGTGGAGCGCGACGAGCGCAAGATCCGCGAACTGGAAGAGGCCGGCTGGACGGTGCATGTGATCTGGGAGTGCCAGCTGAAGAAGGACGCCATTGATGCCACGTTCGCGGAGTTGATCCCGCAGCTGGAGCGGGAGCTGGGCAAACAGGGCTCGTGACGCCGCACGAAAGGCGGATGTGCCTCGAGTTGCACCTGCGAGGTTGCTTGATGTGCACAAGGGACGTCCCAAATTGCACCTGCGAGGTTGCTTGATGTGCACAAGGGACGTCCCAAATTGCACATAGGATCAGTCTTTCTGTGCAGACCGTCTACCCCTATGTGCAATTTGGAACGTCCCTTTTGCACATCCGTGTTGACAAGGAATACCCCCTAGGGGTATATAGTTCTCAGACGAGGACAGGAGATGCGCATGGCGAGGGGATGCTGTGAGGCGCGGCAAAAGAACACACCACGTTCGGCGACATTGCAGGCGGATGTGGAACGGCGGCTCAACCGGGCCATCGGGCAATTGAACGGCGTGAAGGCCATGGTCAAGGACAACCGCTATTGCGGGGACGTGCTCACGCAGCTGGCGGCGGCGGAATCGGCCGTGCGGCGCGTTTCTGAGCTGCTTCTGCAAGAGCACATGCGCACCTGCGTGGTGGAGGAGATCCGCGAAGGCAACGACGACGTGGTGGATGAGGTCATGGATCTCATGCGCCGGTTCAGGTAGAAGGGGGCGGCGCTCATGGCGAACGCTGGACAGGAACAGCACGAAGCCAGCTTGCGGCTGGCCATCGATGGCATGCATTGCGCGAACTGCGCAGCGAACATCGAAAAGCACTACCGCGCCACGCCCGGCGTGCTGGACGTGGCCGTGAATCTGGCGAACAACACCGGCAAGGTGGTGTTCGATCCGGCACAGGCCAGCGTGGACGACATGCTGGCCGTGTTCGACAACCTGTCATTCACGGCGGAGATCATCCCGGAAGACGCTCCACTGGTGGATGAGAAGCGCCGCACGAAGGAAGCCGCCCGCGCGAAACGCGACCGCAAGGTGTTCGCCGCATCAGCGGTGCTCACGGTGATCATCGTCTGCGTGGGGATGCTGCCGGGCTGGCACATGGCCGTGGGCAACACGCTGGCCGGGCTCTTCACGGCCAGCCCCACGCACGTGCAAGCCATGTTCGCGGCCAACGTGCTGCTGTTGGTGCTCACGGTGCCGGTGCAGTTCGGCTGCGGCGCGCGCTTCTACCAGGGCGCGTGGGGCTCTCTCAAAGGCGGTTCCGCCAACATGGATGTGCTGGTGGCTTTGGGCACGTCCATCGCGTTCCTCTTTTCTCTTTGGATCACGTTCCTGCCGGTGGTGCGCAGTGATTGGTCAAGCCCGGAATCGCTCAGCATCAACGATGGCATGCCGTATTTCGAAACGTGCGCCATGCTCATCACCTTCGTGCTCTTGGGCAAGATGCTGGAAAGCCGCGCGAAGGGTGCCACGAACCAGGCGATCGAGGCGCTCATGAACTTGACACCGCCCACGGCGCACGTGCTGCGGGCGGGCCGCGAACAGGAGGTGCCGCTGGCGCAGGTGGCGGCAGGGGACGCTGTGCTGGTGCGTCCCGGCGAGAAGATGCCGGTGGACGGCGTGATCACCGAAGGCTCCACCGAAGTGGACGAATCCATGCTGACCGGGGAGACGCTGCCCGTGCTGAAGACGGTGGGCGACGCCGTCACCGGCGGCACGCAGAACACCACGGGCGCCGTCACGGTGCGGGCGCTGCGCGTGGGCGCGGATTCCACGCTTGCGCGCATCGTGCGCGCGGTGGAGGAGGCCCAAGGCTCCAAAGCGCCCATCCAGCGCATCGCGGATAAGATCGCGTCCGTCTTCGTGCCGGCCATCTTGCTGATCGCGCTGGCAGTGTTCTGCGTCTGGTTCTTCCTGGTGCCGCCAGAGGGCGAAAGCACGCTGCTGGTGCAATCCCTCATGCCGGCCATCGCGGTCATCTGCGTGGCGTGTCCCTGTGCACTGGGCCTGGCCACGCCCACGGCGCTCATGGTGGGCATGGGCAAAGGCGCTCAGCTGGGCGTGCTCATCAAGGACGGCTCCGTGCTGGAGGCGCTGAGCGGCCTCACGGATGTGGTGTTCGACAAAACGGGCACCCTCACCGTGGGCGAACCGGCCGTTGTGGCTTGCAGCGTGCCGGATGAGCAGTTGCGGTTGGCGGCTGCCGTGGAGGCGAAGAGCGAACATCCACTGGCGCGCGCCGTGGTTGCCCACGCGCGCGAACGCGGGTTGGAGCCGCTGCCTGCTGTGGAGGATTTCCAGGCGGTGGTGGGCGAAGGCGTGCACGGGCGCGTGGAAGGGCATGAAGTGTTCGTGGGCGTGAGCGCACCGGAGGGCGCGGGCGTGGATGCGGATGCGGGCGCAGGCGCGCAGGGCGTGGCCGGTTCGCTGGTGTCCGTGGATGGCGCGGCGGCCGGGCGCATCCAGTTCCGTGACGAACCCAAGCTGGACGCGGCCGCTACGGTTCGGGAGCTGGCAGAGTGCTACGGAGTGGCGTCCTACATGGTGACGGGCGACGCGGCGGCTGCGGCCCAAGCGGTGGCCGAAGAAGTGGGCATCCCGGTGGAGCGCGTGTTCGCGGGGGTGAAGCCGCTGGAGAAGGCGGACTGCGTGCGCGCCGTGAAGAGCGGGGAAGAGGTGCACGCGTTGGAGGCGGATGCCGAACGGCAGCTGGCCCATGAGCCTGCGGGCGCGGCCCCTGCGAAGGCGGTGGTGGCCTTCGTGGGTGACGGCATCAACGACGCGCCCGCACTGGCGGCGGCGGATGTGGGCGTGGCGCTGGCGTCCGGCACGGACGTGGCGCTGGATGCCGGTTCGGTGGTGCTCATGCGCAACCGCCTGTCAGACCTGGTGGTGGCGCGCCGCCTTTCCGCAGCCACCATGCGCAAGATCAAGCAGAACCTGTTCTGGGCGCTGATCTACAACTGCATCATGATCCCGTTGGCCGCCGTGGGCATCCTGGCACCGGCGCTGGCGGGCGCGGCCATGGCGCTCTCCAGCGTGTCGGTGGTCAGCAATTCGTTGTTGTTGAAACGGTTCAAGTAAGGGGCATGGTGCCCGGGGCATCCTTGCCGGCCAGCATGTGCTTGATGCGCTCTTCCAGGCGGCGTTCGTTCGTGATGGCGTCGAACAGCGGCGTTTTCATGCCATCGTGCACGTGCACGACATAGGGCAGGGACGCCACGGCGAACTTGATGCGCAGGCCACGCTGTTCATCCACGTTCACCAGGCAGAACTTCACGCGGCCTTCGAACGCCTCTGACAGAGCCTCCATGGCGGGCACCATCTCATCGCAGTAGGTGCACCACCCGGCCGTGAACAGGATCACGCAGGGCAGCGGGCTTTCCGCCACCTCTTCGGCGAAGTTCTCATCCGTGACCTCGAACAGCATGGCGCCTCCTCTCAGAACTGGCGCTTATCATACAGCCGCGCGGACAGGAGCGCGCTCAGAACGTAGAGCACCAGTGCGCAGGCCACGGCCACCACGCCGATCAGTGCCGTTGAAGCCGCCAGGCCATCCAAGATGCCTCCCAGGCCATCCAAGAGCCCGCTGTCGCCCACCAGCCAGAAGCCGAACGCCAGGATCAGGATGAGCGCAATGGGCGCCAGGCGCGTGCCCTTCGTCATCCCGAAGCGCATGATGAGCGGGTAGGAGAGGGCGGCCACCACCAAAAGCAGGGCCATCACCACACCGATGGCGCTGGCCAGCAGCACCATGACGTTCTCGTCGGGCGCTCCGGTCTCCGCGAACACGCCGGCCCAGAGGCCGTCAGGGGAGATGGCGCTCATGATGGGCACGGCAATGGCGCTGAATGCCAGCGCGATGACGGCGCACACGGCTACCACCAGAAGCGTGCTGGCGTAGCGGCCGTAGGCCACTTGATGGCGCGTCAGCGGCAGCGTCAGGCGGAAACGTTCCCAGCCGTTCATTTCGTCGTAGGCGGAGATGGAGAAGATGTACAAGAACGGCAGCATGACGGTCAGCGCGGCTGCGCCCGCGATCAGACTGCCGGTCATGGCGGTGATGAAGATGGCCACCACCACCGGCGTGATGGCCAGCTGTGCCGCGGAATTCTTCATGGTGATGAGATCGGATTTGATCATAGCGTTCATAGCGCCTCTCCTTTCAGCGCAAGCGTGAGGTAGCTTTCCAAGGATGCCCGTTCAACGGGGATGTCGGGGAACGCTTCTGCGAACGCGAAGCGGTCCGGCACCAACATGCTCACGCTGTAGGCTTCATGCATGACGCGCACGCCTTCGGCGTTGGGCGCGGCGAAGGCGGCGCTGTTCGCCAGCTCTTCCAGTTGGGCGGCGCGCAGGCGCACGATGCCCGCGTCATCGCAGATGGCGTCCTTCGGCAGGTCGAAGGCGATGCGGCCGGCATCCAGGCAGATGATCTGGTCGGCCAGCTTCTCAAGGTCAGAGGTGATATGCGATGCCATGAGCACCGTGTGCGTCTCGTCTTCCATGAAAGCGCGCAGGAGCTCCAGCATCTCGTCGCGCGCAAGAGGGTCCAGCCCGGCGGTGGCTTCGTCCAGGATGAGCAGTTGCGGGCAGTGCGCCAGCGCGAAGGCCAGAGACAGTTTCATGCCCATGCCGCGGGAGAGCTCCTTCACCTGCTTGCGCCCGTCAAGCCCGAAGGCGCGCGTCAGCTCTTCGAAGCGCGCCTGGTCCCAGCTGCGGTAGGCTGCGCGGCCCAGCTGCGCTACGTCCCGCACGCGGGATTCTTGGGTGAACGCGCAGGTGTCCAGCACCACGCCGATGCGTTCCTTGAGCGCACCAGGCATATCTTCGGGGCGCGCGATGGGCGCATCCAGCACCTCCAACGTGCCGCTGTCGGCGGTGGTCAGGCCCAGCAGGCACTTGATGAGCGTGGTCTTCCCGGCTCCGTTCGAGCCGACGATGCCGGCCACGGTGCCCGTGGGCACGGTCAGATCCAGCGGCCCCAGGGTGAAGCCGCTATAGGTTTTCATGAGTCCGTTCGTTCTCAAAGCGTTTCGCATGATGCCCCGCTTCCGTGTGCAGCAAGCTGCGTCTTAAGCCTCATCCAGCAGCACATCCAGCATGTCGTGCATTTCTGGTCCGGTCACCTCTGCGGCACCCGCCTCCTTGATGGCTTGGGCCAGCAGCTCCTCCACCCGCTTCAGGCGGCCTTCGCGCAGAAGTTCCCGGTTGCCACCGGTGACGAAGGAGCCCTTGCCCTGCACGGTGTCGATGAAGCCGGCCTCCTCCAGTTCAGCGTAGGCGCGCTTCGTGGTGATGACGGAGATGCGCAGGTCGTTCGCCAGGGACCGGATGGACGGCAGCGCTTCGCCTTCGGCCAGCTCTCCGGAGAGGATGGCGTCTTGGATCTGTGATGCTATCTGGGCGTAGATGGGCCTGTTGCTTGCATTCGTTATCAGTATGTCCAAAGTGCTTCTCTTCTGTTGTGGGGGTGCGCGGCGGCTTCGGACGTCTCCAAAGCTGCTGCGCGTTAATAGTGTATATACCCTATATGCACACTATAGCCACACGCCCACGGGTTGTCAATCAGATGTGCAGAAGGGACGTCCCAAATTGCACATAGGATGAGTCTTTCAGTGCTCATTCTCTATTTCTATGTGCAATTTGGAACGTCCCTTCTGCACATCCCCTCTGTACATCAGCGCTTCCGGCAATCCGGGCGCGGGCGCGTGCGGGTTTCGCAATGGTGCAGGGGGCTTTCGGCCAGCTCAGCTTCCCAGTCGAAGTCAGGCGGCGGCCCCAAGGGCAGACCGTCTTCCGTCTCCTGTTCCGGGTGCCCGTTCCAGAGATGCGCATCCAGGCGAACGCGGCCCTCTTCGTCGAACGTCACGCCTTCTGATTCCAGCATCTTGCGCTGTTCGTCCGGGCCGCCGAAGGCGAACCCGGTTGCCATGCGTCCGTCCTTGAACACCACGCGGTGGCAGGGGATACTGTCAAGATTCGTTCCCGGCTCCGGGTTTGCGCGCAGGGCGTAGCCCACATAGCGGGCGGCACGCGGCGCGCCGATCAGGCGCGCCACTTGGCCGTAAGTGGCCACCTTGCCGCGTGGGATGCGCTGCACCACGCCGAACACCCGGTTTGCGAAATCGCCCATGAGACTGCCCTCCTTGTTTCTTGATCAAGGATAATAGGGTATCATCTGTGTGCGCTGATAAATCTGCCTGGACGCGTCGTGCAGCGGGTCCGGGTCCGCCCTGTCATTGCACCGGGTGCATCGAACGTGGCGCACGATGCATCGCCTCGAAAGAAGGAGGGGTGCAACGTGGGCACCGTGAAAGCCGTTTGCACCAGTACCGTCAAAGGCATCCAGAAATCAGAACAGGCATCCGTGACGCTGCTGCCGGATCACGGCATCGTGGGCGATGCGCATGCAGGTCCGTGGCATCGTCAGGTGAGCCTGCTCAGCTTCGAGCAGATCGAAGCGTTCAAGGATCGTGGGGCAGAGGTAGGCAACGGCGCGTTCGGGGAGAACCTGATCGTGGAGGGCTTCGACCTGAAGGATCTGCCTTTAGGGACGCGTTTCGAGTGCGGGGATGCGCTGCTGGAGCTCACGCAAGTGGGGAAGGAATGCCACGCGCACTGTGCCATCTACCACCAGATGGGGGACTGCATCATGCCGCGCGAAGGCGTGTTCTGCAAGGTGCTGCGCGGCGGCACCGTGTCCGCGGGAGACAGCATCCAGATCGTGGCGTGACCCCAGCTGTGCAAAAGGGACGTCCCAAATTGCAGATGTGCAGAAGGGACGTCCCAAATTGCACATGGCGAAGGGTGATGCGGGATGTGCAGAAGGGACGTCCCAAATTGCACATAGGATGAGTCTTTCAGTGTTCATTCTCTATTTCTATGTGCAATTTGGAACGTCCCTTCTGCACATCCCTTTTGCACATCCCAGCTATGGAACCAGGCTGAAGCGCAGGTAGACGGGGTTGTGGTCCGAATAGGCGAAATCCAGGTCAAGGGTGCGCTGTTCCAGACAGGTCACGTTGCTGGAGCAGATGAACGCGTCCATCACCCAGCGGTCGTTCGTGCCGTCATAGGCGCGCCCCGCGTCGCGGCAGGTGGCGGCAGAATCGAACGTGCCCGCGTCCAGCTGCTCCTTGGCCAGCACGGAGAACCCCTCCGGCACGCCCGTGAAATCGAACGGTTTCGCCCAGCTGGCATCCGTGTCCGTCTGATTCCCGAACACCTCGTTCGAAACGCCGATCATGTCATGGTTGAAATCGCCGCCCGCTATCACGTAGTTGCCCGCATCCCGTTCGCGCACCATGTCTTCGTAGAGCATCTGGCGCTGGCCCTCCATGATGGCGGCATCTGCTCCGTAGGCGGACAGATGCACGTTGAACAGCACCAGGTCAGCGCCTGATTCCAGCGGGATGCGCGTGATCGAATAGCAGCGGTCCAGATCCAGGAACTTGCTCAAGCTGTCCGATATGGGCAGGCTCCGGCGCAACGCATCATCCGCTGCGAAGCGCGTGAGCGTGACCATGCCCGCACGGTTCGCCCCGTGCGGCGCGTAGGGCGGCCAGGCCAGATAGGGGGAGTCGTAGTTCTGCGCGAACACGGAGGCGAATCCGGGGAACGCCTGGCGCAACAGCGCGTATTCGTCCACGTGATGGCTGCGCGTGCCGTCTGTGTCCGCTTCCTGGAACAGCACGAAATCCGGAGACAGCTCCTTGATGGCATCCGCGCTGCCCTCGATGTTCGCGCGCACCTCATCGGCGCTCTCCGCCACGGAACCCGTGCCACCGTCCATGAAGAAATCGAAATCAGGGCCGTACGCACCGAATCCCAGGTTCGCGGCCACCACGGTGAGTTCGGCATCCTGCGCAGCCAGTTCCGGCAACGTGCTGCCATCTGCGGGCGCTTCCACTTCCAAGGCGAGGGAATCGTCCAGCCGGTAATAGCTGGCCATGACATAGACCACGTAGATGACCACGGCCAGGATGAGGGCGGCCACCACCCCAGCGGCTATCTTGAGCGCTTTGTTCACCGTTGTGCTCCCTTCGGCGCGTCCTGTGCGGTTCAGGATACGCCTCATGTTAGACTTTTCCGCCATCGGAGCGGGGGTCACCGGAAGGAGGCGCCATGAACGTGCGGAGCGGAACCGCGGGACGCGTGCCCACGAAGAAGCGTGCGGTGCGCGAATACACGCTGGGCGAGGAGATCGCGAACGCCATCACCCATGGCATCGGCGCAGGGCTTTCCGTGGCGGCGCTGGTGTTGCTGATCGTGAAATCCGTCATGGACGGCGGCGGGCTGCTGCTGTTGTCTGCGCTCTTCTTCGGGATAGCGCTTTTGGTGGAGTACCTGATGTCCACCCTGTATCACGCGCTGGCGCACGAAGGCGCGAAACGCGTGTTCAAGGTGCTGGACCACAGTTGCATCTACCTGCTCATCGCGGGCACGTACACGCCTTACTGCCTGGTCACGCTGCTGCCGTTCGGCGGCTTCTGGCTGTTTCTGGTGGTGTGGGCCATGGCGCTGGCGGGCGTTGCCTGCGAGGCGTTCTGGACGTTCCGTCCGCGCTGGGTGTCGGCCGTCATCTACGTGGTGATGGGCTGGTGCATCGTGGCGTATCTGCCTGCGCTGTACGGCGCGCTGGAACCCGCGGGCTTCTGGCTTCTCCTGGCCGGTGGCCTGAGCTACACGCTGGGGGCGGTGTTCTACGTGCTGAAGCGCGTGAAGTTCATGCATTCGGTGTTCCACGTGTTCGTCCTGGCCGGTTCCATCCTGCAGTTCTTCTCCATCTACCTCTTCGTGATCTGACCGGAATCAGCACAGGGGACGGTTCTGTGTGTCATTCCTTGCCACTCTTCCGCACCTGGCCGCAGGCGGGCGGCATGCATTTCGCCTCATCGCGTCGTCGGTTCGAACTGACTTCGTCGAAGAGCGCGGCGAAGTGGATTTCTCACCTCCTTTGGCTCAATTCGGCTCAACGCACGCCGCCCGCCTGCTCCATGCATGTGCAAAAGGGACGTCCCAAATTGCACATAGGAAAGCCTCCCAGTGCGCATGAACTTCTTCTATGTGCAATTTGGAACGTCCCTTTTGCACATGCCGAGCGCACTGGGTTATGACTTTTATCTCTGGCGCACGGCCGGCGGCACCCTTGTGCCAGGCGCTCCCTGCGGGCGCGCCTGCCGCGGTGCTCGCGCACCGCTGTTTTGAAATGGGCGGCTCCGCCGCCCGTCGGGGGTGCGCACCGCCCGTGCGCGCTTCGCGTGTGCCGGTCGCCCGCTGTGCGGGCGACCGTCGCGGCCTTCGGCCGCTGCATTCATTCGCGGGCTTCAGCGCGCGTTCGCGCGCAGCGCCCTTGAGCCGGGCGCATCGTTGCCTTCGGCTGTTGCTGGGTCCGGCTTGCTGCGGGGGAGCGCCGCGTGCGCGGGAGGCCTGCGGCCCCCGCGCGGCAACGCGGCGAAGGTCACAAAGGGACGGAGGATTCGTGACCTCCGGACCATGACAGGGGACGGTCCAGATGTCATGGACCATGACAGGGGACGGTCCAGATGTCATGAGCTCTCTTCAAATGCAGCGCAATAGACGGAGTGCAATGGCAAGGGAGCGGAGGCAAAGATTGGAACCCATTGGGGATGGGGCCATTGGGTTGGAAATAGGGAACCGGAGCGTCGCCCTGCGCCCAATATCCCCGTCCCCAATGGGTCCATCGGGTCGTGCTGTCATGCTCTGTGTTGTCTGTTCGAAGAGTTTGTCCTCCTCGTTGCAGTGGACGGTCGGCGCATCGTCGAACAGGTGGCCCATGGGCCCGGTACAGCCGCTCACGCACTCCCCTTTGGCGCGATAGGGCCCCTCGTTGCTCCTGCGGATAAATGCTCGCGATTCCGTTTTCGGTGGCGATGAAAAAGGCCATACCCCAAGACCACGAGTGACGAAGAATGGCATTGGGGCATGGCGAGTAGCTCGTAAATCTCTAGGGGAATGATCTACGAAACCGGAGTTGGCGAAAATTAAACGGCTTTCTTACCTGCCTTCTCCTCGCGAGTCTTTGGGAAAGTGAAGGCGACAATGGCGGCGATAACCATGAAGACGCCGACGATTGCGAAAGAATTGCCTACGACTCCTGTTGCATCGATGACCATACCGGCAACCCAAGGACCAGCATAGCGGCCGATGAGATTCACTGTGCCAATAAAGCCAGTACCCGTCGCGCGAACGTCCTCCTCATAGTATTCGCCAGATGCGGTCATGATGACTGTGATGACGCCAGTAGTAGCTGAGATGAGCGCTACGAACACATAGCAAATCATGAGGGATGGCTCGGCAACGTTTGTGAGATACAGGAAGTATCCAAACCCGAAGATACCTGAGAGGGCGACGACGACCGCGATGATGTTCTTGCGCTCCAAACGATCAGACAAAGAACCCAGGATCAGCTCACAGATGATGGTGAGGATGCCGCCCCACGTGATAGCCAAACTGGCAGCGCCAAGGTCAAAACCTGCAGACTGAATAGAGGCTACGTAATACTGAGTTGCAGCCATGTACCCAACCTGATAGATGATGTAGAACAAACCGAAGCGATAAGATATCGGCATCTTGAGGACACGCCTGAGGGCTTCACCTGCAGAAAGCCTAGCTTCTGCGATCTCTTCCTTCACCACATTGGGAGAAGGAGCGCTCTGAGTACCTTCAGGCGCACCGAACGGGCGCAGGCCCATATCCTCGGGCCCCTCCCTGAAGAACACGGCAACGAAGATGGTAATGGCTGCGAATGCTGCACCGAAGATGAGATAGGCGCCTTCCCAGCCCATCGAAGTGACCACAATGGGGGCAACGATGCCGAGTATGATGGCCGAGAAATTGGCACCAGGGGTGATGAGGCTCATGCCGAAACCACGACGGTCAGGAGCGAACCAACGCGAGACGATCTTCGGGAGAATGGCCATGAGCAGTCCTGCACAGCCAATGCCCGCAATGGACCAAGTTACGATAGCCACGATAAGGCCCAGCTTCGCGAACAGGCCGAATAGAATTGTTCCGATAGAGGCGAGGCCGCAAGAGAGCGTGAGAGCCCTGCGAGTTCCGATGCGGTCACCCAGCATGCCCCATACGATGGATAAGCCCGCGTAGAAGATCATGAAGATCGAAGTGATGAGACCGACCTCGGCATATCCAACGCCCAAGGTCTCTCGAATGGGCTCAAGGGTTACCGAGGGGAGCCTCTGGCAGCTCAACACGATTGCCTGCGTGAGGAAGCCGCCAAGGCAGATTATAAAAGCATAATGGATGACGCCTTTCTTCTTGGGAGAGGCATCTTCGACTGTCTGAAGCATGTTGCTCCTTTCTTCTGAGGACGAGAAGGTTTCGTCCTGGATATTCCCCGCATGCTGGCTGAGAGGCATGCGGGGAAGCTGTTATGCTGGCGCGCTTGCGAAGAATCGCTTCTTTCTGCTCTTGCGCTCTGCCCTTTGGGCCAAAACGGCTTCATCGAAAGCCCTGTGATGCGCTTCGCCTTCCAGAGCCTCCGATTCAGCAGCCAGCTTGAGCGCATCCTTGTTCTCGTAGATCCGAAGCGCCTCCGCCTTTCTATCTACGGGAACATAGATGTCTACTCCATAGTTTCGATCGCGATGCGGGGCTATGAGGATTCCGAAAATGGGATTGTTCATCCTCATGGTTCCGTTGTCCTTCCCGTACAAGTAGATGCCTTTGTTCCTGAACGCGTTAGCTAGTCCGTCGTACTCCCAGCGCATCTTGATGTTGCAGAGGAACGACCATTGCATCTTCTTGTACTGCTCGATATCTGGGACAGTGGTGAACCCTCGTTGATGTCCGAACATCTCGCGACCTTTCTTGTGTGGTGTTCTCTAGGGGATGTAGCAAACGGTCTTATGCTTGCCAAGCTTTTCCATCGTGGATTCCACCTCATCGAGTGGGACGATCTGAATGACGTTGGCAAGGCAATGCAGCTCGCACAATGGCTTCTTGCCTTCTGCGCGACGCCCTGCACAAAGATCGCAAGCCCTTGAAGGTGTCGGAAGATAGTCCCACTCCCATTTGCTCTCGATCTTGGCCGGGCCTATCTGGTTTACCTTGATGCCCCATTCGTCTTTGCCAAGATCATGTTCTTTGGCGCATGAGACGACGCAAGCATCGCAACCAGTGCAGTAACCGTAATCGATGATCATTGCATGCATTACTGCTCACCTCCATTTCCCTTAAGGCCAGATACGCGCTCGATGCGGCAGATACCGTTCTTGTAAGGAGCGCCGTAACCCGTCACGCTCACGCTCTCATGGGGCATGATGTTGTTCGGGTTCGCATCGAAGACGCCGTAAAGATTGGGAGCTTCGCCATCCTGCTCGGGGAACCACCAGGCATGCTCAAGATGGATGGTCTTCTCATTGACCTCATTGGTCAGGTTCGCCTTCTGCGTACATTCACCCAACGGCGTGGTAACACGAACCCAATCGCCTTGCTGAATGCCATACTTCTCTGCCGTTGCAGGATTGATCGTTACGAGAGGATCGGGATGAAGGGCGCGAAGTGAGGGGATCTGGCGATGCTCCGAATGGAACATGCTGATGTGGCGTCCGCCCGTCGTGTAGACCAGGGGATACTCATCCGCCACTGCGCCCGCTTGCGAGACGGGGCTGTATTCAGGCTCCTCAAAGTAAGGCACCGGCTTCTCGCCATATGACTCAAGCACCGTAGAGTAGAGTTCTATGAGGCCGGTAGGTGTATAAAAGCCTGGCTGCCCGTCGGGACGGAAGCCGCCCTTCTCGTACTTGCGGTACTCGTAACCAGGCTGGATGACTGACTTCTCTCTCAGCTCCTCCAACCCGTAGCCGTAGTTCTCCTTGAGCTTCTGGTCGAAGAAGTCATCCACGTCTGCAAACTGCTCCCAGAGCTCAGGACGCATGCGCTTGCCCATATCAACGAGAATCTCAAGATCGCTTTTCGTGTTGGGATTCTCAACGGCCGTATTCATGGCGCCGACGAAATGCTGATTGCGGCCATAATTTGGGGTAACTAGCCCATTGTGTTCGGCGAAGGTTGAAAGCGGCAGGACGAGATCGGCCAAAGCCATGATGGTGGGCGTCATGAAGATGTCTTGGGCAACGATGAAATCGAGGTCTTTCATCGCCTCATACCAGCGTTTGGGCTGATCGGCCATGCAGGCAAGAGGATTGTTGCCGATGATCCAGCACATCCGCAGGTCATAGTAGCTGGGGTCGTCTTTGTACATTCCTTCAAGCCAATTCAAGAGAGTGTCGCCCTGGACGCCGCCCATTGCGGCTCCAGCATTGAACAGCGCATACTTCCCAGTCGGATCGACGATATGCTTCTCATCCATTCCCTCGGAGAGCGTATCGCCCATGTCATAGCGCCACTGCCCGATGAAGCTCGTCGGGTTGGTAATGGTGACACCACCCGGAACGTCCAGATAACCGCAGATCGCGCAGATCGCCAGGAAGCACTGAGCGCCTTGAGTCGATTGCTTGGATTGGTCAAGGGCAACGCCCCATGTTGCCGTAGACGGCGCGTTGGTCGCAAATGCCCTTGCGGCGCCCACGAGCTGGTCGGGCTCAACCCACGAGACCTCCTTCACGCGCTCAGGAGTCCAAGGCTTGCACGCTTCAGCCAGCTCCTCAAAGCCATAGCACCATTTCTCAACGAACTCCTGGTCATAGAGGTCCTCCTGGATAATGACATTCAAGAATCCGAGGCCAACCGCCGCATCCGTGCCAGGTCGAAGCTGGAGATGATACTCAGCGTGAGCGCCCAGCCACGTAAGACGCGGGTCAACGGTGATGATCTTTGATCCGCGCTTCATGAGATCGATGATGCTGTGTCCAAAGAATCCATCCGGGCTCGAATAAAGCGGGTCTTTACCCCACACCATGATGTACTTAGGCACTTCGAACTCAGGATTGTCGTAACGATCCGGGAAGAACTGAGCGAAGTCGATCTCGGGAACGCCAGCACCAAGCAAATAGTTCGAGATCGTAGCACGCGGACCGTAGCATGCCTCGCCACTGAAAGCGTACGTGCTCGCACCATTCGGAGTGTCCATGATTGCCGGGCCGTAGACCGGAGCATACAGAGTGGATTCACGGCCCGTGCCGGTCAGCGTAAAGATTGCCTCGGCACCGTACTCTTTTTGAATCTCGCGAATCTTTTCCTCAAGGATGTCATAGGCCTCATCCCACGAGATCTTTTCCCAAGTGTCGCGGCCGCGATCTTCCCTCTTGCGGACCATCGGGGAAAGCAGCCTATCCTTGTGGTAGACGACTTCGTCAAGAGCAATGCATCTTGGGCAAAGTCTGCCTTGAGTGATCGGATGATCAGGATCGCCCTCGACCTTCACGATCTTGCCATCCTTCACATGGATGAACATGCCGCATCCGACAGGATGGTCTCCCGGAGGCGACCACGCGCAGGTTCGTACTTTTACGACCCCGTCTTCTTCGGTAACGAATGTTTTTGTTTCCGCCATTTCGCTCCCCCTTTCTTCGCGTTTCTGCGGAGGTAAAACTCCACCTTGATGAAGAGAGTAAAAAGACTTGGGGGACGCAGGTAGACCCGTTATGGGCTGTTCTCAGAAAAATAGATTCTAGCAGGGCGAATAGAGGCAAATACCCCCCATTAGGGGTGGGGAAAGATATAAAGGGCTGACCGCTAAACTGATAGCTGGCTCTCAACGAGATCGATCAATTCCTGCCTAGAGTGAATATCGAGCTTCGTGTAGATGTTCTTGGTGTAGCCCTTTGCGGTATTGCTGGCTATTCCCAAAGATTCCGCAATGTAGTTGACCGAGCGCCCTCGGGCAAGGAGACAGAAGGTATCGACCTCTCTTTGCGTTAGAGCGTATTGCGCACCTATCAGGCTGAATGTGGTCTCAAGGGAAACATCACTTGCCGATTCGGCAATATTGCCGACGGACGCAGCACGAGCCTTAGGCTGATCGGATCTTCGCGTGTGAGCAATATAAAGAGATTCAAGCGCCTCCTCGATCGTCTTTGCATTCAAGACAAGGGTGAAGCATAGAATCAGAACTATGCTTGCCATAACGCAAATCGCCGTTGCAAGTGTCGCCTCGACCCCAAAGTAGAAAATCACAAAAAGGGCGAGTGCTTGGCCGACAGTGGTTCCAAATGCAGAGGCAAAGCGTCCGAACCCGAAAATGCGGGTCGGCGATACGCTTATCCTTCCTGCCAGCTCGCATAGGAGGCACCAAATCATCAGCACGAATACGTCATACAAAGACCCAACGATCAGCCCCTGTATAGAGGTTATTCTTCCGAAGATGGAAGACAAAAGCATGGCTATGGCCATTACGAGACATAGCGGAAGATAGATCGCGCCAACATTGACGCTTCTTTTTCTGGAGACAATGGCGATGGAAACCAATAGTGAGATGACGAGGACAAAGGCCACGAAAGGTTCAAACCCTAAAAGCGAATCAGCGGGCTGCGACGTTCCGAAGCCTCTTGCGATGCCCGTAGCGAATGAGAAAACGAATATGACGAGCATCAGACGGACCAGGAAACCCGAAGGCAGCTTGTCGAGCGGTATCAGGCTATCTTGGTCTTCTTCTGGCTCTGAATTAGGGTCGAGGAGCAGCGATGTAACGGCTGAAGCAAAAGGCAGGGCAGATACGACGATGGCGCTAATGGGTAATGGCATCCCTTTGATTGCGTAGCATATTACAAAGGATAGCAACGCCATGGCCCCAAGCGTGAACAGGGCCCTCGTGCCTGTTAGCTCGCACGTTACGATTCCTGTCCTCAGGCACACATACGCTGTTCCGATTCCGGTTCCTATCATGCATGCGACACCCAAGAAGGGCGGCATCGCTATCTGGGATACAAGCAAGAAGGTGCACGCAGACGCCAAAAATGACATCCCAAGAACGAACGATTGTTTATGCAGCAACCCATCAAAACACCTATCGAATATCGCAGCCATCAGCAGGCAGATAGAGAGGGGAAGCCCAGACAGAATGTATCCAAGGATAAATCCCCTGTCTTCTATTTGAGGCATGAACGAAAGCATCTCCGGACTGAAGATCACGCTCATGATCCAAGCGCCATAAAGCGCATAACTCATGTAACGAATATGGGGAAACCGGTTAGCTAAGGTTGTCCAAATGTCTTTCGATATGTCATTCTTGTTTCCAAGCGCCATAGTGTCTACCTACTTGCAAATCATTTAGGAACTAAAAGCAAAGCAAGGTCTATGGAATTATTGCATTTCGGGCGATAAGAGACCAATGACTTGCATGATAGCGACCGTTTCAACTGATGAGGCAAGGGCTCGGTCTCTCTTGCGTGAATTCCTGGCGATGCTCGTCTTCGCTCGATGCAAACCCAGTCGAGATGGCCAAAGGCTCATGACGGGGGACAGGCTTTGAGAAGCCGATATCACCAGCAAGCTACTCCTCGTTGGTAATAATCAGATATGCTCGTGAGCCCTCGTTCTTTTCGAGCATTGGCTGCATAGAGCCCTTAGGCTCCGATGGTCTCCGCCATCATCTGGACCTTCGCAACCCATTGGGGACGGGGCCAATGGGTTCCTCGCCCAATATCCCCGTCCTCATCGGGTCCAATATCGACGTTATGAGCGACGAAGCCGGACGCACACATTCCCCCTTGTTCCTCTTACTCACCTGACCGCAGGCGGGCGGAGGGGTTGCTGGCTAAATTACGTTCCTCGGAA
>CANSWY010000005.1 GCA_947650915.1 uncultured Eggerthellaceae bacterium | reverse complement strand
CTTTTGCACATGGGTGTGGCGCGGGTACGATTTGGGACGTCCCTTTTGCACATGGCTGCATCAGCACGCATGGTCTTTCGCACAACGGACAGCGAGCAGTGCTACCATCTTCTGCATGAGCGGACTGACCGATGACAATGCCTATCCCGATTGCCAAATGTGCGGGGACTGCTGTGCACGCATGAGCGTGCTGGCGGTCACGGAAGAGGAATATCACCGGATGTTGACAGCAGCACATGACGTGCAGCCGATCGATCGCGGGGAGACGGGCTGCCCTTTGCTGGCAGAAGACGGGCGCTGCCTCATCTGGCAGGCACGGCCGCAGGTCTGCCGCCTGCATCACTGCCGCGTGCCTCGCTTCCAGATCCTGGAGGACCACCCTGAAGTGAAGGTGCCCGCGAAGCTGCACCTCATCTGCCTGCACGAAACGTTCCTCCCCCACACAGAAGGCCGCCCTGAGTGCACCTGATATGCAAAAGGGACGTTCCAAATCGCACATAGAAGAAGATCATGCGCACTGAAAAGCTGTTCCCATGTGCAAAAGGGACGTTCCAAATTGCACATAGGAAATGATGATGCGCACTGAAGGACTGTTCCTATGTGCGATTTGGGACGTCCCTTTTGCACATGGGGGCGATGTGGCAGGCAATTTGGGACGCCGCCTTCAGAAACCAGGCAAAGCTAGCGAGGGCTCTTCTGATGCACGCGATTCGCCCGCCACGCGGCCGAGCAGCCTTAGGGCTATGAGGGCAAGCGTACAGGGGTGAAGACCGTATGTCAGCAGAAGCCGCAACGTCAATTCATTCTACCGCTCCGCCAGGACAGCGGAATAGAAGTGGTGCCCCCAACGGGAATCGAACCCGTATTTCAGCCTTGAAAGGGCCGCGTCCTAACCGTTAGACTATGGGGACACATGCAAAAAGCAGCCGTGACAGTATGCCAGAGCGTGAAGGCGGTTGCAAGCCCCTATCCTCATTTTCCTTCGCTGTAAATCATCCTTTACAGCCATCCGCACAACATGGATAGAGTATATACCTATACATAGATAACAAGACTGCACATATATGACTAGTTAACATAGTATTCAACCCAGAGGCGCTCTGGATCAGCAACCAACCAATGGATCTGGTGGCAAAGGCAACGATCCGGGGCGCCTCTTCCCACCGTAAAGCTACCGCTGAGCTTCCCGTGCATCGAAGTACGCCTCGTACACGCTGATCTCCCACTGCTTGCGATTGTTCTTCGCCACCGTGTCCAGCACCAGGCCCACCGTGAGCGAAAGCGCGCCGCAGAGCACCAGCGCCACCGCCAAGAGCGCCGTGGGGAAGCGCTCCACCAAGTGCGTGACGGAGAACTCCACGATGACCGGGATGCCACAGATCAGCCCCAGCGCCACGAACAAGAGCGTGAGCCATCCGAAGAACGCCATGGGGCGGTAATCCTTGAACAAAGAAGCGATGGCCATGAGCACCAGCGCACCGTCCTGGAACGTGGAGAGCTTCGATTCGCTGCCTTCTGGACGGTCCCGGTACACGATGGGCACATCCTCGATGCGCCAGCGCTTGTCCACCGCATGGATGGACAGCTCCGTCTCTATCTGGAACCCGGATGAGAGCACCGGCATGGTCTTCACGAACATGCGGGTGAACGCGCGGTAGCCCGTCATGACGTCATCGAAAGCGTACCCGTAGATCACCTTGATGAGCCAGCGGACCAGGTCGTTGCCGAACCCGTGGAAGGCACGGTCATTCTCTTCGCCATAGGTGCCGTTGGACAGGCGGTCCCCCACCGTCATGTCCGCCTTGTCCTCCGCCAAGGGACGGAGCAGCTCTGCCGCAGCTTCTGCCGGATAGGTGTCGTCCCCATCCACCATCACGTAATAATCAGCGTCTATCTCGCGGAACATCTGGCGTACCACGTTGCCCTTGCCCTGGCGCGGCTCCGTGCGCACGCATGCGCCATGTTCGAGGGCGATGCGCGCCGTGTCGTCAGAGGAATTGTTGTCATAGACATAGATGCCCGCTTCAGGCAGCGCAGCCTTGAAGTCATCCACCACCTTGCCGATGGTGAGCGCTTCGTTGTAGCACGGGATGAGCACGGCCACTCCCGCTCCGCGGCATACAGCATCCACCTGCTGCGGCGTGAGCTCAGAGCACAGCGTGACGGTCTGGGACATCATGCATCCAATCTGTGACGGTTCTGCCGAACGCGCTGCGCCGGACGCGCACGCGTGGATTCATTCTAATCAAATGAGCTATGATTGATGGCATGAATTCACCCTCTGAAGAAACGCTCCCCGTTCCCTTCGGCCCCCCGGCTGAGCTGGCGAAGGCCGCTGACGGAGCGCCGCTCAAGGTGCTCATCGTGCATGCGTCCGTGGGGTCGGGCCACCGCTCGGCCGCCTATGCCATCGCAGAGGCGTTCAAGCTCTTGAACGCCGAAAGCAGCGATGAGGGGCGTCCCATCCACACCGAAGTGCTGGACATCCTGGATTTCGGCCGCATCATCTTCGACGGCGACAGCACCGCCTCCATGTTCACCGGCGTCACGCGCCCGTTCTACGACTTGACCTGGCGCTACACGCTGACCGGACGCCTGCTCTGGGCAGGAGGGACCATCTGGGCGCGCGTGATGTTCCCGCGTTTCGTGGAATTCGTGGGCGAACAGCAACCGGACGCCATCATCTGCACGCACATCACGGCGGCGAACGCGGCCGTCAGCGCGCGCATGATCCTGCGCGCGTCCTTCCCCATCCTCTGCGTGCCCACTGATTATGAGGCCGAAGGCATGTGGCCGCACCTGTACACGGACGTCTTCTGCGTGGCGAACGAGCACATGGCGGAAACGCTGCGCCCGCGCAAGGTGCCGGAGAAGCGCATCTGCGTGACCGGCATCCCCGCCGCTCCTGATTTCGCGCGCACCTACGACAAGGAAGCCACGCGCGAACGCTTGGGGCTGCCGCAGGACAAGCAGGTGGCGCTCTTCTTGGCCGGTGCCACGCTGCCGCGTCCCTATGTGCACTTCCGCCAGTCCACCGATGAGCTCATCCCGTTCATGCACCGTTTCACTGACATGCACTTCGTCATCGTGGCCGGAAAGGACGCTGACTACCAAGAGCATCTGGAGCGCTTGGTGGCCGACCATGACCTGCACAACGTGACGGTGCTGGGCTATGTGGACGGCATGGCTGCGCTCATGAGCGCGTCAGATCTGATCGTCTGCAAATCCGGCGGCCTCACCACCACCGAATGCCTCTGCGTGAATGTGCCCATGATCTTGATGGGCCGCGCCTACGGCCAGGAAAAGGCGAACGTGGCCATGCTCACTTCCACCGGCGCTGCGTTCCACGTGACCACCGCGCGCGAACTGTACGACCTGCTGCTCCAGATAGACAAGCATCCGCAGATGACCGAAGCCATCCGCTGCAACGCAGAGCTCATCCGCAGGCCTGACGCCGCCTTGGACATCGCCAAGCTGACGCTGGAGGCCATCAACGGCAACCCCGCGCAGGACGCGCGCCTCAAGAAGAAGCACTTCATGCACTTCTACTGGGGCCGCAAGCCCGCGCACATCCGCTGATCCCAACCGCACCCCGCAACGAAAAAGGACCCGGGAATCCGGGTCCTTTCGAATGCCTGAAAAGAGGGAGCGCGCTACAGAGCAGCCTTCGCCACCTCGGTCAGCGCGGCGAACGCCTCAGGATCGGCGACAGCCATGTCAGCCAGCACCTTGCGGTCAAGCTCCACGCCCGCCTTCTTGAGGCCGTTCATGAACACGGAGTAGGACAGGCCGTTCAGACGAGCTGCGGCATTGATGCGGGTGATCCAGAGCCGACGGATGTCGCGCTTCTTGTTGCGACGATCCCGGTACTGGTACTGCATGGAGTGCTGGACTTGCTCCTTCGCCTTCGTGTAATGGCGGGAACGCGCACCATAGTAGCCTTTCGCTGCCTTCAATACCTTCCGGCGCTTCTTGCGCGCGCTGACTGAACGCTTGACACGTGCCATGATCTATCTCCTAACGTGAATGGCGGATTTCCGGTGGGGGCTAGCGCAGCCCGAGGTTGCGGGCGACGACCTTCTGATCGGCCGTGGCCACTTCAGTCTCGTGGCGCATGTTGCGCACGCGCTTCGGGCTCTTCTTGGCCTTGATGTGGCTGCGGAACGCCTTCGCGCGCATGATCTTGCCGGAGCCGGTGACGCGGAAACGCTTGGCGGTGCCGCGGTGCGTTTTCATCTTGGGCATGTCAGTCTTCCTTTCCTTCTTGCTTGTCCTGGTCCTTCTCAGCGTCTTTTTTCTTCTTCATGTTCTGCGGGAGCGGCGCGATGAGCATGTGCATGTTGCGCCCCTCCATCTTCGGCTGGTTCTCGATGACGGCCACGTCCTTCAGATCGTCTGCCAGACGCTCCAAGATGGACAGGCCCTGGTCAGGGTGGGCCATCTCGCGGCCACGGAACATGATGGTGATCTTCACCTTGTTGCCCGCATCCAAGAAGCGCAGGACATGCTTCTTCTTGGTGGTGTAGTCTCCGATGTCGATCTTGGGACGGAACTTCATCTCCTTGATCTCTATCTTCGTCTGATTCTTGCGGGCCTGCTTCGCCTTGATGGCCTGGTCGTACTTGAACTTGCCGTAGTCCATCACGCGGCAGACCGGCGGATCCGCGTTCGGCGCGATCTCAACCAGGTCGAGCCCTGCGGCATCAGCGATGCCCTGGGCCTGTTCCAGGCTGAAAACGCCCATCTGGTTCCCGTCGTAGTCGATGAGACGGCACTCGCGCACGTTGATCTCATCGTTGAGCCTCGGCTCCTGAGCGGCTATGGCGCCCACCTCCTTCTTGCGCGCACGCGCAATAAAAAAACCTGCGGGCATGCCACAGGTCCTCTTCTTCGATACATCTTCAACGCGCACGCGCACCAGAGATGCTTCCATATTCAGAGAACCCATCGGCCATGCGCCGAACCAGGTGGGAGGCTCACGCCCCCTCTTGTGTCAAAACAGCTTGCGCAGTATAGCACAACGAAACCGAAAGAGGGGCATTCTAAAATGAGCCGAAAAGGCCCCGCATTCGAAAGCTTCCCCGGATGCGAAAGGGCTCCCCATGTGCACATAGGGGAGCCCTTTCGCGAGGGGCTTACATGCCGACGTAGATCAGGATGGTGCGGATGGTGTCCACCAGGTTGCCGGTGGCGTTCGCCATGGAATAGTCATAGGTGAGCGTGGCCGACCACGGGAAGACCATGTCCCCCTCTGCCGTGCCGGTGCCCGTGAACGTGAAGCTCTCTTTCGTGAGCGTGGTGCCATCCGTGGCATAAGTGGAGTATTGCATCTTGTCTTCCGGCAACTGAGCCGAACCCTGATCCACTTTGAGCCCTGCTTCAGCGAGCGTCTTCTCGACGATGGATTCGTTCGTCACCGCATCCGAGAAGCTCAAAGAGCCGTATCCCAAAGAAGACGTGCTTGACGTGTACCCAGCGCGGATGATGGCACCGGCTTCGTCCAGACTGAGCATGACCGTGGGCGTGCCGCCACGCGAATCAGCCGGCTCCTCCGTCAGGGCCACGCGCACTTCGCGCTTGATGGGATTGTCCTCTTCGTTCACGTCCACCGCAGAAGACACGCGCGCACCGTGAGCCAGCGTCTGGATGGCCTGATCCTGCGCCATGCCCAAAAGCGACACCAGGTTCGGCACCGTGGTCTTCTTGGACGTGGTGGCGGAAGCGTCCTTCGCCACCTGTTCGGTGTCAGTGGAGGCGGCCAGTTCCGCCACCTGCGTCTGCTGGACGGCAGTGGACTGTGCCGTCTGGAAGAGCTGCCAGCCCAAGAAGCCCGCGCCCACGATGAGCAGCACCAGCAAGACGATGACGACGATCAAGATCTTGCGCATGCGCGCGGATTTCTGGATGTAGGCCGCTTGCCCTTGACGGGCATGGCTGCCCTTCGCGCGCTTGCCGCCCGCATCCTCTTCCGGTTCGGTGAGCGTCACGATTTCCGGGATGCCGCCCTCAGAAACGCCCTCTTCCACAACGGAAGGCTCTTCGAAAACCGCAGGGGCCGCATCCTTTTTCTGGCGCTTGTCAGATCTCATGTTCCGTCCTTGCCGTCTCTCATCCGTTCCAGCTGCATTCACGAGAAGAACGCGTACCACACAGCGAACGCGATGATGGCCAGCACGGCCACCACGATGATGCCGATCTGCATGGGCGACATCTTGGTGCTTTCGATGTCCTGGAGCGTGGTGGCACGGTAACCGCTTGCGCCGCGTTGCTTCCGCGGGCGCACCGGCGCTTCTGCGCGCGGCTCTTCGCGCGCCGCCTGCGAAGGCGCGATGGATTCCGGCTGGGCCTCAGGTTCCACATCCGACAGCGCCGAAGCGCCCGCATGGATCACGACCTCCCGCTCTTCAGCAGGCGTGACCTTGATGTGCTTGAATCCACCGTCCGTTGCCACTCGCATGCTCCTTGAGATCCGCTGAATGGTGGATAGATTATAGTTCAATCCATATCCCGCAGCGTGAAACCCTCCCCGCTTTCTTCGATGAGCTTCGCGTTCCCCACGCAGCACACGTGTCGCTCTGACACCAGCCGCTCCAGTGGATCGGCCAGCTGGCGCACTTCATCCAGCGTGGCTTCCACCAGTTCTTGGCGCGTGCGCGCGCGGTCCTGCGGCGTGCACCCCGTGAAATGCATGGTGTCCTGACGGCGCACCAGATCCCGCGGTTTCACGGGCGCATCCAAGGACGCCACCGTGCTGACCACGTACCCTTCGAACTCCTCAGGCGCCACGGGCGCGGTGCGAAGCCATTCGGGCGCGTCCAGGAACGCCTGGATGGTGGGCGCGACTTTCGGGTCGCGGTAGGAATGGAAGAACGTCTGGCCGCCGCGCCGGCTGGAAAAGCCCACGCCGTAGGCGCCGCCCACCACGCGCACCTCATTCCAAAGGTAGCCCAGAGACAGCATCTTCGATGCCAGCAACCACGCGCCCGAGAACGGCATGCCGAAGGGCTTGCGATCGGCCGCCAGCACCGTGAACGTGACGTCAGAGGAGACGCCGAACGCCTCGTGCGCGTCATGGGGCTCCGGCACGTCCAAGCGTCCGTGGCCCGCACAGCCATCCCCCAGCGGCCCGCAGGCGCTGCGGTAGGCCGCCACCGCCTCCTGCGGCCCCGCCAGGGAAAGAGCGCAGCTGCCTTCCTGGAAGATGCGCCGGGCCAGCTCCTCCAGATCAGCCGCCAAGCGCGGCCCGCGCTCATCGAACGCGTCCAAAAGCTGGCGCAGGTACCAGTAGAAATCCATGCCTGAGAGCTGCTCTTTGGCCTTCGCCGTGCGCGAGACGTAGGATAGCGCCCGGTTCGCCGCCGCGCTGTGCCCGGACATGGCGAAGGATTGCTCCAGCGCCACTTTGCGCTGCACCAGCATGTCGCGGATGCGCGCCAGGTCAGCGAAGCGCGTGCGCGTGAGCACCTCATCCGCCATCTGGGCCGCGAAAGCCGCATTCTCCACCAGGCACGAGGCGGACACCGTGAACGTGGCGCAGGTGGCCTGCGGCCCCTCCGGTTCGTACGCGTCCGGCGCGAAGCTCAGGGAACCCAGCTTGCCTTGCACCAGCGTGTCCACCTCGGCCGCCGTGTGCGCATCCGTGTCCAGTCGGCCCAGCACGATGCCCAGCACCGCCGCCAGCGGCAGCTCTTCGAAATCCACGCAGGACAGGTCGTAGTAGCGCGTGGCGTAAACGATGCCGTGCGTGTCCACCTCATGGGTGATGAGCGCGCTGCCGTCCACCTCCTGCCGGAACGCGAACGCGGGCTCTGCCGGGGCATCCCCCAGATCCGCCACGGAAAGCTGCGGCAGACAAGCCAGCGCCTCTGGGGGATCCGGCGCCATCTGCGCGGCCACCAGCGCCGCCGCCTCCGCTTCGATGGCCGCCAAGCCTTCCTCCGTGAGATCCTCCCGGATGCGGGCCAGGCGCGCATCCTCCACCCCGTCCGCGTCCGCCGCCACCGGCACCACGCGCGCCTGGGCATGATGATCGCTTTCCAGCACCAGCTGGCGCAGCAGCTCTTCGAACCAGCCGGTGTCCACCTTCGCTTTGAGGTCAGCGAAGAGGTCCTCGTACTTTATATAAGAGAGCGCATCCGCATCGTCGTACAGCCAGCCGTTCATGGCCGCCATGGAATACACCACGCCATCCGACATCCCGAAGTTGTGCTCCCGCATGACGAACTCGGCATGACTGAGCGCCGCATGCAGCAGCTCCCGGTCAAGGCCGCCATCCGCCAGGCGCGCCACCTCTTCTGCCACCAGCTTCTGGAACGCGTCCGCCGCCTCGGGCTTCGCGCCCTTGAGCTGCATCACCACGAAAGGCTGAAGCACCGAATCCGCCAGGTACGCGCTGAAGTCATCCGCGATCTGCGCGTCCATGACGGCGCGCTTGAGGGGCGCTTCGTTCGAACCGGCGATGGCATCCATGAGGATGTCCGTCGCTACCGCCCGCTCCACGTCATGCGCCGGCCCCACCACATACCCCAGCGCCATGCAGGCATTGTCCGGCGCCGTGGCCATCTGGCGGACAGCATCCATGCAGACCACCGGCTCTTGCAGACAGAGCGGATTGGCCGGAGCGGGAGCCGCGCCCGCCGGCATCTCAGAGAGATAGGTCGCGTCCAAGAACGTGAGCATCCGGCGGATGTCCATGTCCCCGTACAGGATGATGTAGGCATTGTCCGCCCGGTAGTGGCGCGCGTGCGCGTCCAGGAACGCCTCATAGGTGAGGTCAGGGATGGCCGCCGGCGTGCCGCCAGATTCGAAGCGGTAGGTGGTGTCCGGGAAGAGCGCCGCAGAAAGCGTGTCATACAGCACGGATTCCGGTTCGGACAGCGCGCCTTTCATCTCGTTGTAGACCACGCCGTTGTAGGACAGGCGCACGGTGCGCGGGTCAGCGGGCACGGGCGCGCCCGCCGCCTCCGCGCCCAAGGCTTCCAGTTCACCCTCCGGCGCGGCCTCTTCCGCATCCGCACGCAGGGCCTCCAAGTGCCACCCTTCCTGGCGGAAGATGTCCGGCGTCTGATAGATGCGCGGGTGGAACACCGCATCCAGGTACACGTCCGTCAGGTTCATGAGATCCGCCATGTTGGTGGACGCCACGGGATACATGGTCTTGTCCGGGAACGTCATGGCGTTCAGGAACGTCTGCATGCTGCCCTTGAGCAGGTTCACGAACGGCTCTTTCACCGGGAACTTGGCGGAGCCGCAGAGCACCGAATGCTCCAGGATATGGAAAACGCCCGTGTCGTCGGCGGCAGGCGTCTTGAACGTGATGGAGAACGATTTGTCCACGTCATCGTTCTGGAGGAACAGCAGCTTCGCCCCGCTGGCCTCATGCCGCATCACGTGCGCTGCACCGCCGATCTCCGGCACTTCTTCAGACCGCTCCAGCGTGAAGTGCGCTTCTTGCGCTGCCGCCTTGACGTCATCATGCATGGCCCTGCGTCCTTTCTCCCATGAGAAATGCCGAACGCCCGCGCAGATCCGCGGGCGTCCACATCCGTTCAGCTTTCAGTCAGTTCGAAGCGTTGGTGGAAGCATCCGAGGAATTCGACGCTTCTGCATCCTCCTCTTCAGATCCTTCAGACCCTTCGCCTTCCGCTCCGTTGGCATCAGCCGCCGGCGCCTTGGCCTCCACCTTCTGGACGCCCTCCAGCGATATGGCGCCGCCCAGCCACTTGTCTTCTATCACGCCCACCACACCGTTTCCGGTGATGGCCTCAAGAGCTCCTTGGATGGCCTTCTGCAGCTCCGTGTCATCCTTCTTCACGCCCACGCAATAGCCGCTGGCGGTGTCCAGCAAGCAAGCGATCTCAACGGGGACGTCCTGCAGATTCGCCGCGTACATGCCGATGACCGCATCCGACGCCACGAAATCCACGTCACCCTTCGAAAGATCAGAGAACGCGGTGGCCAGATCGTTCGTGGACACGAGCGCATCTTCTCCGAAGGCGTTCGTGACCGCCCAGGCGCTCTTGGAAGAGATCTGCGCTGCGATCTTCGGCGTGACCGCACCGGTGGGGACAGCCGCGTTCGAACCCTCTTTCGCGAACAGCACCACGCCGGTGGGCAGGTACTGCGGAGAGTGCCAGATGGCGTCATCCTCCTCCGCCGTCTCCTGGCCCATGACGACGTCCACCGTGCCCTCTTCCAGGGCCTTGCCCGCATCCGTGCCGATGTCCTCTATCTGCACCTTGAGGCCCAGCTGGTCAGCCAGCGCAGCCGCGATGTCCACATCGATGCCGATGATCTTCTCAGAGCCGCGGCCAGCGAGGGGGGATTTCTCCGTGTTGACGCCCACGCGCAGCACGCCTTCCTGGCCGATGGCCGGGGGCGTGATCTGCGGATCCCCCAGCGGAGGAAAGTATTCTTCCTGCGATGAGCACCCGCCCAGCGCGAACGCGAGCGCCGCCGCCAATGCCGCTGCGCAGACCCTCGCCATCTTCTTCATCATCAGGCCTCCTTGAGCCTCTGATCAGCCGGCCTTCCGCGGCCGAGCTGCTTCCGCTTTCGTCAGCGTTCTTGCCAAGCTCCATCCGGCTGACCTAGTCTTTGCCCCCACACTCGCGCACTGGAGGTCCGCGCTTGCGCGCTCGCGCTCTCTCGCCCGCCCGGGCGGAATGCCCGGTGAGTAGAACGGGCGGTGCGGCTTACTTCTAGAATACGCCATGCTCACGGACGCTCTGCGAACGCCCGCTTACGTGGACCCTTTCGACCGCATCTGCCATGGGCTAGGCGGTGATGAGCACCGCCGCAACTACAGACCCGAATGAAGCTGGCGTAGAGTTTACCACGCACGCCGCCGCGACGATGCATGCGAGAAAGATGTGCAGAAGGGACGCTCCAAATCGCACAGAACAGAGGGTGTCCTGATGTGCAAAAGGGACGTCCCAAATTGCACATGGCGGTAGGTGTCTGGATGTGCAAAAGGGACGTTCCAAATTGCACATAGGAAAAGATGATGCGTGCTGGGAGACTTCTTCTATGTGCAATTTGGGACGTCCCTTTTGCACATCATGCGATCCTACGGGTGCGATTTGGAACGTCCCTTTTGCACATCCGGCAACCTTGCGGGTGCGATTCGGGACGTCCCTTTTGCACAGAGGAGGGGGCCTTTCTTTCGTGCGGGATGTCAGATCCGTGACAGGGGGCGTGCGAAACGGTGAAGGGGCGATCGCTACCATGGACGCCATGGCCCTCATCTCCTCATACGCCCGCCATGCCTTGGCGCACGCCGCTGCTTTCGCGAAGGAAGCAGCGTTGGAGACGCTCTGGCCCACGCGCTGCGCCATCTGCGACGCTCCGGGCCACCTCATCTGCCCGGCCTGCCTGCACGCGCTCCCGTACGTGGACGCGAACCGCGCCTGTCCCGTCTGCGGCGCGCCCTTCGGCCAGCATCAATGCACCGAATGCAACGACACCATGCTGAAAGCGGCGGCGCGGGATGCCCTTCCCGTGGACGGCATGGCGCACGTCCTGCTGGCAGACGACGCCGCACGTCGCATCGTCACCACCTACAAGGATGCGAACGAGCAGCGCCTGGCAGCGGACATCGCGCGCCTGATGGCACGCTGCGTGCCCCCGGAATGGCGGCAGGCGCACGTGGTGCACATCCCCGCCACCAAAGACGCCGTGCGCCGCCGCGGCTTCGATCACGCAGATGCGCTGGCGGATGAGTTGGCCACGGCGGCGCACATGCAGCGGGCGCGCCTCTTCGCACGGCCTCAGAGCGCGGATCAGCGCGCCTTCGACCGGCGCGGCCGCATGCAGAACATGAGCGGGCGCTTCCACCTGGAGACGGAACGCATCCCCAAGGAAGTGCTGCTGGTGGATGACATCTGCACCACGGGCGCCACGCTGTTCGCCGCAGCGGACTGCCTGCGCGCGTCAGGCGCGCACGCCGTCTACGCGCTCACGTTCGCGAAAGTGCTGGCTTCCTGAACGTCAGGCCGCCGGACGCTCGAACGTCTTCGCTTCGGCGTATTCGGCCACGTCCACGGAGATGGAATGCTTGATGGGCTTCCACTTCGCCTTGGCCACCAGCGCGTACAGCGCGATGGGGATGTAGGTGAGCATGAAGAAGGGGAACGTGAACATGGAGAGCACCTTGCGCGGCGCGCTGGCGCGGATGTGGTCCCATTCCACGAACGTGGTGAGCACACCGAAGACCAGCATGAACATCACGTAGTTGAACAGGCAGAAGAAGATGGAGGACAAGGAACTGGCGATGGCCACGCCCACGCTGATGACGCCCGTGAATGACAGCACCACGATGGCCGCGTTGAAGATGATGGAGATGATGGACAGGAGCATGCCCGGCGCGATGGTCATGAGCATGTCGTAGCAGGCGAACTTGTGACCGCGTTCGTTCTTGAAGATGCCGCGCGCCAGGCCCGCAGCGTAGTGCGCGAACACCTGGTAGAAGCCCTTCGCCCAACGGGCGCGCTGGTTCCACGAATCCCGGAACGTGGTGGGCTGTTCGTCGTAGAGGACGGCGGTGGGACAGTAAGCGATGCGCACGCCGTCGATGATGGAAGAGGCGGAGAATTCGATGTCTTCGGTGAGCAGATGCCACTTCCAACCGCCCGCGCGGCGCAGCACCTCGTCTGCGATGAAGAAGCCGGTGCCGGACACGGCGCAGGACGTCTTGAGCGTGAGGCGCGCCTGGTTCAGGAACTTGGCCTCGCGCAGGAACCACACGCCATAGCCGGCGGAGATCCAGTTGGAATCGAAGTTCTTGGAGTTGCGGTAGCTGGTGGAAGCCAGCGCGCCGCCGTCGAAGGTCTTGTTCATCTCAGCGAAGTAGTTCGCATCCAGCACGTTGTCGGCGTCGAAGACGAAATACGCCTCATGGCCCGCATCCGGGAATTCGCGCCAGATGGCCTTCAGGCCGAAATCCAGCGCATAGCCCTTCCCCACTTTCTCCTGATTGAAGCGCGTGAACACCGTGGCACCGGCCTTGCGAGCCACCGCCGCGGTGTCATCCGTGCAATTGTCCGCGATCACGAACACGTCGATGAGGTGCTGCGGGTAGTTCTGCGCCTTGATGGAACGGATCAAATCCCCGATGACAGCGCGTTCGTTGCGCGCGGCCACCAGCACGGCGAAGCGGTGCTGTTCCTTCGCTTCAGCCTTCGGCGCCTTGCGCGTGAGCACCACGAAGACGTAGTAGAGCTGGTAGGTATAGCAAACGGTGAATGTGAAGAACACGCAGAAGTTGAAGATGTCGATGAATGAAAGCGCTGCCATCGACTGCGACAGTTCTTGGAACACGTCTCTCCTTCTTTGCACGGCTAGGACACCGGTCAGGACCGGCAACTGACAGATTATAGTCCCTGCGCGCACAGCCGGAGCGCAGAAGCAGACGAACACCACACTTGCGGTATCCTTTGTGGACATCATATGGAGACGATAAGACGAACGTCCAAGGAGCAGCCGTGACTGAGAACTGCGACATCAAAGACATCAACCTGGCCGACGAAGGATACGCGCGCATCATGTGGGCGGACGCGGACATGCCCGTGCTGGCCCAGATCCGCGAACGGTTCGAACGCGAAAAGCCGCTGGAAGGCGTGCGCATCGGATGCTGTCTGCACGTGACCACCGAAACGGCGAACCTCATGAGGACGCTGGCCGCGGGAGGCGCCCAGGTGACCCTTTGCGCATCGAATCCGCTGTCCACCCAGGATGACACCGCAGCCTCCCTGGTGCGCGATTTCGGCATCAGCGTGCACGCCATCTGCGGCGAGGACACGGAGACCTACTACCGCCACGTGGATGCCGTCATCGCCAGCAACCCGCAGATCACCATGGATGACGGGGCGGACGTGGTGGGCCGCATCCACGAAACGCGCCGCGAAGCGCTCACGCACATCATCGGCGGCACAGAGGAGACCACCACCGGCGTCATCCGCCTGGCCGCCATGGCACAAGACGGTGAGCTGCGCTACCCCATCATCGCCGTGAACGACGCGAAGACGAAGCACTTTTTCGACAACCGCTACGGCACCGGCCAGTCCACGCTCGACGGCATCATCCGCCTCACGAACCGTCTGTTGGCCGGGCGCACCTTCGTGGTGAGCGGGTACGGCTGGTGCGGCAAGGGCCTGGCCATGCGGGCACGGGGCATGGGCTGTCAGGTCATCGTCTGCGAAGTGGACCCCACCGCCGCGCTGGAGGCGCACATGGACGGGTTCGCCGTCATGCCGCGCGCGGAAGCCGCGAAGCACGCGGACATCTGGTGCACCGTCACCGGGAACCTGAACGTGGTGGATGAACCATGCTTCGTCAACATGAAGGACGGGGCCATCATCTGCAATTCCGGCCACTTCAACTCAGAGATCAACATCCCTTGGCTGGAGGAGCACTGCGCATCCAAGCGCGCATGCAAGCCGATGGTGGACGAATACACGCTGCCGGACGGCCGCACCATCACGCTTTTGGCCGAAGGCCGCTTGGTGAACCTTTCCGGCGCAGAGGGACATCCCGCGAACGTGATGGACATGTCCTTCGCCGACCAAGCCCTCTGCGCGGAATACCTGCTGGGGCACGCGCAGGAGATGGAGCCGCGCGTCCACGACGTGCCGGAGGAGATAGACAGCCGCGTGGCGGAGCTCAAGTTGGAGACGCTGGGCATCCAGATAGACGAACTGACGCCGGAGCAGGTGGCCTACATGAACTCCTGGAACATGGGGACGGTGTAGACCGCCCCCTCACCCCCAGGTGTCTGGGTGTGCAAAAGGGACGTTCCAAATTGCACATAGCAAAAGAGAATGAGCACTGAAAGACTCATCCTATGTGCAATTTGGGACGTCCCTTTTGCACATCAAGCAATCTCACGGGTGCAATTTGGGACGTCCCTTTTGCACACCCAGGCAACCTTGCGGGTGCAATTTGGGACGTCCCTTTTGCACATCAGCAGAGAATGTCAGAGCTGGCGAAGGAGGTTCGCCATCTCGATGGCGCTCTCTGCGCATTCGCTGCCCTTGTTGCCGGCCTTGCTTCCCGCGCGTTCGATGGCCTGTTCGATGGTGTCGCAGGTGAGCACGCCGAAGATGATGGGCACGCCGCTGGCAAGAGATGCCTGCGCCACGCCCTTGCTGACCTCTGCGCACACGTGGTCATAGTGGGACGTTGCGCCCCGGATGACCGCGCCCAAGCACACCACTGCGTCGTATTCGCCAGATTCAGCCATGCGGGATGCCACCAGGGGTATCTCGAACGCGCCGGGGACCCAGGCCACGTCCACATCCGCCGCGTCCACGCCGTGTCGCGCGAACGAATCCAGCGCTCCGGAGAGGAGCTTGCCCGTGATGAATTCGTTGAATCGGGCCACCACGATGCCGGCCTTCAGGCCGCCCTCTGCCACCACCTTGCCTTCAAAGACCGCCATGATCCCTCCCGTCCGTTTTTCGGTCCATTCTAATCCAACGGACAAACCAGAGGGCGGCTTTCCGCTTTCTTCCACGGATATGACGCACGCATCCGTATAATCGAAACCATCTGTCAAACGAGCTTCGATGGAATGGAGATGAAAGATGGACGAGAAGACCACCGCGCCTGACGCCGCCCCCACGCCTGGGCAGACGCCAGTCGAACCCGCCGCGCAAGAGGTTCCGGCAGCGCCAACGCCCGCGGCCGCATCTGCGGACACGTCAACCCCCGCAGATGCGCCAGCGCCCGCGCCGGGGCAAGAGACGCCCCAAGCAGCGCCTGCCGCACCAGCGCCCACATCCTACGAGGCCAGCTATGGAGCCGCTCCTGCGCCCACAGCGCAGCCCGCTGCCGCTCCTGCGCCCACCGCGGCCGCCCCGTATCCGGGCACGGCCCAGACCGGCAGCGTGTCCCCCACCCCGGCGCTCGTCTGCGGCATCCTGGCCATCGTGCTCTCCGGCCTCCCCATCGCAGGCATCGCTTTGGGCATCGTGGCCATCGTGCTGGCAGGCCGCTACTACAACGCTGGCGGCACGGAGGGCACCGCGAAGGGCGGCAAGATCTGCGGCATCATCGGCATCGTGCTGTCCGTCATCATGATCATCGTGGCCACGGCGCTCGTGGTCATCGGCATGAACGAGCTGAAGAACACGGATGTGACCGCGGGTCGTTCTGCTTCCATCTCCACCACGGAACGCAGCACCGCACCCGCACCGGTGGACGAAGAGGACCAGCCTCTCTACGATGCCGCCGACCCCTCCATGCAGCAGATCGCCGACCTTGACCCGGCCATGGTGGCCAGCGTGGCGGACGTCATGCAGATCTCATTCGATGAAGCCATGGCCAGCGGAGAGTGGGACATCACCCTGGCAAGCTGCGGCGTGGACCCCCAAGAGATGGCGCGCGCCATGATGGAGGGCTTCACCTATGAGCCGTATTACGCCAGCGCCGATGACGGCACGGCGAAGGTCACTTACAAGGTCACCGTGCGCAGCATCTTCGATGTGGGTGACGACCTCTTCGATGAGATGAGCGACATCCTGACCGGCGTGAACGCTGGCATCACCACTGAAGAGGAAGCTGCGCCCCTCATCGGCGAGGCGCTCATGGCCGCCATCCAGGACAACGAGCCGGAAGGCGACAACATCTGGGACATCGAGCTTGTGCAGAGCGGGGATGCCTGGGTCATCGACCAGGCCAGCTGGGATGAGGAGATGGACTACTTCTTCGCGTTCATCTGATCCTCTGCAGAAAACCGCGCTGCTGCGAAGCGGGCCTTTCGGGGCCCGCTTCTTTTTTGCGTCACGCAGGGAGCAGCGCCAGGATGGCGAACCAGCAGGGCGGCACCAAGAGCGCCGGCAGGAAGTTCATGACCGTTATCTTCTTGATCTCAAGGATGGACAAGCCGGATGCCAGGATGAGGAAGCCGCCCACGATGGACACCTCGCACATCAGCTCCGGCGTGAGATAGGGCGATATCCACTGGGCCAGAAGCCAGATGGAGCCCTGCCAACAGAAGAGCACCGCCGCCGCGAACGCGATGCCCACCCCATAGGTGGAGGCCAGCACCAAGGATGTGACCAGATCCAGCGTGGCATTCGTCAGTAGATACGTTTCATCGCCGAACAGCGCGCTGTTGATGGGACCCAGGATGGAGAGGGTCCCGAAGCAGAAGAGCACGATGGCCGTGGAAAGCCCCTCTGAAAGCCGGCTGCGCGCGGGCGCCTCCGCGTCTTCGTCTTTTTGGGAGAAGCGGCTGACCAGCCGGTCGAAGCGCCCTTCGATGTCAAGAGCGGTGCCCAAAAGGCCGCCCAGCGCCAATGACGCGATGAACAGCACCGGGTAGAGGCTGTCCCCCATGTTGGACACCACTGCATTGGTGCCCAACCCCATGGCCGCCAGGCCCATGGCAACGTAGAGCGTCTTCTGGTACTTCTCCTTCAGGCCGTGCTTCACCAGACCGCCCGTGAGGCTGCCGATGATGATGGCTGCGGTGTTCGCGATGGTTCCGATCACGCACGCAACTATACCGGATGTGCGAAAGCCGATGTGCAGAAGGGACGTCCCAAATTGCGCATAGAGATAGTCTTTCAGGATGTGCAGAAGGGACGTTCCAAATTGCACATAGAGATAGTCTTTCAGCACTGATCCTCTTTGCCTATGTGCAATTTGGGACGTCCCTTCTGCACATCCATTGAAATCGCAATTCTATGCGCAATTTGGGACGTCCCTTCTGCACATCGGCTTCGGGATCAGGGGGAGAGGGCGTACTTCGTGCGAAGGCGGGCAAGCTGTTCGAGCAGGGGATCAGCCAACACGAAGAGCGTGAGGAACGTGGCCGCGCCTTGCAGGCAGTTCACCAAGAATCCGGCCGCATACACGGCCGCCACCGACTCCCACGAGATGCGCGAAGCCATGAACAGAAGCGAACTGGTGTCCAGGATGGGACCAGCCACTACGATGACGAACGCAGCGCCGCCCACGCCCAAAAGGGCTCGCGCGCGCCAAGAGAGCCCGCGCCGAGGAACGGCGCCGCACTGGCCCAAGAGGCCGAACACAGCGCCGCACAGCCCGAACGACAGCATCTGCCACGGGGTCCACGGCCCCTGCCCGAAGATGAAATTGCTCACCAGTGCAGCCAACGATCCGGTCAAGAACCCCGCAGGCGCCCCCAGGGCCACGCCGGTGATCATCACGATGGCCGCCATCGGCTTGAAGTTCGGCAGCCACACGAACGCAGCGCGCGCCGCCACCGCCAAAGCGCACATCACCGCGATGGTGACCACTTCACGCGCCTGCGGGCGGCGGCGTTCGAACGAGACGAAGGCGGGAACCATGCTGTACGCCACCAGGAGCGTGCTGACCACGATATAGGACCGTCCGCGCATCAACGCTCCAGCCCCCACCGTGACCGCTGCCGCCAACAGCACCAACACCCAAACCAGGATGCGCCCTGCACGACCCGCTCGGGGTGCATCCGAATCAGCGCTCATCTGCTGAGGCACAGTTCCACCACCTCCTCCGCTGTCACCGCATTCGGAAAGACCTGTCGGCTCATCCGGTTCGCAGCCGTGGTGTAGAACGCATTGTTCGCGAAGAATGCGCGAGGAGCGTCCGCAGCCATCACGACACCGTCGAAGAGCAGCGCTGCCACCGTGGCCCAGCGGGCACAGAACTCCACATCGTGGCTGACCATCACGATGGTCATGCCCGCATCCATCAGCTCGTGCAGCACGTTGCCCAACGTCTGCTTGAAGACGGCATCGAGCCCTTTCGTGGGCTCATCCAGGAGCAGCAGCTCCGGTTCGCACAAGAGAACCTTCGCCAGCGCTGCGCGCTCAAGCTCACCGCCGGACAGATCGAAGGGGTGCTGGTCAAGCTGTGCGCTGATTCGACAGGTGCGCGCCACCTCATCGATGCGCCGCGCACGCTCATCAGCCGGAAGCCCAGAAAGCATCTCCTCCAGATCGGCCCGCACCGTACGCTTGGCGAAGAGGTCTTGCGGATCCTGCGGCAGAAGGGCTGCCCCGCCCCGGAACAGGTCGGCCTCTTTCCATCGGGAGAGCGGCCGACCCAGCACCTTCACCTTTCCACGGTGCGGCTTGCAAATGCCGCACGCCGTTTTCAGCAGCGTGGACTTGCCGGCCCCGTTGCCGCCCACCAGGGCGAAGAGGCTGCGCCGCGGCACGCGAAGATCGACTCCGCGCAGCACATCAGGCGCATCCCGGTGGTAGCGGAACCAGACGTCCTCCATGGACAGTGCAGCATCCTTCGCATCCACACCCGGCGCTGGCTCCTCTTCCAGCGTGCGCACCGCAAGGCCACGGGCGCGGGCATAGCTCGCAAGCCACGTGCGGCCTTCGCGCACCGACAACGGCGCGCCTTCAGCATCCCCCAGATCCGCCAGCTGGCATTCTTGAGCGCCCTCCACGCCTGCGAAGATGCGCAGCGGTGCTGGCAGCGCTGCCGCCATGCCGTCACCGGCCGCTTCCAAGGCAAGCCCTACCTCTCTTGGCGTGCCTGCGATGCTCACGCGCCCCCTATCCATCACCACCACCCGATCGGCTTCGACGCATGCCTCATCCAACCGATGCTCTGCGATCAGGACGGTGCAACCCAGCTCGCGGTTCACCTTCCGCACCGCTTCCATGAATCCTGAGGCCGCGATAGGGTCCAACTGGGCCGTGGGCTCATCCAGGATGAGGACGTTGGGTTGCATGGCCATGACCGAAGCCAGGTTCAACAGCTGCTTCTGTCCGCCGGACAGCTCCGCCACCTCGCGCCGGAACCAGTGCTGGATGCCGAAGAAACTGGCCATCTCTGCCACGCGCACGCGCATCGCTTGTTGCGGACAGCCTATGCTCTCAAGCCCGAATGCCAGCTCATGCCACACCTTGTCGGTCACCACCTGGGCTTCCGGGTCCTGCATCACGAACCCGATGAGGCGGCTCTGGTCACGCAGGCCCACCTCTTCGAGCGGCACCCCGTCGAAGAGCACGCGCCCCGTTCGTTCTCCCGTCGGCGTCAACACGGACTTCAATTGCCGCAAGAGGGTGGACTTGCCGCATCCGCTCTTCCCCACCAGGCACACGAATTCACCAGGCCGCACGCTCAAGTCGATCCCCCTGAGCACGGAATGCGCAGCGCCCGCGTAGGTGAACGTCAGATCCTGGATGATGAACTGCGCCATGGACTTCCTTCCTTCGCATTGACGATGACAGGGATCAGCAAGAAGCCTGCGAATGCCGCAAGCGTGACGGCACTGGCGCCCGAAGGAGGCGCGAGCACCACCGTGGGCAAGAACTGAGCGGAGGCCCATCCGCGCGCTATGCCGAAGGCAGCACCGGCGAACAAGACGGCTCCTGCGGCAGTCACCGCAGCATCCCTGCCCGAGAAGCGGACACACGCCATTTGCGTGCGCGCTCCAGAACCATATCCACGGCTGCGCATGGAATCAGCCGTGATGATTGCCCCCTCCAGCGAACGAGCGGTGAGCGCGTTCAAGATCTCCAGCCCTGACACCGCGCGCGCCCGCGCGCTGCCCGCGCTCACGGATTTCCCGATCCCAGCCCGCGCTGCGCTGATGCGCCGTGCACGGCGCAGGCAGGTGGGAACCAACCGGAGCGCCATCGTGAGCGTGAGGGTGACCGCAGGCGCTGCATTGCCGAAGAGATACGTGAAACGGTCAGTGGTCACCACCTGTGCATATGAGCCGAACCAGAGCATCACGGAGGCGAACATCCCCGCTGTCTGCATGCCGGACAGGAGCGCCTCCAGCGTGAAAGGCCGCCCACCCAGATATATGAACAGCACAGTGGAGCCGTGCGCGTTCAGCAATGCATTGACGGCTGCGATCGCCACGAACGCCGCTGCCATGGCCGCCACCATCCGCCACGCTCGCCGTCCGCGAACGCTGACGAGGCAGAGCGCGGAAGCCACAAGAGAGGCGCCGGTCCAGAGCGGATCCTGCACGATGATGGAGAAGATGACGGCGCACATGAAAAAGCCGAATGTGACGGCTGGATGCAGTTCTCCGAATGCGTCACGCCTCATGGCGGATGCGCCTCGCTTTCCAGGGATCCATTGTTCCGGTTCGGCATTCCGACTTCGCCTGCGACCTGCGTGGAGCCTGGCTCCGGATACGGATCACAGGACCTTACGGTTGCTGGTACAGCGCGGGATTCGCACCCGCATTCCCCGATATCGCCGCCTGTGGCGGCCCGAAGATCCAATGTCCCTATAGTACACGCACATCCGCCCTCCCCCGTGCAAAAGGTCCCCCGTGCAAAAGGTCCCTGTGCAAAAGGTCCCCTGTGCAAAAGGGACGTCCCAAATTGCACATAGGAGCAGTCTTTCAGTGCGCAATGTCCTTTCCTATGTGCGATTTGGAACGTCCCTTTTGCACAGGGGACCTTTTGCACAGGGGGCTTTTGCACGGGGGACCTTTTGCACGGGGGACCTTTTGCACGGGGGGCTTTTACGTCTGGAGCTTTCGCGCAGGGGCGGGGCTCAGGTGACGTGAACATGACGGATAGCCCCTAGCATGGCAAACGATGCCTGCTCTGGCCGCTCTTTCGCCCAGAGCAGGCATACCGTGTGCAGAAAAGAGAGCGTCAAGGGGAGGAATCCATCATGAAGAAGATCCTGACCGCTTCGTTCGCAGCCCTGTTCGCCGCAGCGATGTGCGTGCCCGCAAGCGCCATAGCAGAAGGCGGCGTGAGCGAAGAGGAGCAGCATTCCGCATACCCCACGACCGAGCTGTCCGATGACGTGGGCACCGATGCCCAAGGCACCGCAGACGCAAGGGCGACAAGCGACGCCATCGCCCCAGAGGTGCAGGCGCTGACCGAAGAGCCGCTGGCCCACATGCGCGCTGGCGCAGAAGGGGCAGCAACGCCGGTCGAAGCTGCAACGGATGCTGACGACCAGGCCTCCGCCGATCAGACAGAGTGCCATCTGACCATCACCTATATCGAGCTCTTGCCCACCGATGATGCGAACACGCCCTACCAACCGCACGAAATGGGCACATACGTGGTGGACGGCCTGCATCCCGGAGACGTGGTGGATGTATGGGATTACGTCTTCGACATCCCTGGGCACTTCTTCTTCGATGGCTCATCCCCCTCCATCACCATATCCGCCGACAATGCGAAGAACGCGGTGGAATTGGTCTACGGCGTGCTCCAGAACAGCGAGTTCACCGTTGACTACTACATCATGGATGGTGCGGACCTGAGCGCAGACGATTGGTCTGGCGCGCTGGCCACGCACCCCGAGTTCCATCTGATCGGTGAGCAGAAGTTCGTGAACCAGACCTTCAACAAGGAAGTGGACGGCTCTGATTTCGAATATGCGCTGCAAGGCCTCTATCCTGTGGGCTCGTTCCCTGAATCCATCCACCTGAGCGATGACCCGGCCGACAACGTGATCAACGTGGTATACGCACCCGCAGACGCCATTCCCCCGCAAGCACCGGATGATGGCACCATGCCTGGTGGCCCGGACGCCGGCGCACCCTCTTTGCCCAACGAAGTGGTGGTGCCCTCTCCCAGCCACCCTGATGGCGTCGACGGGTCGAGCTTCGTCGCCCCTTCAGGCGAGCAGAGCATGCAGGGCGTGGTGGTCTCCGACGGGAATGTGGATGAGCGCGCGGCGAAAGAGCCTGTTTCCATCACTGATGAGATGCGAGCGAATCCGGTCACGCCGCAAACGGCCGAACGCTATGCCAACGCCTACGAGCAGGGCTTGCCGCTCTTGAGCCCGCTGCCCGCCGCCATCGTGGCTCCGGGCATCCATGTGGGACTGGCGCTCATCTTGTTCTTGGTGGCGTTCCTGGCGATCTGCGCGTACGCGTTCGAGCGCGGCGAGCGCGGGGCGTGACCAGCAGCACGCACCTTCCATCCCAGCGCCAGGTATGCAAGAATGCACGCATGGCGAAGATCCATGTGATAGAAGATGATGCGGCCTTATGCGCTGAGCTGGAGCGGCTGCTCGATCTGCAAGGCTTTGATTCAACCCACGCCGAAGACTTCTCCCGCGCCGCAGAAGAAGCGCTGGCCGCAGAGGCGGACTGCGTGGTGCTGGACCTGAAGCTCCCCGGCGCTGATGGCCACCAGATCTGCCGCGACATCCGCGCCGCCTCCACGGTGCCCATCATCATGCTCACCTCCTCTGAGAGCGAATTCGACGAGGTCATGGCCCTCAGCCTGGGCGCGGACGATTACGTGACGAAACCCTACCGCCCCGCCACGCTGCTGGCGCGCATCCAGGGCATCCTGCGCCGCGCGGATGCGGCAGCGCAGCCTCTGCTCACCCACGGGGGCATCACGCTGGACGAAGCCGCCGGTTCCGTCTCGTTCGACGGACGCACCGCAGAGCTCACGCGCAACGAATTGAAGATCTTGCAGCTGCTCATGCGCAACGCCGGCAAGGTGGTCAGCCGTCAGCAGCTGATGGTGCACCTTTGGGAATCCGATTCCTTCATCGACGACAACACGCTCACCGTGAACGTGAACCGTCTGCGCAAGAAGCTGGAGGAGCTGGGCGCGGGCGCGGAGGCCGTCAAGACGCGACGCGGGATCGGGTATTCGCTCTGATGAGCCTTGTCGCGCAAGAACAGGCGGACACGTTCTCCCTGGGCGCGTTCCTGCGCGACAAGGCCGCTTCCCTCATCGTCGGCGCCGTCTGCGCGCTGGGAGTCTTTTGGATGTGCCTGGTGCTGGGCGTGGGCACGGACGCCGCGGTGGCCGTGTCCGTGTTCGTGGCGCTCTGCCTCCTTTTGGCGCTGGGCATCGAATACGCACGGCGCGCCCGGTTCTGGCGCGCCACCGAAGAGCTGGCCGCTGCCGCGCAAAGCGCCGCTGAACTGTCCGAGCTCTTGCCTGACCCCTCGTTTTTAGAAGGGCGCTTGGCAGCGGACCTGGCAAACGACATCTCCACGCGCGCTGGATCTGAACTGGCACGCGCGCAAACGGACGCGGACGGATACCGCGAGTACGTGGAGCTCTGGATCCATGAAGCGAAGACCCCCATAGCCGCCGCGAAGCTGATCTTGGAGCGCATGGGCGGCGAAGAGGCCGACGTGCTGGCACGGGAAGTGGAGCGCATGGACGCCCAAGTGGACCAAGCGCTCTACTACGCCCGCTCCACCGCGTTGCAGAAGGATTACACCATCCGCCGCATGGACGTGGCGGCAGCGGCCCGCGAAGCCTGCAAGCGGCAAGCGCGCTTCCTGATAGAGAAGCAGGCCATCCCGCACGTGGACATCCCGGATGGCACCGAGGTGCTCTCGGATGAACCCTGGATCGTGTTCATCTTGGGACAAGTGGCAGCGAACGCCGCCCAATACGGCGCACACGCCATCACGTTCACCGCGCGCGTTGAGGCACCGGACACCCCGCATGGGCGCACCATCGTGGAGGTCAAGGATGACGGTGCAGGCATCAGCGAAGCGGATCTGCCGCGCGTGTTCGATCGCGGATTCACCGGCAGCAACGGACGGCGCAGCGGATCGGCCACCGGAATGGGCTTGTACCTGGTGTCCTTGATGTGCAGCCGACTGGGCCTGGGGCTGTCCATCGCCAGCGAAGAGGGCGTGGGCACGCGCATCATCTTGGCGTTCCCCCACGACCGCGACCGTTTGGCGTGACCGCGTGGTCCGGCGATCCGCATTCGGTCTGCGGTCCGTCCTGGGCGAACAAAGGCTAAAGCCTTTGCTACGGAGGCCATGCGAAGGCTATATGCGCGGGCTGCAGGTGACATCTCTGTAAGGAAAGCGTAAGCGCCTTCGATGGCGCCCGCGCGCCCGTTCGCCCATAGTCATCCTTGCAACGCCCCACACAACGCAAGGAGGACATCATGGGCATCGCAGGCAAGACGGTTCTATCATTGGCAGTGCTGGCTGCCATCGGCATCCTGGTGGCATACGAAGCGCCCCGACTCGTGAAAGCTTGAGGACATCATGGCTGAAGCATACGCAACCCCTCTCCATGCCGCTGGCGCTGCCAATGGCGGCCGACCGTTGGCTCTGTCCGTCCGCCAAGCGAAGAAGGTCTACGGATCGCGCGATTCGGTCACCCACGCCCTTGACGGCGTCAGCTTCGACGTGGCCCAAGGTGAATTCGTCGGCGTCATGGGGCCATCCGGCTCCGGCAAGACCACGCTTTTGAACTGCGTGTCCACCATAGACAAGGTGACCAGCGGCCAGATCATCGTGGACGGCAAGGACATCACCACCCTGTCCAAGCGCGCGCTCGCGAAGTTCCGCCGTGATGAGCTCGGCTTCATCTTCCAGGACTTCAACCTCCTGGACACGCTGAACGCCATGGAGAACATCGCGCTGGCACTGACCATCAAGCACGTGGCTCCCTCGCAGGTGACCACGCGCGTGCAGAACATCGCTGCCGCCTTGGGCGTGGCGGAGGTGCTCAAGCGCTACCCGAACCAGATGTCAGGCGGCCAGAAGCAGCGCGTGGCCGCCGCGCGCGCCATCGTGGGAGATCCGAAGCTCATCTTGGCCGACGAACCCACGGGCGCCCTTGATTCGCGTTCGGCCGCCGTGCTCTTGGAGACGCTGGAGATGATGAACCAGAAGATGGGCGCCACCATCATGATGGTCACCCATGACTCCTACGCAGCCTCCTTCACGAACCGCGTGCTGTTCATCAAGGACGGACGCCTGTTCAATGAGATCCGCCGCGGCGCCCTTTCCCGCGAGGAGTTCTTCGCGCGCATCATGGAGGTCGTGGCGTTTCTAGGGGGCGAGGTCAGCCATGTTGCTTAAGCTGGCGTGGCGCAACATCCGCCATTCCGTGCGCGACTACACCATTTACTTTTTGACGCTGCTGTTCGGCGTGGCGGTGTTCTACGCATTCAATTCCATCGGCGGCCAAGAAGTGATGTTCGACCTTGAGGCGGAGGCCGATGCGCATCAGTTCGCCATGACGCAGCAGTTCCTGGGGATGTTCTCCGGGCTCATCGCGTGCGTGCTGGGCTTCCTCATCCTGTATTCGAACGGCTTCCTCATCCGCCGCCGCAAGCGCGAGTTCGGCACCTACATGTTGCTGGGCATGCCGAACGCGCAGGTCTCTGCCATCATGCTGATGGAAACGGTGATCATCGGGCTGGCGTCCCTGGCGCTGGGGCTGGTGGCCGGGTTCCTGCTCTCCCAGGCCATGGCGTTCTTCACCGCATCGCTCTTCGGTACCACCATCATGAACTACCAGTTCGTGTTCTCACCGGACGCGTTCGTGCATACCATCATCTGCTTCGCGGTGATCTACGTGGTGGTGGCGCTGTTCAACACCATCATGGTGAACCGCCAGAAGCTGATCGATCTTCTGCATGCGAACGGCAAGAACCAGAAGGTCTCAGTGCGCAACCCGTGGGCCTGTCTGGTGGGCTTCATCGTCGCCATCGCCATCCTTGCCTATTCTTACGAACAGCTGATCGAGAGCGGCCTGGTCATGATGGATGACGTGCGCTTCCAGCGCGCCACCATCGGCATGCTGGTGGGCACGTTCATCCTGTTCTGGTCATTGGCCGGATTCGTCATCGCGCTGATCACCCGCACGAAGAGCATCTACCTGCGCGGCTTGACGCCCTTCACCGTGCGCCAGATCGCCAGCCGCGTGAACACCGCGTTCGTGTCACTGTGGGCCGTTTGCGTGATGCTCTTCTTCTCCATCACCGTGTTCTCCGTGGGGATGGGCCTGGTGGACGTGTTCACGAATGGCATCGAGGACGCGAACCCCTACAGCGCCACCCTGTCCGCCGAGGTGTACCAGGATGACGCCCTGGCCACCATCCGCGACACAGAAACGGACGCCTCAGCGCGCGCCGAGGCCATGAAGGCCGAAGCGCCGGAACGCTATGAGAACGCGGTGGCCCATGATTGGAGCATGGCAGCCGCCCTGGAAGAGGCAGATCCAGTGGGGTGGACTGACACCATCGCCAACGCTGCACAGATTGATCTGTACTTCCTGCCCGGCACCACCTACGGGGATCTGTTCCAAAAGATAGGCACCGAAGCCGCTCAGAGGCTGGAGGAGCTCGGCGATTCGCTCTCGGATTCGAACGTGGGGATCGTGTCCGTTTCAGATATGAACGCATCCCGCGCGCTCATCGGAGAAGCACCCATCCAACTGGTTGATGATGAGTGCATGGTGGCGAACAACATGGAGATCTCGAAGGACGTGGCGGCCGATCTGACAGCATCCGGCATCTCATTCAGCGCGCTCGGACATGAGCTTGCCGTATCCCCTGAGCTCATCACCACTCAGCTGGAGGACAACGCGATACTGGCCACTGCGCTCACGCTGGTGGTGCCCGATGGCGTGGTGGAGGACTTGCAGGGCATGGGCGCCATCCCCGCCCGCAGCCTTTTGAACGTGATGTATGCAGACAACGGGCTCAGCCCCGCCCAGAACGACGAAGCGCTGGCCCAGATCGTGGCCACCGCGCAACCCCGTTCCCTGGGCGGTTTCGAAAAGGGCACATCGGGGTCCTCAGACACGTGGGCATCGCTCCTCTGGCCAGTCACGCGCGTCATCACGGCCTACGGAATGATCGCGCAGTCCAACGGGCTCAAGATGCTCATCACATACCTGGCGCTCTACATCGGACTGGTGCTCCTCATCTCTACCGCAGCGGTGCTGGCTGTCCAGCAGCTCTCGAACACCGCCGACTCGCTGCCGCGCTATCGGATGCTCTCGCGCATCGGATGCAGCCCGAAGATGATCAACCGGTCATTGCTGATCCAGATCCTGGTGTATTTCCTGCTGCCGCTGGCCGTGGCCTCCTGCCACGCCGCCTGCGCCATCGGCGTCCTTTCAAAGGAGCTGTTCACCGCCCTGGGCGTGCCGGTGACCGGCCCCATCGGCATGGCCGCTGCGTTGGTGGCCGTGATCTACGGCGGGTACCTGCTGGTCACCTACCTCACCAGCCGCAATGCCGTGGCAGGAGCGCTCAAAGCCCGATGACATCCGCATAACGATTCCTTGGCGCCCTGGATGCCCTCCTCACGCATCCAGGGCGCATGCGTATCATGGGGATGCAGTTCCATGAGAGGATGAGAGGGGGCGCTTTGAACGGCCTGGATGATGAGCAGGACGACGGACGCAAGGACGGGCGCAGGCTCTTCTCCGATATCTCCGCCGTGCAAGTGGTGGCCACTGCCCTGGCTTCCATCACCTCCATGTTGCTGGCTTCCTACATCGGCATCGCCGGTTCCGTCATCGGCGTAGGCGTGGCTTCAGTGGTGTCCACCATGGCCGCCTCCCTGTACAAGAAATTCCTGGCTGATTCGGCCGAAAAGATCAAAGAGCTGCCGGATGCCGTGAAGTCCGTGGCGCACCATGGGCACAGCGCGCCGTCTGAGGAAACAGGGCCGGCAACGGCGCACGCTGGAGCGAAAGCGGTCGCTCCTGTGAAGACCGATGGCCACGCCGACAGCGCAGCAAGGGCTGACGATCCGCCCGAACGCCCTGCCGCACACCACAAGAAGCGCCTCGTCATCATCTGCGTGGCATCAGCCCTCATCGCCGTGGCCGCCACCGCCGCCATCGTGTACGCGGCCACCCTGGGCCAAGGCCTGGGCGCGAAGCCGGAGCCCATCATCAGAACAGAAATAGAGCAGGTTGAAAGAACGGCAGAGCCTGCGGATGACGGCTCATCCTCCACCCCCTCTGAGGACAGCGCGCAGAACACGCAGAACACCAACGCGGTGAACCAGACGAACACCACCAACGAACAGAACATGCAGAACGTGCAACCAGAGAACACCGAGGCTGCGAACACCCAGAACCAGCAGACCGGCCAGACCGATCGAGCGGACCAGACGGACACCCAGCCCGCAGGCACCTCAGGCCAGTCACCCGATCAGGAGAACATGCAATCCGCCGCTGCTGGGACCGGGACCACCGCGCCCTGATGACGCATCACTCATGCAGGATGCTGGTGGCCCTGCCTTCGTCGATGGCCTGATTGCAGCGCGCATCGATGTTCGCGGCGGCCTCTTCGGGCGTGAGGTTGCCCATCAGCAGCTGGTGGATCTCTTGGTAGAAGATCTCGCGTACCGCGCGCGTGTCCGGATTGTTCCCGGTGGAATCCACCACGTTGTCCCGGTTCGCCGAAAACAGACCGTAGGCCAGGATGTCGGCTCCATATTCCTCCGCCACCGTCTTGGAGGCCGGAAGAGCGCCTGCCGCATAGCTCAACAGCTCAGGACTGCTGTACACGTAAGCCAGGAAGTCCTTCGCCACTTCCATCTTGTCCGCATCCCCGTTGTCGAACACCTCGAAGCCGGACACGAACGCGGTGGCGCACCCCGTCTCATCAGGCCCCGGGAAGTTCACCAGCCCGATGGAATCCCCGTAGCGCCCGATGGAGGCGTTGTTCACCATGTAAATGGCCAGCTGGCCTTGACGGAAGAGGCTGGAGCAATCCTCTATCTCCAGATTCTCGGCATGGGGCGGATACCATCCGCGCGCCACGCCCTCTTGCAGCCAACGCAGCGCCGCCACGCCCTCAGGGGCTGACAGGTTGAAATGGCCCGCATCATCGAAGAACGACGATCCAGCCGCGCGCATGAGGGTCATGGTGTGCGTGTCCCCTTGCGAGCTGCCCGCGTACATCATCATGGGGTAGGTGGCCTCCGGCAGATTCGCAGCCAGCGTGTCCAAGATGTGCGTCCACTCATCCAGCGTCCACGACTGGATGGAGCCATCATCCACCCACGCGCCCAACCCCGCCGCCTCGAACAGGTCCTTGTTGTAAGCCAGCACGTTCTGACGGCTCAAATACGGCAGCAGGTACGTGCGGCCGTCCACCGTGCTCAAGTCCCAGAGATACCCATGCACGTCACGGCGCACATCGTCTGCGATGATGCTGTCCAGCGGCACCACGCGCCCGGTGTGGATATAGGTGGAGATGTTGAAGTAATCCCCGTAGAGCACATCCGGCGCCTGGGCGGTGTCGAACGTCTTCTCCACGGCGGCGTCGTACTGGTTCTGTTCGAAGATCTGCACCTCCACATCCACCGGCCGCTTCTCATAGTCCGCTTCGAACGCATCCGCCATTCGGGATATGACCTGGTCGATCTGCGTGGTGGAATCATCGAAGGCCACGTCATGGCCGGTGCGGGGCACCTTCACCAACAGATGCACCGCATCCTCCCCTGAAGCCTGCGGACTGCACGCAGGCAAGCACCCCGCCGCCAGCACCAACGCGCACGCTGCGGCGGCCGCCGTCCGCGCCAAGCGCGCACCCCCGCTCAAAGCGTGCAACACCATCAGGACTCCTTCCCCCTCCAGCCTTTGAGGCCTTCCAGCTTCTCCAGCATGGTGCGGACGTTCAGCGGCTTCGGAAGGAAATCATCCATGCCGCTCTCAAGCGCCCGCGCACGGTCTTCCGCGAAGGTGGAGGCGGTGCACGCGAAGATGCGCACCTCATGCGCATCTGGCCGGTCAAGCCGACGGATCCGCTTCGCCGCCTCATATCCGTCCATCACCGGCATGTGCGCATCCATGAGGATGGCAGCGAATTCCCCCGGCTCAGAAGCGGCGAACGCATCCAGCGCCTCTTGGCCGTTCTGCGCCAAAGCGATGGTGTAGCCTTCTTCCTCCAAGATGCTGGAGATGATGTCCGCGTTCAATTCGTTATCCTCGGCCACCAGCACCTTCACCTCCGCAGGAGCCTTCTCCGCGGGCGCGCCTGAAGTCGCAGCGGCCTGCGGCGCCTCCACGGACGCGGAGCCCGGCAGCTGCCCGGAACCCGCCAGCGGCAACGGCACCTTCACCGTGAAGCACGTGCCCGCACCCGGTTCGCTCTCCACCGATATGCTGCCGCCCATCTCCTGCACCAGCAGGCTGCTGATGGCCATGCCCAGCCCGGTGCCCTTCTGGCTTTCGCTGTTGAGGCCGCGCTCCTGCGTGAAGGCATCGAAGATGTGCTTCTGGAACGACGGCGTCATCCCACAGCCCGTATCCGCCACAGAGATGATGACCCGCGTCATGCGCGGAGCGGATTCCAGCTTTTGGCGCGCCGTGAGCGTGATGGTGCCGCCCTCCGGCGTGAATTTCGCTGCGTTGGAGAGGATGTTCATGAGCACCTGGGACAAGCGGACGTCATCTCCCATCACGCACGGATGAGGAATGTCCGCATCCACGTCGAATGAAATGCCCCCTGCAATGATGACCTCACGTTCCATCTCGCACACATTGTTGATGACGTCATGCAGGCTGAACGGACGCGCATCCAGCTGCACTTTGCCCGCATGCAGCTTGGACACATCCAAGATGTCGTTCACCAAGGACAGCAGGTATTCCGCCGCTTTGTCCATCTTCTTGACGTAGCCCTCCAGCGCCTCACGATCATCCAGGTGGCGTTCCATCAAGTGGTTCAGGCCGATGATGCCGTTCAGGGGCGTGCGGATCTCATGGCTCATGTTGGACAGGAACTCCGATCGCGCCGCTGCGTTCGCGTTCGCCACCAGAGTCCGCTTCATAGAGCGGTAGATCAGCAGCATCATGGCCACCAACAGCACCGCCACCACCACCAGCATGCCGATGGTCATGGTGATGAACGGCGCGAACGTCTGGTCGAAGACGCTCATGGGCACCGTCATGATGAACGACCACGCCGTGCCCTCCACCGGTGCGAAGCTCATGACCAGCTCTTCGCCGCTCACCGTGGTGCAGTAGATCACGAAGCTCTGGCCCTCGGCGATGTTGCGGCGCACCTCTTCGATGGTGACGCCGTCATGGAGCCATCCTGTCTCCAGCACGTTGTAGAAGTTGTCCCGCCCGGCCAGATCCGCCGCTGCCGGCGCGCCGCTCACGATGTAGTAGCCGTACGGATTCACCACGCTCGAGATGCCCTGGCCCTCGAAGCTGTCGATCATGAGCTGGTCGGAGATGATGGAAACGTCGCTGCGGCCCAGCATTCCCACGAAACGCCGCCCCCCGATGACCATGCCGTCCAGCTTGATGCCGTAGATCAGCGATTCCTTCGTGGTCTCCAGCCGGCCATCCTCGTCGTCATACAGCATGGCGAAGTGGTCCCGCCCGTCCGAGAAGATCTCATCGTAGGCGTGCCCTGCAGCCGGGATGCGCACGTAAGAGCTGCTGTACAGATTCCCATCCTCATCCAAAAGGTAGATGGCGTTGAACATGCTGGAGGACGCAGCCTCCAGGTTCATCTGTTCCTGGACCTCCTCCACCGTCCTCACGTCGTAGACGCTCATGCGTTCAGCCACCGATCCCAGGCGCGAATACGAATAATCCAGCGAGCCTTCGATGGTCTCCACGTCATGGCGCGAAACCTCGTTGATGGTGGACATGAGGTTCGCGGACACCGTGCTCTGCAACTGGACGAGATACACGTAGATGGCACCCGCCATCAGCGCGATGGCGACAGCGACGATCACGATGTATCTTCTCTTGTTCAGGCTCGTTCCCCCTTGAGACCCCCGGAACGCGTTCTGTGCGCTTGTAGTATATCCAGCAACGCGCGCAGCAGCGCCGCGCCGGCCATCTCCACGGAACGCACAGCCCGCGAACGGGAGCGGCGCGCATGGCGCCAGGTGCGCTCGGGATGCACTAGAATGCGAGGACTTGAAGCCACGGCCAGAAGGGAACGATGCCCATGGCGCAGCTCTTCACCATGCACGGAGCGCAGGATGCGCTCGCGCGCACGTTCGGCTATCCGCGCTTCCGCCCGGCCCAGGAAGACGCCCTGAGCGCGCTGGCCTGCGGCCAAGACGTTCTGGCCATCATGCCCACGGGTGCGGGAAAATCGCTCTGCTACCAGGTGCCCGCCCTCACGCTTCCCGGCTTGGTGTTGGTGGTGAGCCCGCTCGTGTCCCTCATGAAGGACCAAGTGGAGGCGCTCAGCGCCGCCGGCGTGGCGGCCGGCTATCTGAACTCCACGCTCACGCCCAGCCAGCAGGACATCGTGCTGGAACGCGCACGCGCTGGCGCGTACGACCTTCTGTACGTGACCCCCGAGCGCTTGCAGGATGCGCGCTTCGAAGCGTTCGCCGCAAACGCGCCCCTCCCGCTCATCGCGGTGGACGAAGCGCACTGCGTCTCCCAATGGGGGCAGGATTTCCGGCCCTCCTATCTGGGGATCGCGGACTTCATCGGCGCGCTGCCCGCCCGCCCCGTGGTGGCCGCGCTCACCGCCACGGCCACCCCGCGCGTGCAGGCGGACATCACGGAGCTCTTGGGGCTCGAGGATGCTCACGTCACCCTCAGCGGATTCGACCGTCCGAACCTCTCTTTCTCCGTCACGCGCCTGCCCACGAAGGAGAAGCTGGCCCGCATCGTGGAGCATGCGCGCACCCACCCGCAGGACAGCGGCATCATCTACTGCTCCACCCGCAAGGATACGGAAGCGGTGCACGAGGCGCTGCTCACCGCCGGCATGGCGGCCACCCGCTACCACGCCGGGCTCTCCCGTGCTGAACGCGCGGAGAACCAGCGCGCGTTCATCACCGACGACGCTCCGGTGATGGTGGCGACGAACGCATTCGGCATGGGCATCGACAAATCGAACGTGCGCTATGTGATCCATCACAACATGCCGGGCTGCCTGGAGGCGTACTACCAGGAAGCAGGACGCGCGGGCCGTGATGGCGAACCCGCTGAATGCATCCTGCTCTGGAACGATGCCGACATTTCCACCTGCCGGTTCTTCATCGAGCAGGATGCCGGCAACGAACGTTTGGATGAAGCTGAAAAAGAGGCCGTGCGCGCCGCACAACGCCGGATGCTGGAAGCCATGGTGGGCTACTGCCACACGGCGGATTGCCTGCGGGCGCACATCCTGCGCTACTTCGGCGAAGACGCGCCGGATGAGTGCGGCAACTGCTCGAACTGTCTGGGAGAAGGCCAGAAGACCGACGTCACCTTCCAAGCACGGGCCATCATGCGCTGCGTGCACGAGCTGCGCGGGCGTTTCGGGAAAGGCGTGATAGCCTCCGTTCTGCGCGGATCCGGCACCAAGCGCATCGCGGAGCTGGGACTGGATTCGTGCCGCACGTTCGGCGCTCTGTCAGGCGAATCCGAAGCGCTCATCAAAGCGGTCACGGAGCTTCTGGCCGCGCAGGAGTTCCTCACCATCACGGAGGGCAGCTACCCGAAGGTGGAACTGGGGCCGCGCATGCGCGAGGCGGCCGAGGATGGCTTCCAGCTGTTCATGAAGCCGTTGACACCGAAGCGGGCGCGCAAGGCCAGGGCCGCGACGCCAGTGCCGACGGACTACGACACCGAGCTATTCGAGCGCCTGCGCGCGCTGCGCAAGCGCTTGGCGGACGAGGCGGCCGTGCCGCCGTATGTGGTGTTCGCCGATTCGGCGCTGCGCGCCATGTGCATCCAACGTCCCGCTGACGAAGCAGCGTTCCTGGAGATTCCCGGCGTAGGAGAGGTGAAGCTCCAACGCTACGGCCAAGCCTTCCTAAAGGAGATCAACCCCTGATGTGCAAAAGGGACGTTCCAAATTGCACATAGGAAAAGACCATGCGCATTGAATGACTGTTCCTATGTGCGATTTGGGACGTCCCCTTTGCACACGTCAACCTCGCAGGTGCGATTTGGGACGTCCCTTTTGCACATCGGGGGGCGTCCCGGCCGTGGGAGGATCAGGGGCGTTCACGGTTCTGGGCGAACAGCACGAACGGCTCATCTCCATAGTCGCACCAGCGCTCTTGCGGGCGTTCGGGCAGAAGCCCCAAGCGCTCCATCTCATCAGCCACGTCAGCCAACCCGTAGCGCTCATAGGTCTCCCGATACGGCCACCCCGTCTCCAAATCCCAGCCGCGCGCCTCGTAATACAGGTCCACCATCTCGTTCCAGCTCTGCCAATCAGCCACCTCATCCAGCGAGTCCGGCACGGACAGGATGCGCCAGATGGACTCCATCTCCTGGCGGCGGCAACGGCCATGGTTGCGGATGAGCGTGGCGCGGAACAGGAGCTTGGAGCGGCAGGCCGCATCGTTGAGCTCCTCTTCGGTCATGGGATATCCCGTGGCGGCCGCGTACATCTCCGCCTCCATGGTGGGCCACCACAGATCCGGGCTCTGCCATTCGCAGCTCATCACGGAGTCCTTGATCTCAGCGGCGTTCTGCGTGTGGATGATGGCGTCTATGACGTGCGGGCAGTGGTACGGATCGGCCATGGCCGCTTCGTGGAAGTCGTGCTTGCAGTGGAAGTGCTCCACCGTCTGAGCGTCGCGCGTGGACACCATGTTGATCAGGCTCATGGCGAGCCACGTGGGCTTCTCGATGGCGCCTTCGAAGCCGCGGCCCTGCCAGTGCACGCTCTGCCCCCACGCCGCTTCCAAGGACACCGGCAGATCGATGCGCTTCCCGCCCAACATCTGGGAATAGCGCCCGTGATAGATGGATTCGCTGAACTTCTCATAGCCCAGGCCGCGTATGGCGCGCGCCATGCCTTCGGCGAACAGGTCTCCGAATTCGCCGCGCCGGTAGACCAGGTTCGTGATGAACTCGCGCAAGAAGGCCTCGCTCTCCACATCGATGGGTTCGGCGCACCCCAGATCCATGCCGTCGAACAGGCCTTCTTCCTTGCACATGGCCAGCCACGGCATCATGAAGATGATGACCTCCCACTTGTCGATGCCGTATTCGTTGCACAAATCGTTCACGATGGTGCCGCGGTCGTAATCCGGCCCCCAGAAGTTGAGGATGTCCGGCGCCAAGGGCTTCGCCTGCTCCTGGAAGTGCGGATCGGAGAAGTCGGGCTCGGGGAATTCGCGGGAGAGCAGCTTGCAGGGGGCGCAGTAGTTCTCCTTGGTGGGCCAGAACATCCCTACGGTGGTGGGGATGTCGGAGCGGTAGTCGAACGTGCAGATGCTCACGCATTTCTCGATATGGTTCACGCGCTCGTCAGAGAAGGCGGAGCGGCCATCCATCAAAAGCGCGTTGCAGTGCTGGTTGCACCCCGGGCTGCACGCCACGTTGCCGCGGTCGTATTCCACAGGGAATTCGCCGCCCGGCACGCCGATCTGGGTCATGTGGAGCACGGGAGAGGGCCGCATGCCCGGGTTGTTCATGTTGAAACGCAGGTACTCCAGCTTTTCCAGGTCAGCAGGCGCCAGCACGCCGTGCCCGCGCACGGTGATGGCTTTGAGCTTTTTGGAGCCCCATACCGCGCCGAAGCCGCCTTTGGCGAACACGCAGTCGTTGCCCGTGGTGATGGACGCGATGCGCACCAGGTTCTCGCCGGCCGGCCCGATGACCATGGACTTGAACTCATGGCCGTAGCGCTCCTCCAACGCCGCTTGCGTCTGATGCACGCGCAGACCCCAAAGGTCGTCCGCCGGCAGGATCTCGATGGAATCGTCCTCTATCTTGATGTGGACCGGCTCATCCGCCTTGCCCTGGATGATCAGGCCGTCATAGCTGGCATACTTCAGTTCCGTGGCGAACCACCCGCCGATGTTGCCCCAGGCGTACTGCTCAGGGCTCATGGCCGCGCCCACGGCGCACGCCGCGCTGCGGCCGCCTGCGGGAATGCCCACGCCGGTGGTGGGGCCGGTCATGTAGATGAACTCGTTCGCTTCATCGAACGCGCCGGTGTCCGGCGGCACCTCATCGAAGAAGATGCGGTTCGCGATCATCCGGCCGCCCACGTATTCAGGCACGTACTGGTAGGTGTCCAAGAACGAGACTTCGCGCGTGGTCAGATCCACCCGGATGATCTTGCCGCTGTAGCCGTGGAGATGCCCCGTGTTCGCAGGGCTGTTGATGATGTCATCAAGGGTGTAGTTCGGCATGGTGCGCACCTCCTCTCAGAGCGCGTTCGGCTCGGCCGGGTGGATGCCGCTGGCGGCCTCCACCGAATCCTCTGACAGTCCGATGCAGCGCACCGGGCAATAGGTGATGCATGCGGGCATGCCCTCGCGCTCGCGGCACAGGTCGCACTTCACCGCGCGCCAGCCCTTGCGGCTCTCCGCCCGGCGCAACGTGATGCGCGAAGGCGTGAACGTGCAGGCGCGCATGCACTTGCCGCACCCGATGCAGCCCTCCTGGCGGACGTAGGTGACGCCCGTTCCCGCATCGAAGCACATGGCCTCATCCTTCTTGGGGCACGCCTCGTAGCAGGGCCGGTCGAGGCACTGCTGGCAGACTTGGATGGTGTGGATGCAGTCGCGCGTGCCCAGGTCCACATGCACGCCGCTCACGTGCGGCCCCGTCACGCCGAAATGGGTGAGCCCGCACATGATGGCGCACGTCTCGCACCCCGCGCAGAGCGAATAGTCCGGCGCGTATTGCACCACGTGGTTCGCATATCCCCGGCTTTCCATGGAGCGTCCTCCTTGCCCGATTCCCCTCAGATCCCTGTGCGCCGCGCGACTAGTTGCTGATGCATGCGCCGCCGTCGATGACCAGGTCCGTTCCCGTCACCCAAGAAGACTCGTCCGATGCCAGATACAGCGCCCCGTAGGCGATGTCCTCCGGCCGCCCCATGCGTCCCAGCATGCAGAAATGGTCAAGCAGTCCCTGCATGAGGGCCGGATCGTCCTTCACTTCCTGCGGCGTCATGCCGGTGTTCACCGGCCCGGGCTGGATGCAGTTCACGCGCACGCCCGTGCCCGCGAACTCCTTCGCGATGTTGCGCGACGTCACGTTCAGTGCTGCCTTCGCCGCCCCGTAGAAGTAGGAGTTCACTTCAGGCCACTGCGCGGAGATGGACGTCACGTTGATGATGGAGCCGCCGCCCCCTTCCACCATGACGGGGATGAACTGGCGCATCATGCGGATGGCGCCGCGGAAGTTGATCTTCATGAGGCGGTCAAGATCCTCATCGGTCTGCTCCAAGAACGGCCCCTGGATGAGGATGCCGCCGCAATTCGCCAGCACCTCCAAACGCCCCTCGAACTCCGCCTCCACCAGCGCCGCCAGCTCCTTCGGCAGCGCCTCGTCCACCAGGTTGCCCGCCAAGAAGAGCGCCTCTCCTCCCTCAGCGCGGATCTCCTCGCAGATGGCTTGCCCGCGCTCCGCATTCAGATCCGTCATGAGCACGCGCGCGCCCTCCTTCGCGAACAAGCGCGCCGTGGCCTCGCCGATGCCCGATGCCGCGCCTGTGACCAGTGCGCGCTTCCCTGCCAAACGTCCCATCAGATCTCCTTCCCATCAGCGCTCGCTGCGCTCTTCGCAGCCTGCGCCAGCTTTCCCTTCTCTCCCAACTCCGGCAGCAGCACGCCGCCGATCACGCCCATCACCACGAACCCTGCGGCCAGGACGATGAAGACCGCCAAATAATCGTTCCCGCAGGCCCACGCCACCGCTGTGGGGATGACGAAGGGACCGATGCCCATGGCCGTGTTGTTCATGCCGCCGGCCACGCCCACGTTCTCCACCCCGAACTCTCCCGTGAGCGGGATGAGGCCCACGCGCGCGAACCCGAGCGGTTGGGCGGCCGCGCATCCGAAACCGCCCACGAACAGGAAGACGAACGTGAGCACGGATGCCGGCACCAGGAACGAGAGCAGCGTGCCTGCGGCTCCCACCAGGCAGAAGCCCAGGCACACGCCGTTGTAGCGCCCCAGGCGCGTGGCCAGCGAACCGGCTGCGATGGCACCCACCACCAAGGACAGGTTGTACAGCACGCCCATGGAACCGATGGCGGCCAGGCTCACGCCCTTCCATGCGTAGGCGTTCACCATGTAGGTGTTCAGCAAAAGCGGCCCGGAAGCCGATATGAGCGTGCACGCCATGAGCAGCCACATGGTACGGCTGCGCGCCACGCGGCCCACGCCGCCCGCCTTCGGGGACGCTGCCCCCTCATCCGCCGCCGGGGTGCGCGCCGCCTGCCAGCCGTCGGGCATGCGGCCCAGCGCGAGCCACGCCAGAGCCGTGATGCCATAGCAGGCCGCGCAGGACCCCAGCGCCGCATCCAGGCCGGAGAGCACCGCACCACTGGCGAACGAGACCATGATGCCCAAGGCCGCCGCGGACCCGTAGATGCCCATGGCCAGCCCCATCTGCCGATGCGGGAACCACGCTTCGATCATCTTGGCCGGCAGCACCTGCGTGGGCAGGAAGAACGCGCCGGCCAAGAACGTGACCACCATGAGCACCGCATAGCTGTCCGTGAAGACGCGGACCGCCACGAAGGCCGTGGCCACGCAGAGCATGGCCCCGCCTGCGAAGCGCATGGCGCGCGGCCCGCGCGCGTCGAAGAAGCTGCCCAGCGCCACGCTGAAGAACGCGCCCGGCAAGAGCATCAACGAGGACACGGCCGTCAGTTGCATCTGGTCCATGGAGAACCGCTCCATGGCCTCGATGGCCCAGCTGGCGAACACGATGTTCGAATACGTGAGCGTAGCAGTGCCGAACACCAACAGGCACAGGATGATCCAGCGCTGCCCGCTCGCGCGCGATGCGTCCTGCATGTCAGTAGCGGCCCAGATCCATGGCCACGGTCCACGCCTGCGCGTTCGCCTGGTAGACGTTGCTGGGCGCCGCGCAATCCCCGATGACGTGAAGCTCATCAGCGATGCCCACCAGCGCGTCCGCCGCCTCCGTGCGGGACTTCTGCCCCAGCGCGTAGATGACGGTGTCCGCGTTCAGCAGCAGGCGCTCGCCAGGCTCATGCTCGCCGCCGGATTCATGCGCGCTGATGACGGAGCGCAGCGTGCCGCGCTTGAGCACGTCGCAGTGCTCCGGCTGGGCGTATTCGTCTCTCACGAACTCCACCACCACGCCGTCCTGCGTGATCTCCACCGCGGCGGTGCCATAGAGCACTTCCAGCGTGTCCTTCAGCTTCTCGAGCTCGTTGTCGATGGCCATGGCGTGCAGCACGTTGTTGCCCGTGCCCAAGCTGGTGGAGCGCTCCACGATCTTCACGCGCCGCCCCAGCTTCGCCAGATAGATGCCGCACTCCACACCGGAAAGGCCGCCGCCCAGGATGGCCACCTCATCGCCCACCGCGCTGGCATCCGCGAGCGCGTCATCGACGCTCATGACGTTGTCCCCGTCGTATCCGGGCAGGAACGTGGGGATGATGGCGTCCGATCCGAACGCGGCGATGATCACGTCCGGCGCGATCTGGCGCGCCAGCTCCGGCGTGGCTTCTGTCTCCATGCGCAGGTCGATGTTCTCGTGCTCCTGCACATGGCGTGCCTGCTGGTCCAGGTAGCACTGCAGGTTCGCCTTGAACGGGACGTTCGCCTCGCAGCGCAAGCAGCCGCCCAGCTGGCTGCCCTTCTCGCACAGGATCACCTCATGCCCCCGGTCAGCAGCCGTGATGGCGGCCTGCATGCCGCCCACGCCGCCGCCGCACACCAGCACGCGCTTCTTCACCTGCGCCTCGGGCTCTTCGTACTTCACTTCGCGCTCGAAGCCGGCTTCCGGATTGATGGCGCACTTGCCATGCAGCGTGGTGAAGTGCTGGCTGAAGCATTCGAAGCAACGGATGCAGCGGCGCACATCGTCCGCATGCCCCGTCATGCCCTTGAGCGGGGTGTCCGGGTCGGCGATGAGCTGGCGAGCCATCATGACCACGTCGGCCTGGCCGCTGGCCACGATCTCCTCCATCTCCTCCAGGCTGGTGAGCGCGCCCACCGCAGCCACCTTGGACTGCGTGACGTGCTTCTTCACCTCAGCGGCGTAGCGCACGTTGCACCCGTCGGCCAGGAACATGCTGGGGTGCGTCACGGTGAAGACGGATTCCTCCTCGTGCGCGCCCACGGACACGTTGATCATGTCGCAGTGGCCGTCCAACTGCTTGGCGATCTCCACGCCGTAATCGATGTCGTAGCCGCCACTGAACATCTCGGAGCCACTGATGCGCACGGTGACCGGGAAGCCCTGCCCGCACTTCTTCTTGATGTCCTGGCAGATGGCCACCACGATGCGCGCACGGTTCTCCATCGAACCGCCCCACTGGTCGCGGCGGTTGTTCTTGTCGCTCAAGAACTGGTTCAGAAGCCACCCGTGCCCCGCATGGATGGTCACCATGCCGAAGCCGCAGTGCTTCGCCACCTGCGCGCCGTTGCCGTAGAGCTGGATGGTCTCCAGGATGACGTCCTCGGGCATCTCCGGCACCTCCATCCCCAGGCCGTTCACGGAATCGAACGCACCGTAGATGGGGCCGCCCAGATCCAGCAGGCTGTGGTAGGAGTTCGCGCCGCTGTGCTGCAGCTCGATGTCCGCCACCGCCCCATGGCGCGACACGCAGTTCGCTAGCGTGAAGAAGGGGTTCAAGCCCGTGGGGTCATCCAGATGGATGGAGGGTCCCACGGCTCCGCGCTGAAGGTCCACCATGACCGAGCCCAGTGAGGCCGTGGCCGCTCCGCCCTTCGCCTTGCGTTCGAAGTAGGCCACGATGCGGTCATCGATGTGGTTGTGGCTGTTCGTGAAGTACTCCTCGCCGGTGGGCGCCGAGAACAACCGGTTGCGGAATCGCGTGTTGCCCAACGTGATGGGTTGATAGAGGTGCTCAAGTCCTGCCATGGTCGCTCCTTCTCTCATGATGAGGGACCTCTGATGGCCCCTCCTCTTCTCAGATGACGAGCATCAAGATCAGCGCGCGCCGCGCTCCCGATGCTCCGGCTTCACGAAGACGCGCGCGGGGTCCATGAACAAGGATTCGCCGCACTGAGCGCACGCTCTCGCGCCCTCTTCGTTCTTGAAGCGACAGGCCGGGCACGTGCGGACATAGACGGCCCGCGGCGTCTCGCCGCGGCACCGACCGCAATTGAAGCAGTAGTGACACGTCCCCACCTGGCGCTTCCTCCCTCCGCGCTGCATGTCCACCAAGCCGAAGGCGGGAGCGCGCCCCCGCCTTCGGCCCTCACGATTTAGCCGATGTGCTCGGCCTCCAAAATGCCTTCCGCATCCGTCTCGGCGATCTCCTCCATGGCCGCACGATCATCCGCGATCTTGTCAGCCACGTTCGAGCGCACGTTCGCGAAGAGATACATGCTGGCGAACGACGCCACGGACAGGATGGCGATGCCCACGTAGATGCCCTGATAGAACACAAGGCCATCGGTCTGGCCCGTCACCGCGATGACGATGGGGGACAGGACATACGACGCGATCAGGAACATCCCAAAGTTCTGGAACGTGGCCTGCACGCCGCCGACGACGCCCAGATGCTCGCGCTTGACGCTGGGCAAGAGCGCCGGCAGCATCTTCACGATGGGCATGAGCGAGCAGAAGAAAACGGCTTGCAGGATGTACAGCACCCAGGTGATGGGGCCGTAGGGGATGAAGTACAGCACGCCGTAGATGATGGCGCAGGCGAAGCAGCAGATGGCCGTGGGCGTGCGCATGTGCTCGAAGCGCGCCACGAACACCACCGGCAAGATCATGGACAGCGTGGCCGCGATGACCGTGTTCAGAGTGGACAGGTCTCCCGCCTCGCCAGCGACACCGGGATCGCCCCCGGCCAGCGTGGTGATGGCAGCCACCATGAAGCTGGAGTTCGGATTGCTCATGGCGCCGAACACCAGGAACGCGAAGATGGAGATGCCCCAGACGTCCTTGTTCTTGAGAACCACGCTCAAGTACTGGCCGATAGGCTCCTTGTCGATCTCCTCACCGTCCGGATGCGCGCGGTAGAGCGCCAGCCAGATGACGATGCCGATGGCCACCAGGGCGGTGGAGAACGCCCAGCCCTCATTGATGGTGGCGATGTGCGAACCGTAGTACAGGGCCAACGCCGCGCCGAAGCTCATGCCCGCCGTATAGACGCCCATGGCGAACGAGTTCGCCTTGCCCGGGAACCACGCGCGCAAAAGCTTCGCGGAGTTCGCGTTCAGCGCTGCGGGCGCGAAGCCCATGATGATGGTGCCCACCATCAGCAGCGTGAAATCAGAACCGGAGGCGATGCGGATGGCCACGCCGATGAGGCACAGCACGAAGCCCGCCACCAGCACCTTGTTCAGTCCGATGCGGTCAGCGAAAGCGCCCGCCGGGATGGCGAACAGAAAGCCCGTCAAGTACGGCGCGGTCATGATCATGGAGAACATCATGGGCTCGATGCCGTACTGCTGCATGACCAGGATGGCCCCGCCACCAGGCAGGATGACGCTGAATTGGATGGCCACCAGGATGAAGGTCATCCCCACCAGGATGGCCCAGCGCCGAGGATGCAGTCTCTCTTCTTGCATGGGTGCGATCCTATCGGGGGAAGATGACCATCTGGGCCGTGGTGTCCGCCTCGGCCTTGCGCGCCTTGGCAGCCAGCTCCTCAGTGGTGCCGTAGACCATCACGCCCGCTTGGCAGTGATGGACACAAGTGGGAAGTTTGCCCTGCGCCGTGCGCTCAGCGCACAGGTCGCACAAATGCGTGGGCAGCGGCAGGTAGTCGAACTCCCACACCCCATCAGAGGTCTGATGGGGCCCGTGCTGCAGCACGCGGATGCCGAAATCCCCCTTCGGCATGTCGTGCTCCTTCTTGCACGCCACCTCGCAGGCGTGGCACCCGGAGCAGTACTTGTAATCGATCATCAGGCCGTATTCGCCTCGTGTCATGTGATTCCTCCTCTTTCGCGCCGCGCGCTAGCGGATGCCGTCGTAGAAGCTGGGCGTGTCCGTCTTGTGCGACGGGCCATGCGTGTAGCCGCTCCCGCGCGTCACCTGGTAGGTGGGATGGTTCTCAGCGGCCATGTTCTCGGGCGTGGCCGGATAGACCTTCGCGATGGAGCACTTGATGGGCGCGCCATAGCCGGAAGGCCCGTTCTCCCCCATGGGGATCAAGTTGTTCGGATTGCAGTCGAACACGCCGAACAGTTCCGGTTCGGCCGATTCCTTCTCGGGGAACCACCAACCGTGCTCCGTGGAGATGACGCGCGGATCCAGCGTCTCATTGAAGCGCGCCACCTGGCGGCACTTGCCCATCTGGTTCTCGATCCACGCCCACTGGCCCTCAACGATGCCATAGAGCGCCGCCGTTTCGGGATGGATGTCGAAATAGGGCACCGGGTGCAGTTCGCGGGAGGTGGTGTCGGCTTGGCGCCATTCGGAGTGGAAGAACTCGAAGGAGCGTTTGCCGGTGGTCAGCACCAGCGGGTACTCCTCAGCCAGAGCCGGCGTGCTATAGGGGCTTGACGGCGGCTCCTCGTAGAAGGGCAGCGCATCCTCGCCCCACGCATCGAAGAGCGTGGGCGCCAGCTCATACAGGCCCGTCACCGTGTTGAAGCCGGGCTGTCCGTCCGGGCGCAGCAGGCCCTTCTCATGCTTGTAGTAGCGGAACGGATGGTAGTGCCAACCGCCGGCCTCTTCCAGCTCCTCCATGGAGTCGTAGCGGCACTCGGGCGCGGTGGACATGCGCCAGTTCATGTAGTCGCGCGAGGTCTGCACCCACTCCGGCCAGGACTCGGGCGCCAGACGGTGGCCCAGATCGATCATGATCTGCTCGTCTTCTTTGGCCTCATAGTAGGAGCCCGTCTTCGTGAGCGAGCGGATGGGGTCGAACCACACGCGCACACAATCGCGCTCGTTCGACATGGCGCAGGGCAGCACCAGATCGGCGCAGGCGCTGGCGAACGGCGTCATGAACATGTCGATGACGCAGATGAAATCCACGTTCTTCATGGCGCGGTAGATGCGCGGCGCGTCCTGGCCCATGTTGGTGATGGGGTTGGATGACTGGATCCAGAGCATGCGCACCGGACGCGGGTCTCCCTTTTCGTCCTTGCCCGTCTCGATGGCGTCCAGGATGGCGTCGGACTGAGAGGAGGCGGTGAAGCCATACTTCTTGAGCGGGTATTTCGAATTGCCCAGGCGCTTCTCCACCATGCCCTCTTTGAGGTACTCGATGCCGGAGTTGTAGCCGAACTCCAGGCCGCCGGCCTGGTCGATCAGGATGTTGCCGCCGGGGTTGTCGATGTTGCCGGTGATGCCGGCCAGATCCGCTATCGCGAGCGCCGTCTGCGTGCCGATCTTCGACATGTCAACGGCCAGGCCCCATTGGATGGTGGAAGGATGCGCCTTCGCGTAGAAACGGGACGCCTCGATGAGGGTGTCCTTGTCCACCCAGCAGATCTCCGCCACGCGCTCGGGCGGGTACTCCTGCACGCGTTCCTTGAGCGCGTCGAAGCCGTAGCACCACTTGTCCACGAACTCATGGTCGTACAGGTCCTCGTTGATGATGACGTTCAACATGCCCAGCGCGAGCGCCGCGTCCGTGCCGGGACGCAGGCGCAGCCAGTACTTGGCGCGCGCACCGATCCAGGTGAGCTGCGGATCGACGCTGATCAGTTCGCTGCCGCGCTTCATGGCCTCCACGATCCAGTGGCCCAAGAACGCATCCGAGTTGCACACCACCGGGTTCGTGCCCCACAGCACGATGCACTCCGGCACCACCCAATCCTCGTCCTCTTCGTAGCGCTTCTCGCGGAACTGGCTCATGTCCGCCACCCACTGGTTGCCCATGACCACGTAGCAGAGCGCAGTGCGGGGCAGCATGCAGCTGTCACCGGACAGGAAGCAGAGCGTGAGATCCGGGCCGCCGAAGTTCGCATACTGGTTGTGCGCGATGACCTGGGAGACGTTGCGCCCCGTGCCGATCATGGAGATGATGGATTCGGGGCCGGATTCCTTCTGGAACTTCCGCACGTTCTCTTCGATGATGTCGTAGGCCTCGTCCCAGCTCACGCGCTCCCAGGTGTCCTGGCCGCGCTCATCGCGGGCGCGCTTCATGGGGTATTTCAGGCGCGACTCGTGATTGACCAGCTCCGGCAGCTCCAGGCAGCGCATGCACAGACGTCCCTGGTTGAACGGACTGTTCGGGTCCCCCTCCACTTTGACCAGCTTGCCGTCCTCATCCGTGTAGAAGATGACCTGGCAACCCTCATGGCAGCCCGGCCCCGACCACATGGTAGTGCGGGTGGCAGTGAGATCCCCCTCTTTCCAATGCAACTTCTTCGGGTACAGCTCCAAGTCGGGCTTGTTGTTGTACTCCATGCACCGCTCCTTTCCCTTACCTCTCTTTCCCCCTCATGGCAGCGCTTCCGCACGGCTCAGAATCGAGATATGGGACAGTGCTGTCCAAGATGAGAGCACCATACTCACCGGATGTGGGGAGCGATACGGCAAATCCTCCAAGAGCGGGATCCCCAGATTGGAACTTCCTCCAGAACGCTCCGATGCGCGAAAGCCGATGTGCAAAAGGGACGTTCCAAATCGAACAGAGGATCAGACGATGCGCGCTGAATAACTTCTTCAAGGTGCAAAAGGGACGTTCCAAATTGCACATAGAAATAGACCATGCGCACTGAAAGACTGTTCCTATGTGCAATTTGGGACGTCCCTTTTGCACCTTTTGCACATCAGACATGTCACAGGTGCGATTTGGGAGATCTCTCAGCAGCAGAACGGCAGGATCTGCCGGTATTCTTCGATCAGCTGTTCCAAAGACGTGCCCGCGTTCGCAGGGCTGGTGGAGGACAAGCGCGTGCATGCCATGCCCGCGGCCGTTTCGCAATGCTTGCGGTAGAGTTCCGCCGCCTTCGCGCCCGTGCAGAAGACGGCCTGGATGGGCGCCTGGCCCAGAAGCCACGGGATGTCATTCGGCACGATGTCCGCGATGGTGCCGTCCGCTGCGCCTTCGATGGCGCATTCTGCCAGCACGTCCCAGAGCGCGATGCCGTGCGTCCGCACCAGCCGCTCCTTCTCAACGTTCGTCTGGGGGAGGGGCTCATCGAACAGCGCCGCCATCACCCGCCAGAAGCGGTTCTGGGGATGGTTGTAGTAGAAGCCCGTCTCGCGGGACTTCGGGGAGGGCATGGTGCCCAGGATGAGCACACGGGAACGTTCGTCGAACACCGGGCGCAGCGGATGCGCCACGCGGGCGGGCCTCTTCCTGGATGCGCCGCTCTTCGCTGAGGCACCGGCCTCCGGCCTGAGCGGCTGCGCGTCCAGCTTCGCCAGCTCTTCGTCCAGCGCCGACGGGATGCCGAAGAGCGTGCGGCGCGACGAGAACACCCGCAGGCTCTTCCCGCTGCCCTCCGCCGCCAGCGCCGCCTGGATCAGCTCCCAGTTCCTGTCATCCGCCCCTGCCATGCCGCAAGCCTACCACACGCGTGACCGCCCCACCCTGCGCTCAGAGCCGCCGAGCGATGCTGTCTGCAACCTCTTCATATCAGTACGGTGAACAGATGCGCCCTTGCGCTCTGCCACCTGAGAAGATGCACTACCCTCCCCCTATCATCCGCGAACTGCCGAAGGAGGCGCACATGGATCGACGGGAGATCATCCTTGCAGGAGGCTGCTTCTGGGGGACCGAAGCGTATCTCAAGCGCCTGCCCGGCATCTTGGAGACAGAGGCGGGCTATGCGAACTCCCAGGTTGCGCACCCCATCTATGAGGAGGTGTGCACTGGGGCAACGAACGCTGCTGAGGCCGTTCGCGTCGTCTATGACCCCAGCATCATTCCCTTGCCGCTCCTTCTGGAAGCGTACCTGCGCACCATCGACCCCACAACGCTGAACCGGCAGGGGAACGACCGCGGCACCCAGTACCGCACTGACATCTACTGGACGGACCCCCGAGATGCGCCCGCCGTCACCGCGGCATTGACGCGCGTGGAACGACGGCTGGGACGTCCCACGCGCGTGGAGGCGGGACCCTTGCGCAACTTCTTCCCCGCCGAGGGCTGCCACCAGGACTACCTGGACGCCAATCCTTCCGGCTACTGCCATGTGGATCTGGCTGACGCCGAGCGTTTCGTCCGTGAGCACCAGGCGGACTTCACCATAGCGGCCCAAGGCTACCGGAAGCCCGATGAAGCGACCCTGCAGGAGGCGCTGGATCCGCAAGCGTTCGCGGTCACCCAACAGAGCGTCACGGACCGCGCCTTCACGCACCCCTACGACCAGCTGTTCGACGAAGGCATCTACGTTGACGTTGTGACAGGAGAGCCGCTCTTCTCTTCCAAGGACAAGTTCGACGCCGGCTGCGGCTGGCCCGCGTTCGCGCGCCCCATCGCTGAGAGCTCCGTGACCGAGGCGCCGGATGCCAGCATTCCCGGCATGCCGCGGACCGAAGTGCGCAGTGCCAAGGGCCAAAGCCACCTGGGCCACGTGTTCGAGGACGGCCCCGCCAGTTCGGGAGGCCAGCGCTACTGCATCAACGGCTCCGCACTGCGCTTCATCCCCAAGGACCACCTGGAGGAAGAGGGCTACGGCTACCTGCTCCCCTTGCTATGATGGGCATTCGACGGAACCCGCGAAGGAGATGGATGGACGTGACGGACAGCATCCTGTTCTTGGAATACCCGAAATGCTCCACCTGCCAGAAAGCCAAGAAGTGGCTTGATGGCCATGGAGTGCGCTACGAAGCGCGCAACATCGTGGAACGGAATCCCACGGCCGACGAACTGCGCGCGTGGCATGAGCGCAGCGGTCTCCCGCTCAAGCGCTTCTTCAACACCAGCGGCATGCTCTACCGAGAGATGGAGCTGTCAAAGAAACTGCCCGCTATGAGCGAAGCCGAACAGTATGACCTCCTTGCCAGCAACGGCATGCTGGTGAAGCGCCCCCTGCTGGTGACCCCTGACACCGCCATCCCCGGCTTCAAAGAACCCGCCTGGCGATCCACCCTCAACCTCTGACCCTGATGTGCAAAAGGGACGTCCCAAATCGCACATAGGAAAAGCGAGACTGTGCCGAGAGTCCTTTCCTATGTGCAATTTGGAACGTCCCTTTTGCACATTCCCCACCCCATTGCAACCACTGGCCTACATCCGAATGGAGCAGGGCCATCTGACACAGAGAACCGTCCCCTGTGTTCCCTGTGTCTCATGCCGCCCCTTCGTGGCTAGACGGACCATGCGGTGTCATTCGCGTCTGACGGCGCAAGGGCGATCTGCCTGGCACCACTTTCGTGCTGCCGGTCGCTCTCCTCAGGCCCCATGATTCCCAAGGCTCACCTCGGCGAAGTCCAGGAACTCATTCGCCCGTCTGTTCTCCACGAGCGCGCACATGCAGACCGTCATGACGGCATCTCCCCCGTCCAGCTGCTTCCAGCAGATGTCATCCCGTTCGCTCAAGCCCGCGTTCCCCAGCATGCCCGACGAGGTGAGCATCACAGCGCGCCGATCGAAATCTGACAGGAAGAACGCAGCAGGAGACGCGATATCGAAGTGCACCGGCTTCATGAACGCCACCATCCCATGAGATTCGAACAGCGTCTCAGTAGCCTCGCGTATGTAGTCGAACGCATCTGTGACGCTGGTCATGATGGGGATGCAATCGAGCATGTCCAAAGTCAAGCGCTCGGCCTGCGCAAGCGGATTCTCCTTGCTCAGCCACACGATGATGGGATCCTTCTTCAAGGGCAGCACGCGGATCCCCGCATGCGCGCACTCCTCTTCGTACGTTCGCAGATCGCCACAACGGCACGCCAGCGTCACGTCGAAGATCCGCAGCGGAAGGGCGCTCTCAGGCGTGTACCCGATGAGCTTCTCGAAGATCACCTCGCACTCTGGATGCAGCATCTTGAACTCATTGCGCAGCTGAAAGAGGAGCCCATTGACGATATTGCCATCCAAGAGCAGCTGCACCTTGAGCATGTTGTCATAACGCTGCTGGAGCTTCCGGCACTTGATGAGGCAATTGTCATAGGAGGAGACGATGGGCGACACCTCTCGCAAGAAGCACTCGCCGACCGGCGTCAGCGAGACGCTCTTGGGACCATGGTCGAGCAGGCTCAATCCGGTAGTGCGCTCTATCTCGGCAATGTGCTTGCTCAAGCACGACTGCGTCACATGCAGGACCTTCGCAGCCTTGCTCAGATTCTGGGAAACGGCGAAGACTTGAAACTCTCGCAGCAATTCCAGATCCATGCTTTCCTCCAATCTTGTCGATCGGTGCCATCCTCCAAGGACAAGATGCGCCCTCTCCAAGAAGGGCTTCGCAAAAAGACGCCCTCAAGGGACGATGCGAACCTCAGTATAGAAGAAGCGAGCGGACAAGGCCGCCTGGCCCTCCCCGCTCGCTGCAAGCTTTTCTGATGCCAGCTGTGCGCATCAGCTCTCAACAGGTGCGGGTGAGTCCCATTTCATCTTCCCGATGAATCCGCACGCCACCAGAACGCCGATGCCGATGAGCACCACGATGGCCATCGCAGCCACGAGCGCTGCCTGGTAGGAGCCGAGCATCTGATAGACGAAGCTGATGATCGTGCCGCTGATGCCGCCCATCAGCCCGTTGACGGTCATGAGGTTCGAGAAGATCTTCGAGTAATCCTTGTTTCCGTACAACGAGCGCACGAGCAGCGGATATCCCACGGACACGAGCGCATTATGAGTGCCGAACAGGAACGCACCGATCAGGAGCACCGCGGATATCGGCACGAATGCCCACAGTCCGAAGCCGACCAAGAATGCCACGATGAACACGATGAACGTGGCTTTCAAGCCAGCACGCGTCTGCATGAACCCGAAGATGATCTTCCCGCAGATGTTGCCCACAGCCGCCACAGATATCATGGAAGCGCCCAACATGGCCGCAGCCTGCATGTCCATCGACCCGCTCATCGCCTCGGTCGCGATGGCAACCTGATTGCTGTTGAAGCCCATGCCCATGGACGTGAAGAGGATGACCACCACCATGATCCAGAACGGAGCCGTCTTGAGCGCCAGGGAGCGGCTCATGCCGAGCTTCATGGCGTTCGCGCTCTGCGCCTCAAGCTCCGCGTCATAGCCATAGGGTTCGAGACCCTTGTCCTCTGGCTTGAACTTGAAGACGAACAGCGTCCAGGGGAGCAGGCACACGGCGATGAGCGCAGCGTTCAGCTGATAGGCCGTCTGCCATCCCAGGCTCTGGATGATCATGGTGAACAACGGTGCCCAACAGAAGGTCCCCACGCCCGTGAAGGCAGCTGCGATGCCCAGGAGCTTCCCGCTGTACTTCTTGCCGAACCAGTTGCCGATGAGGGTGGGCACCGTCAGCGTGGCGATGCACGGCATGGCAAAGCCCAGCACGCCACCCCAGATCCAGAACCACTGCACGCTATTGCCGAAGGAGAACGCGAACACGGCGATGGCGAGCGCGGCCGCGGAGATGGATGTCACCACATTGATGTTCTTGGTCTGGAGAAACTGCCCCCAGATTGACGTCACGATGCACGACACGATGGAACACACCGTCATCCAGAGCATCCAGTCGCCTGGACCCACCCCGATCGACGATGACACGGGGAGCAGATACACCCCGACGATGCTGATCGATGCCGCCATGGATGCGGCATTGACGAAGCAGCATCCTATGAAGATGAGCCATGCGTAATGCAGTCTTCCCTTATTGGTCTCAGTCATCTCTCTGACCTTTCCTCTATCTTGCGCCCTGCACCCTCCTCATCAGAGAGCCGGGCCTCATCCTTATCCGATCGGGCCTGTGCCCTTCCCGCTGGCGCGGGCGCTGCCCATCCGCATCCGCAGCGCGCTTCCGCCTCCGAGGCGAGCGCGGCCCCGCATGCGGGGCACATCCCCTCTGCAGCCACCCAAAGCGGAGCATCTTGCGTAGCTGCTCGGGGACATGCACCGCAACCTGCACAGAAGAAGCACATGGCCGCCCTATCCCACAGACACCAATCTCAACCAGTAGGTGAGCTCCTTGCCGGCGAAAGGGTGATTGAAGTCAATCGTCACGAGCTGGTCGTCTGCCTTGACCACCCTGACGGGGATCGGCTGTCCCGATGCGGGGTTGGTCCACGGGAACACATCTCCCAGCTGCAGCTTCTCCCCGCCCTCGATGGCCGCGCGCGGATACGTTTGGACGCCTTGGGGGTCGTGGGGACCGAAGCCCTTCTCGCAGGGGATGATGATCGTCCGCTCCTCGCCCGCTTCCATATCCAGCAGCGCCTCATCGATGCCGCGAGGCAGCTGCCCCACGCCCACCACGAGCTCCTCTGGCTCTCCCGCGGAATGGTCGTCCAGAGGCTCCTCGCCGGTCGGCCCTCCCTTGTAGAGGGCCTTGACCACCCTTCCGATCCGCTCTTCGCGCTCCATGCTATCGCCGCCTCACTGCTCGCTGAGCTCTTCCACGTTCCTCACGTCAGAATCATCCCGGTGCGTCGCGAACTCCACCTGCGCGTTCGCATCCACCTCCATGGCCGCAGCCCTGCGTCGGCTCGCATCATCCTTCCTGGCCGACACGAAGGCCCCACGCGCCTCATAGGGCTTGTACTGCGGGACGAAGAGGACTTGCTTTGGCTTCTCCTCCATGAATGCCGCCAGCTCTGCAACAGGCCCATACTTCATGACATCGGCAAGGCAGTGGTGCACGCATGCTGGCTCGCGCCCCTTGGCGGTTCGCCCAGCGCACAGGTCGCAGAGGTCAGTGGGGATGGGCACCTTGTTCCAGTTCATGTGTCCCGGCTCAATCTCCCATGGACCGTCGTCCATGACCCGGATGCCCCACTTGCCCACCGGATATCCGTGCTCCTCCTTGCAGGAGACCTCGCACGACTGGCATCCTGAGCAGTATTCGTAATCGATAAGCAGGCCAAATGCTGTCATAGCTACACCAACTTCCCGAACTTCTCCCAGATCTCATCCATATCCGTGTCATAGCTCTCACTGATGGGCACCACGTCGCAGATCATGCACTTGAACGGAGCCCCGAAGCCGAGCTTGCCGAAATGGAAGTTGGGAACCAGATTATTGATATTGGAGCGGAACGTATCGTAGGCACCGCCGCCGTGATCGTTGCCATCCTGCTCGGGGAACCACCACGCATGCTGCGCATGGACGACGCCCTCCTTGACGATGGGCGACACCTTCGCCTTCATGACGCACTCCCCGAACTGATTGACCGCTTTCACCCAGCTGCCATCCACGATGCCCTTGCGCTTGGCATCCTCGGGATTGATCTCCAGGAGCGGGTCGGGATTCAGCTCGCGGCAATAGGGTATCTGCCTGTTCTCGGAATGGAAGAAGGCATACGTGCGCGCACCGCTGGTGAGGATGAAGGGATACTCTTCCATGAGCTCAGGTGATGACTCCGGACCGAATTGCGGCTCGATGTAGTACGGCAGCGGATCGTCTCCGAAGCGGTGGAACGCATAGGACCAGAGCTCCACCCTCCCCGTTGAGGTGTTGAAGCCCGGCTTCCCGTCACGACGGAGCAGACCCGTCTCGTACTTGCGATACCCGACGTAGCGCTGGAGCACGACCTCTTTCCGGATATCCTCATAGCAGTACTTCTTGCCAAGGCGCAGATGCTCGATGAAGTCGCGGATATCCTCGTACTGGTCCCACAGATGCGGGTTGAGCACCTTGCCCAGATTGAAGCAGAGCTCCATGTCGGACATGCCCTCGCCTTGGGTGACGGCCTTGTTCATGAAGCCCATGGTCACCGGGGAGGAACCGTAATGGGTCTGAACGACGCCCTCGCGCTCGGCGATCGTGGCCAGGGGGAGGAACACGTCGCAGGTCGCTTGGGCTGAGGGGGTCATGAAGGTGTCGAAGGCGATGACGAACTCCATTGAGCCATTGATGGCTTTCATCCAGCGCTCCGGCTCCGCCGAGGTGCATGAGAGCAGGTTGTTGCCCGCATAGAAGCCCATGCGGATGGGATAGGGATCCTCTGTCTCCATGGCGCGCAGCGTGAGATCGGCATGTGAGTTCAAGATCAGGCCGCAATAGGCCGGATACTCTTTCGCGCCGATCATCTTCGCGATCAGCTCCTGCCCCAAGCCCTCTTCGAACCCGAAGCCCGCCTCGTTGAGGCCCATGGTCTTATCGCCGATGCGCTGACCGCCCGGCACGTCGATGTTGCCCGTGATGGCCATGAGCGCGATCAGGCAGTGACCGACCTGCATGCCGTTCGCCTTCTGGTCGAGCGCCAAGCCCCACGCGATGGCCGCAGGGGTCGCATTGGCATACATGCGCGCTGACTCGATGATGATCTCCTCAGGAACCCCGGTGATCTCAGCAGCGCGAGAAGGCGGCATCTCCTGGGCACGCTCTACCAACTCATCGAACCCGTAGGTCCAATACTCGACGAACTCCGCATCGTAGAGCTTTTCGTTGGCGATCACGTTGATCCATGCAAGAGAGAGCGCCGCATCCGTTCCAGGACGGAGCTGCAAATGGTAGTCAGCGCGCGTGGAGAGCCAATTCGCACGCGGATCGACCACGATCAGACGCGTGCCGCGGCGCATGAGGTCGATGACCGAGTGCCCGAAGAACCCATCCGGATTCGACGGCAGCGGCTCCTTGCCCCATATCACGATGCACTCAGGCACCTCGTACTCAGGGTCATCGTAGCGCCCAGGCAGCCCTCCCGCATAGTCTATCTCGGGGTATGCCGCCCCGAGCAGATACGAGGAAGCCGCCATGCGGGGCACGTAGCACGCGTACCCCGATTGCGAATAGCAATAGTTCGGCGTGCAGAGCATCCGGCTCCCGAACGGCGCCATGGTGCCGCCCTCACGTCCGGTGCCCGCGAAGCACACGATGGACTCGCGCCCGTACTCCTTCGTGATGCGATCGTATTCGCTCTTGATGAGAGCGAACGCCTCATCCCAGCTGATCTCCTCCCACGCATCCGCGTCGCCGCGCTTCTTGGGGTCTCGCTTCATGGGATGCAAGATGCGGCTCGGGTTGTAGATGTAATCCTTCAAGGTGAGGCAGCGAACGCACAAGCGCCCCTGCGTCACCGGGTTGTTCTCATCCCCTTCCACCTTGACGAGCTTCCCATCCTCGTCAGTGTAGAGCTTCAAAGAGCACCCGACCGGGTGGCATCCTGGCGGCGACCACGGGCTCGTGCGCGTGACCGTCAGGCCATCCTCTTCGAAGCGCCAGGGCTTGTTGAGGTCATTCACGTCCGAAATGGTGCACTCGCTCCGGGCGTTCAATCGCTCTGGGTGCCAGCTGCGCATGGTCGGATTGTCATGCCAATCCGAATACTCCTTCTCCATCTTCGCTCCCCTCCATCCTTCGCTCATCTGATTCCTTCTCACTGCGTCCATCACGGAAGGTAGACCGCCACCTTGTCCTTATCCATGGACTCAAGGCATGAGGACACCTCGCTCACCGGCACGACCCGGATCACCGCTGCAAGGCAATGCAGCTCGCACAAGGGCTTGCTCCCCTCCGCTATCCGGTCCTCGCACAGGTCGCACAGACTCGACGGCACGGGCACGAAATCCCACTCCCATTTGCCATTCGAGAACTTCTGAGGCCCCACCTCGTTGACCTTGATGCCCCACTCGTCAAGGCGCAGATCGTTCTTCTTCCGACACGACACCTCACACGAATGGCAACCGGTGCAATAGCCGTAGTCGATGAGCATGGCTCGCTTCTCCATTTGGCACACCTCCCTTCTAGGCCTCGAATGCGTCAAGGCTGTCCACCTTGTAGATCTTGCAGATGATGTTCTTGTACGGAGCGCCATACCCCGTCACGCCCACGCTCTCATGCGGGATGAGGCTGTTGATGTTCGACTTGTAGAGGCCGAACAGGTTGGGCGCCTCGCCGGACTGTTCGGGATACCACCATGCGTGCTGAGCATGGACGACGCGCGGGTCCACCACAGGGCGGATGCATGCCTTCTGGATGCAGCGCCCGAGCGGGTTCTCGATCGCCACCCAGTCCCCCTCTGCTATCCCATGGGCCGCAGCGGTCTCAGGATGGATCGTGATCAGAGGCCACGGGTTCAGCGCGCGCATGGAGGGGATCTGCCGATGCTCGGAATGGAACATGGAGATGTGGCGGCCGCCAGTGGTGAGCACGAGCGGGAACTCCTCTTTGACCTCATCGGAGATGGCATCGCTATAAGGGCTCAGCTCCGGCTCCTTGAAGTACGGCAGCGGCTTTTCGCCGAACACCGAATAGACGCTCGCCTTGAGCTCTATCAGACCCGTGGGCGTGTCGAATCCGGGCTTCCCATCAGCACGCAGGGCACCTGTCTCGTACTTGCGATACTCGAAGGGCTGCTGGAACACCACATCATCCTGAAGCTCCTTGAAGCCCCAATCGTATGCGGTATGCAGCTGATCGGTGAAGAACTGTTCCGGCGTCTCCCAAGGCCAGAGCTCCGGGCGCAAACGCCGTCCCAGCTCCAACATGATCTCCACGTCGCTCTTGCTATCAAGAGGCTCGACCGCTTTGTTCATCGCGCCCAAGAAGTGCGTGTTGCGCCCGAAGTGCGGCATCACGATGCCCGCGTGCTCCACCGACATGGACAGCGGCAACACCAGGTCGCACAGACGCATGATGGACGGATTCATGAACACATCCTGCACGACGTTGAATTCCAGCTTGTCCAGCGCCTTTTCCCAACGCATGGGCTGCACGGACATGCATGCGAGCGGATTGGTCCCGAACCAGTAGCTCATCTTGAAATCAGTGGGCGGCTCGTCCATCTCGAGCCAGTCCAGGGTCACATCGGGCAGAGGACCAGGGCCCGCTGCATCCCAACAGCTGTAGCGCCCCTGCTGATCCTTGATGCGCTTCGCGCGCACCTCATCTGGAACAGAGTTCACGGTCTCATAGCGCCATTTGCCCGTGAAGCTGGAAGGCCGGGCAAGCGTGATGCCACCAGGAACATCCATATAGCCCGTGAGCGCACAGATGGCCAAGAACGTATGCCCCGCTTGAACGCCATTGGTCTCCGTGTCGATGGAGAGGCCCCAGAGCGCGGATGAGGGGCTATGCGTCGCGAACGCGCGAGCAGCCTCCCTCAGCACATCAGCGTCCACCCAGCAGACCTCCGCTGCGCGCTCAGGGCTCCACTCGGCCACACATGCTGCGAACTCATCGAAGCCATAGACCCACTTCTCCACGAACTCATGGTCGTACAGGTCCTCCTCGATGATCACGTTGCACATGGCCATAGCCAACGCGGCATCGGTGCCAGGGCGAAGCTGGAGATGGTATTCGGCATGGGCAGCTATCCAAGTGAGCTGCGGGTCCACCACGATCAACTTGGAGCCCATCTTCATGAGATCGATGAGCGCATGCCCGAAGAATCCATCAGGATTCGAATACACCGGGTTCTTCCCCCAGACCAGGATGTACTGAGGAAGCTCCCAGCGTGGATCCTCGTAGCGATCCGGGAAGTACGCTGCATAGTCCAGCTCAGGGTATCCCGCTCCCAGCTGGAAGTTCGCGATGGTGCAGCGAGGCCCATAGCACGAGCCGCCACTGAGCACCATGCAGTAGTTGGGCGATCCGAAGATGGCATGGCAGTACGCCGCGGAATACATGGTTATCTCGCGGCCCGTCCCCGTGAAGGTGAGGATGCTCTCAGGCCCCGCCACCTCCCAGAAATGACGCACCTTGGATTCGATGAGGTCAAGGGCCTCGTCCCAGCTGATCTGCTCCCACGCATCCTTGCCCCTGTCAGCGCGGTCGCGCTTCATGGGATGCAAGATGCGGTCCGGGTGGTAGAGCGCCTCATCCATCGCTATGCACCGCGGGCACAGCCGCCCTTGGGTGATGGGATGCGTCGGATCGCCCTCCACGTTGATGACCTTGTTGTCCTTCACGGTCACGATGATGCCGCACCCAACGGGATGATCCCCGGGCGGTGACCACACGCAGGTCCTGACCTTATGGACGCCATCGCCCAGATCCTCGACCCACTTCGCATTCTCTTCCATTGCCTTTCCTTTCGATCGTTACGGGAGCTTCTTCCATCCAAGGACCAAGATCACCAAGCCAAGCGCGAATATCGGAGCCATGAAGAACTGCCCAGCCACAGCGAAGCCCCCATAGGTCGCCACGATGAGCCCCAGCACCCTCGACCCGAGGAACGATGCGAGCTGCTGAGCGAACAAGACGACCGCCGTAGCACCTGCTATGTCCCCAGGGTCCTTCACCACCTTCGGTATGGATGCCATCACCATGGTCGGGATGATCCCTCCGGCCAAGGCATTGCAGAGGATCACGGGGATGAACGCCTGGACGGTGGTGGCTTGGAACACGAGCCATGCATACACCGTGCCACCTATGCAGCTGATGACCATCAGCTTCTTGTTCGACTTGATCTTGTCCGAGATCATCCCGCTCAGAGGATTCACCACGCACCCTACGATCGCCATGACCGAGATGATGGTGGACATGACCGGGAGCGTGAGGTCGGTCTCCTGAGCAGCGTAGGTGGTCAGGAAGTTCGACATCCCCAAGAACGGCACCTCTTCGCAGAAGAAGATGGCCGCCACGAGCAAGACCGCAGGCTGGGTCAGCACGCGCTTGAGAACGCCCTTCTTCGGAGCAGAGGCACGTGCGCTCCCATCTGCCAGCGCGACCCTCTGTCCATGGTCATCGAAGGTGAACGTCGGCTCTCGGTACAGCGCCAAGACGGCTACCAGGACGACGGCATCGAACGCGAAGCTGAGCGCCCAGACGTCATGGTAGGACCCCGTTGCCGCATAGATCTGCGAGAAGAGGTTCGGCCCGATCAAGAATGCTGCGGTCACGTTGATGGCCCATACGCCCAACGGGACCCCTCGATGCTCGGGCGCGAACCAAGCAGAGATGGCTGGCACGGCTGCTGTGGTGACAAGGCCGAAGCCGATCCCCTCGATGATCCGGCTCACGATGAACAGCCCGATATCCTGCGCGATGTATCCGAGAGCGCCACCGATGAGCGCGCAGATGAGGGAGAGCACGAACGTGGCCTTCTTGCCGATCCGGTCGACCACCACCGCTCCAGGCAGCGCCAATATCATGCCCATGATGTAGAACGTGGCGATGACCCAGCTCATGGCATCCGTATCCACGCTGAACGCTTCCATGATGACCGGAGCCAAGATGGACACCTTGAGCATGTTGAGCGGCATGCTGATCCCCGTCAGCCAGACGACGATCGTGACCACCCATCCATAGGCGGGCGCCGCGCCCTTCGCCCCTCCCATCACGATCTGCCGGGAGCCGCAGGAGGCTGGGGAGCACCAGGAGCTTTCGGTGCGCCAGGCGCGGCCGGAGCAGACGGCGGTTTGATGTCAGAGGATCCCTCGAAGTCCTCCGACGTGGCACCGCAGAAGGGACATTCCTTCGGGACGATCCCAAGGACCGCATTTATCTCTTTGCCGCATGATGGGCACGTCACGGACATATTCGCGTCGGCTGGTCTGAAGCACATCTGAAGATCTCCTCTCCCCGAAGAGGGACTTCGAAAGACTTGCCCACAACGACTCCCCAAGAACCTTCTGACGAGTGCATCCAGACCCTCATGCTGGATATCGGGCGAGGGCGAAGCTGCCCCAAGTCCCCCTGCCATCTCATGTCAAATAGAAGTTCATGAACTGGCATCATCGTAAGGAGAAAAGAGCGGGAACAAAAGCGAAGATTATCGTGAGCACTGCGCCCAAATGTCATATCAAGCATTCCAAGAAGGAATGCTTGCAGACCACAGTTCTATGCACCTGATGGCACATGGACGCCCAGGGTGGAGACGGCACAGGGGACGGCGTTAACACAGGGGACGGTTCTGTGTGTTGCTGCTGTGCGGAGAATTCGACTGCCTGTTTCCCTTGCTATGATGGGCGCTCGACGGAACCCGTAAAGGAGATGAACGAACGTGACGAACAGTATGCCCTCCTTGCCAGCAACGGCATGCTGGTGAAGCGCCCCCTTCTGGTGACCCCTGACACCGCCATCCCCGGTTTCAAAGAACCCGCCTGGAAAGCCGCTCTCAACCTCTGATCCTGCTTCCCCTCCAGCCGTAGCCACGAACGGGGCCGCATTCCCCCGTTCAAGGTCAGAGGCCCAGCTCTTCTTCGCCCCAACGTTTCATGGCCAAGAGGATGGGCACGAAGCTCTCCCCTTGCGGCGTCAAGGCGTATTCGACGCGCGGCGGCACTTCGCCGAAATCCGTGCGCCGAAGGAACCCGTCTTCCACCAACTCTTTCAGCTGCTTGGACAGCGTGGATTCCGAAATGGTGCCGATGCAGCGCCTGAGCTGGCCGAAATGCCGCACATCCTTGAGCGCGATGTAGAACAGGATCTCGATCTTCCACTTGCCGCCGATCATGCGCTGTATCGTGGATACCGACTTGCATCGTTCCACCTCTGCGCCTCGTCTCCGTGCCATGTTCCCTCCTTCGTCCATGCGGGCGATGTGCAAAAGGGACGTTCCAAATTGCACATAGGAAAGGACTCTCGGCACAGTATCGCTTTTCCTATGTGCGATTTGGGACGTCCCTTTTGCACATCAGGCAACTTCACAGGTGCAATTTGGGACGTCCCTTTTGCACATCCTGCGCGTGAGCGCTCCAAAAAAAGACAGTACTTCATCCATCGCATCGCTTTGCGCATGATAACGCTGCCTGAGGAAAGGAGCACATCGTGCATTTCACCGGAACCATCTGGCGGCCGCCCTACGAGGCCGACGCTCTCATCATCGAAGCCACCGCAGGCTGCACGCACCATGCGTGCAAGTTCTGCACGCTCTACGAAGACCTGCCGTTCAAGTTCAAGCCGTCTCCGCTGGAACACATCAAGGCAGACCTCCTGGAGGCGCAAACGTGGTATCACGATCCGCTGCGCAAAGCCGAAGAGCGCCTTTTCGAAATGCCGAAAGCGACGCTTGGCCGCGTGTTCTTGGCTGGCGCGAATCCGTTCGGGCTTCCCACGAAGCGCCTGCTTGAGATAGCCAGCCTCATACACGGATCCTTTCCGAGCTGTGAGAGCATCGGCTGCTTCGCGCGCGTGACCGACGTGACGCACAAGACGGATGACGAACTGCATGCCCTTGCAATCGCCGGCTTCGACGGCCTCACCATCGGCGTTGAGACCGGGGATGGCGAAGCGCTCTCGTTCATGGACAAGGGCTACGCCGCCGAAGACATCGTCGAACAGTGCGCACGGCTTGACGCGGCGGGCATCTCCTACGCGTTCTTCTACCTGGCCGGCATCTCTGGGAGCGGACGCGGCATCGAAGGCGCGCGGCGGACCGCTGACGTGATGAACCGCACGCGCCCTTGGCTCATCGGTGCGAACATGCTCACGATCTACGAGAGCTCCGCGCTCCACCAGGAGATCGTCGCCGGGAGATGGCAAGAAGAAACGGAGACCGAGAAATATGAGGAGCTGAAAGAGCTGGTGGGCTGCCTGAAGATCTCCACGGAATTCGCCATGATGGGAGCCTCGAACCCGGTGATGCTGCACGGCCACCTGCCGGGACACCGGGAGCAGCTGCTGGATGCCCTGAACGCCATCATCCACAAGGTGGGCGAAGACCGCCTGCGCCGCTACCGCACCACCCTCCCGCACCTGTGATGCCCGCCAGAATCAACATCATCCCTCGCCCGCACACCAAGCGGCCCACAGAACCGATCCCTGTCCTCCTCCGGGTTACCGCTCCTAGACAGAGGTCATGACAGGGGACGGTCCAAACGTCATGATCGAATGCAGCGCGATGAATGGAGTGCAGTGGAAAGACAGCGAAGACAAGGATCGAATATAGGGATGCGCCAAGCGACTTCGTGAAGCACCGAACGACGCATTTCCATTGAAGATAAGCTGCATTCGCACGAAACCATTCGCTCTGTCCACTTGAACCCTCAAGAGGCCATGAAAGAAGACCGACCTGCAAGGCGAGACGGCAGCATCTGGCATCTGGACCCCTCAGGACTCTCGCCGAGGCAGCAGTGCTCGTTTTCTGGCTTCACCAGACAAGCCAGGCATTGTTCTAGTCTCTCAGTGATGATCGGGAGTCCTGCCTTTCCCGCATCAAGGCATTCTGCATCTTGCGTGGCAAGGAATCCTATGGAGGACGACGGGTCGCGGACGCCGCTACCATAAACCCAGCTCAGAGGCGCATGTAAAGACCTTTTGACGCTTCAATCAGTTCTCGATGCATCAATGTCAAGCTATCTTGGTGGTGTCTTCGGATCTCAAATGCAAACCTCGTCTCGGAAAGGAGGCACCGATGAAACTGCCCGAGCAATTGAAGGCGAACCGGGAACGGCTCGGCTTGTCTCAGGAGGATGTCGCGCACGCGATCTTCGTCTCGCGCCAGACGATGTCCAGCTGGGAGAACGGCAAGACCTATCCGGATGTCCAAAGCCTGCTTCTGCTCTCCCAGCTCTTCGGTGTCTCTATCGATGATCTCGTGAAAGGAGACGTGGTCGCAATGAAGGAAATGGTGAGCAAGGATGCATTGCGAATGGAAAGGCTCATGGCTGGGTCGGTGGCATTGTTGCTGCTTGGTTTGGGCTGCATGATCGGCCTCTATGCGGCATTGCCAGAGCCCTCCATCATTCCCCATATGACCGTAGGGTCCATAGTCGGCGTCTTGGCATTTGCAGCCTTCTGGATTCCGTCTGTGATATGCACAAAGCGAATCGAGAGGATCAAGCACGACCATAAACTCAATTCCTACCGGGAGATAAGCGCATTCATGGACGGCAGGGACATCGCAGATGACAGCGAGGCAATGCCTGGGCGCGGGTCGCGTTCGAGCTTTGTTCTAAGGATAGTCTGCGGATTCGGCATCGGTTTCGTCTGCGCATTCCTGATCACAACAATAGCGAACTCGATTCTCTAAGGATCGCGGCATACGCCATCGTCTTTAGCGTGACAAAGGGTCAGGCACAATGTCACTCTCCAGCATCGCTGCTCCTCAACGGTGACATCAAGCCAGACCCTTTGTCACTCGTCGATCACGATGACGTGCTGCGCATTGTTGCACCATGCATTGAAAGCAGGCCCTTTCCTTGGTCCTCCAGGGAGAGGGTTTCCAGCCCGCCCCTTTGTCACCACTGCACATACTGCGTCACGCTGGGCTAGTGGCCACGGTGCTTTTGCTTTCGCTTTTCTCTGCTCTGGGCGAAGCGTTCTTGTTTCTGGGCAGCTCGCCTTTTGCTGCGCTTCTGGCTCGAGGCGTCTTTCGCCGTCTCGCGCTGCTCTGCCAGCGCCTTCTGGGCCTTGGTGCTGACGGCCGGTTTCTTGAGCGCTTTCGCGGCATCGCGCATCCGGCGCTTCGGGTTCTTGGCCAGCTTCGCGCTGATCGGCTTCTCCTCACCGAAGAACGAGAGCTTCTCCCATCGTTGAACGACGAACTGCAGGATCTCCTCATCGGAAGGCTCTGTGCCGAAAACGATGCGGGCGGCCCCAAGCTTTCCGTCTTCCGTGTGTTCGACGACGCCTACCCAGAATTGGCCGTCATGATAGAGGGTCAGGGTGGATGACACGCTGATCTGCATGGTGGAATCCTCCTTTATGTAGATGACCATGCAGAGAAGGGACGACCAAGGAGGCAGGTTACTGATGCGGGATCCCCGCACGCCCACGACTACCCGACGGGGACTGTGTTTTCATCTCTGATCGCTGGATCGTATCACGAAGCGGACAGCTGGGCCAGCGGAGAGTGGCCTGTCTGCGGGCGTTCGCCGGCTTCACGTATGCGACAGGAGCATGCATGGGATGGCATTTTCTTTTGTATTCATGCTTGACCTTTACGTTGCGTCATGGCCTAACCTCATCACAGATGCTCATGAAGCGACAAGATCGGAGCAGCTGTGACAGTTCCAGAGGACAGAACGTTCACCACCAAGGAATTGGCTGACTGGGCTGGCATCAGCCCGCGCACGCTTCGCTACTACGACCAGATCGGACTGCTCGTCCCCGCACGAGCCCATAACGGCTATCGGGTCTATAGCGTGGCCGACATGCACAGGTTGCAGCACATCCTGCTTCTGCGGTCTTGCGGCGTCTCTTTGGAATCTATCGAGGACGCGCTCGACAAGTCCGACTTCGACCTCGAAACCATGCTTCAAGAGCATTTGACCCTCCTTTGTCGACAAAGGGAAGAACTGGACAAGACCATAGCCGCAGCTCGGATCGCTGTGGCTGGATTGGAGGATTTCGAGAAGATGGATGACAAGGAACGATTCGACCAGATAAAGAAGCGATCAGTTGCCGACCTCGAGAAAGAGTATGGACAAGAGGCACGTGAGCTGTACGGTGATGAAGCCATCGATCGCGCAAACGAGCGAATGCTCAGGATGAGCAAGACGGCATGGAATGCCAAAGAAGAGCTCGAACAACGCATCAAGGACAACTTGGCCATCGCCATGAAGACCAAGGATCCCATGTCGCCCGAGTCCAAGCTCGTGGCAGGAATGCACGCCCAATGGATAGAAGTGCATTGGGGTGAAGACGCCTACTCACCCGAGGCTCATGTGGCTCTGGTAGAGGGGTATCTTGGAGATCGGCGCTTCGTCGAATACTATGACGGGGCATGTGGGGCCGGTGCAACCGAGTTCCTGCGCGATATCATCAAGGCAAATCTCGAATAGCATCAAGCCCCTCGATCGGGTTGCCGCACGCGGTTCGTGCATGACAGAGGTTCAGGCTCAATGCACAGCCCAGCATCGCTGCTTTTCAACGGTGATATCAAGCCTGACCCTTTGTCACCCCTATACTTTCCCAAGGAGGGATAATCATGTCGTTTTCTGAAGTATGCATTTATCAAGTGAAACCGGAAAAGGTGGACGAATTCGAATCCATCATGAAGGAAGCCAAGCCTTTTCTTGAGAAGCAAAGCGGCCTAATACAAGTGCACCTAACAAAGCGTGGTTATAAGATAGACATGGAACAAATCAGAGAAGGTCTCCCTCCCAAGAAGCTTACGCGCATCGTCAAATGCATAAAATATGCGCTCTTCTGGGAATTCGATTCCGAAGCAAATTACGGCAAAGCCCAGAAGAACCTATACGACACCTATTGGAAAGCAATTGATAAGTGTCTTATCCAACCACATGACAAATACCTTGGCGAAGTCATCTTTTAACGCGATTTAGCCTCTCAGCACATCCTCCATCATGGCATACCGAGCCGCATCGATCGAATGGTCGTTGCTGTCCGGTATCTCGTCAATCCAAGCGCCGTTCTTGTCCCGCATGTACTCCTTCAAGGTGAACTCGGCGAAGGTCAAAGGACACCGCTCCGAGTCTATGACCATCTCACGCAAACCTGTCAGCCATTCATGCATGACAGGGTGGAAAGGCAGCGAGGTTGGAACAAGGGTCGTTGGAACAAGGGTCGGTTCCGCGTTCCACTTTCTGTTGTCATATCGTTCCCCGCTGCCTGACAAGAGCATCCATGCCGCGAAAGCCAAGAGAAGGACGGAAAGTCAGATACACCACGTCGTCCAGTGCGACATAGGCCAGCAGATCCCGTTCGAAGACGATGGGAACCGGCGCTTCGTTCCCGATTTGGAACGGCTCTTGGTGGAACGAAGAACCTACCCCTGTTTCCCGTGCATGAACGAAAACACGTCCCCCTGTTCATCTACGGAACGCACCTTCGCATTCAAGGCATTTCAAGTACTCAATTAATATGAGTGAAATGGTCATAAATCTCGCCTTGAACCCATCAGGCGGGACGAGAAACCAAAGTGCACCTCCCCCCATGAACGCGAATACCGCTGCACATTCGATCAGGCGCTCGGGAGCGTTCTACCGCAACCCCGCATCTCCCTCTCCATTGGGCTGCAATGGCCGTCATCGGACTTTGCGATCAAACAAGAAAGTTCATGACGAGCGAGACCATCATCTCCTTCTCCTCAGGCTTGGATTCAGCGATCATGATCGTGGTCGCCACCAGAGCGCTGTCGCTCATCACCTTCTGTCCGTTTCGGTATAACAGGTCGTTCCGGTCGAGGAAATACAGGAAGGTGGTGGCTGCGATCCGCTTGTTCCCGTCATGGAAGGAGTGATTCTTCACTATGAAGTACAGCAGATTCGCGGCCTTCTCCTGGATCGATGGATACAGCTCCCGGCCGCCAAAGGATTGGTAGATGGCCGCAATGCTGCTCTTGAACGAATCGTCCTTTTCCACACCGAACAGGTCGCTTCCCTCATTGAACCTCAGTCTGCCAATGAGCTGGAGGCATTCTTCATAGTCAAGAACGTATGCAGTGTCGTTCCCTGCTGGCCGGGCTATTCGCTGATGGTCATAGTCATCAAGAAGGTCAAGAGCGGATGCGTAGCTTTTCACGACCTCCAAAACCTGGTCCGCGTCCAGATCGTCAGAGACGCGCTCAAGAAGAGTCACTGCCTGCGACAGCTGCTGCAGCCTACGACCATTCTCAGCACGGCCTTCAATGATGTACCTCCGAAGCACATCGGTTGCCCAACGACGGAATTCAACGCCGCGCTGTGACTTCACGCGGTAGCCGACGGAGATGATCACGTCGAGGTTGTAATGCTCGATCTCCCGCATCACCTCCCGATCGCCCTCCATTCGAACTGTCGCAAATTTTGCGACAGTTGAATCAAAAGACCCGCTCAGCTCCTCCTTGAAGGCATTGGAAACATGCTTGCCTATGGTCTTGACATCTCGATCGAACAGAAGCGCCATCTGGTTGCGGTTGAGCCATACTTCGTCTTTCTCAACATCGACTGTGACGTTGAGCTCCACGGCCCCGTCCGATGACTCGAACAGAACGATTTGAGAATCGTTGTTGACCATAGCCATAGAACCCCATCTCTCGCCATAGCGAACCGGCGGCCTTCGAGCCTTGCGCTGCTCACCAAATTACCATGCCCACTCGTAGGCTTCCAGCACAAAGACGATGTCATCACGCACGCCTTCGATGCAGTCGACCTTCGCGCTTTGGGGCAGCGTCCCTAGAAACGGCTCGGTCGACACGGGGACAAGAACGAGCGCGGAGAGATGCCAGAAGGCATCCGAATGCCATTTTCGGTGACGTTCAGCCACCCCACCCTTCCAGGGGTGGCCCATGTTGCGGGAGACCCTGCAGCCTCCATTCGCGACCGCTCAGCGCTTCTCACATCCCCAGTGACGCGAACGAGCACCCTCATGAACGCGAGCGCACACGGTGCGAATCTCGCGAACCAGACATGCAGCGGAGCACTTCGTTCACGTTCTAGCTCTCTGAAAGGAACCCCATGCATGTGCTGCAGGACCCGTGGCCATGGCTGCCAGCTTGCTCGTCCATGGGAGCATGGCATTTGGACCGTCCCCTGTCATCATGACATTAGATGCGTTCCGATGTCATTCTTCTGATCACGGTAGGGAACCATGACATGGAACAGTCCAAATGTCATGATCGAGTGCAACGCGATGAGCGGAGTGCCGTGGAGAGGCGGCGAAGGCAAGGATCGAACATAAGGATGCTCCAAGCGACTTCATGAAGAACTGAGCGGCGTATTTCCATTGGAGACGAGCCGCATCCCGCTCGAAACCATTCGCTCTATCCACCTGAATCCTCAAGAGGCCGCGAAGGCAGATCGACCTGCAAAGAGAAACGACGGCATCTAACATTTGGACCGTCCCCTGTCATCGTTCTCATCCGCGCTGTTCGATCATTCGCTGTATCAAACGCTAGGTGACCTCTGTTCTTGATCATATGCTGGCGCTTTTAGATTTTGCTTCGTTCCTTGGTCGAGGAAAACTGGTAATGTACACTGTATTCCATCGCACTTACGCATTACGGCATGGCATCTCTGACCATGCTGGATAGCACAAATGGTTCGTCTGCATATTTTCGTTAGCAGGGCAGGAGAAACAGTGAGCGAATGGGCTTTCATTTTTGCTGACTTGATTATTGGCGTTGTGATGCTGGCTGTCATTAATGCCTTGGGGGCAAAAGGTCTGCCACTTACCTACCGTTCCTTTATAAATGCGTTCGATGAAGAAAAATCAATTTTCAATGTTGGATATAGAATTTTTGCACCGATAGTACTTTTGATGATTATCGCCCTCATCGGGAAGGTTGCTGCTCCTGAAATCGACTCCTTTTTAGCATTTTATAGCATTATTTTTTTATTGGGGACTACGCTTCGTGACGTGGCTCTTTAACCGCAAAATGCTTGGGACCAATTTTCTAATGTTTATCTCTCAAGCGATTCTCTCGATTGGACTATGTCTATATCTGTTTTATACAGCGATGCGAGATCCTATAGATAATTTACTTCCGCAATCGTCGGACATATCATTGGAGTTCGTTGTAATTGTGCTGTTTGTTGTCCTGCAGATGCTATCTCAAAGTCCCGTCTTTCGGAAGGAAAACTATTATTGGCGGATTCATGAAGAATGCGAGAAGGAGCTATATGCATTTGAAAGAAACTTCGGCTGCTTGTTACCTGATCGAGCTAGGCAGGATGTTGCATTAAGAATAATTGTCTATACGATTGCTCTAACAGAGAACCACTATCGACCTAAGAGCCACAGAAGGATAGAGCGATTACTCGCAAAGATTGGCTTACAGAGGTTTGGGATAGCCAAAACAACGGGGCTTATGCAAGTAACATCAGATACGATATTAAGTGATGAAGAAAGCGTCCGACTCGCAATTCCAATAATCGAAGAAATTTACGATAGATATCTTGTCACCTCTAATCGGTTTGCTCTTAAACTCCAGCCATATAACAATCAGGACATTTCGAACCTTTTGATGCTATATCGATCAGGATATGCATATGATTTGATGTTTATGATCGAAGCAATTGGACATGATATTAATGCGATATACGGCAAGTATTCTGGCTCGAATTTGTCTAATCCGCGTTTATTCTACGAATGCGCACGTGACTTTGTTTTACACAAAGAATATGAGCAAGGATATGGAAGCGTCGAGGTGGATTATCCAATAGACGCATTTTTCGGAGACATACCTGCTGACCCTTGGTGCAGGATTGAGAGAAACCAAGGCTTTGCCACAAGCATCAATCTGCCCACCGCAAAAGTCTACCATTCAAGTTCTCAAATTGTTTTGCTGGATATCATCGAAGATGCAAAACGCTCACAAATGGAGTCGAAAGTTTTGCTGCTGGTTAATAAACATGGCAAAACTACGCTTATTCTGCGAGACTCGGTATCAGACAAAGAGTTCGAAGGTTTGCTCAAAGAAAAATATGGATTGGACTTCTGCGGAGAACGACCATTTAGTTTTGATCAATTCCGCTCAAACCCTAATACCTTTCTTGATGAAATTGCAGTTCAGTTGCCGAGTGCAAAAGGCTAAAGTGAGTTGGAACAAGGGTCGGGGAGGTGCGGACGATTTCTTGTAGAACCGGCCTCGTTCAAGCAGCCGCGTAGAAACGGCGGCGATATTGCATGGGAGGGATCCATCCCAAGGATGGCTTGGGCCGCCTTTCATTGTAGTAGACGAGCCAGGCGTCCAGCTCCTCCATGAACCGTTCTGCGCTGACGCCTTCCCAATCATGCGCATCGAAGAACTCCATCTTCATCCGTCCGAAGAACCCTTCCATCCTCGCGTTGTCCGGGGAGTGCCCCTTCCTCGACATGGACCGCTCGATCCCGTGCTCTTCGCAGATCGCCTTCCAGCTCTCAGCGAAATAGTGCCCTCCCTTGTCGGTATGGGCGGTGCATCTGTCCTGCGCCGCGAGGCGGGGTAGTGTCCCGAACGTTGGTGTAGGCACCTAGAATCTGGCTCGTATTCTAGCCTAGCATCTAAGCTGCCCTCCTTCCGATCGGGTTGTCGGCGATCACGACATCGATGATGCGCCTTGCGTGCTCCTCAGCGGTGCCCTCGTAGGCAGGTGCGGGAGCGGTGGATCTTGCTGGTGATGCGGCCTGCGCGATCGACTCCTCCGTGAACCATCTCCGGCTCGCCCAGTCTTCGTCCATCTCGGAGAAGACGGCACCGAGCATGCGGATGAGCGAGCGCCTTGACGGGAAGACCTGCACCACGCGGCTCCTCCTCTTGAGCTCGCGGTTGGCCCTCTCCTGCACGTTGTTGGTGCGCAGGCGCCTGTGATGGGCGTAGGGGAAGTCGAGGTATGCGAGCGCATCGGCCTCGGCCCCTTCCAGGAGCTCTGCGGCCTTGGCGCAGATCCCGGAGATCTCCTCGCAGGCAAGATGGTAGAGCTCGCGCACGAGGTCCGGGTCTCGCTCTGCGAACACGGCATGCAGGATGGCCAGCACTGCCGCTCTCTTCTGGCGCGTGGGTGCTGAGGATGCTGCATTCCTCATGAGATGCACGATGCACCTCTGCCATGCAGACCCTGGGAACACCTCCTCGATGGCGCGACGCAGCCCCTCGTGGGCATCCGATGTGGCGCACATGACGCCGGCAACGCCTCTCTCGCGCAGCGACCTCAAGAACGCAAGCCAGCCAGCATAGCTCTCCGTATCGATGGCGTCGAGCCCAAGGAGGCGTCGGTATCCATCAGCACCGGCACCGATGGCGCTCACGAGCGCGCAAGAGGACACATGACCCTCATCACGGCATTTGATGTAGGTGGCATCCAACCAGATGTAGGGAAAGGCCACATCGGAGAGGTCGCGGCTCTGCAGGTCAGCCACGATATCATCCAGCGAGTTGCATATGCGCGACACCTGGCTTGGGCTCATGCGGTCTATGCCCATCTGTGATGCTACCCGCGCCACCTTCCGTGTGGACACGCCGCAGGTCACCATCTCGGACACCGCAGCGATGACCGCACGGTCCACCCGCGAGTAGCGGGCGATGAGGTCCTCCGGGAAGTAGCTGCCGCGGCGCAGCTTGGGGATGCGCAGGTTGATCGTGCCAACGCTGGTGATGAGCGTGCGCTCACGGTAGCCATTCCTCTGGTTGCCGTCAGCGCATGCATCCTCCGCTTGCGCATCCATGACCTCGTTGATGAGAGACTCCGCCATGATGCGGATGAGCTCTTGGATGTTGACCATCCCGTCATCGAATCGGGGTATCTCGTATACCTTTGGCATACCGTGCTCTAAACTGTCCATAAGGTCATCGCCTTTCTTGTGGATCCATCAATCTCGACAATTGAAGATTCTAGGCGATGGCCGTTTCTCGTCTCTCAAGCGAAACGGCTCTTACACCAACATTGGGGACATAATCCACGCTCAAAGAGCTCGAGCTGGCGATCCGCCAAATAGAGCGCTTGACGGGCATCTGTTGAGGAACCATAGCAAAAGCATAAACTACTTCAGCGCACCATTAGACATGTTCTGATGTCATTCGCTGATATCATTAATAGGAATGCGCATTATCCCAAACGACGCCACAACGAGATCGAAAATCCCGATTGCGGACAGAATGAATGACTCCAATACAAACCAAGAAACGATTGCCTCCTTGAGACATAGGACATCCCGAATCCAAGGTAAATCGCAATCACGAAGTACACCTACGATAAATACAGCTACAACCAACACAAAGAGCAATACAACATCCTGCTGCAGCTCACCCCTGATCTTTTCCAATTTAGACCGACTCGCCGAATCCTCCTGGCCATCGATAGCCTTCACAAGTGCAGGGAAAATAAACGTAACGACCGCAAACCCAATGCTTGCAACAACCGACAAGATCTGAAGACAATATGCAGGCTGGAGCAATTCGCTCTCTCCGCCCATTATTACAGGAGATGAACCCACCACGAGAGCGGAAAACACTGAACTTGCAATCACGCAAATCAAGAAGACGACGTTCACAATTAATTACCCTCTAGCGGGCGCGAAACTCTATCAATTGCCGTAAGCTCGCTTGCAATCATTTCACCGTCCTCCAAAAGCTTCGGCGTCTCTTCTGGAGTCGGAATAGTAAAACTTGATACGTCCGAAGTGCTTTTTATCCTTTCCCTTTTCTGCGATGAGTCATTTTGACAAGTAATTTCCCAACTTCCGCCTCCAGCATCAATATATGCTAGCGCGTCCCCATAATCCTCTTCCTCAATGGTTAAATCACCACTTTCGCTCTCCAATTCAAGAATCACAGAATCATTGTTTGTTTCCTCATTAATCGCTTCAAGGAATGAATGGATTTCAAAAGCGCCGCCAAATAAATTTGGAGATCGAAGCTTGAGCTTCATTGAGTAGATTTTTTCAGCTCGATCCACGATTGCCCAAAAGCGTTTTTCAATAGAAATCTCATCAATAGAAAGCGTAATATTGGGATCATCAAAGTGTTGCTTCAGTATTCGCAGAAACGCCGATTTAGCAGCTTGAGCATCTCTAAATACTGTCGTTTTCTTCTGGAATGCAATCATTTGTTGATTTCCCAAAGAAACAATTACAAAAACAAACGGAAGACTGTCATCTTCTACAGGAACGATGTCTTCTTCGGAGGAGTTAAATTTCTGAACCGTTACGTTTGTTTGTTTATATTGCTTCAGCAAAACAAGATTCTTGTCCAATTCCTTGACAAAGATCAACCCTGACCGTTTCCCATCGGCCGACAGAACTTCTATCTTTGCCTTTCTGCACTCATCAATCACACGCTGCATCAAGCTTGGCAGATTTGATTCGAATAAATCTCCCTGCTTCTTTACCTCGAAATACCTAAAGCAGAAAAAAGTCGCTTCTTTGCTCATTACCAACCCTTCATAACATCGACACCGCATACCGAATCCACGCCGCGTGATTCAGAATAACAGCGCGCCTCACCAAACATCAATCCATCCCTGCACAAACCTTTCATCAGCTCCATCTTCATAATATGTCAAGACCATGACAGAGGACGAACATGACAGGAGAAGATCCAAACGTCATGATCGAGTGCAACGAGATGGCGGGGTGCAGTGGAAAGACGGCGATGACGAGAATCGAATACGAGGTTGCGTCAAGTGAGTTCGTGAAGCGCCGAACGGCGCATTTCCATTAGAACGAATCACATCCGCTCGAACCCATTCGCTATATCCACCAGATTCCTCAAGAAGCCGTGAGAGAAAGCCTATCGGCAAGGAGAACCGACAACATCTGACATCTTCTGACATCTGGACCGTTTCGTGCCATTCATCATATTATCCATGAGAGCAAGGTCTGTAGAGCGCATTGCTCTACAGATAGATGCCCACAATGTGGCGCAGTAAAATGCAACGTTATCGATTCGGGATGGAGAGTGCGTGACAGGGGATCCAATGTCACAGCCCAGTATCGCTGCTTTTCAACAGCGACATCAAGCCTGACCCTTTGTCACTACAAGAAGACGTCCGTACTCCCCTTTGTCACTGACTATTCCTTATCTTTAAGATTCGCCTCGCCTTCTGAAACATCAACTTGCCCTGAGGGCTCTAAGCCTGCTCGAGCCACTGCACCCAATTGGCTTGCTGCAGCAAAGGCGCTAACGAGCTTCGATGCATCAATCGCGGATGCTGACGCGGCAAGGGTCCTAGCTGCAGCAGAGATCGCTGAGGTATGAATTTCTGGCATCAACAAGGCTGACGCCACTCTTGCGGCATCGGTGAATCCTGACAACTTCGCGGAATCATCTGTCTCCTTACCGCTCTCGTTTTGCTCACTTTGAGCATCAAGCTCCTCTGCAACCAAAAGTGGGACCCTCCAGCGAGGCGGCAACGCATCAACAACGACAGAATCAACCATTGGAAACTCGTCAGGATGGAGAAGACGCATCAATGCAAGATAGAGACTAAGCTTTGGTTCTTGCTTACCGCTTTCGACGTTATATATCGTCTGTTTTGATACAGAATAGTTGAGCTGATTTGCTAAAGCCTCAACCAAATCTTCTGCTTTCTCGTAGCCTGCTTTTTGACGAGCCCTCCTTAAATTGAAACCGAGGAGCTCTGTATCAAGAATCGACCTGTTGTCCCTTTCGCTCATTTTTACCTTCTTCGATTTTGCTCAATTATTTACTTGAATTATTACTTTTCTTATAATACTCTTAAGTAGCAATATTCATTATAGAAGAAAGGAGAGCGACAACGAACCAAAGAATCCACCTCGGTTTACCAATGGTGGAGTTGTAGAGCCCCGTCATGAAAGGAGATGAAACATGGCCAGAGTCCATCACGGCGGCAAGGTCGGCAGGGCAGCCTCTCGACTTGCCAGCAAGAGAACCTCTAAGAGGACAAAAAGCTCCTCGGGAAGAACCCTCGCCAATCACAAGCACGCTAAACACTAAGTTGAAACTCAAAACTCTCCAGGAAAGGAGGATTAGTTGGCACACGTACAGATCGCAACTCCCGCTTATCGTATCAGCAAAAGAAGACGACTGATCAAAACTGGAACAAAGACTAAGCGCTTCAAAATAAGATGAGACCCTAACGGCCACTAGAATCTCATCCTGCAACGGAGAGTCGTTTACAATGACGGCTCTCTTTTCATATTCAGGATAAACAACCGGGGTGACCTTTTCAATCAGGCAACACAAAATCGATGGACGATAGATGGCACCGATGCCCCCCTCCAGAATCTCGAAGAAACGCTCTTCCATATTTAGTGCAGATTCATGTTCGTGAGCGTCAAGGGGTCGATCTTCTTGGCAGCGCGCACTAAGCTGCCGATCCTTATGGTGACAGTCCATGTGACAGAGGATCAGACACAATGTCATTGCTCAGTATCGCTGTTTCTCAATAGTGACATCAAGCCTGACCCTTGGGAGTGCGGACAAAATCTTGGACCAAGGAATTGGTCTGTTAGGAGTTCGCATGTACAAGGATTTGGCCAGGTTGAAAGCCCTCAAACTAGCTGACGAAGGTGCTACGAAAGAAGAGATAGCAGACTACATCGGGGTCAACAGACGCACCGTCTTTCGATGGCTTGCCGCACGAAGGGCTTTGAGCGAAACCCTCACGCCTGTATCATCTGAAGGTGATGACGAGAAAGGCAAGGAGATGGAAAACGACGATCTCTATGCGCCGCCTCATTCAGGACCGCTCGCAGGACTAGAGCCCGCGCAGATCGAGGACCTCTTGCTTCGGGCGGTGTTGGCCGACCTAAAAGCGGACGGGTGGGTGCCGGATTCGATCTCGAACAGGAGCAAATGCGAGTCAGGCGAGAGATTGAGGATGGCGACAGGCCTGCCCCTCCGACAGATCACAGGTTTCTTGAGGATATCGAAGAGCTCCTATGAGTATCACCGCGCCCGCCTTGGGCGTGACAAGTACGCCTGCCTCAGAAAAGAGGTGCGCAGCGTATTCGAGTCAAGCGGCCAGACCTTCGGCTACCGGCGCATCTGGGCGACCCTCAAGCGCTGCGGGGTCAAGGTCTCCGAGAAGGTGGTGCGCCGTCTCATGCGCGACGAAGGCATGCGTGTCATTCGTCCGAACAAGCCTAGGAAGTACTGCTCCTACAAAGGAGAGATCGCGGATGCCCCGCACGATCTCGTCCGTCATCGCTTCTCTGCTGACGCCCCTGATGAGATCTGGCTCACCGACATGACCGAGTTCGCGCTCCCAGGTGGCGCCAAGGTCTACCTCCATCCCGTGATAGACGCCTTCGACGGCGCCCCTGTCTCTTGGCGGATCGGAAGGCATCCTTCAAAGGAGCTCTCCGATGGGAGCCTGAAGGATGCGATCGCGAGGAAGCGCACGGGGTCGCATCCTATCATCCATTCCGATCGAGGTGTCCATTATCGTATCCCGTCATGGATCAAGCTCTGCGAGGAAGTAGGGCTTACGAGAAGCATGTCCAGGAAGGGCTGCTGTGCCGACAACTCCGCATGCGAGGGCTTCTTCGGACGTCTGAAGACCGAGTTCTACTACGGGCGCGATTGGAGGGGTGTAAACGCAAGCGAGTTCATGGAGAGACTGGATTCCTATCTCCGGTACTTCTGCGAGCAGCGCATAAAGAAGCGTCTAGGATGGCTTAGCCCGAAAGAGTACAGACTGAGCCTAGGGTATAGTTAGGAAGTCTAAGAAAACGTCCGCACTCCCCTTTGTCACTAAAGTGGATGGGCTGTTCGCATCAGCTGCCAGCGAAAGCAAGCGAGATGACGGGGCACCCGAGGAATACGAATCAGGGATCGTCTGGAGCGAGTTCCATATGCCTACTGAATACAGGCGGTGAATAATTCCAAAGAGCACACTTTTTGAAACATAACCCGAAAAATGCCGAGAGACTGACCCCGACGCCTGGGGGTAGCTTATTCAGCCACCATGTTTTTACAACATGGACCAATCAATCTATCAAGCGCGAAGTCAATCCCTAACAATTCTGAACTCAAACGGCTGTTTCAAACAATTATGTTATGATTTATGTTTGAACCTGCTCAGCCGTAACCGTATTGTTCTGCAGATATTCGCATAACTGCCCAATCAGATAATTTCGCATCTTTGAGTCGACATCAACTTGCGAAAGAATCTCCGCAAGCTCTTTGTTCCACTTCTTTACTTGTTCTCTGCTCCTGGCTTTTGACTGAATGCCTTCATTGTTCATTCGAACGATGGCATTCCAGAGCGCATGAATTGAAACAGCATTGGCGGTCTTGAAAAAATCCCCGAATTCGTCAGGGCTAATTGCCGTGAGTCCAATCGGATCTGGGCCAAACCAAGCATCAGCATTTTGTGCTATTCGTAAACCAGCTTCCTCGTCAGCATCATCTACTCCGGCCATCATGCGTGGATATGCTTCATCCTTAAATTTCTGAAGGGCCATTTCGCGCAGGCTGTCTATTGCGTCGAGTCGATTAACGTCATCGACGTGAACCACTTGCCAAGCAATTTGATCTTCGTTGATGGCGCTCCTTGAGAAGGAAGAATTATTCGTCAACAAGCGCTTAGATGCTTGAACGGCTTGCTCATAATCTGACCGCGACGCAATTCCTATTGATCTTAAGAGGTTGATAGCACGTAAAACATTTGGAATATTTGAGATATCCATTTCTTCAGAATCAAGAGCATCGATAATTGCCCTCAAATATTGCTCTCCATCCTCGTCCTCGAATGCCCGACAGCGAATCGAATTCAAGGCAGCAAGAGCTATTTGCTCTTTTTGGGATTGAGGGTGATATCTCTGAGCAAATCGAACAAGATTGTTATTTAATCCATCAATATTAGGTTTTACGCCTTCAACAAAGAAGAGTTTGAAACACTTTAGGGTGTTAAGCTTTGATTGATACTGTTCGAATTCTTCCTCTGTCAGCCAATTATCATCATTTTTAGACTCTTCCTTTTCGCCATCTGATGCTCGTAGCGCTACATACAAGACATCCTTCAAGGTATCTATTCGTATTGCGGAATCTATCTCATTGTCTTTGAAAAAGTCACATTGTGCCATTAATTCAAGCATGGGTCTGATACGAACCAGGCGTCTTGCATTACATTTTCCGGTATGGCTTTGGGCTGAAATGATTTGCTCCTCAACTTTTAAACTTTGAGGAAAACCTCTGATGTTTTCTGCAAGAATTCGATCAACTAACTCAGCGGGATCTGGCTTGAACTCCTGCCTATCCCACACAAGTTTTTCCATTATGTCTGCAGGTATCGCATCGCTGCTGTTCGCGACAAGCAAAACCTTATGACCATGTTCCTCTACTAAGCGGCACAAGGCAGAGAACAGAGCGTCATCAAATTCTTCATTGTCGCCTGCATCCAAGTCATTATTGTGCAGCAAGGAAAAAGCCCTGCGCTCCAAATCATCAATGATAATGAGAGCTCTTTTCGGAAGCATTAGAGAGAGGAAAGCACTATCGCTTAATGACGGTAAAGCTCCCGATGCTTTACCAACCTTCTTCGTTAGATTTTTCAAGAAACCCAGACTGGATTTCCTTGCTTCGTTTAGAAGCTTTTTCTTTTTAGAGTCATCTGGTAGTTCTTCGATACTCGCCAATTCATTGATATAGGCAGTTGCTATCCGTTCCATTAGCTCATCAGGATCAGTAAAGCCCGCAGCAGTCGTATAAATCACTGCTATCGAATCTTCACGCCCTTCAAGATACGTCTTTAGATCATTGCGCACAAAGTAGCTTTTGCCCGAGCCCCATTCTCCATAGAGAATCATTGCGTGATGGGACTTGCCTGGCTCAAGATATTCGTTTATATGGTTTTTGATCTCATCGGTATTTGCCATATGTCTAATTCTCCAAATGATGTGTCAAAAGTTCGTAGTATGATGCTCTTTGCAAGAGCTAGCTCAAACCCTTGAATCTCTCCAAGAACATTTTCAGTCGGGCGATAACGCGATCCTTTAGTTCGGAGTATTGACCGTCAGGTGCGAAACGGCTTGGCTTGCAGTTCATGAGATTCGTGATGTTCGTGCCGGAAGCCTCGATCTCGCCATCGGCAAAGGCCTTGTTCACGAAGGCTTCCGTAGCAACTTCGTCCAAGTTCTCTTCCTCGACGATCGCAGAAAGCTCACGCTGCTTCGCCTCGGCGATATAGCGCTCCCAATCAGCCGTCACATCATCGCTGGATTCCAGTCCATCGATAAAAGCGTCAATAAGATCCTTCTTATTACGAAGCTCATAGCTCGACTTGATGGCGCGCTCGATATCAGCGATAAGAAGCTTGTCCTTGCAATGGCCGTCGTGGTACTTCTGCACGAGCATCAAGATGTAGTCGATGTTGATGTCCACCTGCTTCAACAGCTCGATTTCGAACACCAAGTCATCGTTGATGATGATGGACTCCTCGCCCTGCGGACGCCATTTGTTATGAAGATCTTGGTAGATGCTCCTATAGTCCTGCTCGTCCCGTGGCGGCAGCGTATCGTCAGCAGCAAAGTCATCGAACGAAGTGAGAATATTCCTCAAGCGCAGGATCACGCCGAACAGGCGAATGAAGTCCTTCTCGGCCTGCTCACCTAGGATCACCTCGCCAAGCGGAAAATTCTCGTAGAGCTGTGCAAGACGTTCCTGATATTCGGTTAGGTATTCTCCATAGGGTTTCAAAAGGACGATGCCACCGGCGTCCTTGTCACCGAACAAACTTATCGCGTGGTTCACGTTGTCCTCAAGGTTCCTAAAGCAAATGATGTTGCCATAGGTCTTAACAGAATTGAGAATGCGACTCGTGCGACTGAATGCTTGGATCAGCCCATGGCCTTTGAGATCCTTATCTACCCAGAGCGTATTGAGCGTGGTCGCATCGAAGCCCGTGAGGAACATGTTCACCACGATGACCATATCCAGCTCACGGTTCTTCAAGCGCTCTGAGACATCCTTGTAGTAGTTCTGGAAGCCGAGTGAAGATGTATCGAAGCTCGTCGAGAACATCTCGTTGTAGTCGTCGATAGCCGCATCGAGGAAGTCACGGCTCGGCGTGTCAAGGCTTTCCACATCGAAGCTTTCATCAGGTAAGCCGCTACCGTCGTCGGACTCATTGGGTCCGAAACTGTAGATGAGTGCGATCTTGAGCTTCTCGCCGCCACGCTCCTCTTGCAGTCGCTTGAAGGCTGAATAATAAATCTTTGCCATGGGGATGGAAGCGGTGGCGAAGATGGAGTTGAAGCCCATCACGCGCTGATCTTTGAGAAGATAGCTCCTGTCGCGCTTCGTCTTCTGCGCGTAATGATCCAGGATGTAGTTGACGATCAAATCTACACGTTCGGCCGCTTGATAGGCTCCCTGACGATAGATGTCGTAGACCTTCTCGTCCGGGTACTCATCACGTTCATTGATGGTCTTGATGTAGTCGATACGGAACGGCAGCACGTTCTCATCGCGAATGGCGTCAACGATGGTGTAGGTATGCAGCTTGTCGCCGAACGCTTGCTCAGTGGTGCGAAGCTGCGGGTTGCCACCCGAGCGCGCGTTCTCGGCGAAAATAGGCGTTCCCGTGAAGCCGAACAGATGATAGTTCTTGAAATGCTTGGTGATGTCCTTGTGCATGTCGCCGAACTGGCTTCTGTGGCACTCGTCGAAGATGATGGCGCAATGCCGGTCGTAGATCTCATGTTTCTTGTTCTTCTTGATGAAGTTCGAGAGCTTTTGGATGGTGGTGACCAGAATGCGACAGTTGGGGTCGGTGAGCTGGCGCGTCAAAACGGCAGTGGATTCGCTTCCATCAACCGCTCCTTTCTCAAACCGGTCATACTCCTTCATGGTCTGGTAGTCCAGATCCTTGCGGTCAACTACGAACATCACCTTGTCGATGCCGTCCATGGCGCTAGCGAGCTGCGCAGTCTTGAAGCTGGTGAGCGTCTTGCCTGATCCCGTCGTATGCCAGATATATCCTCCGGCTTTCAAGGTGCCGAGCATCTTCTTGTTGTTCTCGCTCACCAAGATCCTGTTGAGAATACGCTCGGTGGCCACGATCTGGTAAGGGCGCATAACCAGCAGGTGCTCGTCAACGTCGAAAACGCAGTACTTCGTCAAGATGTTCAAAAGCGCGTGCTTCGCGAAGAAGGTCGCGGTGAACGGCACTAGGTCGTAGATAGGCACGTTGTCGGCCGCCGCCCACCAACTGGTGAACTTGAAGCTGTTGGAGGTCTTCTTGCCCTTGCGCTTGGGTCCCTTAACCTCCTCGATGACGGAAAAGCGCGTGGTGTTGGAGTAGTACTTCGTATGCGTGCCGTTGCTAATGACAAACAGCTGCACGTATTCGAAAAGCCCCGAACCCGACCAGAAGCTGTCGCGCTGATAGCGCTCGATCTGGTTGAAGGCCTCCTCGATGGCGATGCCGCGACGCTTGAGCTCCACGTGAACGAGCGGCAAACCATTCACGAGAATGGTCACATCGTATCGATTCTCATGGTTGCCTGTCTGCGTGTACTGGTTCATCACCTGCAGGCTATTGTTGTAGACGTTACGCTTGTCTAGAAGTTGGATGTTCTTGACCGTTCCGTCATCGCGGCGCAACGGATACACGTGATCTTGCTGGATACGGCGCATTTTCTCGACGATGCCTTCGTTGTCAGAAGCGATCCAGCCTTTAAACAGGTGCTCCCATTCCTTGTCGGAGAATGTGACCTTATTGAGCAGCTCAAGTTGTTTACGAAGGTTTGCGATTAAATCCTGCTCTGAATCGACGGCGAGATATTCGTATCCTTGAGCGCAAAGCTGTTTGATGAACGCGTCCTCAAGTTGGGCTTCGCTTTGATAGGAAGACGAGCGCTTGGTGTCCTTCGGAGCAGCAGAGCACACAGTCGATTGTCCGCCGAATGCCATCACGTCGAACCTCACGTCACCTGATAGATCATCAACAAGCGAATCCTTGCGAATATCAGGTGGCATCGATACCGTCGAGTATTCGAACCTGCTTTCAGTGTTATCGTGAGTGGCTTCTTTGGTCATAGCTATGCGGCCTTTTCTTTGAAGGCGAGCAGTTTTTCGCGATAATATTCGTATTGCTTCTTACGGGCTTCGATCTCAGCTGGCAAACCTTGGGAGATGTTATTTAAGAGCGTGTCGAACTTGTCGAGAATGGATACGATATATTCTTGTTCTTCGAGAGAAGGAACAGGGATTTGTACCCGTTTGAGCCTTTTTACAGAAAGCCCTGGTTGCGCTCCCGATGTTTTATATTGGGAAAGATCGGCAAATGCTAAAGCATGATAAAGATATCTCAAGTTCATTTCACCTTTAGGCCTTATCACAACAGCGTGTTCAGTCGCATAGAACGGCGCAACCGCAAACTGCACATTTCCACATAAAGCACCTTGACGACCGACCAGAACAGCATCAGTCTCTTGATTTGCATTCGAAACATATCCTCTTATTCCATTACCGCCATAGCACGATACAGCTTGCGTCTCTGTTAATAGGTCAGAGATATTGCCTGCAGAAATACTGGCTCCAGCTTTCATGAAGAGGACATCACCTAGTGGCATTAGAGCTACCCCCCCCCTCGTGCTAAAGTCGAGGAGTTTGTCGCGGTAGTAGGCATATTGCGCCTTGCGCGCCTCCAGCTCTGTCTCCAGCTCTGTCTCCAGCTCTGCAAAGGAGTCTAGCACGCGCACGATTTCTTCCTGAATCTCCATTGGTGGAACTGGAATTGAAAAGTCCATTATTGCTTTCTTATCGCCACGTGGCATTTTTGCGCCTTTTGAATGTTGAACGTTGTATTCCGTAAACTCATGAGCGGCTAGCACCTGCCAAAGGAAAGCGGGGTTTAACGTAGTAGAATCAATAACCCTTATAACTAAAACATCACCGTTCGTTCCGCCCGAACTGTCCGCAAGCCACATCTTCTTAAGATAGGGACGAATATTTCCAAGAAGAATATCTCCTTCAGAATATGAAATACACTTGTCCTCTGAGGGGATATGAATTTCTTTGCCTCTTCCTCTGTAATCCTGCAACAGCTCATTGACCCCGACATAAGATCCAGGAACAAGCTCTTCCGCCAGCACCCTTTCCCGGACATATCCTGCAACTTCGGACAAGAGCTTATACTCCACCCCTTCAGGGCAAAGGCGCTCGATCATCTCTTCAATCTTATTCATTACAGCTCGCCTTCCAGATCCGCCACGATCGCATCGATCTTGTTTCGCAATTCGCTTTCCCGGGCCACGATCCGTGCAATCTCAGCATTCAAGGCGACGATATCTATCTCCTCGCGCTCGTTCTTCTTCTCAACGTATGAACTGACGGATAGGTTCGCATCGTTGTTGAGCACATCGTCGTTAGATACGAGCTTAGAGAAGCGCTCCTCCTCGCTTCGATGCAACACCACGTTAACGATGCGATCGATGTTCTCGGGCATGAGCTTGTTCTTAGAGTCGTAGCGCTTGAACTCCTCGCTCGCATCGATGAACAGAATATCGCTCGTTGCCTTGTTCTTCTTCAGAACCAAAATGCATGTGGCTATGGGCACACCAAAGAACAAATCAGCTGGCAGCTGGATGACCGTATCGATGAAGTTGTTCTTGATGAGATACTCGCGGATCTTCTTCTCAGTTCCTCCACGATAGAGCACACCTGGGAACTCAACGATGGCAGCTGTACCGTCGGTCGAAAGCCAGCTGAGCATGTGCATGGTGAAGGCAAGGTCGGCCTTGCTGACCGGCGCGAGGACGCCCGCAGGGCTGAAGCGCGAATCGTTGATATTAAGCGGGTTGTCCTTCCCCTCCCACTTCGTGGAATAGGGTGGGTTAGATACGATCGCATCAAAAGGTTCGTCATCCCAATGCTTCGGGTCAATAAGAGTGTCGCCATATTCAATATTGAATCGATTGAAGTTAATGTCATGCAAGAACATGTTGATACGAGCCAGATTGTAGGTGGTCAGGTTCTTCTCTTGGCCATAGAACCCGTTCTTCACGTTGTCCTTGCCGAGGATCTTCGCGAACTTCAGCAACAAACCACCTGATCCGCAACAAGGGTCATACACCTTGTTGACTGAGTCCTTATCAGCGATGACGATGCGAGCAAGCAACTCGCCGACCTCTTGCGGCGTGAAGAACTCACCACCCGACTTGCCTCCGTTGGAAGCATACATGGTCATGAGGAATTCGTAGGCATCGCCGAAGGCATCGATGGAGTTGTCCTGGAACGCGCCGCCGAAATCGAGACTGCCAACCTTCTCGATGAGCTTTTTAAGTTTCTTATTGCGTTCAATGACCGAACCGCCGAGCTTCGCGGAATTCACATCCATGTCGTCGAAAAGACCTTTGAGATCATCTTCGCTCTCCGTGCCGACGGCGGAGCCTTCGATATTCTTGAATACTTGCTCAAGCAGCTCGTTAAGATCCTTACCATTTTCGGTCTTGCTCATGCCACCCTTGTCGACCGTATCAAGAATGTTGCAGAAGAGCTCGCTTGGCAGGATGAAGAACCCCTTCTCTTCCACCGTTGCCTTGCGTCCGTATTCAGCCTGATCGTCGGACATCTGCGAATAATCGAAGTCGGAATCGCCCTCCAACTCAGCAAGATAGTTGCTGAGATTCTCGCTGATGAAGCGATAGAAGAGCGTGTTCAGGACGTACTGCTTGAAATCCCAGCCATCAATGCTGCCGCGAAGGTCTTCTGCGATGGCCCAGATGGTCTTATGCAGTTCTGCACGCTGCTGTTCTTTAGTATTTGGCATGCTGCTTTTCTTCCTTCACGAGCTCGTCAATCATGCACATGCGCGCAAAGGCACTGAAGCTCAAGCTTTTGAGGTTAGCTGCCTCAACGGCAGCTAACCTCAAATTACTCGGTATGCGAATTGTTATGGCCGTCTGTTCGCCATCAACCAGATACTCATGCTGTTTCGTCTTGCTCGCGCCTGAATCAACTAGCTCAGTGAACTTCATAGAGCCTCCCAGTAGATTCGTTTTGCAATACAAAGAATTATAGGAGATGAGCGATAGATTCTTGGATGTAGGTCGCACGTCCCCGTCCCTTTATGACCTTTCAAACGGCCGGTCAGAGGGTGGCGGTGCGGTAGGTTTCGTAGCCTTCGTAGGCGTAGCTGGCGTCGATGCCTTTCATGAAGACGTCGCGGTCGTCCACCTCAGGGGTGAGGGCGCCTTGGATGAGCACCTTGATCTCAGTGTCCTTGACGGGGCTGCGCTCCATGGCAAGGAGGTAGTCCTGTTTGTCCACCCGGCTCCAATCCACCACCTGCCCCAGTTCTTCCTTCAGGATGTGATCCAGCCAGAGCCGCATGCTGCGCCCGTTGCCTTCGCGGAAGGGATGGGCCACGTTCATTTCCACATACTTCTTGATGATCTGGGCGAAGTCCGCTTGCGGCATCCCTTCGATGGATTTCAACGCACCTTCAAGATAGAGCGCCGAGGCGAAACGGAAACCGCCCTTGGAGATATCCACCTCCCTGACCTTGCCCGCGAACGGGTAGACATCCTGGAACAGATGCTCATGGATGAACGCCAAGGTCTGGAACGTGCCGGCAGGCTTGCCCTCAAGGAGGCGATCAGCGAACAGCTGCGCGGCGCGTTGCTTCGTCAGCCGCTCTTCAGCATCGTGCAGCTCTGCCGATGAGGTCAACCCGAGCTTGTTCTCCAGCATGAGCGGTCCGGCTCCCTGATAGTGAAAAACCCCGGCTTGCCGGGGTTTTGAAGTTGGTCGCGGGGGCAGGATTTGAACCTACGGCCTCCGGGTTATGAGCCCGGCGAGCTACCAGACTGCTCCACCCCGCACTGTTGCGCCTGCTGCTGCAAGCGGAGACCTATGATACACCCAATGGCAGGATTTGCAAGCGGGAATCTACTTGACGGTGACCACGGGGATGTCGCACTCATGCAGCACCGCGTAGCTGACGCTGCCCAGCATGGCGCGGAGCGCCCCCAGCCCGCGCCGGCCCATGACGATCATGTCCACGCTGTTGTCCGCCGCGTATTCGCAGATGCCCGTGGCCGGCTTCACCGCAGCGTAGGCGTCGAACTTGACCGCGCACGCCACGCTCTCCAGCATGCCATCCACATCCTGGTGCATGTTCGCCAGCGTCTCTTCCTTCGCGTTCGCCAGAAGCGCGTTGAACGTGTCCAGGTCCGTGTACACCGGGGACATGCCTGCCACGGGCTGCACCGGTGAATCCAGCCCGATCCCCGCCGCGCCGATGGGGATCACGGACACCACGTGCAGCGTGGCGGACGCATCGTCGCCCACCATGTCCTTCGCCACCACCAGCGCCTCCGTTGAAGGCTCGCTCCCGTCGTACGCGACCATGATGTTCTTGTACAGCATGATGCCCTCCTTGCGTTATCCTCTGAGCGGATGATACCCCACCCGCGCGCCCGCCCGGCGCGCGCGAAAGAAGGCGTTGCATGAAGGTCACGGACTGCCATTGCCACATCTATCCGGAGAAGATCGCGGAGCGCGCGGTGGCCGGCGTGGGCCAGTTCTACGGGCGCGAGATGCTGAGCCCCGATGGCACGGCGGAGGGGCTTCTGCGCGCGTGCGAAGGCAGCCCTATCCAGCGCTTCATCGTCCATTCGGTGGCAACAAAGCCCGAACAGGTGGCCTCCATCAATGATTTCATCGCGAAGGCGTGCGCGGCCCACTCAGAATTCGTGGGCTTCATGACGCTGCATCAGGATTTCCCGGACCCGGAGGCGGAAATGGACCGCGCGCGTGAGCTGGGCCTCAAAGGCATCAAGCTGCACCCAGACACCCAGCGCGTTGACATGGATGATGCGCGCCTCATGCGCATCTACGAGGAAGCCTGCGCCCGCGGTCTGCCCCTCATCATGCACTGCGGGGATTACCGCTATGACTTCTCTCACCCGCGGCGCATGGCGAAGGTCCTGCGCGCCTTCCCGGAACTAGTGGTGGACGCAGCGCACTTCGGCGGCTGGTCCATCTTCGACCTGGCGCTGGAGCACTTGGAAAACGCGGACTGCTACGTGGACATGTCCAGTTCCGTGGAGTTCTTGGGGCTGCGCCGCACGGTGGAGCTCTGCCGCGCCTACGGTTGCCACCGCGTGATGTTCGGGAGCGATTTCCCCATGTGGCAGCCGGTGGCGGAATGGGAGCGGTTCGCGGACGCAGGGTTCACCGAAGAGGAGCTGCGCCTCATGGCGTGGGAGAACACCAGCCGGTTCATCGCGGGCGAGAAGCCGTCGCGCCGGGCGTGAGCGTGGATGTGCAAAAGGAACGTTCCGGATTGCGTTTGCGCGAGGGTGATGTGCAAAAGGGACGTTCCAAATCGCACATAGGAAAAGATCGTGCGCACGGAAAGACCATTCCTATGTGCAATTTGGGACGTCCCTTTTGCACATCCCTTTTGCACATCAGGTGCGATTAGGGCGAGCTTTTTGCACATCCGGCAACTGCGCAGGTCAGAGGTGCAGAGCGGTGCGCACGGCGTTGGCGGCTTCGGTGATGGAGAGCCCATTGATGTCCACGGTCACGTCCGCGTGCTCTTCGTAGAGCGGCACGCGTTCGGCGTACAGATCCTCCAGGCTCATGGCACCCTCTTGGCGCATCACCACGCCGCGCTCTGAGAAGTCAGACAGGCGCTCTTCCACCTCCGCCAAACTGACCTGCAGATACACGATCACGCCCTCTTCGGACAGATGCTGGATGGCATCGTGCGAATACACGGCGCTGCCGCCCGTGGAGATGATGGTGTGCTGGAAGTCAAGGCTTTGCAGCACCTCGTTCTCCACTTCGATGAAGCCGGCAGGCCCCAGCGCGTCGATCAGGCGTTGCAACGTCTTGTCGCAGCGTTGCTGGATGACCAGGTCAACGTCCACGAATTCGTAGTTCAGCATCTTCGCCAGCACCACGCCGATGGTGGACTTGCCCGATCCGGGCATGCCGATCAGCACGATGTTTTTGTTCTCTGTGAGCTTCTGCGGTTCCATGCGGGTCCTTTCCTTGACGTCGGGCATCCAGTCAGTCTATGGCCATGGCATCTTCAACGATGGCGTCATCCACGTCATCCGGCGGCCGCTTCAGCGGGAACGCCTCGCTCAGGATGACCGCGCCCAGGATGAGCACGAACCCTGACACCAGGGCCAACGTCATCTGTTCGCCATACAGGATGATACTGGCGCCCACGCCGAACACGGATTCCAAAGAGAGCAGGATGGCGGCCTGGGACGGCGGCACCTTCGCCACCGCAGCATTCTGGAACGCGAGCGCCACGCATGAAGCGAAGATGATGAGATAGGCCATGTTGAACAGGAAATCCGGCGTGATGGCCGCCACGTTCGGCAGCGGTTCCGTGATGAGCCCCACCGCGCACCCCAGCACGCCCGCCACCGCGAACTGCACCACGGTGAGCGCCATGATGTCCGCTTTCTTGGACACCACCGCCGTGGCCACGATATGTCCGGCGAACATCACGCTGCACACGAGCGTCATGCCGTCGCCGAATCCGAGGCTCAGATCAGCGCTGCCGGAAAGCGACACCAGCCCCACGCCCACGATGCAGAGCACGGCAGCACACACGTTGTACAGGGTGGGACGCCGCTTCGCCACGCCCCAGAACAGAAACGGCACGATCACGCAGTACACCGCGGTCAAAAACGCGTTCTTGCCCGGCGTGGTGTATTTGAGCCCCACCGTCTGCGTCCAGTAGGCCGCGAACAGAAGGACGCCCAGAAGCGCGCCGCCCGCCAAGAGCGTCCGGCCGAAGCTGGCGCGCAGCCGCCGCCAGAAGACCGCGCTCAGGATGATGGCCGTGCAGATGAACCGGATGCCGATCAGCCACGACGGCTCCATCACGTCCACGGCGTCCTTCATGACCACGAACGATATGCCCCAGATCACCGTGGCGATGACGATCATCAGCTTGTACGCTGCTTGTGGCAGGACCCGTTCGGCGCGCATGATCTACCCCCACGCCTCCAGCTCATCCGCCAAATGCCGCGCGAACGACGGCATGGGCTTGCCGCCCCGGCCCTTGCGCGGAGCCAGCCAAAAGCGCGCGAAGGGGATGTCTGCCTCCGTAGCGTTCTCTGTGCTCAAGCACGGCACCGCCGCATCCGGCGCGCACCCGCAGGCGAACGCATAGGGCGCGTCCTCCTCAGGCACGTCTTCAGGCGGCACATCCATGAGAGCGCGCTGCAGCATGACCGCGGCCGCCTGCACTTCTGCACCCTTCGGCGTCAAACGCGCCGTGTAGTTGCCCAACACGATGCAGCCGCCCCCCGCGATGAAGAGCGCCGCCCCGCGCACGAACGATCCGGCCGCCACGCCGAACAGAAGCGCGGCTGCCAAAAGCGCGCACCCCGACACCATGACGATGCGCTGCACGCGAGCACTGCGCACATCGAAGAAGGCTGCCTCCTGCACTGCGCCTGAGAGCACTTTCGCGAACGCGGCCAGTTCAGACCGAAAGCGCATCCGATCGGCCGCGGCATGGCGCTTGATGTCAGAGAGCGTGACGCTGGCATACCCTTCGCCCCACACATCGAACAGCAGGCGCATGAGCTCTTGGTCAAGGGGCGTGCGCGCCACGTCCTTGGCCCGGGTCCCCGTGCGGATGCGCAGGTCATTGAAGCCGCGCCCGAGCGGCCCCGCATCTGCCAGAGCCTCCACTTTCACCGCCCCGCGCACCGCCAGCTGCATCAAGAGTGCCACCAGATCGGCCGGGCCGGCGTGCCCCCAGCGCATGAGCCGTCCCACCAGGGGTGCCTCATAGCCGTGCAGCAGCGCACGGGCATCCTCTCTGCTGGCAGGCCCCACCGGCTTCGGCTCGCGCCCGAACGCGAAGAAGAGCCCGAACGCCGCGCCCAGTGCCGCAAGGGCTACCAGCACGAAAGCCAGGTCCAACGTGTAGGAATTCGCCAACCACGCTGACCACGTGTCCGTCCACGTCTCCTCTTCCGCCTTCGCCTCATCCAGGCGCGTGCCGGAATGGGCGTGCTGTGCCTTGAAGCTCAGGTTCGTGAGCCACTGCTGCGGGAACAGCACGTGGGCCTGGGCGTATTGCCCGCGCAAGAGTTCCGGCACATGGAACGCCACCGTGCCGTCCGCCTTCACGTTCACCGTCCCCGCCGCACCGTGCCCCCACGCGAAGACGTTCTGCCCCACCACCGCCTCCATGCCCTCCGGCATGGGCAGCTGGACCGATACGTTCACGCTGGCCGCGGATGCATCCGCGTCAGCAGGCACGTAATCCCAGTAAAGTTCCGCCGTGTCGTCGAACGCGCGGACGGCGTTCGTCACCGTGAGATCGCATTCGAAGACGACGCGCCCTTCCGTGGGCGGGAACAGAAGATAGATGCCGCGCTCAGCCGCGTCCGCATGGAAGCCCGGATCCACCACCGTCCTCAGCGCGGCCGCCTGCGCATCCAGGCTGTCCGTGCGGCCGGACGTGGCCTGGATGGCCGCTTCCAGCTCAGAGGAGATGGAAGCGCGCGGGAGCGCCATCCATTCGCCAGCGATGCCGCCTTGCAGCGTGCAGGGCGCGAACCGCACCGAAGACACCTCCAGGACGGAATCCTCCTCCAAGGACGTCACCGGCCAGAACAGGCCGGAACGCTCCTCTTCGAAAACGAACGTGCGCTGCTCCACCACATGCAGCGCCCCGTCCGTTTGCACCTGCGCCACCGTGCGGATGGAGGCAGCATCCACTGATGCCCCCGCGTGCGCGCGTCCTGGCAACAAGCACGCAGACAGCATGACGGCGGCCACCAAGAAAAGGGCGCGCAACGCGAACCGATGCCGTGCATTCGCCATGCTCACCGCCCTCTCCTTTCCGCGCATTCGCCTGAATGCACGATTATATTGCAGCACCCCGGCTTTCCGCGCGCCGTTTGACAGCGCGAACGCCGCTCGGGTATGATTCAAAGCTGCTCAAGCACGCGGAGGAGTGACCGAGAGGCCGAAGGTGCTCGCCTGCTAAGTGAGTATGCCCCAAAAGGGCATCTAGGGTTCGAATCCCTACTCCTCCGCCAGATCTTTCATTGGTGATGACTGGCACTGACGCATTCTTGCCCCCGGACGACGACCTGTTCATGGCGCTGGCCTTGGATGAGGCGCGCGCAGCGGAAGCTGCGGGCGAAGTTCCCATCGGGGCTGTCGTGGTGCATCAAGCCTATGACCGCGCCACGCGCACGTTGGTCTCTGAGCCGCGCATCGTCGCCCGCGCCCACAACGAACGTGAAACGAAACGGGACCCGTCGGCGCACGCGGAATTCATCGCCATGCTGCAAGCCGCGCGCGAACTGGACGCCTGGCGCCTTTCTGGCTGCACCGTGTACGTGACGCTGGAACCCTGCATCATGTGCGCCGGCCTCATGCACCAAGCGCGCATCCATCGCTGCGTCTATGGCGCACCGGATGCGAAAGCGGGGGCGCTCGGCAGTTTGTATCACGTGAACGCGGATGAACGCCTGAACCACGCGTTCCCAGTGACGCCTGGCGTGCGCCAGGAAGAATGCGCACGGCTTCTGAAGGAATTCTTCAAACGGAGGAGACGATGACGAATCCCGCCCTGAACACCGCATCCGTCACGGACATCCTGGCAGAAGCGGCGAACGCGCAGTTCCGCGCCGCTGACTTCATGGGAGAAGGGGTGTTGCGCGGCATCGCGCCCGCGAAGGTGAACCTCTTTCTGGGCGTGGGACCCGCGCGCGCAGATGGGCTGCATGAGGTGGAGAACGTCATGCACGCGCTGGCGCTGCACGACGTGCTGCATGTGAACGCGCACCCGCTGGATGAGGCGTTCGCGCGCGAAGCGCAAGACGCCATCGCAGCAGGTTCCGACGCGCTGGCCTTCGCCGGGACGGAAGGCCAGCTGCTGGTGAGCGTGGACGTGGTAGACAAGACGACGGGGCTGGGAGAGGCGCAGGCATCCCCCCTGCGCATTCCCGCTGCTGAGAACCTGGCATTCAGAGCGGCGGCGGCGCTGGCAAAGGCCGCTGGCCGCGAAGCGCCCGAGCACGTGCGCATCCGCATCGAGAAGCAGGTGCCCGCCCAAGCCGGGCTGGGCGGCGGCTCGTCAGACGCCGCCTGCGTGCTCAGCTGCCTCGCGCAGCTCTGGGGCGTGGATGCGGCCCTCACCGCGCAGGTGGCCGCCACGCTGGGCGCGGACGTGCCGTTCTTTTTGAAAGGGGGTTGTGCCCGCTATATCGGGGCCGGCGAATCCTTCGCGGGCGCCCTTCAACCTGCGCGCACTCCCTTGGTGCTGGTGAAGCCGCACGCGGGCGTGTCCACGCGCGACGCCTACGCCGCCTTCGACGCTGACCCCGTCCTCCCCTCAGAAGAGCTTTTGGCACAGATGCGCCAGGCGCGCACGGCTGGAGAGGTGCCGCTTTTCAACGGTCTGGCGAACGCCGCGGACGCGGTCCAGCCAGAGGTGGTCCACGTGAGAGAATGGCTCTGCGCGCAAGACGGGGTGGATGCCGCGCGCGTGCTCATGAGCGGCAGCGGTTCGGCCTTCTTCGCAGAAGCCGGTTCGTTCGCGCAGGCCTCCGCGCTGGCAACGGCGGCGAAGGCGGCAGGCTTCTGGGCGCGCCCCACCTCGCTCTCCCGGCTGCGCGCGCAGGCCATGTAGATCCGCACAGGTGAGGACAGCATGATCAATCTGATCGCACAGCTCTCCCGGAGCATACCGCTTTTGATCGCACTGGTGGCGCTGGCGGCCATCGTGTACTTCGTGGTGTCCTGGCGCTCCTCCCCCACCCGTGCGAAAGAAGTGCTCATCCGTCTGTTCACCGTGCTCTGCTCAGTGCTCGCCATCTTCTTCACGCTGGCAAGCCTCTATGCGCTGGCGGACGGCAACCAGCCGGTGCTGGAGCTGGCGGCCAGCTTCGCAGCCGTGGGCATCTCAGGCTTGGTGGTCACGCTCATCTGCCGGTGGCGCTTCAAAAAGAACCACCCGCATTACCGTTCTCCCGTGAACGCGAAGGCCACGCCCGCGGGCGGTGCTCCCGTGAAGCGCGGCGATGCGTTCTGGTGGCTCTATGACGTGGTGGGGAAGTTCCGCCCGAAGAAATGACGCGGGGCGAAAGATGTGCAGAGGGGACACCCCAAATCGCACACTGCGCATGCAATTTGAAACGTCCCCTCTGCACATCTGCCAGGCGTGAAAGGTGCGTGAAAGGTGCGAAAGGGACGTTCCAAATTGCACATAGGGTATGAGAGCACGTGCTGGAAGATCATTCCTATGTGCAATTTGGGACGTCCCTTCCGCACCTTTCACGCACCACCGGGACGGCCTCTTCGCACCTTTCGCGCGTCAGTCTTGTTCGGCGGCTTGCTGGGCCAGCACTTCCTCGGCGGGCGGATACTGCAGCACGTCCGCGATGAACTGCACGTAGGTCTGTGCCGCGGAAGCCGTCAGATGAGTTCCGTCCCCATCGAAATAATCCCCATGCATCTCTGACAAGGAGTTCCAGTCGATGAGGTGGACGTTGTCATATTCCTCGCGCACCACGTTCAACGCGTGGTTGCTCTGGGCCATGGAATCATCATCGGTGTTGCGGATGGTGACGAAGTAGATCTGCTTGTCCGGCCCCACCGTCTCCACTGCCTGGCGCAGCTCATCTTCCGTGAGCGTGCCGTTCGTGCCCAGCGCGAAGATGACAACGTCTCCCACCTGGCCGTCCTCGGCGTACTGTTCATACACCTGAATGCCCTGGGAAAGACGACGGTTCTTCTCTGCATCCAGATGCCCCAGCGGGAAACGCTCTTCGAAATACGGAACAGCACGGAGCGCCACCGAATCCCCGATCATCAGCACATCGTAGACCGGCTTCTCCTCCTCTTCAGGCTCTTCCTCGGGCAGCCCCAGCACCGGCACCTCTCCATCTCCCGTTGCCAGCTTGACCTCTCCGGTCAAGGGCTCTCCCGCCATGGAGTTGCGGATGATGATGGCCGCCCCGTCATCGCTCAGCGCCGATGTGTCCGGCACGAAGGCCAGACCTGCCGCGCAGCCCGCCACCAGCACCGCCACCACCGCGGCCACCGGAGCCTTCAAGGGAACCGCCCGCTGGATCTTCGCGAAGACGCCCGCGCGCGCTGGAGCGACGGGCGCGGCATCCTTCTGGGCCGCAGCCGCATCGATGAGGCCCTCCACGATGGGAAGCTCTCCGGACTGGGCGGGCGCAGGAGCCGGAGCCGTGGCCGGGGCCGCAGATGCCTCAGCGCGCTTCTCCTTCGCGATGCCGTAGCGGATGGGGTTCTCCACGAAGCGGTAGGACAGCTCGGCGCAGATGAACGTGCACGCCACCGCTGCTGCCATGAGCAGCCCGTCCATCCCGAAGCTGCCGTTCACGGGGGTGAACAGGAGCACCAGCGGATAATGCCAGAGGTACAGTCCGTAGGAACGCTTGCCGATCCAGATGAACGGCTTGCAAGAGAGGATCTTCGCTACCCAGCCGGCATCACGGGCGATGGTGCCGTACACCAGAAACGCCGTGAGCGCAGAACAGAGCACCATGCCTCCCTGGTAGGTGAACGGGTCTTCGCCGCTCATGAGCGCCAAGCATGCCAGCACGCCCACCGCGCCCACCACCGCGAACGCTTCGCGCACGGCGCGCGGGACGCGGTCCTTGGCACCGGTGGTGAGCACCGCCACGAACGCGCCCATCAGCAACGAGAACGCGCGGGTGTCCGTGCCGTAGTAGACGCGCGTGGGGTCCTGGGCGGGGTCGTACAAAAGCGTCATCTCCAGCGCGGAGAGGGCCGCCAGCACCAGGATGATGATGGAGAGGTTGCGCCGATGCCGCAGCTTCCCGCCGAATTTCAGCACGCAGAACAGTGTGAAGGGCAGCACCAGATAGAACTGCTCTTCGATGGCCAGCGACCAGAAATGCGTGAGCGGGGAGGGCAGGCCGATGTTCTCGAAATAAGACGCGTCGTTCAGGATCTGCCACCAGTTGTTCACGAAGAAGAGCGAAGGCAACACCTCAGGGCGCATCTTCGTGAGCAGCACGTGGTTGAACACAGCGCACAGCGCACCCGTGGCCGCGATCACCAGGATGATGGCCGGGAGCAAGCGCTTCACGCGCCGGATGTAGAAATCCTTGAAGCTGATGCGCCCGGTGCGCGCGAATTCCACCAGCAGGATCTTCGTGACGATGTAGCCGGAGATGACGAAGAAGACCGTGACGCCCATGAGGCCGCCTTCGCAGGCGGGAAGCCCCGTGTGGTACGCGATGACCGCCAGCACGGCCAGCGCGCGAAGGCCATCCAGTGCAGGGATGTAGCGCACGCCCTTCTTGGGCTTGTCCGGCTTGGGCCGCTTGGGTTCCGCAGGCATCGCGGGCTTCACGCGTTGCTCAGGCTCCTGGGGCGGCAGCTCTTCTACGGCTGTGGGCGCAGCATGCGAAAAAACCGCTTCCTCAGGCAGCAGACCATCGGATGGAGCAGGACCATGCGGCCGCGCGTGACGGCCTGCCGGCCGCTCCGGTGCGGGCAGCGCGTGCGCACCTGTCCGCGGCGCGTGCGAACCCTTCAAAATGGGGATGTCAGGCTCCAGCAAGAAGTCTTCCACGCCATCAGGAAACGCTCCCTTTGAACCTGATGGCTTCACCCTTGCTGTGACCCCTCTCTTCACCTGACGCTGACCCGTTGGCCAGCGAAAAGACAACGCAGGCGATTATACCGCCCAGAACGCGAAATGGACCGGCATCACAGGCAAGGGAAAGAAGATGGCGGAGGAAGTAGGATTCGAACCCACGGTACCTTTCGGCACAACAGTTTTCAAGACTGCCGCCTTCAACCACTCGGCCA
>CANSWY010000004.1 GCA_947650915.1 uncultured Eggerthellaceae bacterium | reverse complement strand
CTGTGACCCCCGCCGTGTGAAGGCGATGCTCTCCCGCTGAGCCAAGCGACCGGATACGCATCTCTTGGACGCGAAGAAGCATTGTAGCGGGTGCGCGCCCGCGAATCAAGCAGAGATTTCCGCAGATCCCATCAAAGGCGATCCTCCAGGTCCATCTGCATGAGATAGACGTTGTCGCGCATGCTCTTCGCCGCTTGGCGGTCTATCCGTTCACGCTCGTACATCTTCTGGATCTCCTCCAGTTCCAGCTGATAGGCCAACCGGCGCACGTCATCCGTCTGATCGATGATCTTGAACGAAGAGGTCACGCTAGGCGGACGGCGTCTGAGCGCTGTCAAGGCCGCTTCGTATTCCACCAGAAGACGGCTCACGTCCTCGGTCTGCACCTCATCATCCGGCATCAGGGCATGCAGCCGGTCCACCACATGCGCGTTCGTCTCTATCTGGAGCTGGCGCAGCTCTTCTGCTGCATCCGTCTTCACGGCATTCGGCAGCAGCCGCGCGATCATCTGACGCCCCCGCAAGACAGCGGACCTCACATACGCTGCGGCCGCGCGCAGCGTGAGCTTGCCGCCTTTGTGGCGCGCGTAGCGTTCCATGCGTTCAAGGCGACCCACGTATTCATAGCCCACCTCGTGGCTGACGGCGCCCTCTGCCACCAGCTGGAGCGTGCGCTCCGCCTCCCATTCAAGAGCCTGGCAGCGCAGCTCCACGTCCTGGTCATCCTCTGCGCCCACCATGCTCTTCGTTTGCGCCAACCGGTCCTGGTACACCTGGATCACGCGGCGCGTGGCCGTGAGGTTCTCGCGGGTCTGCTGAGCCGTCAGCTCTTCGATCACGTTGCGCTGGATGTCCGCCAGGCATTCATAGTAGTTCTGGCGCGCGCGGATCTCATCGGTCTTGCGCTTGCGCTTCGGCGCCACGATGGGCACGACGAACGTGGCCAGCAAAAGCGTGCACAAGATCACGCCGCAGCCGATGAAGATGATGAGATGGCGCGCCGGGAAACGGGCGCCTGTGGAGAGGAACACCGGGATGGTGAACAGGATGGACAGCGTGATGGTGCCCTTCGCGCCGCAGAGCGTGACGGCAAGGGCGTTCCGCAGCGACCGGCGCGTGAACTTCGCCTTCGCCACACGCCGCGCATGCACCCACTCCATGGCCACGCACCAGATGAACCGCGTGCCCATGAGGAGCACCGTGACCAAGGCCACCAGCCCCAAGAGCAACGCGTTGGAGATGGTGGCATCATCCCACGAATACATCATGGCCGTGGGGATCTGCGTGCCCAGAAGCACGAACACGATGCCGTTCAGCGCGAACGAGATGACCTGCCACACGCTGGATGAGACGATGTTCATGTGCGCGATTGAGGGGCTCACGGTGCGCGGCGCGATCACGTTCACCAGCCCGGCCACCACCACAGCGATGATGCCGCTCACATGGATGGCGTTCGCCCACAGGTACACGACGAAGGGAATGCAGATCTCGAAGAGCACGTGGAAGGTGATGCTCTCCACGCCGATGTCGCGGATCTTGCGCAGGATGAAATTGCTCAAGTAGCCCACGATGGCACCGAACGCCAGGCCGCCGATGAATTCCACCAGAAAGCTCTCCCCCGCCTCCAAAAGCGAGAACGAACCGGTGGCGGCTGTTGCTATGGCGAACTGGAAGCAGACGATGCCGGATGCGTCGTTCAGCAGCAGCTCCCCTTTGAGGATGCCCCACTGCCGCTCAGGGATGCTCACCTGTTTGGACAGGGACGTGACCGCCACCGCATCCGTGGGACCCAACGCCGCGCCCAGCGCGAATGCCGCCGCCAGGGAAATGGAGGGCAGAATGGCGTTCAGCGTGAAGCCGATGATCAGCATGGTGATGACCACCAGCCCGATGGCCAGCGACATGATGGGACCGCGGTTCCTCCAAAGGATGGCCTTGTCCGCGTTCTTCGCTTCTATATAGAGAAGGGGCGCGATGAACAACACCAGGAACAGGTCCGGCTCCAGCTCGATCACGATGCTGCCGTGCGCGAACACGGCGATGATGGCGCCCATGGCCACCTGGATCAGCGGCAGGGACACTTTCGGGATGATGCGATCAGCCACAGCGGAGATGAGCACAGAGACGGCCAGGAAGAGGACCAGGGTGAGCGTTTCCATGCCATGCCTCCTCCGCGTTCATCTTGTGGTCCGTTGCTGTGTGCGTTTTCGGTGAACCGATGGCTGCCGGAGCCGCTGCAGGCTCCGGGGGTGCTCCCATTGTATTTCAAGTGCGCCCGCTTGGGCAGATGTCGCACACCCACGATCAGGCAAGGACGCTCCGGATGTGCGAAAGGGACGTTCCAAATTGCACATAGAAATAGAGAGTGAGCACTGAAAGACTGATCCTATGTGCAATTTGGGACGTCCCTTTCGCACATCAGACAACCTTGCGGGTGTGATTCGGGACGTCCCTTTCGCACATCCGACCCGAGGCGACCCTTTCACGCCTATAACCTCGTGGGGCATGGTCCTCTTGAATGTCACGGCTCGGCAAGGGCCAGGCAACGGTTCAGAACGCGCTCCTCTCACGCAGGATCGCTGCCCGACAATGGCGCAGAGAAGATGCGCCTTGGATGAGAGGAGCGGATATGAAGGAGATGACGCGGCGCGCTTTCGTGGAGCTGAGCGCAGGGGCCGCCTGCGCTGCAGGGGCCGCCGTCGCGCTGGAGGGCGCGGTGAGCCCTGATCAGGCTTGCGCGCTCACGCCCGCTGAACCGTTGGATGAGACATGGATCCGCACCACCTGCTCGCCCAATTGCACGGGTGCCTGCGGCATGGAGGCTTGCGTGCAGGATGGCAAGGTGCGCATGATCCGCCAAGCAGCCGACTATCCTTATGAGCACTACAATCCGCGCGGCTGCCTCAAGGGCCTCTCTTTCAACACCATGCAGAACGGCCCCGACCGCCTCACCCGGCCTCTCATCCGCAATGAAGCCGGCGAACAAGTAGAAGCCGATTGGGACACGGCGCTCGATGCCGCGGCGGACAAGCTGCGCGCCATCATGGAGAAATACGGGCCGGATTCGGTGGGCGTGATCTATCAAGTGCAGGGCACGGGCCATATCCAGAAAGGCGCGCTCGTGCGCATCGCGAACACCTTCGGATGGTCGGTCATAGGCGGCTATGAGCTCAACGGCGACCTGCCCATGTTCTGGCCTGAGACGTTCGGATGCCAGAGCGAAGAGCTGGAATCCTACTGCTGGGAAGACTCGCGCCTCACCCTCATCTTCGGCTCCAACATCATGGTCACGCGCATGCCCGACGCCCACTTCCTCACCTATTCGCAGGAAGCCGGCGGGCGGGTGATCTATTTCGATCCGAATTATTCCGCCTCCGCGGAACGCGCTGACGAATGGGTGCGCATCGCGCCCGATTCCGATGGCGCATTCGCGCTGGCCATGGCGAAGGCCATCATCGATGAGGGGCTGTTCGACGCGCATTTCATGCGCACCTATACGGATTCCCCGCTCCTCATCAACGTGGCGACCGGCAAGCGCATCCTGGCCTCTGATGTATCGGGCCTTGAAGCGGTGCCCGGCATCCCCGACTACCGCTCCAGCTTCGTCGCCTACGATGAGGATGCGGGCGCTTTCGTGGCCACCACGCCGCTCGAGCTCCCTGACAACGCCTATGCGCTCACCGGCACTTTCGAAGTGCCCCTGAAAGACGGCACCACCGCGCAAGCGAAGACGGGCTTCCAGCTTTTGACAGAGCAGCTCGAACAGTACGCGCCTGAAGAGGTGGCCGGCATCTGCGACGTGGACGCGGATACCATCAAGCGCATCGCCCGCGATGCCGCGAACACGAAGCCCATGCACATCATCTTCGGAGGCGGCACCCAGCAGTGGTACCACGGGGACCTGAAAGGCCGCGCATGCGCGCTGGTAGCGTGCCTCACCGGCAACATCGGGCAGCTGGGCGGGGGCATCTCCACCTATGTGGGGCAATACAAGACCCGTTTCAACACCGCCAGCTGGATGGTCCCCGAAGGTGCCGTCAAGACGTCATGCCCATTCCACTACTGGGTGAACGGTCCCACCCCGCAGATGAAGGCGCCCTACCCCAAGAACGGCTTCAAGGCGCTGGTAGTGGGCTGGGGCAACCCGCTCGAACAGCACAACGTGGCGAACTGGCTGCGCGATGCCGTGGACACCGGGGACCTGGAGTGCGTGGTCTGCCTGGATTTCCAGCGCACGCTCACCGCCACTGAAGCCACGTTCACCTTCCCGTGCGCCAGCTGGTATGAGAAGACCGAGCTCACCACCACGCCGCTGCATCCCTATGTGCAGCTCCAACAGCGTCTGGTGGACCCGCCTGGAGAGGCGCGCGAGGAGATCTGGATCTTCACGGAGCTGGCGAACCGCATCGATCCAGCCAAGGAGCCGCTTTGGCCGCGCTTCGCGCCCGAGGATTCAGAGAAACGCGCCGATGAGGTGCTGGCGCTCTTGCTCGAGAAAGGCGGCCCCACCATCGACCACCTGACGCCCGAAGAGCTGCGGCGCGGACCAGGGAAGCTGGCCCACGCCAACCCCGGTGAGAAGAGGATCCCTTTCTGGGAGCAGATCAACGAGCGCATCCCCTTCCCCACCGTGTCCCGTCCGAATCCGTTGGACGTGACCTCGAAGTTCGTGCGGTCAGGGCGCATCGAGTTCTACCGGGACGAGGACATCTTCTTGGAGCTGAACGAACAGCTTCCCTGCTACAAGCCGCCCTTCGAGGACACCGAATACAAAGACGACCCCGAAGCGCGCGAGAAGTATCCGCTCGGCTACACCACGCGCAACAGCGCGTTCCGCGTGCATGCCACCTACGTCAACGACCCGTTCATGCTGGAGCTGCAGGACAACACGCCGAAAGTGTGGCTGAACCCCGGCACGGCCGCTGAGCGCGGCCTCGAGCAGGGAGACTGGGTGGAGGTGTACAACAGCCGCGGCACCGTGCAAGGACAGCTCATCGAAGATCCCGGCGTGCATCCCACCCAATGCATCTTCGATCAGGGCTGGTGGTCGGCCTACGACAACAAGACCAGCTACAACTCGCTCATCTGGCCCTGGATCAATCCCACCAATGAGGCGTATTACCTGGTGAGCGTATGGTCGCCCAACATGGCCTGGAATGAGACGGCCTGCAACGTGCGGCTGGCGGACGGCGGCGTGCCCCAGGTGGTGAAGGACACCGGCAAGAGCGTCCTTGGAGGAAGCATTCCTGAAGGCTCTGGGATCGAATACGGGAAGGAGGCATGAGCCATGAGGTACGCGATGGCCATAGACCTGGACCGCTGCATCGGATGCCGCACCTGCGCGGTGGTCTGCAAATGCTTCAATTCCCAACCGCAAGGGATCTGGTGGAACCGCGTGTTCACGAGCGGCACCCCCGAATACGACGTGGCGGTGAAGGTGGATGATCAGCTGCGCATGGAATTCGTGCCGCTGAGCTGCCAGCATTGCAGCAACGCGCCCTGCCAGACCGTCTGCCCCACGCAAGCCACCTACACCGATGCGGACACGGGCACGGTGCTCATCGATTACGACCGCTGCATCGGATGCCGCATGTGCGCGAGCGCATGCCCCTATGGCGTTCGCCAGTTCAATTGGAGCGCCCCTGCGAAGATGGTGGGGCTTGATGGCGAAGAGCAAGCCTACGGCTACCCCGAACCATACCGCGATGGAGAGCATCTGGTGTACACGCCCGTGCGTCCGGAAGGCGTCATGGAGAAGTGCACGTTCTGCGCGCAGTACACATCCCAAGGCAAGGACCCTGCTTGCTGCACCGCATGCCCCGGCAACGCGCGCATCTTCGGTGACATGGATGACCCCTCATCAGCCATCCGCAAGTACCTGGAAGGCAAGGAGACCTACACGCTGGGCGATGAATACCACACCAGGCCGAACGTCTATTACCTGGCCGCCCACAAGGTGGAGCAAGTGGACAACGTGTCCCAAGGAGAGGAGTGACCATGGAAAGGACCGCACGCATCGTCGGGATCGCGGGAGGTGCGCTTTTGGTGCTGGGGGCCATCGGCTGGGCATTGCAGCTGACCGGAGGGCTCCTTTCCGGTTCAGGCATGACCAACATCTTCCTCTGGGGCCTCATGATCGCACTCTTCGCTTTCATGGTGGGCTTCGGCGCGGGTTCACAGATCATTGCGAGCGTGATCTACGTCACGGAAAAAGAAGAGCTCTACCCGCTGGCCCGGGTGGGGGCAGCGGTGGGGCTTGCATGCGTGGCTGCAGCAGGAGCGGCCATCTTGGCTGACCTGGGTGCAGTGCGCAATGTGATGTGGATGCTCACGGGCTTGAACCTGGCTTCGCCCTTGGCATGGGACATGATCGCGCTCACGGCATTCATCGTGGCGTCCGTCATCCAGCTGGTGATGATCGCGCGCAAGAGCGGTTCTGCGAGGGTCTGGGCCGGGATCGCCGGGGCATGCGCGGTGGCGCTCCAGATCGTCGAAGGGCTTTTGTTCTCATTGCAGAGCGCGCATGCATGGTGGGCCACCCCGATCATGCCCGTTGATTTCTTGGCCGTGGCCTTGGTGAGCGGCAGTGCGCTCCTGCTGCTCATCGCCTGCTGCGCGAAGCCGGGATCAGCTCTCGCTCCTGAGCGCGGCTTGAGATGGCTTTCTTGGTTCTGCGCCATCGCCGTCGCCGTGCATCTGGCTTTGGCGCTGGCCGATCTGTGCCTGGTCGCGCTTGAGAACACGCCGGTGTCCGGCGGCGTGCTGTCAGCCATAGGATCTCAGCTGCCGCTCTATCTGTGCGAGCTCGCGCTGCCGGCAGCAGGCATGATCATCCTTTTCGCCTGCGCGAAGTCCGAGAAGACCGCCTCGAAGCTGGCCGCTGCGGTGCTGGTGATCATCGGCATCTTCGCGCATCGGTTGATGCTGCTCTATCCCGCCTACAACGCGCCATCCCTCTACCTGACGCTGTCGGGCACGGACGCGGTGACCGGGCCGTATCCCATCTCCACGGGGCGCTATCTTGACTGGGACGCCACGTTCGCTTTGGGGACCGCGTATCTGCCCGCGCCCGTGGAATGCTTGGCCGCGCTCCTGCCTTTCGGCGTGGCCCTTCTGGGAAGCGTCGTGATCCTCTGGGCCATGGAGCGCCTCGGTCAAGACCGCGAACGCACCGCAGCGCACCCTGCTTGACCGCAAGCGGGCGAGGCTCCCGCCCGGGATCCTCGCCCGACCCGGATGTGCGAAAGGGACGTCCCTTTTGCACAGAGCTGGGGTGATGGATGTGCAAAAGGGACGTCCCAAATTGCACATAGGATCGCTCTTTCTGTGCTCATTGTCTTTCTCTATGTGCGATTTGGAACGTCCCTTTTGCACATCCCTTTTGCACATCGGCAACGTTCGGCTCTGCCTGGCAGTGGAGGTGGGCGTGGGCTGGTAAGGTCCCCTGCGACGGAACGGATGAGGAGGCGCCCATGGAACGCAGTGAAACGCCGAAGCGCATCGGGATCGTGACGGGAGCGTCTTCCGGCTTGGGACGCGCGTTCGCCGAAGAGCTGGACCGCATGCAGGTCTGCGACGAGCTCTGGCTGGTGGCGCGCAGCGCTGACGCGCTGGAGGGAGTGGCCGCTGCCCTCAGCACGCCTGCGCGCGCGATGCCGGCAGACCTCACGGACGTGGCCAGCATCCAGAAGATGGCGGAGGCCCTGGACGACGAACGGCCGCGCGTCACCTATCTGGTGAACGCGGCCGGCTTCGGCAAGTTCGGCAGCTGGGATACCGTCTCAGACGCGGACGCGAACGCCATGGTGGACCTCAACTGCCGTGCGTTGGTGGACATGACGCGCACCGTGCTGCCCCATATGGAGCGGGGCGGCCGCATCATCCAGGTGGCATCAGCGGCGGCCTTCGCGCCGCTCCCTCACCTGAACGTCTACGCTGCCACCAAGGCTTTCGTGCTGCGCTACACGCGCGCCCTGCGCTGGGAGCTGCACGGCAGCGGCATCACCGTCACCGCGCTCTGCCCCACCTGGGTGAAGACGGGCTTCGAAAAGGTGGCGCGCGCATCCGGCGGCGGCCACGATGTGGGGCATCTTTGGGGCGAACAGGACGCGGGCACGGTCGTGCGGCGCGCCCTGCGGGCGAACAAAGCGCACTTCGCCGTGGCCTGCGCAAGCCCGCAGTCCTTCGCGCTGCGCGTGGTGGGCAAGGTGGTCCCCAGCTGCGTGACCATGGCCGGCTGGAACATCCTGCGCCGCCTTTGAGCACGTTCGCTGGGAGCCGGACCCCCATGATGGCGTTCGGTGCGGACCTTTGCCATAATGGGTGGAAAACAAGCACGCGAACAGAGAGGATGCCTCATGAAGATCGCCATTCCCAGTGAGACCGATGCTGGCCTTGACAGCATGCGCAGCGGGCACTTCGGCCACGCGCCGTACTTCACGCTGGTCACGTTCGATGATGGCATGAACGTCACCAGCGTGGAATCCGTGCAGAACGCCGACCATGACGCCGTGGGCTGCGGCGGCGTGATCGATTTCGCCATCAGCTTGGGGATCGACGCCATCTTGGCCGCCGGCATGGGCATGCCCCCGTTCACGCGTTTCACCAACGCGGGCATCACCGTGTATGCGGACACCACCGAACCGAACGTGGGCCGCGTGGTCGAGCTTTTCGCCGCAGGCAAGGTCGCTCCCATGGATCCGAACGCGGCTTGCCGCCACTGAGCGCTCAAGGCGCGATGATGCTGGTCAGAGAGCTGCGCCCCGAAGACGCAGCCCCGGCGCGCGCCATCTGGAACGAGGTGGTGGCAGCGGGCAACGCCTTCCCGCAAGAAGAGCCGCTCACAACCGATGAAGAAGCGCTTTGCTTCTTCCAGAGCCAGACCCGGTGCGCCGTGGCGGTGGACGGCACCGGGGACGGGGGCCAGGTGCTGGGGCTTTACATCCTGCATCCGAACAACGTGGGGCGGTGCGCGCACGTGGCGAATGCCAGCTATGCCGTGGCCGCCTCAGCGCGCGGGCGCGGCATCGGACGCGCGCTGGTGGAGGACAGTCTGGCGGCCCTTGGGCCCTGCGAGTTCGCAGGCCTGCAGTTCAACGCCGTGGTGGCCAGCAACGAAGGCGCCATCAGGTTGTACGAGCGCCTGGGCTTCACCCGCGTGGGCACCATCCCCGGCGGCTTCCGCAACAAGCGCGGCGCTCTGGAGGACATCCACCTCTTCTACCACGCTGCCCCGTCTTCCGGGTGAAGCATCGCCTGCCCTGATGTGCGAAAGGGACGTCCCAAATTGCACATAGGATCGCTCTTTCTGCGCTCATTGCCTTTTCCTATGTGCGATTTGGAACGTCCCTTTCGCACATCCCTTCCGCACATCGGCAACGTTCGGGGCGTCCCTTTCGCGGGACTCCGCCTCAGGAATCGGTGGAGACGCGCTCTCCCACCAGATGCGCATCCAGATCTTCGAAGATCTGCCTCACCGAGAGCGGCTTCTGACCGGTCAACTGCTCGAAATCATCCGTGAACTCCGCCATCTGGCCCTGCCTGAGCGCACGCCCGAACGAGATCATCCCATCAGAGCAGTACGGGAAGTTCTTCGCGGTGTCCGCCCACATCTCCTCGGTGGTGCGCGGCACGCCGATAGAATCGAAGAACGCGTAGTTCTCCTCATCGGTCATGAACCGGTATTCCACCTGCTCACCCGTCACTTCGTTCCCGATCTGAATGAAGCGTGAGACCGTCATGAGCTCGGTCCCGTTGACATTGATGACGCGGTCCCGCCAATCCGACAGGGCCGCCATCGCGGCCGCCCGCGCGCAATCGTCGCGCGAAACGAAGGCCATCTTGCCCTCGCCCATGTTGTTCGCCAGCACGCCGCCGGTGTTCTCGACGGCGTCCAGATAGGCCGACGTCATGGCTTCCGCGTACTGCGAATTGCGCAGGATGAGCCAATGGATGGGCTGGCTGCGGAGGTAGTCCTCCGTCCAGACGTGATCGTTCACCTCATAGGTGTCTATGGTCTCGTCACCCGCGCCCACCACGGACGTGTACACGATGCGCTCCACGCCCGCCGCAACGGCGGCGTCGATGGCGCGCTTGTGCGCTTCGCGGCGCTTCGGCCCCACGAACGGCACGGATACGATGATGACCGTGTCCACCCCTGCGAAGGCCTGGGCCAGCGAATCGGCGTCGTGGTAGTTCGCAACGCGCGTCTGGATGCCCTGATCCTGATAACGCGCCAGCTTTCCTTCGGTGGACGAAGCGAAGATGAGGTCCTCATGCGGATGGCGCTCCAACAGCACCTCCGCCGCCCGCGAACCCAGATTCCCCGCAACGCCGCTCAACAGGATCTTCCCCATGGTGCCAGCCTCCTTCTGCGTCCGTTCTCCCTCTGGGCGCATTCTATGCCCCGCTAGGGTGGCCCGAGCCGCGAAGCGGCGCTGCTCAGGTCCTTCTGTGCGCTAAGGCAAGTCTGGGCCGCTGGCCTTTTCTTGCAGCTGCCGATGCGGATGTTCCTTCGCGGCCCGATCCGTCGGCATCCCCTGCGGCGCCTACACTGGCAGCATCAGGCAGGCTCTGCACCTTTGCAGACGGCGAAGAGGAGTCGCTATGGCAGATCAGCACTACGACCGGTTCTTCGTGCGCGCAGGAGCGTGCACCTTCCCCGCGGGGGTTCCCGCCATCCCGGATGGGATCCGCCCCGTGCTCTGGCTTGACAGCTCCATCGTGCCGGAAGCATCCATGACCGCGGGCGCGTTCTGGGTCACCGAACCCTTCGAAATGGATGAGGTGGTGGCGCATCCTACCGGCGGCATGATGTGGTTCTGCGGCCCCGACCGGGATGACCCGGAGGATCTGGATGCTGAGCTTGAGATCACACTGGGCGGGGATGTGATCCCCATCACGCACACTGGCGCCCTGTACGTGCCGGCCGGAGTGCCTGTGGGCAACTTCAAGGCCACGCGCGTGGGAACGCCTGTGCTCTGCTATAGCTCTTCGTTCGACACCGGCGCCTACAATGGCGAACCCGCGACGATGCCCGTAGGCACCGGCGCCTACGCTGGCCATTACGTGGAGCGCTACGAACCCACCAGCGGCATCGTGCCCGAAGCTCCGGAAGGGTTCTTGCAGCTGCTCTGCTGGCTGGCGGGCGACAAAGTGCCCGGCGCGCCCTACCTTGAGCTCTGCCGCTTCATGGACACGAACCCGGATGGTCCGGCAGCACATGTGCATGAGAAGGAGGAGTTCATCGGCTTCATCGGGCTCGATCCGGAGCACCCGGATGATCTGGGCGCTGACGTCATCTTCTATCTGGGAGAAGAGGAGATCCATACCACGAAGAGCACCGTGGTCTTCGTGCCGGGCAACGTCCCCCACTCCCCCATCATCGTGCCTGAGCTCCATCGCGACATCATCCACTTCAGCGGATCGGGCTTCACCGAATACGACAAGACGGAAGTCTGACCTGACCCTGAAAGGAACCGGACACCGCTCTGCGCACAGAGGATGTGCAAAAGGGACGTCCCAAATCGCACAGAGGAACGCCGTTTCTATGCGTGCGCTCTCTATGCGTGCGCTCTTTTCCTATGTGCGATTTGGAGCGTCCCTTTTGCACATCCATCGTTCGGGGCGTTCTCCGCATCCACGGAGCCGGGATGCGGAGTCATCCCTCACGCGTGAGCGCACGGTAGCCGGCGAGCTGCACTCCGATGTAGCGCGTGAGGGACGCCTCGTAGCTCTGGACGGGATAGCCAACAGCACGAGCGGCTTCGATCTGCACGGGGAGTGGATGAGCTGCCGGATAAAGCCCGGAGACGTAGTTCGCCAGATCGAGCAAGAACGCTGTGGCCTGCTCCTTGGTGCAGAGCGCCCCCATCTGCACCAACAGCGCGGAAGCCGATGCCAGCACGTCCATGATCTGCATCTTGCAGCGCGTCAAGCACTCCAGGCTCACGTTCGTCTCGACCAGACTGGAGAGCAACGCACCGATGCGCCCGAAATCCCGGTGGTTCGCAACGGCTGCCGCAAACGCAGATGGCGCAGCGTCGGCGCTCAAAGCGCCATTCGCTCCGACGCTCTCAAGATCCTCGAGCATCCCCCTCAGCGATCGCACGTACAACAGCAAGAGTATCTCTTCCTTCGATCCGACATAGTGAGAGAGATTGGTGCGGGAATAGCCGAGCCGATCAGCGATCGAGCTCATCGTGACATCGCGATACGACCCCTCATCCAGCAGCTCCTCAGTCACATCGAGTATGTCATCAAGACGCTCGGCTTTCTGTTCGCGCGTGCGCGCCCGCCGATATGTTCTTCTTTCCGCTTCCACGCTCCGCGCTCCATCCACTTGACAAGTTTCATTATGCAACTTATATTCGATGATTATCATGTTGCATGATGAAACTTATTTTACGGAAGGGAGCGCGCCCATGCAATTCAGAACAGACCCTCGCACAGGCAAGATGCTGTCAGCCTTGGGCTTGGGCTGCATGCGCTTTCCCGCCACGGCTGGCCGCATCGACATCGACGCTTCAGAGCGCATCGTGCTGGATGCGGTGGAACGCGGCATCAATTACTTGGATACCGCCTACATCTACAGCGGCAACGAAGCCGCCTTGGGAGAGATCTTCTCACGCAATCCCGGGCTTCGAACGAAGGTGAACCTGGCAACGAAGCTGCCCCTCCCTCGTTGCCGGACGCAAGATGACCTTGGCGCCTGCCTCACGCGATCGCTCGAACGCCTGCGCACCGACCACGTCGATCACTACCTGGTGCACAACGTGACGAGCGCAGCAGCATGGGAACGTTTGGCATCCCTTGGCTTCGAAGATTGGGTGCTCCATCAGAAAGAAGCGGGGCGCATTGGGCTCATCGGATTCTCCTATCATGGGCCGGAGAACGAATTCGCGCCGCTGCTCGACGCATTCGATTGGGACTTCTGTCAGATCCAGTACAACTACATGAACGAGCATTTTCAAGCAGGAACGGCGGGTCTTGCATCTGCTGCTGAGCGAGGATTGCCCGTCATCGTGATGGAGCCGCTCTTGGGCGGAAAGCTCGCAAGCGAACTGCCACGCGAAGCGAAAGCTGAGCTGGATGCAGCCAAGGAGAGCACCGATCCAGTGCGCCTTGCATTGCGCTGGGTCTGGGATCATCCGGCAGTGACCGTGGCGCTCTCAGGGATGGACTCCCTTGAGCAGCTGATGCAGAACGCGGAGACCGCCGAAAGGGCGCTGCCCGATTCGCTCTCTTCCGCTGAAGCACGGGCCGTGCAGTTGGCCAAGGAACACGTCTCTTCAAGCTACAAAGTGCCCTGCACCGGATGCGGCTACTGCCTTCCCTGCCCGCACGGCGTGAACATCCCCAGCTGCTTCGGCGCTTACAACGCCTCGTTCGCCCATGGGCGCATCCAGGGGATGCAGCAATACATCACCGCTTCAGGCACGATGGTGGGTGACGCGCATTTCGCGAGCGACTGCGTGCGATGTGGAGCGTGCGCACGCGCGTGCCCCCAGCACATCGACATCCCACGTGAACTCAGCGCCGTGCGGCGTCGTTTGCAGATTCCTGGCCTGCCAGCCCTCGTGCGCCTCGGAACTCGCATCATCAGTCGATGATCTCCCTGTCTGTGCAAAAGCACCGGATCGTCCATGACAGCACGATGCTGATGTGCAAAAGGGATGTGCAAAAGGGACGTTCCAAATTGCACAGAGGAAAAGAGCGCACGCACAGAAACGACGTCCCTATGTGCGATTTGGGACGTCCCTTTTGCACATCCAGCAGGTTGGCCTGTGCGAGTTGGGACGTCCCTTTTGCACCTTCTGCGAATCCAATTTGGGCCACCCTTTTCTGCGCATCTGCTATACGCCTCCGGGTCAATGCTCCTTTGTGCAGCTCTGCTATGCCTCAGACCAGCGATTCTGACAGGTAGAGCTTGTTGCTGCGCGGGAACTCGCGCTTGAACGCCTCTTTGATGGCGCGCTTGCCTGCGGGGCCAGCGGCTAACGGCGTGACGGCGTTCGCGAAGCCCCGTTCCTCCAGCTCCCAGCCCTCGTCAGTGCGGCGCAACGTGAGAGAACGGTCCTTCTTGAACGTGGCCAGCATGAGCGCGCGGATGCGCTCATCCGCCATGGCGTTCAGCAGCTTCGCCTGCGCTTGCTTCAGAGACACCAGCTTCATGCGCGCCCCTTTTCCAAGAAGCGCTCCAATTCGGCCGTGAACGCGCGCTTCTGCAGCTCAGACGATATGAACAGCACGGTGGCGCTCCCCTCATGCACAGCGAACGCCACGCGTACCGAACCGACGGACTTCTCGTTCACGCGGCACTCCCACACTGGTGAACCCTGCCAGCGGGCGTTCGTGGCGAACTTGGACTTGAAAAGCCCGTGGGTCAGCTGCCTCTCAACAGTCTGCGCGATGCGGGCCTGGAGATGCGGATGCTTTCGCAGCATGGCCTGGCACCCGCTCTTGCCGAATGCGACAGGAGCGTGCGGCATCATCGGTTGCGCCGGTGCCGGATCCGGTGCTCCGCCTTTCGCGTCCACACATGGCGCACCCATGCTCACAGCCGCCTCCTTGGCCTGCTTGCTTTCTGCTGCGATGGTAGCGCGCACCAGCCTACACCTCCAGCAACGTCTGGAATCCGTAGCCCGAACATCACCTTGGGAACATGCACTCGATGTGCAAAAGGGACGTTCCAAATTGCACAGAGGAACGCCGTTTCTATGCGTGCGCTCTTTTCCTATGTGCAATTTGGGACGTCCCTTTTGCACATCGAGGCCATGCCCCTCCATCCCTTTGTGACCTCTGCCGGGAGAGCACGTGCTATAATCTCTTGCCGCTGCGGGTGTAGTTCAATGGTAGAACTCGAGCCTTCCAAGCTGTGGCATCGGAGGTTTCTAGCGAAACCCGCGAAATCAGTATTCAGAGTTTCCCCTGTTCACAGCGACATATTTATGAAACAGGCGAAATCTGCATTCTTTCGCTAGCGCCCATGCTCCCCCTGATTTTCCAGTACTTTTCCAGTACGTTTGCGAAACATGCGTCATAGATGACCGTTCGCGGCCATCCATGACCGCCATTCGCGCAAGCCTCTTATATCGCCTGACCTCCCGATGCGGGAAACCGCAGAAGGAGGTGCATGCATCATGCCATGCAGAACCATCGCCGTTGCCAACCAGAAAGGCGGCACCGGCAAGACGGCCACCACCCTTAGCCTGGGGATGGCGCTCGCCAGGAGCGGGCAGCGCGTCCTGCTCGTTGACACCGACCCGCAGGGCGACCTCACCAAGTCGCTCGGCTGGCACGCCCCCGACGCGCTTGAGACGACCCTCGCCAATCATTTGAACGCGATGATCGAGGGCGTCATCCTCGACCCCCGCGAGGGCATCCTATCGCACGACGAGGGCATAGACCTCATGCCCGCGAACATCGAGCTCGCTGGGATGGAGATGCCCATTTTGATGGCGATGTCCCGCGAGCAGCTTGTGAACATGTGGATGTCCCCGCTCAAGGCGGATTACGACTTCATCCTCTTCGACTGCGCTCCCACGCTGGGCATCATCCCGATAAATGCCTTCGTCGCATCCGACAGCGTGCTCGTCCCCGTGTCGGCCGAGTATCTGCCCGCCTCCGCCATGGCCGGGCTCTTGAAGACCGTGGGGCGTGTGCGCCGTCAGATCAACCCGTCCCTCGAAGTGGAGGGCATCCTCGTCACGCTCTCCGACAGCCGCAATAACCTCGCCCACGAGGTCGAGGAAACCATCCGCAGGCAGTACAGCAGCGCCTACCGCGTGTTCGACACGGTCATTCCCCGTGCGGTCTCGGCGGCGGAAGCTCCTGCAGCCGGCATGAGCGTCTTCTCCTACGACGGCGCGGGCAAGGTTGCCCGTGCCTTCGAGAGGCTTGCGGAGGAGGTGCTTGACCGTGGCTAGGAAAAGAGCGCCCATCGACCTCCCCGCCGTGGACGAGCTGTTCACATCCCAGAGCGAGCGCGAAGGGGCGGCCCTTGAGGGCGTCGCGGAAGTGCAGCTCGCGCTCATAGACCCCTTCCCCGGGCATCCCTTCCACGTGAAGGACGATGAGGAGATGGAGCGGCTTGCAGAGAGCATCAAGGAGAACGGCGTGCTCGTGCCCCTCACCGTGAGAGTGTCGGGTGCGAATCGCTACGAGCTCGTGAGCGGCCACAGGCGAAAGCGCGCGGCGGAACTGGCGGGGCTTGAGAGCGTGCCCTGCATCGTGCGCGCCATGACCGATGAGGAGGCCACCATCGCCATGGTGGACTCGAACCTCCAAAGGGAGGCCATCCTGCCGAGCGAGCGGGCGTTCGCGTACTCGATGCGCCTTGAGGCGATGAAGCGCCAGGGGCGGCGCACCGACCTCACTTGTGCGCAAGTTGCGCACAAGTCGGACGGCAGGAGGTCGCGTGACATTCTGGCCGAGGAGCTGGGCGTCAGCAAGGACAAGGTGCAGCGCTTCATACGCTTGACGTTCCTCTCCTCGGAGCTTCTGGCCCTCGTCGACGAAGGACGGATGAAGATGCTTCCCGCCGTCGAGATCAGCTACCTTTCGGCCGAGGAGCAGGAGCACCTGCTCGACGCCATCCGCGCGCAGGAGGCGACTCCCTCCCACGCCCAGGCGCTGAAGATGAAGCGCTACTCCAAGGAGGGCACGCTCACCGCCGCCCTCGTGCGCTCCATCATGGAGGAGGAGAAGCCCAACCAGGTCGAGCAGTTCAAGATCCCGAAGAGGAGCATCGCCCGCTTCTTCAAGCCGAGCGCGACCAAGGACGAGATAGAGAGCCGCATCGTGCGCGCCCTTGAGCTGCTTGAGCAGGCCGAGGCGCGCCGCGACAGACAGGGCGGTGCCTGATGGGCAACGTCATCCACAGGGGCAAGGGTTCCTTCACCTTCGTCGAGAACACCATCTTCTTCGATCACGGCCTCTCGGCTAAGGCCAAGGGGATCTACTGCCAGATTCGCTCCCTTGAGAACAACCCCGAGTGGGTGTTCACCATCAAGGGCTTCGCCTCGCTCGTGAGGGACGGCGCGGATGCCGTGTCGGCCGGGATAAAGGAGCTGGAGTCCTCGGGCTACATCATCCGCGCCCGCAAGCGCAGCGAGAACGGCCGCTTCCTCAAGGCGGAGGAGGCCACCTGGATCACGCTCGACGACCCGGCCATGCACGCGCAGGTGGCGGCGGAGCTCAAGGCGGACGGCTACGCCATCCTCTCGGAGTTCACGCGCGAGCCGTCCGCCAACGTGGAGTTCGAGCCGTCCGCTGCTACACTGACCGCGACAGACGATATGCCCGAAAAAGGCCAGGTCGACACCAGAACGGGAAAACCCGTATCTGGAAAAGCCACATCTGGAGAATCGGCACCTATAAATTACTCATGCAATAAAACCCTTGAACCTGATAAAGAACCCCCCTCTTGTCCCCCCGAGGAAAGCGCCGAGAAAGCGAAGAGGCGGGAGGATGGCTTCAGGGAATATCGGAAGGGAGAGTTCCCGGAAGCCTTCGAGCGGCTGTGCGCCATGTCCATCAAGCCCGTCGCCTCCTTGAGGTTCAAGCGCGACTGCCTCACCGCATGGAAGCGGCGCGTGGCACAGGGCTTCTCGCCCGAGCAGATCATCGACGCCTACGCCGCCTACGCCAAGAGCTTCTGGATGCGAAACGGCGACGACGCCACGCTCGCCAAGAACCTCGCCCGCTGGCTCGAGGGAGAGGGAGGGCTCTCGGCCTACGCCGACGAGCCCATTCCGCCGGACCTCCTCGACTCCGACGGCGAACCGCTCGATATGGCAGGCCTCGCTCAAGCCAACCCGGAGTTCGCGAAGATGTGGCGCAAGGTCGAGACGCGCCGCAGCGTCATCCGCTCGCAGCTCGCCATGGGAGGCGCGCTGCCGCCGGAGGAGCAGGTGCTCGCGGCTTGCGAGGAGGACGGCCCCTACAAGCGCTATCTCGCCGCCTGCGAGGAGCGCCATGCGCGTTACCTCAAGATATTCAACCTCTTCAAGGCGCCAGAGATGCACCTGCCGCTTGAGGATGCGCACCAGCAGATCATCGCCGACGGCTTCAACCCGTATGGAAGGAGGGTTATAGCATGAGAACGGCGGCGAAGTTCATCCGATGGCTGTTCCGCGCGGTGTTCAGATTCATGTGACGAACACTCGCCGCAAGACGCGTTTGGTTTACCTGTGCACCATCGCGGAGAGCGCACGGCGCGGTCTATAATGGAAGGGTCACGCTAATTGAATATGAACACCAAATATCGGACAGAGGGGCATCTGCCGTATTGGGTATTTGGTGTTCATTTCCCAACAGCGTGACAACTGAGGTGGATGCCTCTCATCTTTTCGGAGGGGCTGCCATCATCCTCGTTTTGCGTTACTTGAAAGGATGGCCCCGATGACATCGAGTGCAGATTACGCCCCGCCAAGAGAGCTCGTCAATGTTGTAGTCCATTCGTCGGAGAAGCTGGAAGGCGCTGCATCCCTCTTGAAGACGTTGGAAGACAAGGCTGAGGGCGAGCAGATAACCTCCGCCGAGCTTGCTGCCATCCGCTGCATAGTGGAAACCTGCGCAAGTGATCTCGATGTGGTCTTGGAACAGGCCTAGACATAAATAGAGCCAGTCCCAGTAGGACCGGCTCCTGCAAAGCCTCGAAGGCTTTGACATGTACGCTTATTATCTCGAATCAGGACGCCCCGTCAATCACAAGCGCGGGCTAAAACGGTATGTCGTCATCATAGACGGGTGTCGGCTGAACGACTGGAGCCGCTTTCGCTCCAGTGCAAGAACGCTCGTATAGCCTCCAAAGCAGTAAGCCTAAAGTAGCAGTGGCATTGACTACGGTTTCTGCCCATAAGCTGTCATCTACAACATAGTCGCCAGCTGCCTTGCCATGCGCAGTCGACTTATCGCTGCGAAGATCGTCTATGGTGCTCCCGAGTCCACGCAGTTGCGATGCGAGAGTCCTTATTTCTTGCGGTGCCGATGCGTCGCAATCACCTATGAGCTGTTTTACAACCTTGCCCGTCAAATCGCTCAAAGACAAGTTCTTCACCCGAATACTTGGGTCAGAGTTTTGTAGAATCGTCTTGAAAAGGCCTTCGAGCGTCGAAGCAGCCAACGCAACGGATTGATCAGGGTGATCGTAAACATCCTTAACGGCACGCTCGAAGTTCGCATACGCATTAGTGTTGTTCTGATTCAGAATGTTCTTCATTATCGGGATGCAAGGAAGCATCCCTGGTGTCTCTACGCCGATGTCAGCCGCCATCTTTATCAATGTGTCGTTTGGCATTCCTGCCAACGTGCGACCGAGGTCAATATGCCCGTCCTTCTCGAATACACAGAAGTTCTCCCAGAAACTGCCATCATCTTCATGCCATCGCCGAACGTATTCTTCGACTTGTCTGTATTTTGATCCCTCGAACAGATTCCACAGGGCGTTTTCCACCCGGCCTTTCAGTCGTTGCATGTATAGCGGCGATATGTCTTTGTACTCGTCTTCCATGTCCTCGCCCGTAGTCTTCTGTAGAATGCGCTTATTGTGGCAAATGGGCTTGCTCCGAAATAACTACGAAGTTTCTTTCGGAGTAATTTCGTAGTATTGCTTTGGGTCGCGGAGGTTCTTGCCTCGCCAAGTTAGGATGCCCCGGCTGGCAAGGCCTTTCAGCACGCTTGAAGCTGTTCGGGTCGTAATGCTCCTATTGTCTGCCAGCCCTTTGGTTGTCACGATTCCGTTCTCGGCCGCCAATCGAATCGCAGCGATTTCGTTTCCTGAAAGGGTCATTAACGTTGATAAGTCAACGGGTATCTGGACGCCGTGCTGTAGGCTATCGGACCCTAGAACGTCGTCGCCAAGGCTCCCATGGGCGGCCGCGTTCCTGAGCCTCGGAATCCGCTCTTCAAGGTTGTTTCTCAAGATGAGCTTAACGTAATAGCCGTCTTCTCGAATCTGATACTCAGGATCAGGCAGTCCGGCCCGTTCCATCTCGTCGTAAATCTTGTCTACTCCCTCGTTCAATTCCCGCACCCAGTCGAACGCCATGAACACATTGGTGATGGAGGGGTTACGAGAGTAGCGCGTATATCTCATGTTCTCGGGCGTCACGATGTTCGGGAGGCCGCCTGGGCTTTGAATCTCCATCCTGTCGTCGAAGATGTACACGCGGATGTGCTCTCCTCGAATGGTGTAGTCGCGGTGCGCTATGGCATTGACCAGCCCTTCGAACCACGGATAGCGCGGGTACTCTGGGACGGTGGTGAACTCCATCTTGCCGGGAAGCTGGAACTGATACTCTCGAAGCTGTGACGCGATGAAGTCTCTAGCTGCTGGCAGGGCCCTCACGAGCGGTTCATCGAATGTCCGCTCTTTGACGACGCGAAGCTCGTCCCCATGGCCCATTTCGGTGCCGTCGATCTTGAGAACGCGAAACTTCATCTGAGGTAGCGAGAGCGATGGGGCCTGCGCGAATAACATGGCACCAGCATTTGTTAGCCGGTCGCCTTTCAGCAAGCCCTTGCTTCGGAGCAGCTTCTCATCGCTGATGGTCGTTCCGAGGGCGTCTTTATAGGCCTGCAACGCTTCATGGTCTACATCTTCCAGAATAAGCTCGCGCGTTAGCTCACCGTCAAAGTAGTACTCACCTTTATCATATTCCAGCGCTCGTATCTGGTCGTAGTCAAGCCACTTGCTCTCGTCCCCTTGGCGAAGCGCCACCTTGCCGTCTTTGCGTCGTCGCACCACCTGGTTTTCGGAGCACTCGACATCCATCACCAGCACTTGATCGTTCTCGCCTTCGGCATTCACGACAGGAATGCGCTCGGCCTCAACCCTTGGCGATGGCGTCAGTTCTGTAACATGAACCTGCTCGAAGCTCTCGATGCTATGAGCCTTGTCGCGCTTGAAGCCCGTCACGACGCCATCGTCCTCTATGCCCACAACGAGCTTGCCCCCTGCGGCGTTAGCGAAGGCCATCAGGTGCTTGGCTATCTCGCTTGTGTCCTTACGAGCACTCTTGCGGTCGAAATAGTGCCCCTCTGGGTCACGGGAGAAGGCCTCTATGTCGTTTTCGGTGTAGGGATGATCCATCTGCCCTCCGTTTTCTGCTGCTTTTATTTTACCGCCCAGCGCATTGTCCCGATACCATGCGTTCCCATTTGCATGACATCACCGCATCGAGCGGTGCAGCCCAGTCGTTTCGCTTCGACCTCCTTGGCGCGTCCTCGCCCCAGCGGCCTTATGCGCCCGCATGCTCGGCCGGGAACCGAGCGGCGCGCAAGGGTCGCGAAAACTTTTCCGCCGGGCGAAGGACATTCCAAGACCTCCCGAAAACTCAAGCCCTCCGGGTTTCGCATTCCTCCCTTGCGCATCGTCCGAACCCCGTCCGGTGATACGGGCACAAGGCTCGCTCAAAAGGGGCGGGCCGCAACCCTAAAAGGAGGTCAAGAGAAATGGAAACGACCAAGATCCCGCTCTCCCGATGCGTCGAGAGCAGCTACCAGAACCGCAAGGAGCTAGGCGACGTCTCGGGGCTCGCCCGCAGCATCGAGGTGAACGGGCAGATCACGCCGCTCATCGTGGTGGCCGACGGGGACGCCTACCAGCTCGTCGCCGGGCACCGCAGGACCGCCGCCATGAAGTCACTCGGACTCGAAGAGGCGGACGCCTACGTGATGGGCGGCTGGGACGACGCCCGGATCGCGCAGATCCTCAACGCGGAGAACAACCACCGCCGCGAGCTGACCGAGGCCGAGCGCGGGCGCGGCATCCAGACCATGCTCTCGCTGGGAGTCCCGGTCGCGGACGCGGCCGTAAGCGCCGACATCCCCGAGGGCAAGGCCGAATCCTACGTGCGCGGCACGAAGGTGGTCCCCGTGGACGCCGTGAACCTGGACTTCGAGGCCGTGGCGCTCATGGGCGAGTACGACGATGTGCTCACCGAGGACGACGTGGTGGCCGTGCTCTCCAAGAAGAGCTTCTGGGACCGCCAGGCGGTCTGCCGCAAGGCCCGGGCGCGCGCTGCGGCCGAGGAGGAGGCGGCGCGGCTCGGATCCCTCGGCATCGAGGTGGTGGACAGGGACTCCCTCGGGGAGGGCTACCACGGATGCGGCGGCGACTGCGGGCACCCCGGCCTCGTGGCCGTCGTGAGGCCCCAGGCCTGGGGCGAGGGGGCGGACGTCACCTTCTACTGCGACGACGAGTCCCACGTCTACCAGCCCACGCCGGAGGAGATCGCGGAGACGGAGGCCTTCCTGGGGCGCAGGGCGACGCTCGACGCCATGGGCGGCCGCATCGCGGAGTTCGCCAAGTCCATCTACCCGAAGTTCCCGGCCAAGGGCCAGTCGAAGCTGCGCCAGTGGGCGCACGAGGCCTTCGAGGCCTGCTACGACTGCGAGCCCGACGACGCCTGGGAGGGCTTCAAGGAGCCGAAGGCTAAGGCCCTCGACCAGTTCATCCTGATGCGCACCATCCCGGCCTGCGTGCCCGGCCTCCCGGAGCGCGTCCTCAAGCGCGGCTACGAGCCGTGGTCGCGCGACCTGGACGATCTGCTCGGGTTCACCTCCTTCGTGGACGACGTGCTCATGCCCGCGGGCTACGAGCTCTCCGAGGAGGAGCGCGACCTGATGGACCACCTGAGCGGGATCTTCGCCGCCGAGGACGAGGACGAGGTGCTCGGCGAGGGCGAAGCCGAAGCCATCGAGGAGGCCACAGAGGTCAATGACGACGAGCCGCCCTTCGACGCCGACACCATCGACGGCGAGCCCCTGGACGGGAGCGCGGCCATCGCCAAGGCGGCCTGACGCCTTATCTCCGCCCGGCCCCAGCCACGGGTCGGGCGGTCTCTTCTCTTCCATCCCATACCAGAAAGGAACAAGCCATGAAGACCACCCTCGAAGCCGTGATCGTCCCCGTGGGCGGCGCGCCCTATCCCAAGACCCTCGAAGCGGACGAGAACGGCTCGTTCCTCCGCGCCCTGCAGGAGTGCGTGGGCGGCCGCATCGAGCCTATGGGCTGCCTGTTCGACGATGCCCCGACCGTCTACTGCAACGAGGAGGGCAAGCTCGCCGGGAGCGGATGCCGCCCGAATCGCGCAATCTACGCCACCGAGGCGATGGCGTCGGTTGGCTACACGAGCCCCAACGACCCGAGCCGCGCCGTGAGGCCCGACGAGCTGTACGACATCGTGTTCGGCGACATGGTGTGCGTAGGCTTCGACCCCGAGACCGGCGAGGACCGCGACATCACGCCCGAGGAGCGCGGGCGCGTGACCGAGCGATTCGGCAGCCGCGAATCCATCGAGTCGGGCGAGATGGAAGTCCTCCGCATCCATCTGCTAGCCCGCCACCGCTAGGCGCAGACTATGAGCGCCACGCATCCCATACGACCTCCGCCGTGAGCGTCCTCCCTTCGCACGCTCCGTCCTGGGAGCCAAGCTGCCCGAGGGCGCACGCGGCGGCAAGGGCCGCGAAAAACCTTCCGCTGAATACCCACGAAAGTGACCGAAAGCTCAGGCCTGTGGTTTTCGCTTCCTCCCTTGCCGCCGCGTGCGTCCTCGGGCGGCCGCTTCTCCCAGGAAGGCGCATCCGAAGGAAGGGCGCGCCGCGAACATTAGGAGGTCACATCATGGGAAACCGAGCCGTCATCACCACGCCAGAGCGCAAGGTCGGTCTGTACCTGCACTGGAACGGTGGCCGAGATACCGTGGAGCCGCTGCTTCGGTACTGCGAGCTGCAAGGCTATCGTGCTCCAAGCCATGACACTTATGGCTGGGCGAGGCTGTGCCAGGTCGCGGGCAACTTCTTCGGGGGAAGCACGTGCGTTGGCATTGGTTCCTACACCACCGACGGACGAATGGACCCCGGCGACAACGGCATCTACGTCATCGACGGCTGGAAGATCGTCGAGCGCTTGAGGGCAAAATACGACGAGAACTGGGATTGCGTCGGCTGTCGTCCCATCGAGCCGCACGAAGAGCAGCAGAAGTACGACTTCAACGAGATGCTGCGCGAGTTCGACGCCGCGATGCCCGAAGATCTGCGTCTAGGTGATTTCCTCGATTCCGTCGAGGTGCCCGTCAGCGAGGTCGAATTGGGCGACGAGGTATGGATGCGCGTCGTCGGCGAGAAGTGGCAGGCGTTCCCCGTCGTCGGTTTCGGACAGCCGAACTTCAACCGTATCGCCGTCACCATCGACACCCCAGATGGCAAGCGTGATATTACTTATCCCGACCTGCCATACGTCGCCAATTACGACCACGAGGGCGACTTCTCGTGGAACTCCAACAACTACGTCCACGGCGACATGGCGCGCATCAAGCCTCGCAAGTAGCGTAAGCGGATACGTCCTCAACTAAGCCCGTCGGCCATGAGGTCGGCGGGCTTTCTCTTTGCCTGCTCTGGCTTACGGCGACCTCCTGCATCCGCGCCGATCCCAACTGCCTCTAGCTCCGCACGTTCGCCGAGAACCGAGCCCGGCGGCAAGGGCCGCGAAAACTTTTCGGCAGGGCGAGGCACCGTTCAGGACCTTCCGAAAACTCAAGCCCTCCGGGTTTCGCATTTCCCCCTTGCGCACGCACTCGAACCTCGGCGATGTCCGGGCTACGAGGCGGGTCAAAGGGACCGGCCGAAACGACATAGGAGGTCACCATGAGCAACTTGAGCATCAAGGCAAACGAGGCAGCCAGCCGCTACCTCGATCATCGCGGGTACACCGTTCTGGAGACGGGTTGGACGTGCCCCGCAGGAACCGCCGACATCGTTGCGAAGGACGGGGACGTTATCGTGTTCGCGGACGTAAGCTCTCGCGACAGCGCTGAGCGCGGGTTCCCGTCGGAGTCGTGCGGCAAGAAGGCTCGCACGAAGCGCGAGAACATCGCCATAGCGTGGCTCGCCGAGCATGAGGACGCTGTGAACGAGGCTGTCCGGTTCGACAATATCGCGCTGGTGGTCATCGGCAAAGATCGCGCTATGATTCGCCATCACATCAACGCCTTCGGCGCAGATGCGGCATCGCTCACCCCAGAGGTGCCGAGCATCCCGACTGGCGCAGACCTACAAGCCCTCCCGGAGGCCGCCTAAGACCTCCTGGCCCCTCCGCGGGGATACGCCCTCCGACCCATCGGGTCGGAGGGTTTTTTGCTGCTTAGGACTGCTCCTCGGCTGGCAGCTTGCAGACATCGACCCAGATGCCGGCGGGCACGATCTGCGCCAGCTCGTCAGGCGTCAAGGCGATGGCGCTGCTGGAGCTTCCGCAAGCCGGGTAGATCAGGTCGAACCGGCGCAGCGATTCGTCGAAGTACACGTCGCAGCCATCCTTCACGCCGAACGGGCAGACGCCTCCCACCGCATGACCGATGCTCTCCTCTGCCTCATCTGCCGACAGCATCTTCGCCTTGCACCCGAAGCGCTCCTTGAACTTCGGATTGGCTATGCGCGCGTCCCCTGCGCACACCACGAGCGCCACGCGGTCGCCCACGGAGAACGAGAGCGTCTTCGCGATGCGCTCGGGCGCGCACCCGACAGCCGCCGCAGCGAGCTCGACCGTAGCGCTCGACACGTCGAACTCCAGGACATCGCCATCGCGTCCGTACTCGGCAAGATACGCCTTCGCTCTCTCCAGTGACATTGAACCTCTTTTCGTCCGTGGCCTTCCTTAATGATAGGTCAGCCATGCAGTGACCTATGGACTAATCTCGCCCAAGGTTCTCGCAGCAAAGCAAGAGGCCTATTCCGTGTACACAGTCCACGGAATAGCTCTTGGCCGCCCAGCTCCATCGTCCGCAGACAATGACCTTTGGCATCGTTTCGGGCGGCATCGCCATGGGAACGAACCTCCCCGAAACGGCACGGCGGCATCGCTCGCCTCGCCGTGCTCGGCTACGCTCTCTGCGGGGGATTCCCCGCGCCCCTAGAAGCGCCGGCGCGAGCCTCCTTGGAAACCCAACTCGGAAGGAGGCCCGAGCCGACGCGATGGAGCGCCATCCCAAGCAGATCCACGTGCGCATGTCGGAAGCCGAGATCGGGCGGGCCAAGCGCCTCGCCGCAGATGCCGGCATGACGCTCTCCGACCTCATCCGCGCCCTCCTGCAGCTGCCCGCGACCTCCGTTAGCGAGGGCGGCCGCCTTATCGTTATCGACAGGACGACCGCCGCGAAGCTCACCCGCGAGATGCGAAGGTGGGGCCATCACTACAACCAAGCCACGCATGCGCTCAACGCCATCGCCTACTACCTCCGCGCGAACGACATGGACGTCCCTGACGTTTTGGAGGAGCTTGACCGCGCATCGGGGAAGCTCGCCGCCATGCAGCCTGGCGTCGAGGCCCTGCGCCAAAGCGTCGAGGACGTGACGGGAAGCGTCATCGCGGCGCTCGGGAGGTGATGCCGTGCCGATGCTCAAGACCATCGCGGGGCACACCTCGGCAAGAGACATCTGCCGATATCTCACGCGCAAGAACCGCGCGCTCGCCAGCGACTACATCAACATCGACGTCCCCGAGAGCGTCCGCGAGTTCGACTGGGCGCAGGCGATGGACGCCACGCGCCGCTCCTTCGGAAACGACCTCCCCTGGCGGGGGAAGCGGGTGCGCACCTACAAGCACTACGTCGTCTCTCCCGACCCCAGGGACGGCGTCTCCCTCGAAGCTCTCCGCAATCTCGCGACCTCGTGGGCACAGGAGCACTTCTCCGAATACGAGGTAGCCATCGTCTACCACAATGACAACGAGCACGGCATCCCTCATGCGCACGTGGTCGTGAACAACACGAACATCGAGACGGGACGGCGGCTCCAAGACCCCGACCCCAAGGCCCTGGCCGCATCGCTCCAAGAGCTCGCCGAAGCGCAAGGGCTCACCGCTTTGAAGCCGCCGCAGGCGACAGGGGTAGCCGCGCGCGCCCAGAGGCGCAGTCCGAAGAGGGCTCCCGAAACCTACAGGAGCGAATATGTGCGCCGCGCCGAGCAGGAGCTCACCGAGCGGGGCGAGTACTCCTGGACAGCAGACATCCGCGCCCGCGTTCGCATAGCCCGCATGATATCCAGGAGCGAGGAGGAGTTCCGCAGCATCCTTGGCACTATGGGCGTGACCGTATCTGACAACTCGCCCAAAGCGGAGCGACGAGACTGGATATACGCGCTCGCGAGCCATCCATTAAGAAGAATCTCCGGGGAGCGCATGGGGCTAGCCTACGGGCGCGAACGGCTTGAGCCGCTGCTGCGCTCGGGAGGCGCGAGGAGGCTCGAAGATGCCGGGGAGCGCGCCATAGCGGCCATAGCGAAGCAGGCTGTCGCGGTTGGGAACCTCGCGGAGCTGCGGAGCCTTTCTGGGGCGGTCGCCCTCATCGAGGCCTCTCATGCCAGATGCCTTGGCGATCTGGATGCGCTCCTGGTGAAGGACGGAGGCAGGGCGACGCCGCAGCTCGTCGGCTACGTCAAGGCGAAGGCGCTTCTGCCGGAGGAACGACCTGCGCCCATCCTCAGAAAACCTGTGGCTAAATCGGGCGTCCGTCCCATTGGAAGCAGGCGCCAAGATGATGCAGGGAGGCACCCCCGCCAAGACGTTCAGGACAAGCGAAGAGAAGGGTCCGAAAGGTGATAGTCAAGGCTTACTACTCCGGCGGTCGCATCGACGTGTTCGACACCGACCGCATGACCGACGGTGTGCCGCAGCCGGGAAACCTGCTCACCAACTACACCCTCGACCTCTCCGACGTGAACGGCGAGAGCCTGTGGCTCTGCTCCTACTACTATGAGGCAGCCCAAGCATACAAGGACGAGAAGGGGCCGAAGGATCTCCCTGTGGCCCACAGGCGCGACGGTTGGAGCTTCCTTCTTGCCGACGCCGAGGACATGCAGAGGCTCAACCGCATCACCGTGGATGGAGAGACTATCCTCACACGGGTTGCTGGTGAGTTTATCGATATCGCAACGCTTACAGGAGCATTTGACATTGCGGAAAGGTACGCTCCGATGATCTATGCTGCTTATGCATCGGTAGATCTCGTATCAGGTGATTGTTCTAATATTGATGATGCAATAGGCGTTCCGTCCACGGTGCTCTTAAAAGCAATCGAATCTTGCGCTCAAGGCTCTACTCTGAAACCTCGGTTTTAGCTGACTGGTGTCCCTCGTCTTCTTCGGAAATGAATTTCTTTCTCCATTCACCAATATGGTCCTCAATGTCCTTTTTGGGAATATTGAAGTGAACAAGCTGCTTCACGACATGAGCTTCATCCAGATAATCGAGAATGACGAATACGCATTGAGCAATCGTCATCTTTTCTTGATAGCTATAGCGATCGAACACGATGGGCGGGTTTAGGGCGTCGAGACATTCCTTCAGATGACTCTCATCATTCAGAGCCAGTCTATACATTACGCTCGAAATCAGCCTCGTTGCAGCGCCGAACCTGGATGCAAGATCTTGGTCGCGCGATAGTCTCTCTATTCCGATTCCATAATTAAACGAGCTGTAACCTTCCAAAATTCTTCTGAGTATGTTGCCTATAACATATGACTCATCCTCATTTTCTTGACTTGAGATAGCAAAGTCATAAGCACGCTTTAATAAAATTGAATACCGACTTTTTCTCATTGGAAGATCGCACGTTGTATCACCGCTTAGCTCTAAATAGTCGGTGATGAAATTATTTGATGTCCCTTTGAAGACGTCACCAAGATCGTCGAATGTATGCTTCAGTTCCGATGCAATCCCGATGTCATGGGTCGTTATGGTAATCAGGCTGTTGGGATTCGATTCGAGAACGTGCGCTGCTCTATCTCGGATGAGTGAGCAAATCCCGATTCGATTCTCCATGTCGAAGCTGGAAATGGGGTCATCAAGAACCAAATACTGCGGGTCGGAGTCTTCGGACCCCTCAAATTTGCCCCTTCCTCCCTCAGAGAAAAAATAGCAAAGAGCTAGGATGTTGCGCTCTCCAGTTGAGACATCCTGCGGTCTGACTGATTTCCCGTGCGACTCTATCTTATAGACATTCGCATACGGAACAAGAACGAACCTGGTGCTATCGAAAAACACATTCGCTAAGTAGCCGTTGATGGCGTTTGCCGCAAGGTCTGTCAAAGACATTTTCGCCTCTTCGGCCTGGCGTTTCTTCGTAAGCTTTTCTCGCTCTTCAATTGCTTTATCGAGCTCTCTCTTTGCCTCCTCTAAATCCTTCTTCGTTGCTTCATAACGGCCTATCGTGGCCTTGGCATCGATGCGGGCCAGTTGGTCATTAAGGCTCAACAACTGCTGCCTTAAGGCGGTCTTGCCTTTTACGGCGTCATTGAGTGTGTCAATCTCTTTGTTAGCATTAATAGCTGAGGTGTTGAAGAATGAGATAGCCTCTGAGAGGTTGAGGTCTCCTGTTTCCACTGGCTCATATAAGGAGCGAAGCCTCCTTTCAATCAGCTGATTGTATTCGGCGATAATGTCGTTTACCTTCTCCAGCGCTATCCGGCACTGCGAGAGAAAATTCTCTGGCACCTCAAAGAAGCCAAGTTCGTTTTCCTCGATAGGGGAAATACGGAGTTTTTCAAGATCCCTCTTGAAGGAATCCACTTCATCATTAAGCACCTTGAGCACACTTTGTCGAAGAGACTCTTTGTAGTCAGTCGTGAGCTCTTGTTGGCAGAGGGGGCAAGTGTCTATTTCTTCATCGGAAGCTATTTCTTTAGCGTACTCAACTATTTGCTGTTTACCGTTTTGAACTAAAGAAAAGATTCGCTCTTCTCTTTCGGTCAAAATCGGCTCATCGAGCGTTTTGCTTAGAAGGCTAACCAGAGCTGCTTCGCTGTATCTCTGGCTGTCAATCAATTTTATTTTCTGAATGACTGTCGCTCCTGCGCCTTCCGCTTTTTTATATTTGACAAGCTTCTCGTCATATTCGGTCTCGACATCATGCCTGCTGCGATCTGTCTCAGCAGCTACTATTGCATCCCATTTCTGTGAGGTTAGGTTCGACCTTGATCCCGTTATATCAGCGGATCGCTCTGCCCATCCTGCGGCCTTTGCTTCGTTCTTCGCTTTAGCTAGAAGGGAGTCGAGAGATTCAGGACCGCTTTCTGCCGCTTCTTTCTTAACGCTCCATTCAACAAGCCTTCGACCAACCTCAACAAGTTCAACATCTATTTCGTCGATGCGCTTTTGGGCCTGTGCCTTGGTCCCCAACATGACTATGGTGTCTAGTCCCTCTTCCCTAAGAAGAACAGTTTTCCTAACGTATTCTTCGTCGAAAACCCTAATGGCATTCCTGTCTTGGGCCGTCAAAGCTATAGAAGATTGCGCTTCTCCCCAAAACGAACTATCACAATCTTCACCAGCTGAGATACGGCCAATTTGTTGCGATATAGTTGTTTTGCCAGACCCGTTTCTTCCGAACAAGATCGAAACTCGGTGAGGTATCCCCTTCTCATTTGGAGAGCGAAATAGCTCGAAATCCGCTCCTGAGCCAAACATACCGGATTGAATATGAATCCCTCGAATAGAGGAGAGCCTGTCAGACATAAGCAACTCCCAACATAAACCCTTCCAAGTTGCGCGTTCCGATTATTTTATCGCGTACAAAACCACACCACAGTGCAAGCCCGTAATGTTGGCAGCAAAGCTATAGAAAAAAGGAGGAGCGCAGATACGCCTCCTCCCTGTCTGTCTGGTCATGTTGTTGTGCTTATGATTAAATCATTCACTCAACGCATCATCGTTATTGGACGCTTCCGAATCCTCCTCCTTCTCTTCGCTTTCGGTCCCGTCATCGGCGCGGTTGCGGCGCTTCCCGCGCATCGCTGCCAGCATCGCCGCCAACGCGGCCACTACCGCAAGGCATACGAGCGGAAGGATCTTGTTGGTGTCGCCCGTCTGCGCGAGGCCGGTCTTGGGGTTTCCGGGGCCGGGCTTCTCCACGAGGTCCACGCTCTGGCCCTCGTCGTCGATGTCCTCGTGCGTGGCCACCACGTCCCCGTCGAGCGCAAGGCTCTCGAAGGCCACCGCGCGGTACCCGGCGAGACTGCTGCCGTCGAAGGAGAACGAGACCTCCACCGAGCCGTTCGGCTCTTCGGGCGTGAACGCCACCGTGCTCGTCAGGGGCAGCCCATCCGTCTCGATGGGAGCGGCGGTCGTCTTGTCGATGAGCGTGCCGGTCAGCACGTACTCGCGGCCAGGCTCAAGGTTCTCGTAGCGAACCTCGTCGATGATGGTCACGTCGCCGTCCGCCACGGCCTCGTGGTCGCCGTCGTCCGCGTCGGTCGCGGTCGTGCCGATCTCGGGCGCGGGCTCGGTCATGCGCACCGTCTGGTTCGCGTTGTCGAGGTCGTCGTGCTCGAAAACGGCCTCGCCGTTGCGGTACAGCGTCTCGAAGACGACGATGTCGGCCCCCTCGAAGCCGGTGCCGTCGAACTCGAAGGCCACGGTAGTAAAACCACTCTCCTTCTCGGGAGTGAACTGCACCTCGCCTTCGACCGGACTCCCGTCGACCAATACGGGCTCGCCTGTGGCCTTGTCCATCAGGATCCCGCGCAAGGCGTAGCTCTCGCCGGGGACGAGCCCCGCGTAGAACACCTGGTCCTCGATGCGGACGGTGGAGTCGGCCGAGACCTCGTGGTCGCCGTCGGCCGCATCGGTCGCGATGGTGCCGATCTCGGGCTTAGGCTCCACCTTCACGGTCTGCCCCTCGTCGTTGATGTCCGCGTGCGCCGCCACCTCGATGCCCTCGTGCTCAAGGCTCTCGAAGGCGACGATCTCCTTGCCCGCGAGCGCGGATGCGTCGAAGGTGAACTCCACCTTCACGTACCCGAAGGGCGCTATGGGAACGAACTCCTTTTCGGACGTGACCTCGGAGCCGTTCACGATGAGCGGACGTGCCGTCGCCTTGTCCATGAGGGTGCCCTTGACCGTGTAGGTCCGGCCCGGCACGAGGTTGGCGTAGGTCACCTCGTCGATGACGGTGACGGTGCCCTCGGGCGAAAGCACGTGGTCTCCGTCGGCCGCATCTGTCGCCTCGGTGGCGAGCTTCGGGATGGGCTGGTCGTCCACAGTGCCCAGGTCGATGTCGAAGCCGGTGGCCGTGGTGTCGCGGCTCACGTTGAAGGTGTCCTCCCAGAGCGCGTAGCCCTCGTTCGCTTCGCAGCGGAGCTCCTGGATGCGGTACTCGCCGAAGGGAAGGGCGCCCAGCTTGTCGTCGGGCTCCGCCATGGAGCCGTCCTCGCCCTGGCCGAACCAGATGCCCGAGTTTTCCATCACATCAGAAGTGTCGATATAGTCCTCTTCGAGCAGCTTGTCGTTCGCGTTTACTGTATCCTGGCGGCTCCTCCATTCGGAGGAGGTGCTCAGCATGCCGTTGCGGTCCGTCACGGCCACATGCGCCTCTCCCGTGGTCACGTTGGTGATGAGGAAGGGAACGTGCGCGAGCTTGCTGCCGAGGATCGAGCCCTTCTTCTGCAGGTGGGCATCATGGCGCACGACCTGGTCGCGCCAGAGCAGGGCGTCGCCCTCGCGGTCGCACGTGACGGTCTTGCCGTCCTCGCGCACCTCGAAGGTGCGGGGCTCCCCGTCGGTCAAGAGGTAGCTGTCGTTAGTCGCCGTCTCGGCGATGGTGTAGGTGCCGTAGGGCAGCGCATCCGATGCGGTCTGGGCCGTGTAGGTTCCCTTCCTGGAGTTCCAGGCCGTCTCGATCACGGCCACGACGGCGCCTGTGGGCCGGTAGGTATCCTCCACCATCACGCCGTGCTCGGACGCGTTCACGACCGTGAACTGGATGCCCTCAAGGGAGCTACCGAGGTACCCCTCCGCATCGAGGGCGGAATGGCCGGCTCCTCCCAGGGCCTCGCTCTTGTCGAGCTCAAGATCGTCCTTCTGCACCTGGACGCCGCCGCGAGCGACCTCGTTCAGCATGCCGTCGGCCTCGACGAGCTGGTCGAACTGGCCGTCCTCGCGGATCTCGACGACATGGCTCAAGATGCCCTCGCGCGCATATCCGGCGGGGGCCTTCGTCTCCACGACCTCGTAGGTGCCGAAGGGAAGGGCCCGGGCTCCGGTGGTAGCCGTCCAGGCGTCGAGCGATTCGTTGTAGCTGGTGGCGATGGTCATGACGGCATCGCCCACGGCGAACTCCTCGGATGCCTGGAACCTGCCGTCGCGGTTCGCGTCGTACCAGACGGGGTTGGCGGAGCGGTTGTAAACCGTGAACTCCGCGCCCTCGAAGGTCGCATCGCCCTGGGCGTAGTTCCAGAACTCCCCGTCCTCGTGCTCGTAGCGCTCGGCATCGCCCTTGCCGACGATGAAGCCTCCGCGCTGCGGGTTCTCGCCGAACTCGCGCGTCGGCTGCACCTCGATGACAGAGGAGCCGCCCTGGGCGTCGGCCGCCGTGACGTGCAGGCGATGGGCGTCGCGGTCGAGCAGATAGCCGCCGGACGGATCGAGCTCGCGCACCTCGATGTCGCCGAGGGGGATGCCCTCGAACACCACGGTGGCGCCGACGGTCTCGCCCTTTACCGTCTCGGTGGCACCGCCTCGCTTGTAGCTCGCCTGGTAGAGCGCCCCGTCGAGGGTGGCGTCGCCCTGCGGGCTTCCGTGCCCCGTCTCAGCGTCGAACTTCTTCAGCACGAGGCGCACGGTGATGGGGGGCTCGGCCGAGGAGAACGTGTAGTCGTTGCCGGGGCCGACCTCGTAGATGCTATCGTCGAGCACATAGCCGGACGAGGCCCGCACCTCCTTGGCGTAGAAGGTGTCGCGGGTGGCGCCGAGGCTGCCCGACTCGCCCGCGCCGCTCGCGTCGGTGGTTATCGTCGTCAGGCGGCTGCGGTCGGCCTGGGCGTCGGCCCGCGTCCGGTAGATGCCGTAGACCGCCCCCGCGAGCGTGTAGTCGGGGTCGTCGGCCGCCCAGGACTGGGCCGCCGACTTCGACACCTTCACGGTGGTGTGGTAGGTGAACGAGAGGATCACCTGGGTGGAGGAGCCGGTGTAGAGCATGAAGGGCTCGAAGTTCGAGGGCACCTCGCCCGCGCGGCGCAGGATCTTGCGGCCCGTGGCGTCGTCGTTGATGAGGCTCCCGTCGTCGCCGAAGCCGATGACGTTCCAGCGCACCCAGTCGCGGAACCCCTCGGTGCAGCCGAACATGGCGTAGTTGCCGTCCGAGGAGTAGGTGTCGGCCATGAGGATGTGGGCGAGGGCCATGTATCGGTCGGGCGTCATGGAGCCGCCCCCGTACCACTGGCTCGGCCACAGCGAAGCGTCGAAGCCGGGCGAGCCGTAGGAGAACCAGATGTCGGCCGCCAGCTCCTCGGTGCGCCCGCTAGTGGTCGAGAGCGGCGATTTCTCGTAGGTGCCCGCATCCGGCGTGAGCTTGGAGGGGTTTCCGCACCAGGCGGGCTGGCCGTCCACCTCGAACCAGGTAGTGGTGTAGGCGTCGTAGTGGATCTTGTCGCCGACGGTGAGGGTCGCGCCCTGGGCCGCGTGGGCCTTGTCAGGCGCGAGGCCGAGCGCGGGCGCGACCATGCCGAGGGCGAGCGCCGCCGCCAGCAGCAGGCGCAGCGCCCTGGCGGCCGTGCCGTTCCGGGTCATCTCCATCACATCGCCCCCTCTAGCGGCCATCGCGGTCCAAAGGGCGGTCTGCACCCTTCTCCATCGACTCGGACGCCTCCTTGGCCCCCTCGGCGCGCTCGGCGAGCCCCCGGTCGTCCTTGGCGTGCTCCGCCGCATAGCGCTTGCGCGCCTCGGATAGCGCCGTTTTGATCTGATCGGGCGTGACCTTGATGACCTCCTTCTCGCGCTTGCCGTCGTCGCCGACGATCGGGTTGCCCTCGATGTCGCGCACGTCGCGGCGCAGCTGCACCTCGCGGTCGGCCAGAAGCGGGATGTCGCGCCAGTGCTCGCCGCGGAACTTCGAGGGGTTCACGTAGAGGGGGCTGAACTCGCAGCCGCCCACGTCCTTGCCGTCGATGATGGTGTCCTTGGGCAGGCGCACGACGTTGAAGGTCTTCTCCTGGCCGGTCTTCTTGTCGATGTACTTGATGCCTTCGTGGATGAAGGACTCGTGGAGCGAGATGTAGACGTTCTTCTTGGGGGTGACGGTCTCTTCTGCCATAGGTTGTCTCCTTTGCATCGTCGAGCGCGGCAGCCGCCGGTAGCGGGGGAAGGGCCGCATGCGCTCCTTTGTCGGTCGGTCTTGCGGTTGCTCTTGCGCGCTAGGGGCCGCGCGCGCTGGCGCCCATGGAGGTCAGCCTCCCATGATGTCGCGCGCCCAGGACCCGCTCTTCACGAGCGAGAGGATGAGCAGCACGCACATGGCGAGGTACTGGAGCGCGTAGGAGAGGCCGCCCACGATGGAGTCCACCACCGGCACGCCGGCGCCCGCGGCGTTGAGGCCGCCCAGCACGATCGGGAAGGACACGAGCAGCACCAGGATGATGACGCCCGCGAGGCACACGGCCACGAAGTTCTTCAGATAGCCCACGCCCATCTGGCGCGTCTCGTCGAGGGAGGTGAGCGCGAGGGGGATGGGGCTGAAAGCGGCCATGATGTAGATCTGGATGGCTCGCGCCCAGCTCACGACGAGGGCGACCACGTAGGCCACGATGACGACGAGCCACGATACGAGCGCAACCACGAGCATCGCGATGAGGGCGGCCACGTCGTCGGTCGTGGTGATGGAGACCGCCGACAGGTCGAGCGGCATGCCCTGGCCGAACAGGCCGACCACGCGGTCGATGGCGAGCCTCACTACCTCGTAGACGGCGGCCATCAGGTCGAAGCTGTTCTGTATGAGGAAGAGGAACACCGCGAAGAACACCAGCATGAAGACGACCTCCTTCACGCCGGGCATCGTGGCGTTGCCGTCCATCCTCTGCGACACCTTGATGAGCTGCACGGTGAACACGAACGAGAGCATCCCGCACCCGATGGGCAGGATCGCGTGCTGCCACACGCCGCGCACGACGTCGTACATCGTGACGGTGCCCGCGTGCCCGAGCATCTGGTCGAAGCCGGAGGAGAGGACCCCTCCCGCGCCGATGGTCTTGAGCATGTCGGCCTGGCTCGAGAATATCCAGTTGCAGGTATCGCGGAGGATCCCGCAGAGCCATGCGTTGATGTCGCCCGCGATATCGGCGAAGGCGGGACTCGGGCATGCGAGCAGGAGCGCGCACAGAAGAGCCGTCGCCGAGAACGCCATGGCGAACCCGTGGCCCGCCGCCGTCTGCTTGAGGAACGCTGCCATGGGGCGCCGCCTACCCGGCCACGGTGAACGAGCCGTCCTCGTACACCGCCGTGACGATGGTGGAGGCCGCGTCGTCCAGGTGGAAGGTCGCGCTCACGCGCCCTCCGCGCACGTCCAGGTACACCTCGCCGTCGAAGGAGGCGGCGGTGGCCGAGGGGGCGTGCGCTGCGCACCACGAGCCGACGGCCGAGGCGAGCTCGCCCGCCTTTCCGTCGATGAGGCCCGTGTAGGGCTCGGCGAGCCCGGACACGCTCACGGCTGTGCCGGCGGGCTTGCCCTGGACGTAGCGCGATTCCACCGCGAAGGCGTCGCTCGCGACGGCGAGAGCGCCGTCCCTCTCCTCCACGATGATCGAGGCGGGGGTGGTGCAGGGATCGCCCTCGCGCATGAAGTCGATGTCGAGGTGCTTCTGGCCGTTGCCCTCGCCGGCCTCCTTGGCGTCGAACACGGTCAGCTTCACCGACGCCCCGTCGCTCTCCACGAAGGAGCCCTCCCGGAACTCGATGGTCTTCTCGGGCGCGCCCTCTGCCTGCCACACGTTGCCCTGGAGCATCTTCGCTATCTCCTCGGACTTGTCCGCAGCGGGTGCCGCACCTTCGCTATCGGCGTCGCCGGCATCCTGAGCGATGCTCTCGGCGGGCGCCGGCGCTTCGTTCTGTGCGCTCTCCTCGACCGTGTGCGCGACCGAGCAGCGGACCGCCGTCGTGCCGATGACGATGGCCACCATGCCGACGGCCGCCGCGAGCATCACCTTGTTCTTCTTCTGCATTCTCTCTCCTTGTCTATCGGAATCGGATGGCGCACGTGAAGTAGGCGATGCCGCTCGCGCGCCTGCAAACGTCCCCGGTATGGGGCTCGTGGATGTACTCGTCGCCGCCCGTGTAGATGGCGACGTGGCCGGGCCTCCACAGGATGTCGCCGGGCTTCGCCTCGGAGAGCGGCACGCGCCGCCCCGCGTTCGCCTGGTCCTCGGAGTTCCTGGGGATGGAGATGCCCGCCTGCGCGTAGCAGTACTGGGTCAGCCCCGAGCAATCGAGGCCGATGCCCGGCGCCGTGCCTCCCCACACGTAGGGGACGCCGAGCTGGCTCACGGCCGCCGCGACGATGGCGTCGCCGTCGGCGGCGCCGGAGCGGAAGTCCTCAAGGCTCATGCCGTCGAAGCGGCGGAGGCCGTATGCGTCCATGGCCGATTTGAGGGATGCCACGTACTCCGACGAGGTGGCGTAGCCCGCGTCCTTCAGGCCCTCTGCCATCTTGTCGGAGCTCTTCTCGGCGATAGCCTGCCGGATGAGGGGGTTTCCCGCGTATCGGGAGTTGGCGAGGAGCACGCGGCTCCTGAACGCGATGCACTCCCTGTGCCCCTTGAACACGGTGAAGTCGGCCATGATGCCGACCACCTGGCCCCCGTACTCCTCGTTGGTGGCCCGCGAGCTCTTGCCCGCGACCTCCGGGCAGCCGAGGAAGGACGAGGCCCATTTGATGCCGAAGAGGTTCTTGTCGCGCTCCGCGAGGAGCGAGAGGTGGTCGCCCGCGCCGCTCTCGCAGATGATCTGTGCGAGCGTGCACCCGGCGGGGTGCCCGTACTTCTCCTGGCACTCAAGGGCCGCCTCTACCATCTCCACCGTGATGTAGGGAGGCAGGCCGTCGAGAGACGCCTTGGCCGCCTCGTTCTTCCAGAAGCCGAAGATGGCGCTCGCAAGCTGCGAGACGACCAGGACCGCGAGCACGAAGCACAGGACGCCCGAGAGCGCTCCGGCCACGGGACCTCCTGCGGAGGCGGCCGCCCCCGCGAGGGTCTTGGCGGCCCCTTTCCTGGCAGCCTCCCCGGCGGCCTTGGCGGCCGATGCCGACTCGGAGGCGCGGGCCGTCCTGGCGCGCAGCCATGTCCGGCGGGACTGCGCGCGGCGCATCTCCGCCGTCCCCTTCGCGGATGCCTCGGCCTCCGCGCCCTTGCCGATGCGCCTCGTCGTCTTGGCCTCCGTCGCCGCCTCTTTCGTAGGCGTGGCCCTCTCGGGATTGGCGACGGATGCCTTCCCGCGCCTGGCGGCGCCGATCGCGGCCCTCGACGCCCGGCAGGCATCGCCCGTGCCCTCAAGCTCGTCGGAGTCGTCCGCCTCATCGGCCGCTGCATCGGCGGCGAGCGCGGCGAGGTGCCTGCGCGCCTGGAGGGCCGTCTTCGCCCCTTGCGATGCGGGCTCGTCGGCGGCCTTGGAACCGCCCTTCCCTTCGCCTTTGGGATGGCTCTGCTTCACAGAGGGCTTCGGGCCCTTGGGTTCGCGCCCCTCGGCCCTGCGGTCGCCCGACTTGCGGACGAGCCCGGAGGAGACGGCATCGGTGCGCGTCGCGCTCGCGACCTCAGCCGCATCGGCCGCGCCCTCCTTGGCGGACACGGCGGCTTCCGTTGTCGTGGCGGCCGCCTCCGCCCCCTTGGCCAGATGCGTCACCGGTCAGCGCCCTTCCGACGGCGGGCGCGCTTGGCGAAGTCGCTCTCGCGCTTCTTTGCGGCGATCTCCTCGGGCTTGGTGTTGAACAGCTCGTAGAGCCTGCCCTTCGGGAAGTCGTCCTTCAAGGGGACGCGGGCGCCGCCCGCGATGAGCAGCCCTTCTCCCGCGCGCACGGACTCGTCGATGTAGGAGGCCTCCTGGGCGCTCATGTCGAGGAGCTCTGCCCAGGCGCGGCGGTCGAGCGGCGACTGCTTGTGCAGGAGCACGAAGTCGGAGTTCAGCACCATGTTCCGGGCCTCCTCGTGGTCGAGCATGTAGACGCTGTTCTGCGTGATGCCCGTGGCGATGAGGTTGAACTTGCGGCCCTCCGCCCAGTACTTCGAGAAGTAGCTGATGATGGCGGGATGCCCGAACAGCGACTGCACCTCGTCGATGTAGAGCCAGGTCGTGATGCCGCGCTCGTAGTTGTAGTACATGCGGTTCCGGACGCTCTCAAGGACGGCGATGATGCCGAAGGCGCGCATGTTCTCGGAGAGGTCCTTGAAGTCGATGTTGGTGATGCGCCTCGTAAAGCCCACGTTGGAGGGATGGTTGAAGAACGACAGCGCCCCCTCGACGTAGCGCTCGTATCGAAGCGCGATGTCGCGCGCCTCCGGTTCGGACTGCTCTTTCAGGATGCGGTGGAAGTCGCCGAGCAGCGGGTCGCGCCCCGTCTCGGCCGCCTCGCGGTAGGCCGCCTCCACGCACCGGCTGATGATGGACTTGTCGGCCTCGGGAAGGCCCTCGGCCCCCTCCGCCATGGTCGCGGACGACAGCGCCAGGAAGGCGTCGATCTTGAAGGCCATCTGCGCCGAGGGCGACTGGTGCGCCACGTCGGCCAGGTCGAAGGGGTTGAGGTGGGTGTCCGAATCGGGCGCGAACCTGATGGACTCGCCCCCGTTGGCGACGACCACCGGCGAGTACTCCCCGGCGGGGTCGAGGATGATGATCTCGTCCTCGGGGTACGCGAGTATCGTGTTCTCTATCTCGCGCTTGACGGAGAACGACTTGCCGGAGCCGGGCTTGCCCGCGACGAAGCCCATGGGGCTCGCCAGGCGCTTGCGGTTGCAGAGCACGAGGTTGGAGGACTGCTTGTTCTGGCCGTAGTAGCCGCCGCCCGCCTGCGCGAGCTCCTGGGTCGCGAAGGGCATCTGAATGGCGACCTGCGCGGTCGTCATCATGCGGGAGACCTCCACGTGGTTGTGCCCGAGCGGCAGCACCGAGTTCAGGCCCTCGCGCTGCCGGAAGTCGAGCGCGTCGGCCTCGATGGAGTTTCGGCGCGCGGTCGACACGATCTGCATCACCTGGTCGTCCAGCTGCTCGCGCGTGGGCGCGTAGGTGTAGACGAGCCCGGTGTAGACGTAGAGGCGCTGGTTGCGGTTCTGCAGGTGGTCTAGGAGGTCTTCGGCCTCCTCCTTGGAGTACTTGAGCTCGGAGGGGAGGATCTGGAAGTCGTAGCCCTTCTTCACCGCGCTCATCTGCTCGTCGATTATCTCCTTGTCCATCCACGCGATGCGCTTCTTCACGAAGGCGACGGCCTTTGACTTGTCCATGGCCTGCACGTGGATGGAGATGGCGAGCGGGATGGGAAGGTCGATGATGTCGGCCAGGCAGCGGTCCGAGAGCTCGCTTCCGAAGCGGTTGATCGAGAGCACCTGCCCCCACGTGCCCTCGGTCTTGAAGCAGGCGCCCGAGCCCTCCGGCTTGAAGTCGAGGGACGCCGGGCAGATGAGGTCCTTGCTCGTGAGGCCGCCAGCCGCGCCCACCGCCTCCCAGGAGAACAGGTTGGGCTTGCCGGGGCGGAGGAGGCCGTGGATGGCGTCGAGCCGTTCCTCGCCGGAAAGCGGCCTGCTCGCGCTGCGCATCTTGGCGAGCGTCTGCTCCGCGTCGGTCCTCATGCGGGCGAGCTTGGGGATGGCATCGGCGATGCTCGCCGCGCCGACGGAGAACGTGAGGTAGCGCTCGCGCACGAGGTTCGACACGCCCTCGCGCATCTTGTCGTTGAGGATGCGGTTGTACTCCTCCGCATAGGCCGCCGTCGCGGGGTCGCTCGCGTCGAAGAAGCGCTTGCGGCCGAGGAGGTCGGCGGGGATGGGGCGGTTCGAGACGGAAAGCTGCACGCAGCTCTCGGCGCCGAAGTAGTCGAACAGCTGGCACCACCCGCTGAATATGGCCTGCTGCGTCTCCTCGCGCGCGGACTGGTAGCTGATGTCGTCGAAGGCGAGGGTCTGGCTGAACAGGCCCTCCTCGACCTGCGCGATGCCGTTCTCGTACATGAGGTCGAAGCCCACGGCCCCGTACACGTCCCGGGCCGCGCGGCGGCGCTTGCGCTTCTCCGCCATCTGATCGGTGAGCTCGCGCTCCTGCTCCGCCATGCGGCGTCCCAGGGACTTGGAGCGCTTGGGCCCGGAGCCGGGCCTCACGAGGGCCTTCTGCTCGTTGCGGTCGCTAGAGTTCCAAGACATGCCGCTCCGCCCCCTTCCGCTTGGAGGAACGGCGCGCGCGGCGGTCGGTCTTCGCGCAGCCGACGGGACCGGCGATGGACGCCGGGCGCGAGCCCGTTGCGTAGACGAGCTTCCCGTCGCCGAGGACGTGCTCTGCGAAGAGCGGCACGAACTTCTCGGGGACGAGGCCCTTCGGCCGCCAGAAGCCGAGCAGCCAGAACGGCATGGAGGCCGCCATGACGGGAAGCGTCACAGCGTCCACGGGAACGCCGAGGCCGACGTTCGCCACTGCGGCGACGGCCACGGCCGCGCCTAGCCCTCCTGCGGTGCAGGCGAGCGTGCGGGCGGAGAGCTTGCCCACCACCTTCTCGGTGTACTCGCCGATGTCCTTGTGCACGGATACGCTCAACATGGCCGCCCCTTACGCCGGGAGCCAGCTCGTGTCGAGCATGCCGAAGTACACGGCGGCCGCGATGATGATGCCGCCGCCCGCGATGGTCGAGATGGCGCTCGCGATCTGCGCGCCGCCCTGCTGCTCGCGGATGGCGAGGCCCAGCGACACCGCGCCCCAGACGACGAGGAAGCCGCCAAGGAACGTCACGCATCCCGAGACGAGGTTGATGATGTTCGCTAACATGGGGTCTGTTTCTCCTTTGCATCTTGCCGCGCGGCCGGGAGCAGACCCTGGGAAGGGCCGCGCTATCGTTTAGAATCTTTGCCGGGGACGGGTCGCACCCCGTCTCCTTTGCATCGCGGCGGCCAACGCGCTTCGGGTTGGGAAGCCCGGAGGGCGAACCTCGGCACCGTAGGGTGCGGTCGCCGCACCATTACCTCTCCTGCGTCCTCCTTTCTGCGTACTCCGCGAAGTCGAAGGGGCGGTCGAACGCCGCGCCCTCGTGCCCCGGGTAGACCGAGTGCCACCTGGGGTGGGCGGTGATGTCGTACTTCTTGTCCTTGAGGGGGTCCGTGCCCGCTATGAGCACGATGGCCGTATCGCGCGGCAGCTTCGCCACCTCGGCGGGCTGCATGAGGTCGCGCTCGATGGTGTTCCAGTTGCGCGTCGATGAGGCGGACTGCCCCCGGCTCTCGTTCCAAGTGATCGTGGCGACGGTCTCCTTGCCGATCGACTCGGCTATCTCCTTCACCGTGTCGGTGGACTTGCCGCCCAGGAACAGCGTCGTGTCGCAGCAGTCGATGATCGTGGCCGCGTCGTCCTTGTAGGCGGACTTCAGCTGGGAGAGGGATTGGAGCCCGAAGGCCATCGAGATGTTGCGGCTCCGCACCACTGCCACCATCTTCTCCACGTCGGGCAGGCGGCCGATGTTGGCGAACTCGTCCATGAGCATCACCACGGGCACAGGCAGCGCCCCGCCGTAGCGCTTGATGGCGCGCTTGCAGAGTATGTTCATGGTCTGCCACATCATGATGGCGAAGAGGAACGAGTAGAGCGATGAGGTGTCCGACATGACGGCGAAGATGGCGCGGCGCTCGCCCTCGTCGCCGAGGCGGTCCAGCTCCATCTCGTCGCAGCTCACCAGCTCGCGCACCTGCGGTATGGCGAAGGGCTCCATGCGCGTGTTGCAGGACACGAGGATCGATTTCAGGGTCTTGCCCGCGGCGTCCTTGAACATCTTGTAGTGCAGGAGGCAGAAGTCGGCGTCCACGGGGGTCGGCTCGGACACGCGCACCCATCGGTGCGCCCCCGCGTCGGGCCGGTACGATACGCGGCGCGTGGGGTCGAAGGGCTCCTCTTGCGCGTCGCCCGCCTTCACGTAGCGCATGCCCGTCTCCACTTCCTCGAAGAGGAGGTCGAGCGGGCTTCTGTAGTCCTCGTCGGATTCCTTGGCCTTTGCGAGCGAGAGCAGCGTCACGAGCCCCGAAAGAGACCGGTCCTCGGGCGGGCAGTGGTAGACGAGGTATCCGATGAGCGCCACGTAGAGCAGCCGCTCGGCGTTCTCCCAGAAGGGATCGCCCGCGTGCTCCTTGTCGCCCGTGGTGTTGTCGATGAGGCAGGTGACGAACTCCAGGATGTCCGCCTCGTCCCGGATGTACGCGATGGGGTTGTAGTGGAGGGACTTCGAGAAGTCCACGGTGTTGAAGGAGAGCACCTTGTAGCCCTCCGCGTCGAGCATGTGGCCCAGGCGCGGAAGCGACTCTCCCTTGGGGTCGGTGACGAGGTAGTTCGCCGACATCTGCATGACGTTGGGCTCGAAGAACCCGCGCGTCTTGCCGGATCCGGAGCCGCCCACGACGAGCACGTTTCGGTTGCGCTCGTACCTGCGGTCGTGGTCGGGGCGGCTCATGGCCATCCCGAAGTGCTCCGTGAGGATGATGTTGTCGAAGGCATCCTCTGTGTTCATGAATCTACGGCCGCCTCGCACGGTGCCCCATCGAGCTGATCCGTGCTCTTCGCCTTGGCGCTGGGCGGTCCCGTGGGTGAGGGACCACGCCCAAGCGCACCAGACCGAGCAGGCGGCCACAAGCCCCGTCGCGAGCGCGGCAGCCTCGAGCGAGAGGGGGCCGTGGCCTATGAGATAGGAGGGAAGATGAGAAAACGCTGCGGTTAGGTTGGAGATGGGGCTGCCGGGAAGCGACAGCAGGCAGGCGGTGTATGCGTTCGCAGCGAGGAAGGATATGGCCGAGAGGGCCGCCGCCCAGATGATGCCCGCCGCTGTCACTTCGCCCGCATCTCCTGGAAGCGGGGCTCCTTCGAGAGCGCCTTGGTGGTGGACCTCTCGGCCTCAAGGGCCGCCGATGCCTCTCGCGCATCCTCGGCTCGCTCGTCGAGCGTGCGGTCGTCGCGGCCGCGGGAGGGGTCCTTCTCGTGCTGCTCTCTGATCTTCTCAGCAGCCTTGGCGCAGGCATCGTCGGTCTCGCGCGAGAGCTCGTCGAACGACTGCCACACTTCCTTCGCGTCCGCGATGCGGAACAGGAGGTATTCCTTGCCGGTCTCCGGGTCGGGGAACCAAGCCGAACTAACGCTGTGCGCAGCGAGCTTGTCCTCGATGATCCCCTTGATTCCGTCGTAGTCTCCTATTCCCTGGAACTCCTGCATGTCGAGCTTTGCCCATTCGGGCGCATCGCCCTCGGGCGCACGATCGCCGGTCAGTTCCTGCGCGGAGCGGGTGGCGTTCTGGAACGCCCTCTGCATCTGCGCCGCCCGGGTGTACATCGCCCGCTCCCCCATGCGCTCGCCGAAGCGCATGAAGTCGTCGATCATCTTGCTCCCGGCCTCGTCGCCGTAGTCGCTCGCCATGTCCTGGGCCTTCCTTCCCGAATGCGGGAAGGGACTTCCCGCACGGCTATCGAATCAAGTGGTTGCTTCCGATCAGCTGTGGGGATGGCGATGGCGCGAGGGAGGGGTTGGAGGCAATGCACGGCGAAGCCGCGCTCTGATACGCAGCATCACGATAGGTCGTCCCCTTGTATGCGCTTAGCGGGTGCAGAGCTCTTCCCCTCTTCTAGATTGAGGAAGCAGACCGCAAAGTCCACTCCCGTAGTCTTCGATAACTTTCTTGCGGCGGTAGGAGAGCTCTTCCCTCATTTCGCTGGTGAGGAAGAACCCCATGTCCACATTCATGGCAACGCAAAGCCGTATGAACTCATCTGCCCTCATCTGACGCTGCCCGTCGAGGATGTACCACAGTCGCTTTCGATCGATGGAGGATCGCCGTGCGAGTTCTGCGACGCTGATGCCGCATGCTTCTCGCACCGCCTCCATTCGTATTGCAACTAGTTTTGCGTGGTTCATCCTCTAGTTTCGCCTGCCGTTTGCTACATGCTCGCATTGCCTGACTTTCGTACTGTTTGTGAGGCTAAGCGAGGAACCCATTTCCAGAAACCCTGTTGTCCTAAAACAGGTCGATGCGTTCCTAAATTAGGACTCTAGAAGAGCCATTCCATGGCTTTGCCGCAAGCGTCCCCTCTCGACCGCGCGAAGACACGACCCGTTCGAATGCCTCGCGTCTACCTCGAAGAGAATCACGCTATTTTCGATGCTAGAACTGCCACGGGTTTTCTGTCTCTTGACATTTCCTTTCATTTGCATTTGCAAGACCTTATGTTTTTCTTACTTACCCTCTGTTGGAGCATGAGCAAAAACAATAGATATTAGAATGTATCCAAGCTGAGCAGAGAGGGATTTCCATCTTGAAAGACGCAGATGGCACAGACGCGCGAATCCTTGTGGTGGATGATGAGAAGGCAATCGTCGAGTTGCTGACATCGCTCCTCTCCTCCGAAGGGTTCCAGGTGCTTCCGTTTACGAAGCCTCTCGAAGCGCTTCTGGCATGTTCGCAAGAAGGGTTCGACCTCGCCATCGTTGACCTCATGATGCCAGAGATGAACGGCTTCGAGCTCTGCTCGAAGATGAGGATGATCACCACCGCCCCAATCCTGTTCCTTTCAGCGAAGGACGGCGAAACCGATCAAGTGGCCGGTCTTACGCTCGGCGCCGATGACTACATCACCAAGCCCTTCAAGCCCCGTGAACTCGTAGCGCGCGTAAAAGCGCACCTCCGGAGAGTTGACTACAGCTCCGGAACGCCCAGAGCGCGCTGTCGCAAGTCAGACATCGAAATCAATCGAAGGGGCCATGAGGCGTTCCTTCTCGGAGAGCAGCTAACGCTGACACCGAAGGAGTTTGGCGTCCTTGAGCTTCTCGTAAGACGGGCGGGCGAGCCTATTTCGGGCGAAGAGATCTTTGAGAGCGTTTGGAAGGAGAAGTACGACTCTTCAGGGGCCAACTCTGTAATGGTGCACATTCGCCATCTGAGAGAAAAGCTATCCGAGATCGACTCGTCGCGTGAGTACATCAAAACCGTATGGGGCGTTGGCTATAAGCTGATCGTTTCTGCCACGCCTCATCAGGAAACGCCTTCAAGCGAAGCGAATCCCCATGAAGCCTAACAAAAGCGCTCAGTCCCGAGCGCTCAGGCGGCGGTATACCGTGCATTTTCTATTAGCGCTGCTGGTGTACACAGCTGCGTTCTGCTCAGCAATGGTGATTTTGAACATCACGGTCGTCCCCAAGATCGCGGATTGGATATTTGAAACCACCAGTGACGACGTGTATATCGATCCTGCAAATTATCTAGAGGAGTATTCGACCGAAGAGCTCCTGATTGACCTGCTCGAATCGTATACCGACAACGGAACGCGCCACACACTTCTGTGGGTCGCGCCAGAGTATCAAGAGCCGCTGAGCGAAGCCGGTATTCAGGCGGATGATCCCCAACGGGAAAGAGACGCGGATCTGGAATACCCTGCCCACGACCAATACCCCAACAACCTTATAGGTGAAGTTCGCTTGAGTTCGATGGGGTTTGGCTCAAACGCTTACGAGACAACCGTAATAGAGCTTACGCCGATGTATTTGGCCTACTCCATGGCGACCAGGGAGGCGCAGGCCATCGAAGATAGGGGCGGAGATTGGAAATGGGAGCAACTGAGCACCGAGGAAGGGGCTCCTTTTCACCCTTTCATCCTCCGCAACACGACTTTTTACAACACCGCAAGGACGCTCAAGATTCCTTGTGCGATCCTCTTGTATCTGCTCGGATGCCTAGCGATTTCCCTTATGGAAGTGAGGCGAGCGCTGGGCTACTTTGATGAGCTGTCTTCGGCGGTTGTCAGCCTGATAACCGACAAACTCAAGCCGATCAAGCTCACGAAAGACCTCTCGATTGCGCAAGACGAGCTCAACCACATACGAGAAGAATCGGCGGCAAGCGAACGAGCTGCGGAAGCTGCGCAGAAACGAAATAACGAGCTCGTAGCCTATTTAGCGCACGACATACGCACGCCTCTTACCTCGGTTATCGGGTTTCTGTCCATGGTGAACGGGGACGAGCGCATGCCGAAGGATTTGCAGCGGTTCGTCTACCTGGCCTCCCAAAAGGCAGACAGCCTTCAGCTTTTGGTCGATGAGTTTTTCGACATCACCCGGTTCAATGCACAATCGATCTCTATTGAGCGGTCGCAGGTCGGCGTTATGTTCCTCCTCCAACAGCTTGCCGATGAGTTTTACCCTCAAGCCAAGGAGAGCAACATCCAAATTGTCGTCACGGCTCCAGAAGAAGGCAAGTTCTGCGTTGACGGAGAAAAGCTCGCTCGGGCCCTAGGCAACATCCTCAAGAATGCTTTGGCATACGCAGCGAGCGGCACAAAGCTCACAATAGCTGCTCGCAGCACCCAAGAGCATTGGGTAATCACCATAACGAATCAGGGCAGCGAAATCTCAACGGAGAACATCGAAAGGGTATTCGAGAAATTCTATCGGGATGACGATGCTCGAAACACAAAAGCGGGCGGCGCTGGTCTTGGCCTCGCAATTGCGAAGGAGATCGTGCTTGCCCACAAAGGCGCCATCAGCGCGGTAAGCGAGCATGGCACGACCTCCTTCGTCGTTGAGCTGCCCATCAACGAGTAACGCTTGCGAGCTCACGCAATACGAAAGTCGAAATAAGTGTCAGGATAGGGCTCATCCAGCAAGGTATAGTGCCACCATTCGAGCTCATACGGCAAAAAGCCGCTCCTCTCCATGATCAGCCTAAGGTCGTCACGGTTTCTGGATTCAGCCGCAGTGATTCCAGCAGCGCCATGATGTGAGCTTACGTCCATATAGTCGAAGCGGCCCCCCATATCCACCAGCATGCCGGTCTCAAGACTGAACAGAGTGAGATCGATTGTTCCGCCCCTACTATGCCCCGAACGTCTCGCCACGTAGCCCTGCTCCACGATCTCGGCCTTCTCAATGTTCGGATAATGCTTGTCTTTCGTCAGCCCGTCTTCAGGACTAGACGCCCATCGGAGAAAGCAGTCAACGGCAATCTGCGGTCTATACCCATCCCAGAGAAGCAGGCCAAAACCGAGCTCTCCAGCAACTCTTTGGGCCCGGCGCAAACCTTCCGCAAGCTGGCGCGTTCCCACAATACGATTAACGTCGTAGCCATCCACGGGACACCCGATGAAGTTATCCCAAGTAGCATATTTCGCATCCCACCGGATTCCAGAAACACATTCGTCTATATACACGAAGTCGCGATTCATGCTTACGCACCCCGTTTTAGCGCCAAATTGATGAGGCAATCGATTAGATTGGTTAGCGACACGCCTGCCGCCTCCATCATGCGCGGATAGCGACTGTATGACGTGAGGCCGGGCATGGTGTTTACCTCGTTAAGAACAACGCGCCCGTCATCGCAGAGAAACATGTCCACACGCGCCAAACCCTGGCAGCCGAGCGCACGAAACGTGCTTGTTGCGACCTCTATAACGCGGTCATGGTGCTCCGGTGCAATTTCTGCGGGAACTCTGATCTCCGAGTTTTCAGACCCGCTCTCGGGATCGCTCTCTTGATGGATGCGAAAGAACCCGTGGCTGAGAACTATCTGATCGAGCTCTCCCACGACCAGATCGGAGCCTGTGCCCAACACTGCGCAGCCAACCTCACTTCCGCGAACTTCTCTTTCCACGAGAACTTTTTCGTCGAAGGCCGCGGCAGCTTCTACGGCTTTTCGGAAGTCGCCACCCTGCTCGACCTTGCTTACCCCGAAAGATGATCCCGATCGTGCCGGCTTGACGAATACGGGCAAGTCCATTGGAGCCGCGTCAGAGGGGTTTTCGGCAGCACAGATCACATGCTCCGGCACCGCAACTCCCGCTTCCGAAGCAACTGCATAGGTAAGGGCCTTATCCAGGCAGATCGCTGATGAGGCGATGCCGCAACCGACATAGGGAATCCCGGCCAGTTCGAACAAGCCCTGAATGGCGCCGTCCTCGCCGTATCTGCCGTGCATGACAGGAAACGCGACATCTATGTTTTGGATGATGCACTGTCGCCTGTCGGCAATCAGCAAGCCGCGTGTATGCTTGTCCGGCGAGAGGGCCACAGCCCTCAAGCGCTGCTCCTCCCAACCTAAGCAAGGCCGCTCGCAAAGCTTCCACGCCCCGTCTCTCGTTATCCCAACATAGAACGGCTCGTATTTCTCCGTATCGATGCTCTTTGCCACGTTCATTGCAGACTTGACCGACACATCGTGCTCATCAGAGCACCCTCCGAATAGGACCAAAACCCTGAGCTTGCTCATCGCTTCCTCCTTCTTTCTCATGCTCTCGACATTCCCTTAAGGCGCTTCTCGCCATATCCTCCATTGCGTGATCCGTGAAGTAGGCGACATGAGGAGTGATCACGACATTGGGCATCGCACGCAATGTCTCCAAATGCCTCAGCATCTCCCTGTTCCGGGACGGGTCGTCGTTTTCTCCTTCCACCACATCAAGGGCAGCCCCTCCGAGCCGTCTTTCCTTTAGCGCGTCCACGAGCGCCTCCGCTTCTACGAGCGCGCCGCGCCCCGTGTTGACGAGAACCGCTCCGGGCTTCATCGCGTCCATCTCCTTGCGACCGATCAGGTGATGGGTCTCTGCCGTGAGGGGAACATGAAGCGTGACCACATCACTTGAAGCGAGCAATTCTTCGAGCGAAACGGAGGTGCTGGATTGCTCGCGACCGCATATCAGAACAGAGCAGCCAAAGCCTTCGAGTCTTTTCAAAACGGCATTTCCTATTCGGCCTGGGCCAATCACGCCGACAGTCATATCGCCGAGCTCCTTGCCGCACACAGCTGACCCCTGCGAGGCCTCGCGAGCGTTGCGGAATCCCGCTTTAACTCCCCGGAGGACCATGAGCATCAGCATGAGAGTGAAGTCTGCGACGCTGCCAGGAGAGTAGGGGGAGGTCTTGATGGACATATTCAGCCGGCGCGCTTCCTGGATGTCGATATGATCCGTACCTACGCTTCGCGTGATGACGCATTCCACGCCAGCCGCCTTGAGCGCCGAGAGCTCCATCTTTCCGATATTGGCCCTATGGCTCACGCTCACAATCGCAAAGTCTTTCGCGAAACATGCCAAGTCCGGCGCGAACTCGTCTTCTACGAAGCGAATGGGCAGACGCTCATTGCTGAAGGCTCGCTCGAACGCCTCGGCTTCATCGGGTAGGCCGCCATACATAACAAGACCGCTACGCGTTTTCATAGGTTTCCTTTCGTGCTAGCCAGGAATGGATTCGTACAAGTTGATGGCGTCCTGGAATCTCGACTCATCGCTCGAACCCATAACCACGCCTATGTAAATACGCCCTTCGATTTCAGCGGCGGACACGAGGCATGCCCCTGCGAGCGTTGTGCTCCCCGTCTTTATCCCCATAGCACCCGGGAAGTAATACGGACTGTCCGGGTCAATGAGCTGATTGGTGCTGCGAAAAGTCGCCTCCTCCCCGCTGGGCCATTGTTCGTGAGAGACGGGCGTGCTGACGATTTCGGCCAGAGTCGGATCTTCGAGGCACGCCTTTGCCAAAATTGCCAAATCGACGGCAGTGGTGTACTGTCCTTCGGCGTCGAAGCCGTCAGGAACAACGAAGTGCGAGCTTTCCGCGCCCAGCGCGATCGCCTTCGCATTCACGCATCCCATGAACTCCCGTATTGCATCTTGCATAGGCAGATCGTTGTTGCCCGCCGCGGCTCTGCCCGCATGGACGGCGAGAGTGTAAGCGGCGTCGTTTCCCGAAGGAAGCATGAGCGCGATAAGAAGCTGGCGAACCGTGAGAACATCCCCTCTTTCCAGCCATGCCCGCGACGACTCCTCGTTGATAAGGCCAATCTCCTTTCCCACCTCAACTTCTTTGTCGAGGGGCAAAAGGTCGATGACCGTCAATGCCGTCGCCATTTTTGCTGTACTCGCAGGGGCAATCTTCTTGTCGCTGTCTCTCTCGAAAACTGTACGACCCGACTCCGCATCAACCAGAAACACTTCCTTCGCTTCAACGGTTTTCGGGGGGCTATCTCCCTGGCCTGAGCAATAGGGGCCGCCGGCGCTGTCCCACGCCTCTCTTGCGTCGAACGCTTGCGATGCCAGAGGGATGGTGTTGGCGCTGGAGGCAGAGAGGAGCACGCCGGAAACAGCCGAGAGCAATGCACCGAGCAGAAGAACGATGGCGCACAGCTTCGCCGCGCTCCTGCGGGAGCGGCCAGCGCGATACTTCGTCCGCCCTCTACCGTACGCCGTCGCATATCTTCTTGCTGCCAAGTTTAGTCACATCCTTGCTAGTCCCCTTGCATCTGAGCTCACCAAGGGTCTCGACCGTAGGCCTAGGATAGAAAGGGGAATCGTCTTAACGGCGCTGAGCGGGCCAAATATAAGAATCAGGATGGGGAAAGATAAGGTTTAGCCAAGGCTTTCTGAACGATCGTTAAGGCTGAAAGCCCTTACGCACCGAATACGGCAAAGCCAAGACGCCCAGGTATCGGAAGCGCCCTTTCCAGTTTTCCGCAGCGGGCAGCGTTGCAAGAGAGTGATCGCGTGCCTCTCTAGGAGGCGTCGTCTCTCCAGTGGCGCTCGTATTGGGAACCGCTGTTCCCGTAATGAGACCAATCGACTCAATTCTTTACAGCAGGAAGATAAGTTATCCAGGGTGCTTCATATCGTTACCAGCAACAGAAGAAACGCACGGGGCTCTACCGGACCTTGATAACTGCATCGAGCGCTCATTTCGAGCTGCGCCACAACTGCGCGCTCTGCGCAAGCATGCGCTTGGGGCGTTCGCATCGTTGTGGCATTTATCCAAACACCCCATCATCGCGGTCAGCGACGCTGGCCGCCTCACATTCGAGAGGAGGCGACTATGAAGGAAACCTATGGCGAGATGGAGATAGACGAAGCGCGCCTTGCGGCGGCCGACCCGGACGGGCTGTACCTTTTCATGCTGGAGGACTACCCCTACATGATGACGCCCGACCATGTGGCCGCCTTCACCGGCACCACGAGCCAGGAGATACGCAAGCTCCTCGGCCGCGGGGAGATGCAGGGGTGCCGCATCGGCATCCGCTGGCTCGTGCCGAAGCTGGGGCTGCTCAACTACCTCTACAAGGATCGCCGCGAGAAGGAAGGCGATGCAAATGAAGAAGCTCCGCTGCGACAAGCCCTATGACATCGACGAGGCCCGCAAGAGGAAGGGGCTCCCGCGCCGCAGGCGCAAGGACTCGCGCACCACGGCCTACGAGTTAACCATTCGCGTACCCGTTGAGTACCAGGTCTATTTCGATGGCAAGAAAAAGCTCACGCGCGTCGTCTTCGCGCTCAACAAGAAGGAAGACCTCAAATCGCAAGTCAAGTCCTTCGAGGAAGAGAAGAACTCCGAACTTGAGAGCAGGCTGGAAGTACGCGGCTGTAAGACCGCCGAGAGCGACGACCAAAATGATGAGTTATGCCGCACGCCAATCGGCGAATACGTCTATCGCTACATTGACATCCGCAGTAATGGTGCAGTGGGCAAAGAGACCATCAGAAACGAGAACAACTACGCCCGCTACATCAATGCAGCTATGGGCCATATCCCACTGTGCGACCTCACTTCGCGGGATGTGGAAGCGTGCCTTTTGGCGGTTCCAGACCTTTCACGCAAGTGGGCGGAAGAGAAAAGGGCAGCTCGGGAGGAGAATCGAAAGCAAGCAGACTGGTGCAAGAAGCATCACAAGAGGATGAAGCCATTGGCACCGATTAGAGTCGCCGGACCTGACCTTCAATCGAAGATTCTCAAGTTCTTGCGAGAAGTCCTTAACTACGCCGTAGAGAAAGAAGACATAGCCAAGAATGTGGCAAAGGCGAAGTTTCTGACCCGTCTCTTCAAAAAGAGCAAACCCCTCATTGACCCTCTCATGCCTGACGGGGCCGCCCGCTTCCTTGAGGCCATTGAAAGGCTTCCGATCGGGTTCTTGAAACTGGCTCTCCTGCTGCTTCTCAATACCGGCATGCGCCCCGAGGAGATGCAGGCGATCAGACCCGGCAATTTCATCTTCGACGAAGATGAAACCGTCGTTAAGATCACGAGCGTCGTGAAAGACAGAGGGACAAAGATCGTTGACTACCCGAAGTCAGATTCTTCGCGCCGCTCTGTTCCCATCGACGCCTACACAGCCGAGATGGCAAAACAGTGGATAGCGATGAAGAAGGCTCTTCTTGCGGAAGCAGGATTGAAGTTCACTATGAACACGCCGCTCATGGGGCCGCTTGACACTCCCTACACATACAGAACATTCCTCGTGTATTGGGAGGACTTCTGCTGCAAGGCTGGCTTCGAGAATGTACGTCCTTACGCCTTGCGTCACACCTTTGCCACCCTGAACCTTGCTAACGGTGAGAACATCAAGACGGTCTCTGTTCTTCTCGGGCATAAGAGCTCCGCTTACACTCTTGATCTCTATGCCGGTTATGTACCAATGACAGGAGTTGGGCTCGGTACGCGATACATGAGTTTCCTACGAGGGTTCGGCAAAGCCGCTTAGTGGATTATTCGTCTGGCCTATTCTCATTTACGCTTTGATTCAGTTATAATCCACTTTACATCGCGGGTGTAATTCAATGGTAGAATTCGAGCCTTCCAAGCTCGCAGCGCGGGTTCGATTCCCGTCACCCGCTCCAAAGAAACATCGTGGAAGCCGTCCTGCAGACGGCTTTCTTGCATCAGGAGCTCATTTGAAAAACTCCGTGTTTTTCCAGTATTTCTTCCAGTACGTTTGATAAAATGACAGCAGGTAAGCACTATGTTTACTAAATGAAGCGAGGTCAGACGGTATTTTTGAACGAGCTTGCGGTCAGGGATGGCAAGGGCCTTCCAAGCTCGCCACGCGAGTTCGATTCTCGTCACCCGCTCCAAAGCCTGCTGAAGCCCCGCACGCCGCGGGGCTTTCTCATTCCTCGAACAGGTATTGGCACAGGCGCTGCATGCGCGCATCCAGTTCAGCTGCCGCATCAGAGAGGGCGCGCAGCTCATCGGCCACCGCAGCCTCTTCCTTCGCCGTGAGCGCCTTCTTGTACTGGAGCTGATGGTCCAAAGACGCCCAGAAGTTCATGGCGATGGAACGCATCTGCACCTCCACCCTGACCGGGCGCTTCTCGCGCTCCAGCTTCTCCACCATGCTCTCCACGCTCTTCAGGCGCGAACGGATGGATTCGATGGGATTGCGGTCGTGCTGCAAACCGAATTCAGCGTCGAAGACCTTGAGCTTCGTCTCCACTTCCATGATGGCGCATTCGTGGTACGTCATGAGGCGCCTGAACGCCCCCGCCTCGTCAGGGCTCCCCACCAACGGGATCACCGGCGCTGCATCAGGGCGCATCACGCGCCTCCCTCTCCGTTCGCTATCCAACGCGAACGCATCAGCTCCCAGCGCTCATCCCGCGCCGCTTCGATGGCTGCCACATCCGCCGCGTCAAGCCCCGCGAACCGCCGCTGGCACGCCAGGTACGGCTCCACCAGCGCGAAGGACTTCGGCGCGCGGTTCAGCTTGAACGCACCGCCGGGCACGCCGCTCACCGCAGGTCCCTCGTATTCAGCCAGGTACCAGAGCCCCGTGTCAACCGCCTTGCGCGCCACGTCCACCAGGTCCTGTGCCGGGAACCCCCACCCCACCGGGCACGGTGCCAGCACATGGATAAAGCGTGTGCCAGGAATGCCCCGCGCGCGTTCCATCTTCCGCAGGAAATCCGGCATGTGCCCGATGCTGGCCGTGGCCGCGTACGGGATGCCGTGGGCGCAGACGATGTCGAAGAGCGCCTTCTTTTGCGTGAGACACCCGTGCTCGTGCGCGCCGGCCGGCGTGGTGGTGGTAGCGGCCCCGAAGGGCGTGAGGCCGGACTTCTGGATGCCGGTGTTCATGTACGCTTCGTTGTCGTAACAGACATACAGGATGTCATCGTTGCGGTCGATGGCGCCGGAGAGCGCTTGCAAGCCGATGTCCGCCGTGCCGCCGTCGCCCGCGAAGCCCACGACGGTGCACCCATCCGGCTTCCCACCCTGTGCGCGCAGCCCCGCCTCTATGCCTGAGAGCACGGCCGCCGTGGCCGCGAAAGGCGTGATCATGGCGTTCACGCCGAAGGCCATCTGAGGGAAGTTGAAGCCAGTGGCACTCATGCAGCCGGCCGGCAGCGCCGCCACGGCGTAAGGCCCCAGCACCTTGAGCGCCTGGCGAACCGCCAACGCGCCGCCGCAACCCGGGCACGCCTTGTGTCCGTAGAAGAATTCCTCATCCGTCATGGTGCGCGCGTTCACGCTCATGCAGCCCCTCCTTCCGCGCCGCTGATCCCTAAGAACACGACCGGATCGGCCGCGAACGCCACCGGCTCTTCCGCCAGGCGCAGCAGGTCATCGAAGGCGCCTTCCACCTGAGCGCGCGAAAGGTCATCGCCTCCCAGGCCTCCCACGAAGTCAAGCGTGGGCACCGCCACGCCCGCCGACGCCAGCGCTTGCATCACATTCGCATAGACGGTGCCCGTAGCGCCGAACGAGATGTCCTTCTCAAGGACGCCCACCGCCCGCGCGCCCGCCAACGCAGAGGCGATGCGCGCTGCCGGGAACGGCCGCAGATACCGGATGCGCAGCATGCCGGCGGCAACGCCCCTTTCGCGCAACGCATCCACCACCGTGCGCACGAGCCCTGCCGCAGACCCCAGCGCCACCATCACGACCTCGGCATCTTCCGTGCGGTATTTCTCCACCATGCCCGGATACCTGCGGCCCATGCACGCTGCGAACCGCGCCTCCACTTCCGGCACCACCGCCTCCGCCGCCCGCATGTCCTGGTGATGGTGGTACGCGTAGAAGCGGTTGTGCTCCGGCCCGGCCGAATAGCCGATGCTCACGGGCTCTTCGAAGTTGAAACGGTTGTCCGTCCGGTACGGCGGCAGGAACGCATCGGCCGCATCCTGTTCAGGCGCGTCCACGGATTCGTAGGTGTGCGTGAGCGCGAAGCCGTCCACGCAGACCATGACCGGCAACGCCACCCGTTCGTCTTCGGCCACCGCATAGGCCATGAGCGCCAAGTCCAGCGCCTCCTGGTTGTCCTGCGCATACACCTGGATCCACCCATGGTCCAAGAGCGAGAGCGAATCCCGCTGGTCCCCGTAGATGTTCCACGGCAGCGCAAGCGCGCGATTCGCGTTCGCCATCACGATGGGGAAACGGCCGCCGGAAGCGTAGGTGAGGCATTCAGCCATGTACAGGAGCCCTTGCGAAGACGTGGCCGTGAACGTGCGCGCTCCCGTGGCCGCGGCGCCGATGGCCGCCGCCAGCGCGGTATGTTCGCTTTCCACATGCAGGTACTCCGCCTCCAGGCTGCCCTCTTCCACCATCTCCGCCAGCCGCTCCACCACCGTGGTCTGCGGCGTGATGGGATACGCGCTGATCACCTGCGGACGCGCCAGGCGCACCCCTTCAGCCAGCGCCTCGTTGCCGGACAGGAACCGCTTCATGCGCGCGCCTCCTTCCGTTCAGGGACCATGCGGATGCAGCCTGCGGGGCACGCCTTCGCGCAGACGCCGCAGCCTTTGCAGAATGCGAAGTCCACCGCCACGCGTTCCACATTCCCTTCTTCGTCACGCACCTTGAAGATGGTGCCGTCCGGACAGAGCAGATAGCACTGCAAGCAGAGCGTGCAGACCGTCTCATCCAACACGGGGCGGACGCTCCGCCAGCCGGCGTTCTCCGACACCAAGTGACCGCCTGTGAAACAGGTGGAACGCGCAAAATCTTCCGGTAGAGCGAAGGTCTCACGGAGATACGGGGTGCGCGTGACGTTCTGGCGCGCCGCTTCGCTGGCATCGTGCACCGTGACCGGACGCGCGCCCGCGGCAACCCGGGCATCCAGCTCCTGCGACGCCCTTGCGGATCCGCCGCCCCCCACTGCCTTGAAGGCCGCATCCGCAATGCGCAGGTTCGCCTCCTGCAAGCGCACAGACATGGTGGCCTTGATGCCCTCATGCACGTCTTCCAGCGTCACAACGTCACTCAGCGCTGCGATGGCACCCAGAAGCACCGTGTTCGGAATGGGCCGTCCCAACACCTCAGCAGAGATGGCATCCGCATCCACGCAGACGATGCGCGGATCGGCCGCCGGGTGCGGCGCATTCAGCAACACGATGCCGCCCGGCTTGAGCTCCGCTTCCCACCCGTCATCGAAGAGCGTCTCATCCAGATACGCCACCACGTCCGCTTGGCGAAGGGCGCTGCGGTCCCCGATGGGAGATGCCGCTATCTTCGTGTAGGCGCGCATGGGAGCGCCGCGCCGCTCAGGGCCGAACGTAGGGAACGCCAGCGCGTGCAGACCTCCAGAGAGCGCAGCGGCAGCCCCCAACGCCCGGGCTGCCGTGAACGCGCCTTGACCACCGCGCGCATGCCAGATGACCTCCATTTTCCCCTCCCGATCTCAACGAGCCCGATGTGCGAAAGGGACGTCCCAAATTGCACAGAGGAATGATCCTTCCGTGCGCATGTTCTTTGCCTCTGTGCAATTTGGAACGTCCCTTTCGCACATCAGACCTTCCGCACAGAACCGCTGGCTTTGATCAAAGCAGGCTATCTGTTGGCATAGTAGTCCAGGCTGCGCTTCAGGTGCGCCACGAACCGCTCCGCCATCGGGGTCAGGCCAGCTCCCGCGCGCGCAAGGTAGCCCAAGCGCAGCACCACACCCGTTTCCAGCGGGATGGTGGTGAGCGCCGAACCATCCGTGATGCCCACCAGAATGCCGCTCGTCACGGTGTAGCCGTTGATGGCCATGATGAGCTCCGTCAATGACGCACGGTCCGTGCAGGCGATGCTCTTCGCGCGCGGCACGTCAGAGAGCGCCTCCTCGTAGAACGCGGCCGGCGCATCCGGATCTTGCGCGAAATAGACGTAAGGGTAGTCCGCCAGCTGCTCCAACTCCAGGCTCTTCGCATGCACCAGAGGGTGGCTTGCCGGCAGCGCCACGCGCGGGGCCGAAGCGGCCAGTTCGGTGAACGTGAGGCCTGCGTCTGCGAAGGCAGCCGTGAGCACCGGCTCCTTGGCGGAGGTGACCACCACCACGCCCAGCTCAGAGGTGCCATTCGCCACATCATCCATCACGCCTTGCGTGGTGCGGTCCAGAAGCGCATAACGGAAGCGCTCCCCGCCTTCTGCCAGGATGGTGTGCGCGAAGGACTGCACGTCGAAGAGGTAGTGCTGGCCGGAAACGGCGAAATCGATGTCTTTCATGAGATGCTCCTTTTCCTTGAAAGCGGCGAGGATGCGCACCCCGCCCTGCGGCAACTGGTCTTGAGGCGTCTACGGGCGCGTGCGCTCGTCCACGAAACGGGACGCCTTGTGTTCGGACGACGTGCCCAGCTTGCCCGCGTCATACACCACCACGTTCGCCGGACGGACGCCCGTATGCGCCTTGAGCGCGCCTTCCACGCGCTTCGCCACGGCATCGAACGGTTCGTCAGAGCCTTGCGCGCGCTCCACGGACACCTCATAGCGGGTGGTGAAGTTCTCGTCGTAGACGCGGATGGAGTATTCGCCCGTGAGGCCCTGTTCCGCGCGCACCACGTATTCGATGTCCGTGGGGAACACGTTCACCGCGCCCACGATGAACATCTCGTCCTTGCGACCGGTGATGTGGATGCGCGCCAGCGTGCGGCCGCAGGAGCACTTCTCGTTGGACACGTAGCCGATGTCCCCCGTGCGGAAGCGGATCATCGGGCGCGCCTTCTTGCAGAGGGTGGTGTAGACCAGCTCCCCCTGCGTGCCGGGCTCCAGCACCTCACCCGTCTCCGGATCCACCGTCTCCACCAGGATCTGGTCCTCCACGATGTGCAGGCCGTCCTTGGCCTCGCACATGGCTGCACAAGCCCCGTAGATGTCTGACAGGCCGAAGAAATCCACCACCTTCGCATCCCACAGGTTCTCGATGGCCTCGCGGGTGGACGTGATGGATCCGCCCGGCTCGCCCGCCACGATGATGGTGTGGATGGAGAAATCGGTCCGCGGGTCCAGGCCCTTCTCCTTGATCTTCTCCCCCAGCGTCCAGGCGTAGGAAGGAGACGTCCAGATGATGGTGGGCTGATACTGCTTCAGCACGAAGATCAGCCGGTCGGAAGGCACCGCTCCCACCCAGATGGCCAGCGCGCCCAGCCGTTGCGCGCCGATGACGTCCGGGCCGCCCACGTACAGGGCGAAGTTCAGCCCGTGCACGTAGCGGTCAGAGGGGCGCATGCCCGCCTGCCAAAACAGGCGCGCCTCCGTGTCCTGCCACAGATCGAAATCCTCCTGCGTGAAGGGGCTCACGGTGGGGACGCCAGTGGATCCGGATGAGGTGGCCATGAAGACGACATCCTCTTCGGGCACGGAGCACATCTCACCGAAGAAGCTGCCCACGTGCTGCGTCTCCCGTTCGGTCTTCTTGTCCACGAACGGGAAGCGTTCGATGTCTTTGAGCGTCTTGATGTCTTCAGGCTTCACGCCGGCTTCATCGAAGGAGCGCTTGTACCACACCGTGTTGTCGTAGGCGTAGCGGACCATCTCCTGCAGGCGCTCGAGCTGCATCTGTTCCAGCTCCGGGCGCGACATGCACTCGATCTCAGGATCGTAGTACTTCTGGTCGTTCGGGATGTCCTTGATCGCCATCGCTTCTCCTTCGTTTTCGCTTCTTGAACACGCGAGGAGATATGAAACCACACGGCGCGCTGGCGGGGGCGCAGAACGCCATTCATAAAGCACAACGCCCGCCATCGGAAACCTCGAAACGCCCCGCTCAGGGGCACGGAGGGGCAATCCAAATCACACACAAGAGAAGCCTCCCGGATGTGCAAAAGGGACGTTCACGAAGCGTGGTTGCGGCATGCAGGTCACGAATCCTCCGTCCCTTTGTGACTTGGGCTGGTAATCTTGGAGATGTGGAAGGAGGGGCGAGATGCGGGCGTTCATTGCGTTGGAGGTGCCAGAGGGGACAGCAGATGAAGTGGCGGGCGTGGCCCGGCAGCTGAGCGCGTGCGTGCGGGGGCGGTTCCTGCCGCGGAGCACGTATCACGTGACGTTGGCTTTCCTGGGAGATGTGGACGAGGCGGAAAGCCGCCGCGCCATGGATGCGCTGGAGGCAGCCTGCGCGCAGGCGGAACCCGTTGAGCTGCGCTTTTGCGGCTTGGGCACGTTCGGCAAACCGCACGATGCCACCCTTTGGGTGGACGTGGAACCCGCTTCCCCGCTCATGCAGCTGGCTGCTGGCGTCCGGGAGAGGCTGGAGCGCGAAGGCATCTCCTTCGATGAGAAGCCCTTCAAGCCGCACATCACCATCGCCCGGCGCGCGGCGCTGCCCAAGCGCGAGCTGCCTTCCCTCCTGTTCCCCGCACCCACGTGCGCTCAGAATGCGACGCTCTTCAAGAGCACGCTCGCCTCTGAAGGCGCCCTCTACAAGCCGCTCTTCACCGTGCAGCTGCCCGCATGAGCCAGGCCATCACCATAGAACGCGTGCACGTGGCGCACGGGACGCTGACCCTGCAAGTGCGCGCAGCTGAAGGCGCGCGCCAGACGGATGCGCGCATCGCAGCGCAAGCAGCAGAGGACTTCCCGGATCTTCCCAGCCATTCGTGCGTGAACCCGAAAGGGCCTGCGTTCGGCAGCGTCATGGCGAACACCTCGGTGCCGCATCTGCTGGAGCATCTGATCATAGACCTGCAAGTGGCAGCCGAGCCGGCGAACAGCCGCGCCACCTTCGCCGGCCACACCACCTGGCTTGATGAAGAGGCAGGACGGGCGAACATCACCATCAAGTTCCGCAGCGACGCCTGCGCCCTCAAAGCCGCGAACGACGCCTGCACCTACCTGAACGCTCTGCTAACCTGACCTAGGGAAGAGGTGGTGAGCCCAGATGATGACTGACCTCGCAGATCCACCAGGGACGAGGGCATCGGATCCTGCTGACAAAAGAACCTGCTGCTTCTTGGCAGTCGGCAATGAAGGAGGTGCTTGATCTTGAGCCGCAAAGAGGTGAATGAGAAGATCAATGCGATGGGCATGGAGATATCCGTTGCATCTACGGGCACTGTTGACGATTACATCAGCCTGACGGATATAGCACGCTACAAAAGCGATGAACCGTCTTCGGTGATCGCCAACTGGATGAGGAATCGTGACACGATTGATTTTCTCGGTGTTTGGGAATCTTTGCATAACCCGGATTTCAATTCCATCGAATTCGAGGGAATTGAGAAGCAGGCGGGCCGCAATGCGTTCACGATGTCACCAAAGAAGTGGATACAGTCCACCAATGCGATCGGCATCCGTGCAAAGAGTGGCCGCTACGGTGGGGCATATGCTCATATTGACATAGCTTTTGAATTCGCATCTTGGATATCACCAGAGTTCAAACTTTACATAATCAAGGATTACCAAAGGCTCAAAGCAGACGAGAACAGCAGACTCTCTCTTGAATGGAACGAGAAACGACTGTTCACGAAGATCAACTACAAACTCCACACCGACACCATCAAAGAACATCTGGTGCCAGACATTAGTGAGTCGAAAAGGAACTACGTCTACGCCAGTGAGGCAGACGTGTTGAATGCTGCCCTGTTCGGAATGACGGCAAAAGAATAGCAGACCGCGAATCCGGATAAGAATGGGAACATCAGGGACAATGCGACGCTGAACCAGCTCATCGTTCTTGCCAATCTGGAGAGCATGAACGCTGAACTCATAAAGCAGGGACTGTCGCGAGGCGACCGCGCCATCATCCTGAACGTCATGGCGATGGAGCAGCTTGAGAGGCTTGAAGACAATCCAACGCTCAAAAGGATAAACCGCAGCATCAATGCTCTCCCGGAGAGCGGAAGCTGATGACCCTCCCCCGTAAATCCAAGGTGGATCACGAGCATTACAACGGGCCATCCGCGGCTGAATTCGAGGATGTTCTGGGCCGTGCTTTCGGGGACATATGGGCAAGGAACCCAGAAGTCATGGGCAAACAGAACAGTTTTGCCCATGACTCGCGAGTTTCAGACGAAAAACTCCATATCCTGAACTGGGAAGAGTTGGTGGGCCCAGCAGGATTCGAACCTGCAGCCAAAGGATTATGAGTCCTCTGCTCCACCATTGAGCTATGGGCCCGTTCGTGAAAAAGGGGCGGGCGCGGTGCCCACCCCTTTGGTTGCTGGTGCGCCATGAAGGACTCGAACCTTCGACCTTGGGATTAAGAGTCCCCTGCTCTACCAACTAAGCTAATGGCGCAAACGCACTGCGAAAAGCAGCGCAAGTTATTCTAGAGGAACGTTTGCACATCTGCAAGACGGAAGCGGAAAAAAGAAAACGGACGGGGCATCCCGTCCGATCGCATTCGAAATGGGGTGGCTGATGGGACTTGAACCCACGACCTCCAGAGCCACAATCTGGCATTCTAGCCGACTGAACTACAGCCACCATGTCCGCGCGCGAAGCGCAAGCGGAATTATAGGCATCCCGCCTGCGCAGCGCAAGCGACGAGCTACATCTTTTCGGGGGCGCTCACTCCGAGCAGGCCCAACACCAGCGCCAGCATGATGCGCGTGGCGTCACACAGCGCCAAGCGCGCCTGGCGCACCGGATCATCCGCCGGGCGCGGTTCGTTGTCATCATCTGTGAGCACGCGGCAGTCCGTGTAGAACGCGTGGAAGAGGCTGGCCAGATCCTGTGCGTAGTGCGTCATGCGGAACGGCGCGCGGTCGCGCGCTGCCAGCGCCACGAAATCACCGAAGTCCGCGATCTTGCGCATGAGCGCCAGTTCGGAGGGATGCGTGAGCGGGCTCAAGTCCACGCCCTCCGGGACCACCTGTTCCGCCAGCTCCCCTATGGCCACCCTGCCCGCAGCCTCATCAGCCGCCAGCGCCTCAGGGGCCGCCTTGCGCAGGATGGAGCAGATGCGCGCATGCGCGTACTGCACGTAGTACACCGGATTGGAAGCGTCTTTCTTCTTTGCCGCTTCGATGTCGAAATCAATGGGCTGGTCAGAGGAACGGGAGAGCATCAGATACCGCGTGGCATCCACACCCACTTCCTCCACCAGTTCGCGCAGCGTGACCATCTCTCCGGTGCGCTTCGACATGCGCACCGCCTCGCCGTCACGGAAAAGGTTCACCAACTGCCCCAGCACGATCTCAAGATCCCCGGGCCAGCCCCACGCCTCCAGCATGCATTCGCAGCGCTTCACGTAACCGTGATGATCAGCGCCCCAGATGTTGATCAGGTGATCGAACCCGCGCATCTTCTTGTCGTAGTGGTACGCCACATCGGACATGAAGTATGTCATCTCGCCGTTGGCCTTGATCATGACGCGGTCCTTCTCATCCCCCAATGCAGAGGAGCGGAACCAGATGGCGCCGTCGTCTTCCTTGACATAGCCCTTGTCCTCCATGGCCTTGAGCGAACGGGAGACCGGGCTTTCGCCGTCCTCATCCTCCACGTACAGGGAGCGTTCGGAGAACCAGCGGTCGAAGGTGGTGCCCAGCGTGCTGAGGATGTCCTCCTGGTCCGCCAGCATCTGCTGGTAGGCGATCTCACGGAAGGCTTCCCTGCGCTCTTCGTCCGTCATGGATTCATACTTGTTGCCTTCGGCATCAATGATGGACTGCGCGATGTCGGCCACGTAGCTGCCGCCGTAGCACTGCTCCGGCATCTCCGCGTCATGGCCCAGAAGCTGCATGTACCGCACGCCCACGGAGTTGCCGAACACGTCCATCTGGGTGCCGTGGTCGTTGATGTAGAACTCTTCATAGACATCATAGCCAGCATGGCGCATGACGCGCGCCATGGCGTCCCCCAACGCCGCCCAGCGGCCGTGGCCCACATGGAGCGGCCCGGTGGGGTTCGCGGAGACGTATTCCAGGTTGATGTTGCGCTGACCCTCCGGGATGGTGCCACGCCCGTAGGCGTCCCCTTCGGTGCGCACCACGCGGATGACCTCCTGCAATTGACTGTCGTTCAGACGGATGTTGATGAACCCGGGACCCGCGATCTCAACGGATTCGATCATGGCGTTCTCCGGGATGTGGTCAACGATGGTCTGCGCCGCATCCCGCGGAGCCATCTTGGCCGCCTTCGCGCAGCGCATGGCCACGGTGGACGCCCAGTCCCCGTTCGCCTCGTCGCGCGGACGTTCCAGCGCACAGGCCGGCGCCTCGTCAAGGGGGAGCGAGCCATCTGCCACCGCAGCCGCGATGGCCTGATCCATGACTTCCTGGAGTGAACCGCGGATATCCATCTTCGTTCCTTTCATGAACGGCGAACGCTGTTCGAATGATTCGGCTTCGTCTTTGATTGGAGCTCGTGCGCCCAGCAGGATTCGAACCTGCAACCGCCGGATTAGAAGTCCGATGCTCTATCCATTGAGCCATGGGCGCGCGAGCCCCAATCCATCGGTTTCCGCATTATAAGCCCTGGGCCTCAGCGGGCGCGCGTGATGTCAGAGATAATCGTAAGGGCAGACGGCCACGCCGTTGACCTCCACCTGGAAGTGCAGATGCGGACCGGTGGATTTGCCGGTGGAACCCACCGCGGCGATGTTCTGGCCGCGCTCCACGCGGTCGCCTGGATCGACGAACACGGCAGAGCAGTGGAAGTACTTCGTCACCAGCCCATTGCCGTGGGCGATGGTCACGAAGTTGCCCGCACCGCCATGGTAGCCGCCGTCTTCCGACGCGCCGATGACCGTGCCGGCCTCAGCCGCATAGATGGGCGCGCCCATGGGAGCCGCCATGTCCGTTCCCAGGTGGAACTTCTGGTCGAATTCACGCCAGCCGTAGCCGCTGGATTCCCACGCGTCCGGGCACGGATTCGCGAAGAAGCCGTTGCCCACGTCACGGCCACCCTGGGCGGACATGGTGGCTGCGAACGCACGCGCGGCAGCGGCAGCCGCCTCTTCAGCGCGACGGGCCTCCTCCTCTTCCAGTTCGGCCTGGGCCTCCGTCTCCGCGATGTCAGAAGCCACGCTGGCTGCCTCAGCGGAAAGCTGACCCTGTTTCTCTGATATCTGAAGCTTCTTCTCGCGCGCTTCGGCCAGGCGGGCATCCGCCTCAGCTTTCTGCGCGTCGAATTCGGCATGCGCGGCCTCAGCCTCAGCCTTCACCACGCGGCATTCTTCCACCAGTTCGGCATGGCTCTCGTTCACGCGTTCCATCATATCCAGCCCGGTCATGAAATCCGTGAAGCTGGAAGCGCCCAAGAGCACGTTCATGTAGTTGGAATTCGCGCCCGATTTATCGCTCTTGTACATGGTCTGCGCCAGCGCTTCGATCTGCTCCTGCAACTTCTCCATCTTCTCCTGGGAAGCGTCGATCTTGACCTTCGCTTCGCGCATGGCCTTCGCAGCCACATGGCGCGCGTCAAGCGCAGCGTTGTATTCTTCGGTGACCTGGTTGAGCTCCGTTTGGAGCGCGTCGATGGAGGATTTGATGGAGTCAGCCCGCGCTCTGAGCGCATCCAGCTGCTCAGCCGCCGACGTCCCTTCCCCATCTTCGTCGGCATAGGCGGACGCGGTGAACGCGGCTGAGGCCGGCAACGCCAGCGTGAGTGCCAAAAGCCCAGCGACCGCCCTGCGGGCAGCCGGGTGCATGCTCTGTTGATCCTGCGGCAGTCGCATCCTTCTCCATCTGAAGCACGTTTCGCGATACGAAAGAAACGAAATGGTAACGCCTTGAAGTGGAGATGCTATGGAGTGCCGCCGTTCCGCAGAAACCCTACAAAGTCTCCATGAAATCACGCGCTATCAGACAAGATGCACGTATACTTTCAGAAAGCAGAGGCAAGGGGCCTCTGAACCGAATGGAGGGATCTGGTCATGAAACTGAAGAGGATGCTCGCTGCCGTGGCAGCATGCGCGCTTTTGGCGCTGTCCGCAGGCGCATTGGCAGGATGCGCTGACAACAGCGAAGAGGTCATCCGCGAATCGCTGACCGAGGAGATCGATCAGCTGAAGAACCCTGATGAGGCCACGCTTGCAGAGCTTTCCTCTTCCATCCCCGCGTCCACGCTGGCGCAGGTGGGCCTCACCCCTGATGAGCTGATCAACGCCCTTCTGGACGGGTTCGATGGCACCGTTGACAGCGTAACGGTGAACGGCAACACCGCTGAAGCCGTCCTCACCCTGAGCTCCAAGAACTTCGACGAGGTGCAGACCGCCCTCACGGACCTGCAATCCGACATGATGGACAACGCCGAAGAGCTGCAATCCATGAGCGCTGACGAGATCAAGACCTGGGCCGGTCAGCAGATCATGACCACCATCCAGGACGCTCCGGTGGAGACGCATGACCCCATCACGGTGACCTATGAGCGCAACGGCAACACCTGGGAACCGGCTGCGGGCGCAGAATCTGAGATCTACGGCGCGCTGTTCGGCTAAGCCAACAACTGGAACGGACCGCCTGCATGAGGCCCTGCGGATGATCCGCGGGGCCTCATTTTTCGTCACAGAAGGCGCTGGAAACGTTCGCCCGCCTCAGTGATGACCACATCCACAGGAACGTCATGCTCTTCGCACGGCACGCCGTCTGGCACGAAGCACGCCTCTCGGCAGACGCCCACTGCCATGCCACCCGCTGCCTTGAACGCAGGCAGGAAGCGGTCATAGAAGCCGCCACCATAGCCCAGGCGGAATCCTCGCCCATCGAAGCCGAGGCCGGGCACCAGCGCCAGAGGATGCAGCCCCGCTCCCTCTGAGAGGGTCACCTTCGGCTCGTCTGCAGAAGGCTCCGGGATGCCGAACGCAGAGGGTGCCAAGTTCTCCCGATCAGCCGCCTCATGCCACGCCATGGCACCCGGCCCCGTCACGCGCGGCAGCGCCACGCGCTTGCCCAACGCCTGCGCACGATCCATGACAGGCCGCACATCCACCTCCGAACCGCACGGACAGTACGTGAAAAGAAGACGGCTCCGCTCGAATGCCGGGAGCGCGAGCACCGCCTGTGCGATCAGCGCATCGGCCGCAGCCCGCTGTTCTTCCGGCATCTCATCCCGGAGGCGCTTAAGAGCACGGCGCACGGATGCTTTGCCTTGTTCCATCAACGCTCCCCTCCCTGCGCATGTCTTCAGGCGCCCCTTCGTTACGGGCATCATTCCGCATTATGTCAGAAGGGTTACCGCTCCCCTGCCTCTGGAGCTTCGCTCAGCGCAAGGCTCATACTTCATCACAGGTCATGAACCTGCGTTGCATGTTCGGGACGGGACCTGGGCACAACGCGATCTGCGAGGAAGGTGGACATCATGGGCTGTGAAAAAGAGAAGCTGGGCGAGAGCGTTTCCTTCGAGTCTTTCGAATCCGAGAAGTGCGACCACATCTCCGTTGATGAGGCGAAGGCCCAGGGCATCAAGGCTGAAGAAGTTCGCGCCGCTGAAGGCGAGTGACGCTCCGCTCTTGACCAACCAGCTTGAGCCAGCATGAACGGGCGGCGCCATCATGGCGCCGCCCGTTCGCGTTCACCGACATGGCACCCCCCTCCGGAAGATGTGCACAAGGGACGTTCCAAATTGCACATAGGAAAAGATCATGAGCACTGAAAGACCTCTTCTATGTGCAATTTGGAACGTCCCTTGTGCACATCTGGAGCGGTTTCGCCAAAGAAACTGAAAAATGTAAAGTGCGATTTACAGTGATATGTAAAGCAGGACTTACGCTTCATGCATGTCCTCGAGAGAACAGCACAAACCAGATCCGTTCCCACGTGAAGAGAGCATCGTGTTCGGCAGCAACGTGGAACGCCTCCGAACGGACGAAGGACTGTCGGTGACCCGATTCTGCCAAATGGCGGACATCTCGCGCCCGACGCTCTACGCGATCGAGAGCGGAGAGGGCGACCCGCATCTATCTGTGATGGTGAAGGTAGCCCGCGCCTTGGGCGTCAACCTGGGCGAGCTCCTGATCTCCCGCTGGTGGGAATACGAATGACCCTGCCACTAGGCGCATCACCAATGCTGCCGATGTGCAGAAGGGACGTTCCAAATCGCACATAGGAGAAGAGATTCCGCAAGAAACAGCACTCCTATGTGCAATTTGGGACGTCCCTTCTGCACATCAGGCAACCTCGCGGGTGCAATTTGGAACGTCCCTTCTGCACATCGGCGAGGCGAACTGAAGCCCGCTCATTGACACAGCGCCCGAAGCCATTCCGTCCAGAGAAGCCGCGTTACGAAATAACGGCTCTATACTGGGGGAACATCAAGAAAATGGTCGGGACGACAGGATTCGAACCTGCGACATCCTACTCCCAAAGCAGGCGCGCTACCAGACTGCGCCACGTCCCGACGCGGCCTGCTATTCTAGCACACGGGGCGAGAGCTTCTCCTTCAGCTGCCTGAGCGCCCGCCCCCGGTGGGAGATGCTGCTCTTCTCTGCCTGCGGCACTTCCGCGAACGTCAACGCGCCGCCGTATTCGTCCGGCAGGAACAGCGGATCATACCCGAACCCTTCGCTCCCGCGCTCCTCATGGCCGATGCGGCCCTCCACCGCGCCTTCGGCCACCGTTTCCGCACCGGATGCATCCACGAAGACGAGCGTGCACACGAACCGCGCCGTGCGCTGCTCATCCGGCACGTCCGCCAGCTCTGAAAGCAGCTTCGCGTTGTTAGCCGCATCATCGCCATCTTCGCCCGCGTAGCGCGCCGACCACACGCCGGGCGCGCCTGACAGCGCATCCACTTCCAAGCCGGAATCATCGGCCAAGACGGCCATGCCGCTAGCAACGGATGCAGCATGCGCTTTGATGCGCGCATTGCCCAAGAACGTATCAGCATCCTCATCAGGATCCGATTCAACGCCCGCCTCGGCCAGCGTCACGAACTCCCAACCCGGGAAATCCAATGCATTGCGGATCTCATCGGCCTTGTGCGCGTTGTTCGTGGCCAGCAACACCTTCATGAACATCCCTCCCCTTCATGCAACTGCGCAGCCAGGCGCACCTGCGCAACTGGCGCCTCAACCCCTAAGAGTCCACGCGCGGAGAGCGCGAACTTCTGGGCGTCATCTCCCGTGACGAGCATCTCAAGCTCAAGCGGCGCATCCGGACCCGCCACATCCCCGCGCCGTTCAAGGATGGCGCGCACCTCCCGCGCCGTCTCCTCCGCGGAGGACACCAATGTGACGTCCTCCCCCATCTGCTCCGCGATCAGATCCGCGATGAGCGGGTAATGCGTGCATCCCAGCACGAGCGTGTCCACCTGCCGCTGAACGAGCGGCGCCAGATACTGCTGCGCCCAGCGCTGGTCTTCCTCAGCAGCCACGCTGCCATCCCCAGCGAACCGCGCCTCCGCGATGCGCACGAATTCAGGAGCCGCCTGGGAGAACACCTGTATGCCCGCATCCAGATGTGCGATGGCGCGCTCATAAGCGCCTTGCGCGATGGTGCCCTCCGTGGCGATGACGCCCACCCGGCGTGAGCGCGTCATATGCACGGCCGCCCGAGCGCCCGGCTCCACCACGCCCACCACCGGCACGTCGAACGCGCGCTGAGCGTCAGCCAAACCTGCAGCCGTAGCAGTGTTGCAAGCGATGACGATCATCTTGCATCCCAACTGCGCCAGATGCGCGCCGATCTCCAACACGAATGAACGCACCTCTTCTGGATGCCGCGGCCCATAAGGGCAGCGCGCGGAATCGCCCAGGAAGACGAAACGCTCATGAGGCAGCACGCGCATCAGTTCGCTCAGCACCGTGAGGCCGCCCAGGCCGGAATCGAAGACGCCGATGGGAGCGCGCTCATCAACGCGATCAGTAGTGGACAACGACCACATCTCCCGGCTCGATCATCCCATACAGCTCACCTGCCGCCCCAATGGGCAGGTTGATGCATCCGTGCGAACCGTAGCCAGTGGCGTAGCGGTCCCCGCCGAACGCGGACTGCCACGATGCATCATGCAACCCCACTGAATTTCCCTTGAACGGCATCCAGTAGGTCACCTTGCTCTCGTATTCCGGCGTGCCTTCGCTGGTCATCTCGCCGATGAGCACCGTGGGGCTCTGCTTATGGTTCAGCGTGTACACGCCCGTGGGTGAATCCGTCTTGCCCTTGGCGCCCGAGACGATGTCGCTCTCCCACAGAAGAGAGCCATCGCTGCCGTAGAAGCGCGCATGCTGTTCGGACAGATCAACATCCACATAGCGCGCGCCCCAGTCCTGCGAACCGAGCGCCGTGAAACCGCGCCCGCTCTGGATCACCGGGATCTCAACATTGCCGATGGTGCCGTTCTGCACCGCTTCGATGGCAGCCGCCTCCAGTGCCTCTCCATCCACTTTCCAACCGTAGGGGCCGCCCGAGACCGTGACCTCCTTGCCATCAGGGCGCGTATAGGTACGCGTGGTGCCCACGGTGTTGAACTGCTCACCGATGCCCTCCGCCCAGAGCGTCAGTTCATCTTGGTTGAAGAGCACCTCGAATTCCGGCGTGACGGTGACCCACGCCCCGATGGTGGTGGCGTTGACGTTGGCCGCCGGCGTTCCGTCCAGCGTGAACGTGATGTCAGCGCGCGCCAACTGGTTCGCCTGCGCACATGCGTCCACCAGGCGCTGGTCGTCCTCCAGCACCGCAGGGTCCAACCGCTCCTCCTTCTTGAGGATGACATCTTTCTTCAAGGTCAAGACGCCCTCCATGCACTTGTCCACCACCTTCTGAGGATCCAGCATGGTGCCTTCCACCTCGGGGGCGATGTAGAACTTGCCGATCTCATCCTTGAAGATGACCGACGCATCCACAGGCGCTTCCGCCGTGGCGTTCACCTCCGCCACCGCCTGTTCGATGATGTCAGACAGGGTGCTCGCGCTCATGGCGTCAGCCACCGCTTCGGTCATGTCATGCTCGTCGAAGACGCGCAGCGGCCACTCCCATGCCGATTGTCGCTCCAGCACCGCATCGGCCACCGCCTGCGCATCCAGCGCCATGCCCGCCTGGCTACTGGTGACGGTCAGGTTCATACCCTGGCCCTTCACCTTGAAGCTGAAGTTGCCCACCGTTTCATCCAGCTCCGCGGCCGCTTGTTCCGGCGCGTCCCAGGAGATGTCGACAGTAGCGATGTTCGTGTTGGGGAAGAAATGGGTGGCGAACAACGCCACGCCGCCCAGATATCCCACGCCCAGCACGCCCACGATGATGGCCGCTGCCATCCCCAAGCGCTTGGCGATGCCGCGCGACGGCTTCTTCTTGGCTCGACCGAGGTCTATCTGGCTTTTCGGCATTTTCTCAGTGCGCTCAGCATCAGCGGACGGCTCCGCCGTTCCGTGAGCGTCCTCCTTTGCGGCCGCCCCTTCTTCGGTGGACGCCACCTCAGAAGCGGGAGCCTCAGGCGCGCGCTCCTCCTCTGCCACCGTTGCAACAGAAGCTTCAGCGCGCTCTTCAGACGCGGCGCTAGCCTCAGCGGCATCATGCGCACCGGGTGTGCTTTCGTTCTTCTCTGGGGACGCCGCCCGCCTGGCCTCGCGACTGATGCCGGCCTTCTTGGCAGCGTGCTTGCCTTTTGTGTGTCGTGCCATGGGTTGCTTTCTTCTGCGTTGCTCTGGCGCGGGCTATTGTACTCAACGCATGCGCATGCTGTTGCGTGAACCGAAAGTTGTGGAGAAGAAAGCGCAAGATGGGACGGTTCACGGCTCCGTTGGTCGCTGGGGCGCCGATCCGGTGGTGTTGTCACGGTTGCGCAAGGCGCTGCCGAAGAAGACCGCATCCTCCCCGAAACGGTCCTTCAGCGCATCCGTCGCCTGGATGAGGTCGCGGCGCTTCTGCGCGTCCGCTATCAGGGGAGCCGCCTGTCCATCCTGGCCATCAGCGGGCATCTGGAAGAGCGCTTCCTGCACGCTGCCTTCCTCTTCTTCAAATCCACTCGCACGCACGCCCAGAAGCCGCACGCGTTCGCCCGGACGCCACGCCTTGTCCAGAAGCGGACCCAACTGGACGGCCAGCTCTATCTCATCATCGCTGGGAGATTCCAAGGCCGTCTGCGCAGAACGGAGGCTGCGGTCCTCCAAGCGCACCTTGATGGCAAGCGTGCGCGCCTTGAGGCCTTTCTGGCGCAGCCGCCTCGCCACCTTGCCCAAAAGCGTGGTGAGCGTGGGCACCATCTGTTCGCGGCAGGTGAGCACATCGGCGAACGTCAGCTCATGGGAGACGGATTTGACGTCCCGCTCCATCGTGACCCCAGACGCGTCCCGCCCCGTTGCCCGGGCGCGCATCATCTCCGCCCGCGCGCCGAACACAGAGGAGAGCAGCTCCTCATCCGCTGCGGCCAGCTGCGCCAGCGTGCGCACGCCCGCTTTCAACAGCTGTTGCTGCGCCGCCTTGCCCACCCCGCTCAGAACGCCTATGGGCAACGACCCCAAGAACCGCTGCTCTCCACCGGGAAGGACCACGGTGAGCCCGCACGGCTTGTCCATGTCGCTGGCGATCTTCGCCACGGATTTGGCAGTGCCCAACCCGATGGAGCACGTGACGCCCACCTCATCCACCACGCGCGCCTGGATGCGACGAGCCACAGCAACGGGATGTTCGGTGTTCACCCGCGAAGGCGTGATATCCGCGAACGCTTCGTCTATGGAGACCTGTTCCACATAAGGCGTCTCGTCCCGGATGATATCCATCACCTGGCGCGACAGCTCACGATAACGGCCGTGGCGGCCGCCCGTCCAGATGGCATCCGGACAGAGCCGGCGAGCCGTTGAGGCGGGCATGGCCGAACGCACACCGAACGCGCGTGCCTCATAGGAGCACGTGGACACCACGCCGTGCCTGTCCGCATCCCCGCCCACGATGACAGGCTTTCCGCGCCATTCAGGATGGTCCAGCTGCTCCACGGACGCGAAGAACGCATCCAGATCCAGCAGCATGATGGCACGGCCAGACCATGAGCCCATCGGCATCTGTTGAACATCTCCCTCTTCCATGCTGGCAGTCTATACAAAAAGAGGACCCCAGGGAAACGGGGTCCTCGAAGAAGCTGCGCGCTGTGCGCGTCATGCGGTCATAGGAATGACCATCATGGCGATGGTGAGGATCACCATGCTGACCACGCCCAGGATGACCACGAGCTTCAGCACGAACTTGAGCCAAGTGGAGTATTCCACCTTCGCCAAGGCCAAGCCGCCCATGATGGCGCCGCAGGTGGGAGTGAACAGGTTCACCAAGCCGTTGCCCGCCACCATGATCATGATCATGGTCTCCACCGAGAAGTTCAGCTGGTAGGCCAGGCCGCCCATGATGGGCACCGCCACCGTCGCCATGCCGGAACTTGACGGGATGAGGAAGGAGAGCAGGATGAACAGCAGGTAGGACAGCGGAGCGAAGATGATGGCCGACATGCCGCGCAGGCCGTCTGCCGCCGTGACCAGGATCCAGTCGGACAGGCCAGTGGAAGCCATGAGCACGGTGATGGACCGAGCCAGCGCGATGATGAGCACGACGGACATCATGTCGCCCGCGCCCGCGATGAACGATTTCACGAACCGGTCTTGCGATATGCCACCGATGAGCCCGATGATGAAGGACATGATCAAAAACCATGCGGAAGCCTCGCCGAAGTACCAGGTGCCCAGAGGCGTGCCCGTGAGCCATGCAGACCAAGCCGGAGTGATCTCTTCAACGGCCGTGTCCACGCCTTCGGTGCCCTCAGGCAGCACCAGTTCGGTGCCCGTGGACTCATCATAGACAGCCGAGATGTCCTCAGCGGCGACCGTGGTGGTGACTTCCTCAGAGGCTGCGCCTGCGTCGAACACGTCAACGCCCAGATCAGCCCAAGGGATGAAGGACACGATCATGACCACGAACGTGAGCCCGAAGACGATCAGCGACCACTTCTGACGCGTGGTCATCTTCTTCGGTGCCGCAGCGTCATCGGTGGCCTCTTCATCATCCGATTCCTTGAGGCCCCACTCCGCCATCATCTGGGATTGATTCTCCTGTTCCTGCAAAGACAGGATGGTGGAACCCTTGTCCGCCTTCACCTTCTTGGCGTAACGCATCACGAAGAAGATGGAGATGGCCAGAGAGACCAGCCACAAGATGCAGCCCAGCGCCAAGATGATGCCTTGATTGATGACGATGCCGCTGCCGGAGAGCGAGTCCACCGCTGCGCCCACCGCGAACGGGTTGACCGTGGAGCCCAGAACGCCGCAGCCAGCGCCCAGAAGGACCACCGCGCAACCGACGACGCTGTCGAAGCCTGCCGCCACCATGGTGGCCGCCAACAGAAGATAGAACGGGACCGTTTCCTCCAGCATGCCGTAGGTGGTACCGCCCACGGAGAAGATGAACATCAGAATGGGGATGAGCACCAGCTCATTGCCCTTGAGCTTGTGCACCAGAACAGCAATGCCCGCATCCAACGCCCCGGTCTCGGTGATGATGGCAAGGAACCCGCCCAAGATCAGGACGAAGATGCAGATGTCGATGGCTTCCTTGAAGCCCTGCACCGGTGCGTTCACGACATCTGCCAGGGTTGCCCCTGTGATCCCTTCAACGCCCACACCGCCCATGATCGCCGTGATGATGGCGAGCGCCACGAGGATGATGAGCAGGATGGCGAATGCGGATATGCTGCGCTTCTTCCTGCTTTTCTTAGCAGTGGTATCAGCAGCCATTGTCTTTCCCTCCTTCAGGAGTGGGGCCCGGTCAGGGAATGATCCCGGGCCCTGTCGTGTGTCTACAGTCTTTTACGACGCGGTGATGATCGTGCCGGTCTTGCCCGCCAAGCCCTCGGCCGCGTGCTCCAAGGACGTGATGAGCGCCTTGCCCTGCGGATAGGCTGTCAGGTATTCGATGCAGGCCTGCACCTTCGGCAACATGGAACCCGGTGCGAACTGGCCCTCTTCGATGTAGCGTCGGGCGTCCGCCACGGACATGACGTCGATGTCCATCTGTTCCGGCGTGTTGAAGTTGATGGCCACCTTCTCCACCGCCGTCAAAATGACCAGCATGTCCGCCTTGAAGTCAGCCGCCAACTTCGCGCTGGTGCGGTCCTTGTCGATGACGGCCGGGATGCCATGGTAGGAGTCGTCCCGTTCGATCACCGGCACGCCACCGCCGCCTGCCGCGATCACGATGTAGCCGTCATCCATCAGGTCTTTGATGGCGTCCAGTTCCACGATGCGCTGAGGCTGCGGGCTGGCCACCATCATGCGCCATCCGCGTCCCGCATCCTCCGCGAAGGTCATGCCCGTCTCCTCCGCGCGCTTCTTCGCCTCTTCCTCGGAGAGGAACGGCCCCACGGGCTTGGTGGGATGCTGGAATGCCGGATCTTCCGGGTACACCACGGTCTGCGTGATGACGCAGGCGGTGGAGCGCAGGATGGAGCGCTTCTTCAGTTCCCCCAGCAGAGCCTGGGAGAGCTGGTAGCCGATATAGCCTTGGCTCATGGCACCGCACTCCGGGAATGGCATCTCGGGGATGGAGCTGTCATGCGCGCTGGCTTCGGCGAACGCATTGGAGATCATGCCCACCTGCGGGCCGTTGCCATGGCTGACCACCACGTTGATGCCATCGGCCACCATGTCGATGATATGGGAGGCCGTGTTCTCCACCAGCTTGAGCTGTTCTTGGGGGGTGTTGCCCAGAGCATTGCCGCCCAATGCGATGACGACGCTCTTGCCTTCCCCTTTCTGGTATGCCATTGCCCGTACCTCCTGTTACCTCAAGGTTGCGTACATGATGGCCTTGATGGAATGCATGCGGTTCTCAGCCTCATCGAAGACCTTGGAGCGGGAGGACTCGAACACCTCATCGGTGACCTCCATCTCCTTCAGACCGAACTTCTTCGCCACATCAGCACCGATGGTGGTGTTCTCATCGTGGAAGGACGGCAGGCAGTGCATGAAGATGGCATCATCCGCTGCCATGGCCATCACATCGGAATTCACCTGGAACGGGGAGAGCAGCTTGATGCGCTCGGCCCAGATGTCGTCAGGTTCGCCCATGGACACCCAGATGTCCGTGTAGATGACGTTGGCATCCGTGGCCGCCTTCTTCACGTCGTCCGTGAAGGTGATGGTAGCGCCGGTCTCTGCGGCGATCTTCTTGCAGGTGTCCACCAGCTCCTCTTCCGGCATGAGGTCCTTCGGGCCGCAGCCGACGAAATGCATGCCCATCTTGGCGCAGAGCACCATGAGGGAGTTGCCCATGTTGTTGCGGCAATCGCCGAAGAAGACGAACTTCAGGCCCTTGACGCCCATGGGGAAGTTCTCCTGGATGGTCATGAGATCGGCGATCATCTGGGTGGGATGGAACTTGTCCGTGAGGCCGTTCCACACCGGCACGCCCGCCACCTTCGCCAGCTCTTCCACCAAATCCTGGGAGAACCCGCGGTATTCGATGCCGTCATAGAAGCGGCCGAGCACGCGCCCGGTGTCTTCGATGGATTCCTTCTTGCCCATCTGGGATGAACCGGGATCCAGATAGGTGACGCCCATGCCCAGATCGTTGCCAGCCACCTCGAAGGAGCAGCGGGTGCGCGTAGAGGTCTTCTCGAACAGCAGGACGATGTTCTTGCCCTCCAGATACTTGTGGGGGACGCCCGCGCGCTTCAGGTTCTTGAAATCACGGGACAGATCGGCCAGATACTGGATCTGGTCCGGGGTGAGGTCGAGTATCTTGGTGAGGCTCTGACCACTGAGATTCACTGGCATTTCTTCTACCTGCTTTCTTCTAGGGTCCGTCATGTCAACAGTTCAGGCTGCGCCCCTTCAGCAGGGCGCAGCCGGATGGATGGAACAGCTTTTATGCGTCTTCACGCCACAGCGGCATGGACATGCAGCGTGGGCCGCCACGGCCGCGGGACAGCTCAGCGGAGGGCATCTCCAGCACGTTGATGCCGTGCTCGCGCAGCACCGCGTTGGTCACATCATTGCGCTCATACACGACGACGGTGCCCGGGCGCACGCACAGCGTGTTGGAACCATCATTCCACTGCTCGCGTTCAGCTGCGATGCGGTCGCCGCCGCCGCAGGGGATGAGCTCCACGGGACGCCCGACGTATTCCGTCAGGATCTCTTCCAGGGTCTCATTGCGTTCGCGCACGTGGATGTCGCCGCCAGCAGCAGGCTTGATCTCAAAGACGGTGAGCGGACCCATGATGCCCGGGTGGATGGTGAACTTGTCGTAGTCGATCTGCGTGAACACCGTGTCCAAGTGCATGAATGCACGGGAGTTCGGGATGTTGAACGCGAGGATCGTGTCGATGGGAGAATCAGACTCGAAGATGTTGTGAGCGATCTGGTCGATGGCATCAGGTTCGGTGCGCTGCGAGATGCCGATGGCCAGAACATGATCGTTGATGTTGAGGATGTCGCCGCCTTCGATGTGGAAGGTATAGTCACGCTCGTAGTACTGCGGCACGCTCTGGTAATCCGGGTGATACTTGAAGATGTAGTCACCGTAGATGGTCTCACGGTTGCGCGTCTGGGAATACATGCGGTTGATGGAGACGCCCTTGCCGATCATCGCGAACGGGTCACGGGTGAAGTAGAGGTTCGGCATGGGAGCGCACACCAGCTTGGAGGCGTCGCTCACCAGGTCCACCAAAGAGTTGCTCTTGTCTGTATGAAGCTCCTGCAGGTTGATGCCTGCCATGGTCTTCAGCACGAGCTCCTTGTTGGTGGGATAGTTGTCATCCATGTAGTCGTAGATGATCTTCTGATACTTCTCCGTGCGGATGCCCGCTTCGAAGATCCACTGCTTCAAGAACTTGTCACGCAGCTCAGGGATGGTGTCCAAGACCTCCGCCATGAGATCCTCCAGATACACCACCTCAACGCCTTCCTTGCGAAGGATGCTCGCGAAGGCATCGTGCTCTTCCTGGGCCACGCGCAGGAACGGGATGTCGTCGAAAAGCAGCTCTTCGAGCGTGTTCGGCGTGAGATTCAGCAGCTCATCGCCGGGTCTGTGCAGGAGTACCTTTTTCAGCGGCATAATCTCAGATTTGACGTTCACGCCAGCCATGGGGACTCCTCCTTTCGGATCAGTGGGAGCCAGTTCCGCCGCATGGCTTGCGCATGACTCGCCTCTTTCAGGATGATTTGATTGTAAGAGGGTCAACGTTTGAGAGAAATGTTCATAACGTCTATATTTCAAGTCATATTCAGTGCAAAATGCACTGAAGGTCATGAGATAAGCTCATCAAACAGACATCAGGTCAACATCTTCAAAACGAAAAGGAAAGGACGCGCGCAATGCACTTCCCTTTGGATATCCTGACGAATTGCCTTTCAGAACAAGGTGTCGAAATCGTGAAGGCGCCCGCCCATCCGAAGAACGAATTCGACTGGGTCACATCCGTCTCAGATTTCCTCCGAGCCCCCGCCGGCCAGATCATCGTGCCGGTGTTCGACGGCATCTCCAGCAGCACCTCCTTGACGCCCAAGATCGTGACCATCCGCTCCCGCGCCGATGAAGCGGCCGCTGAAGCGCTGGCGCCTGATGACATCCTGGTGCGCACCTCCCTTCCCGTGGCGCTTTTGGCCGATCGCGTCCAACGCTTCTTGTTCCAGATCATCCAGTGGAACGACAAGATGGCGGAAATGGTGGATGCAGGCTGCATCAGCATGGACCTTCTGAAAGAGAGCGAAGGAATGCTGGGAGCTTACGTGGGCCTTTCAGACGCCACGTTCTCCTACATCGCCCACACGCCTGACATCCCACCGCTGGATGACGTGAGCACGTATTTCGTGGAACACGGGAACTACCCCTTGGAGGCCATCCAGCGCACGCGCGAACGCGGGTTGATGAAGCGCTGGGAGAACCAAGACTGGACGGTAGCGCACACGCGCCCAAACGAGATCATCCCCTACCCCACCGTGAGCCGTGTGGTGAAACGGCACGGCGCCTATGCAGCGCATCTGCTGTTGGTGTCAGAGAAGGCGCCCTCCGCTTCCACGCGCTTCCTGTTCGATCTGTTGGCAGCGAAAGTGGAGCACTGCCTGAGACGACATTGGCGGATGGAGAACCCGCTCGATCAAGGCCACGCCTATTTCTTGGAAGCATTGTACAAAGGCAACATATACGGTGCCGACCAGCTGGCAGAACATGCCGAGCTGCACGGCATTCCCACATCAGGCTCGTTCCAGGTCTGCGTCGCTGGCAGTGCATGGAAAGTGGGGTCCTGCGACTACCTGGCGAAGCGCATGCTGGAACGTGAGCCGCGCTGCAAGATGGTGATCCAGGACGATCAGGTGGTGATGCTGCTCTGCGCCGCTGCGGATGACGGAGAGCTGCTGGATGAGATGGAGCGCAACCTCTTCGAGACAGCACGCCTCATGAACGTGGAGATCGGCGCATCAGAGCGGGTGGGCGAGCTGGCGCTGGCATCCTTGGCGCTGGAGGCAGCGAAGCTGGCGTTGCACTACGGAAGCCTCCATTCCAGCCGCTACATCCCCCTTGATGAGGGCACCCCGCAAGAAGCATTCACCCATACTGCATTCCGGTTCCGCCGATACTTCCCCTATTGCGCGCTGGACCAGTTCGAACAGCACTCCAAGTTCATCACGCGGCTGCTCAGCACGAGCAATCCCCTCGCGCGCTTGCAGGAAGCGGACCGCAAGCGCAACAGCAATGACCTTGAGATATTGCGGACCTATCTGTATCTGGAAGGCAAGGTGAACGCTGTCTGCAACAAGCTGCACATGCATCGCAACACCGTGCTGTACCGGCTGGAGAAGATCCGTGCCATCGTCTCCGCCGACCTGGATGACAGCGATGTGCGGCAATACCTCCGCACGCTCTTCTTCCTGATGACCTGAGCGCTTTGGCGCAGAGGGCGCTATGATGGCAGGGACACGGACCGAGCGAGGAGGGCCTCCACCATGTTCGAAGACGAGAACGGGAACCGTCCCGGAGACTGGATGCACAAGGCGCAGCGCACGCGCGAATCAGCGAACGACCTGCATGAAGATCCGAACGCCAAGCCGTGGTACCAGCAAACATTCTGGATCATCGTCTTGATCGCGCTCTTCTGGCCGGCGGGCATCATCTTGGCATGGCGCTCAAGCTGGCCTTTGGCCGCGAAGATCGCCGCCACCGCCATCGTCACTCTGTACGTGGCCTTCGCGATGTACACCCTCCAAGTGGCGAACGTCACCGCCTGATGTGCAAAAGGGACGTTCCAAATTGCACAGAGCAGAAGAGAATCTGCGCGAAAGGACTGTTCCTCTGTGCGATTTGGGACGTCCCTTTTGCACATGGCCAGCCTGACAAGAGCGCGCGTTCGATTCCACCTGCAACGATGCATGCAAAACCTTCCAGCATCCCAATATATGAAACTGGATGTGCGAAAGGGACGTTCCAAATTGCACATAGGATGAGAGCATGAGCACTGGGGGGCTTTTTCTATGTGCGATTTGGGACGTCCCTTTCGCACATCTTGCATGATCGCCTGTGCGATTTGGGACATCCCTTTCGCGCATCCATGAAGAAGGCCTCGCTCATGAGCGAGGCCTTCCGAACGAACGGAATGGTGGAGGCGCGGAGAATCGAACTCCGGTCCATACCAGATCCTTGATGAGGCGCTACAAGCTTAGTTTGCGCTCAGGATTCGGAAGGACGCGGTCCGCAAACCGACGTTGCCCTTCCTAGCTGGTTCAGCCTTTGCTGCATCCATACCAGCCACGTGATGCAGCGCATTCCCCTCAGATGACGCTTCCCTCAGATCGGGGACATCCTGAGTTCAGCGGATGGTTGCTGTTTAAGCAGCCATGGCGAGCGCCGGAGCGCTCTGAGTCTTAGCTTTGCCAATTAATTTTGACAGCACCCCTGTTTAACGTGGCGAGGAGACCACGGCCTGCTCCTCATCTCAGACCTGCCATGTCGAAACCAGTCGCCCCCAGCAGGTGTTGAGCATTCTACTCCGGACACCGGATGCGTCAAGCGCATCAGCGCTTCTTCAGGAAGCTCAACGACTCCCCGATCTCAGCCATGGTGTCCTTCAGCTCGCCGATGACCTCAGCGCCTTCTTTGTACACCACGTTCATGTCAGCGGTGGCCTCAGCGATGCCTTCGCGCGTGATCCCTAAGTCGAACTCTTCGCCGTCTTCGGCGCGCACCACCTTCGTGTGCGGATCATCGTCTTCGTCCTCGTCATCGTCCACGTAATAGTATTCCTGCTCATCTCCGTTCTCGTCCAGCAGCACGAAACCGATCTCATTGTCGTCTTCGTCCACCAGATAGGCATGGATGTCAGCGTCCTCCACTTCCATTTCGATGATCTCTTCTTCCAGGGCATGATCATCTTCTGCGTGATAGCCCTCTGAATGGAGCACATTCGAATCATAGACAGCGTTGGCGGCATCCGCCACCTCTGAGGGATCATAGCCGTCATAGTCTGCTTCGTTCTGCGTTTCGAAGCTGAACCAGGCGTGTTCCTGGTCGGATTCCATGACCTCTTCGCCCAGCAGTTCGTCCATGTCGTCTTCGACGTCCTGGAGCTCGGTCTGCTCGTCCACTTCTTCAGCTTCGGTCTGGCCAGCCTCTTCCATGGCGTCCAGCTCATCGTCAAGCCCCATGATGCCTCCTTCGTTCACGTTTGAAATGGATGGAAAGGGTATACCACAGCCGTGCACGCCGAATGAAGGCCGTGCGCATCCGATTGCTGAGCCGTCAACTGAGCGAAAGGCGGTGATGGGAGACGAAGGCTGAAGCCTTCGCTACGGATTCAACATGAGGGGCGTTCGTACAGGACGAAGGCTGGAGCCTTTGCTGCGGATTCAACCTGAGGGGCATCCTCTTGCAAAAACTATCGGCTGCGGTCTTTGAGGGCGCGGTCGATCTCGCGGCTGACCTGGCGCTCCTTCAAGGAGCTGCGCTTGTCATAGAGCTTCTTGCCGCGGGCCAGCGCCACTTCCACCTTCACCAGGTTCCGATCGTTGAAGTACAGCTTCAGCGGCACGACGGCCAAGCCCTTCTCCTGCGTCTTTTCCGCCAGATAGCGGATCTGCTTCTTATGCAGCAAGAGCTTGCGACGCCGGTCCGGATCCACATTGGCGATGTTGCCGTTCGCAAACGGCGCGATGTGCAGGTTGTTCAGCCATGCCTCCCCATGGCGAATCAGCGCAAAGGCGTCCGTCAGCTGCGCATTGTTGTCGCGCAATGACCGCACTTCCGTGCCCGTGAGCTCTATCCCCGCTTCGAAGGTCTCCAAGATCTCATAGTCATGGAACGCGCGCCGGTTCTTGGCGATGGTGTGTTCGCTGCGTTTGGCCATGGGATGCGCTATTCGTCCTTGTCCGCGTCCGTGGGGATGATGGTGAGCGTGTCCTTGCCCGGGATGATGCCCTGGGCGGCTTCTTCAGCAGCCGCCGGGTTCGCGAAGGCCGTGCGCGGCCCCGCCTGCGGCTGAGCGCCCGCACCCGGTTGCGGCTGCGGGCCCCAACCCGGCTGCGGCATGCCCTGGCCCGGATGGTCCGGGCGCGGGTACGGCTGCGGACCGTAGGGCTGCTGCGGCATGCCGTACTGCAGCTGCGGACCGTAGGGCTGCTGGGCAAAACGCGGGTTGTTCGACTGCTGGCGCGAATCCGGCCGCGCCTGCACGCCCGGGGCGCCCTCCACAGCGCCCGGCGTGCCAGCCGATGCCGCATCCTCTTCTTCGCCTTCAGCTTCCTCAACAAGGTCAAGCCCATCGTCATCGCGTTCGCGGCGCATCTTCTCGAACAGCTCTATCTGGGCGCGCTGCACCGTGGACATCTGGCTGTTCTCATCCTCCAGCTCTGCGATGCGCGCCGTGAGCTTCTCCATCTTCGCTGCCATCTTCTTCAGTTCGCGCTCAGCGTTCAGCGGCTTCTTCGGCTTGCGCGCGGCATGGGGGCGCTCCACAGCCGGCGAGATGCCCGGCACGAAGCTGGCATCGTATTCCAGATCGAGCGCGAACCGCACCAGCAAGCGGATGGTGTCCTCCACGTCCTTCAGAGAGACGGTCTCATTCGGCGTGTGCATGTAGCGCAGCGGGATGGACACGAGGCCCGTGGGAATGCCGCTCTGGGAGATCTGGATGGCACGCGCGTCCGTTCCCGTGACGCCCGGTTCCGCCTCCAGCTGGTACGCGATGCCCTCAGCTTCCGCAGCGGCCACCAAGCGCTGGAACACCAGCGGGTTGATGTTCGGCCCTTTCGCGATGACCGGACCGGCGCCCAGGCGGATGTCCCCATGCTTCGTGCGGTCGATCCCCGGGTAGTCCGTGGCGTGCGTGACGTCGAACGCCACGGCCACGTCAGGATTCACGGAATACGCGCTGGTGGTGGCCCCGCGCGTGCCGATCTCTTCCTGGGTGGTGATGGCGGCGATGTAGGTGCCCTGCATCTGGTCGGCCTCAGCCAGGCGCTCCATCACTTCGCAGGCGATGAACACGCCGGACTTGTCATCGAAGGACTTGGAGACGGCCAGGTCTTGGCCGAAGCGTTCGAAGCCTGCGCCGAACGTGATGGAGTCTCCCACGGCAACCTTCTGCTTCACCTTGTGCGCGGGAAGCCCCAGGTCTATCACCAGGCCATCCAAAGGCGTGACCGTCTTGCGGTCATCCGCGTTGATGAGGTGGATGGGCTTGCGGCCCACCACGCCGCGCAGGATGCCATCAGCCGCATGCACGTCCACGCGCATGCCCGGCAGGATGGCCGCGTCCACCCCGCCAATGGCGGAGATGTGCAGGAACCCGTCATCGGAGATGTAGCGCACCATGAGGCCGATCTCATCCATGTGCGCCGCCAGCATGAACACCGGCGAGGCCATCTGCACCACGTTGCCCGCAGCTTGGGTGCGCTCCTCCACGTATTCGTATTCGCCCGCGTCCTCGAACGCGCTCACGCGCACGGCATCCTCATCAGCGTCTTCATGCACCACGCTCAAGTGGCTTGAGAGGATGGCATGCACCGAGCCCATGGTGTCCGTGTGGATCTCATCAGCGATGCCGGAGAGACGCTGGCGGACGAGTTCCGCCACCTTCTCTTCGGACCCGGTGGGAGACGGCGTTTCCACCAATTCTTTCAAGAACTTGACATCGCGTTTCTTCATGGGTGCGCTCCTACCAGTATTCGCGGGCCCGCTTGCGCTTCTTCTTGGCCGGTGCACGGAAATCCAGCTCAAGCTGGCCATCCGCTTGCGGGCCTTTCGAAGGCTTGCGCTCGATCTTCTCTATGGTCCAAGACAGCGCATCATTGCCGAACAGCTCCAACATGCGGATGCGGGCATCATGCGCGTTGCCTTTGGAGCCCAGGCGCGAGGCGCTCTGGAATTCGAACAGCCCGCGTGCGCGGTCTGCCTGCGAATCGAGCGACTTGTAATGGGCGATGAACGTGGTCACGCACTGCCTTTCCGCTGCGCTGCCTTGAGAAGCTCCCGTCATATTAGCAAATGCACGCGCCCCTGTTGAGACGCTCTTGAGGCGAAACAAGACAGCGCGGCGCCTGCGAAGGAGCGGATATGGGTATCATCTCCCCTAGAGGATGCAAGGGCGAGAACCTGAGGAGGCCCCATGGAAAGCTACCAACGCGCATTCATAGACTTCATGGTGGAGAGCGATGTTCTGAAATTCGGGGATTTCACGCTGAAGAGCGGACGCAAGTCCCCCTTCTTCATGAATTCAGGCGCGTACGTCACCGGCCTTCAACTGAAGCGGCTGGGACAGTATTACGCCCAGGCGGCGAACGAGGCGTTCGGACTTGATTTCGACGTGGTGTTCGGCCCGGCCTACAAGGGCATCCCCCTCTCTGTGGTGACCGCCATCGCACTGGAGGACCTCTACGGCGCACAGGTGCGCTATTGCAGCAACCGCAAAGAGGCGAAGGACCATGGGGATGCGGGGATCCTCTTGGGATCGGACCTGCACGATGGAGACCGCGTGCTCATCGTGGAGGATGTGACCACCTCCGGGAAATCCATCGAAGAGACCTACCCCATCCTGAAAGCCGCCGCTGACGTTGAAGTGGTGGGCCTCATGGTGTCCCTGAACCGTGAAGAGGTGGGACGCGGCGGGAAGATGGCCGCGCTCAGCGAAGTGTCTGAGACCTACGGGTTCCCGGCGCGCGCCATCGTCACCATGACGGACGTGGTGGAGCACCTGAGCGAACGAGGACTGCTGGACGAGGCGCAACGGACGGCCATCGATGCCTATTACCAACAGTACGGCGTGAAGCAGCCGTAGGCACCCGGTCTTGGATGTGCTGGAAGGGCCGCTTCCCATGTGCGAAAGGGATGTGCAGAAGGGACGTTCCAAACCGCACATAGGAAATAGGTGATGCGCACTGGATGACTCATCCTATGTGCAGTTTGGGACGTCCCTTCTGCACATCCAGTGCGCATCAGGTGGGCGTTCGAATGAGATGGGGGATCAACGAAAAAGGCCGGAGGGGACTCCGGCCTTCGCATGTCTGGAGCCAGTGACAGGAATCGAACCCGCAACCCACTGATTACAAATCAGTTGCTCTACCGTTGAGCCACACTGGCGCAGCATCAGATTCTAGGCGAAGAGCGGGGCAGCTTCAAGAGCGACGCAAGCCCGGAACATCCGGTTGCAGCTCTGTCAGGTTCTTCCAGAAACGCTTCGGCATGAGCTTGCGGCGCAACTCCGGGTTGTACCGCGCCTCAACGGAGAGCACACGGTAGAACGTGCGCCACGCATCCTGCATCAACGCCTCGTCCGCTCCCGCCGGCGGCAAGGAGAGCATCCCCTCGTCCGCATCCACCAGATAGCGGCGGTTCCCATCCCACACCCCCGCCACCCCGTGCGCTTCGTCATAGAGGATGAATGGCTGCACATTGAAACGTTCCACGAAATGCCCCAAGACCAGAGGCACCACGGCATCTTTCGGGTTCACACGCGCGAACCACACCTCGCGCCCCTCCTCCTTCAGATGCTGGAAACGGGCGAACTGGCGGATCTTCTCGCATTCGTTGTCAACGGAGCGCACCGCGTCGAAGAAAGGCTTCACGCGCGGATGCGTGACGTCATTGATGGCGGCCATCTTCTGGCGCTTGCAGGTGCGACGCGCGCAATCCACAGCGAAACGGCAGCTGGCGCAATCGCGTCGATCAACCCCGTCCAGCGCGAACCGCACGAACCGGTACAGCGCGATGCCCGCGTCCGGACGCCCTGAGAGCGTGGACTTCATCACCTGCCGGTGCGCGTAGGATCCCAGCCGCTTGCGGATGCCAGCGCTCACGCGTTCGGCGTGGGCCGCATCCGTGGGGATGGTGACGGCCGTTTGCAGAAGGCGCGGCTGATAAGCATCCGCGCGCGTCACTTCCGCAGGGTCTTCGTGGCGCGCATAGGCCGCGAAGATGGCGGAAAGGAGGCCTTCTGGCGTGCCATCGTAAAGGTAAGCCAGATCAGTTGATATCTGGGGTTCCACTGCGCTCAAAACGCCACCCCGTCCTCAAGCGCCGGGGCAGCTTCAGGCAACAGTGCCGCAGCCGCATCCAACGCAGGTGCGCCCGCGGCATCCACGCTGCTGAACAAGCTGAGCTGTCCGTCAGCCACTTTGTCTGCACGCCGCCCATGGCCGCCTCCGTCTATCCTGGAAGACAGGCGCGCGTGGAGCGCCTCTTTCTCGAAAGGAACGCCGCGGCCCAGGTAGGCGCCGTTGCAGGTGATGAAATACCGGGCGCGCTTGAAGGCGATGCCCAGCTTCCGCAGCTCTCCTTCTCCAAGGGTGGTCTGCCGGCGCGCCCGGACGATCAGCTTCGCCCCGCGCACTCCTATGCCCGGCACGCGCAGAAGCGTCTCGTAGGGACATGTGTTCACCTCCACCGGGAATTCGTCCAGATGGTTCAGCGCCCAATTCGCTTTCGGATCCACATCCGTGGCCAGATCGGGGTTGCGCGCGTCGATGATCTCTTCCACGTTGAACCCGTAGAAGCGCAGAAGCCAGTCTGCCTGATAGAGCCGGTGTTCCCGGTCCAGCTGGACATGATCGGAGGATGGCAGCCGCGCGTCTTCCACCACGGGCAGATATGCGCTGAAGAACACGCGCTTGAGCTGCATCTTCTGGTAGAGCGATGCTGCCAGCCCCAGGATCTGCCAGTCCGTCTCCGGCGTGGCGCCCACGATCATCTGCGTGGATTGCCCCGCAGGAGCGAATGCGCGGGCCGCGCGGCGCGGGCGCGCATCTGAGAGGTACACCGTCGTGCGCCGTCGGGCGAGAGAGCGGGATTCGGCATCTTCTGCGATGGATTCGCTGATGCGCTTCATGGGACCGAGCACGCTCTGGCGTGTCTTGTCCGGACAGAGCAGAGAGAGGCTCTGCGCGCTGGGCAGCTCAAGATTCACGGACAACCTGTCCGCCAGAAGCCCCAACTGCTGCACCAATTCGAACGAGGTGCCCGGCACAGCTTTCGCATGGATGTAGCCGCGGAAGCCGTGTTCCTCCCGCAAGATGGAGAGAGCACGGATCATCAGTTCGGTGGTGCCATCAGCGCTGCCGATGACCCCGGAGCTCAGGAACAGGCCTTCGATGCAGTTGCGCCGGTACAGCCCGATGGTGAGATCGGCCAGTTCGCGCGGCGTGAAGCAGGTGCGCTGCACATCCGGGTTGCTGCGGCGGTTCACGCAATAGGCGCAGTCATACTCACAGACGTTGGTCATGAGCACTTTCAGAAGGGACACGCAGCGCCCGTCTTCGGTGAAACTGTGGCAGCAGCCAGCGGAGGATGCAGCCCCCAACTGGCCGCGCTTGCCCGCGCGATCCACCCCGGATGAGGTGCAGGCGACGTCATATTTGGCGGCATCAGCCAAGATCTCAAGCTTCTGCACCACGTCCATGCGCAACCCCAAACATTTGTTCTAACGAATATATGTTCGCATGATATCACAGAGCGAAATGCCTCCCATGCGAAAAAGGGCCATCCCCATGTGCAGAAGGGACGTTCCAAATTGCACATAGAAAAAGAGAATCAGCCCTGAAAGACTGTTCCTATGTGCAATTTGGGACGTCCCTTCTGCACATACATGGAGCAGACGCGCGCCGGGCGAATCAGAAATCAGGGATGAAGGATTCTTGGGCGGGGTCTCCTTCTTGCCAGTAATAGTCCGTGAAGCCCAGTGCGTCAGCATGGTCCAGCACCGCCTCGTACTCTTCCGGTGTCACCCGGCGCGCCAGCTCCGGGAACGCATCCAGCACCGGCGATCCTTCAGAGATCTGCGGCGTGTACTGGCTCATGATGGACAAGCGCACCGCATCTCCGAACTCCGCGCACAGCACGCTGAGCGCCTGGCACGACTCCTCCACGTGCCCCGGCAGCACCAGGTGGCGCACCACCACTCCGCTGACCAACCGCTCCTCCCTTGCCGCTCCATCGAAGGAGAGCGGGCGCGTGCACCGCAGCATCTCATGGATGGCGCGCAGGGCCACGCGCGGGTAATCCGGCGCATGGGAGAGCGCGTCCGCCAACGCCGCATCCGCATATTTGAAGTCAGTCAAGTACACATCCACGACGCCTTCGTTGTCCCGGATGGCACGGACCGTCTCGTAGCCGCTGGTGTTCCAAACAATGGGAAGCGCAAGCCCCGCGTCCCGCGCCAGGCGCACCGCGCAGCGGATGGCAGGAGCGAAATGGGTGGGCGTGACCAGATTCACGTTGAGCGCGCCACGGGCCTGAAGGCCCAGGAACACCTGGGCCAGTTCGGCTTCGCTCAAAGGATCTCCCGCACCGGAGCGCGAGATGGCATGGTTCTGGCAATACGTGCAGCCCAAGGGACACCCGGGAAAGAACACCGCACCGCTGCCGACGCTGCCGCTCAGGGGCGGCTCCTCCCATTCATGCAGCATGACATGGGAGACCACCGGCTCTGCGCCCGTAGCGCAGACGCCACGCTCCCCCGCTTCCCGCACGGCCCCGCATGCCCGCGGACAGAGCGCGCAGCCTGCCATCAGTTCGCAGAGAAACCAGAGGACGCGCCGAACATCCCGTCCAGATAATCGTCCTCATCATCATAGCCAGCGCAGCCCTGATCCGCGTCCGGACCATCAGCCGCTTCAGCGTAGAGCGCATCAGCCCGCGACCAATCCAGTCCGTAGGCATCTCCGTCATGGTCGGAACCGAACACCAGCGAGAGCGCCGCCGGGCTCTTCGATGCGCCGCCGATCACCGCCAGAAGCTCCAGCAGATGGAACGCGCTCTCCACCTGCGGCAAGATCAGCTCGTAGTCATCCGCGGCCATCATCACGCTGGACAGCTCAGCCATCATCATCTCAATGGTATAGGTGCCGTTGAAACGCTTCTGAGAAACCGCTTCCAGCATGAACTCCACCTCAGGCGCGCACGCCTCCGGCTCAGCTCCGCCCGCATCCGCGATGGACATGGACGCCTTCGCGCTCTTGAAGAGCGCCAGGCACTCCACCGCGCTCACGATCTCTGCGCTGTCCTGGATGGTGATGGCCATGCGGGAGAGCTGGGCGGCACCGGCGCTGCCCGCCTCTTCCGCCGAAGAGAAGAGCGCGTCCAGCAAAGGCTGCGCACGCTTCGCTGCGCCGTCTTCACCGAAGCAGAAGCAGCTCAGGTTCTCACGCGCCAGCGCGTCTATGGCCACTTTGTCATGCACCACCAAAGGCGCGGTGACCATGGCATGGCCGCTCACGGTGGTGATGGCGTTCATCTCAGCAGCGAAGTTCGGCGTGACCGGGCTCAGGTCAACCACCAGCGCATCTGCAGCCAGCTTCCCCAGAAGCCCGTCATCACCGAAATACAAGTCTTCCAATTCCGTCATGGAGGTGCAGTAGGTGATCACCCACGCAGCCGCCTCGGCCGCATCCGTGCGCATGAACCCGGCTTCCGCCAGCCTGTCCTCCACGCATCCCAGCACATGCTGGTTCCCGAAGAACGCGTAAGCCTGCATCATTTGCCGCCCTTCACGCGCCGTGCGATGCGATCGGCCACCGAAAGCTTCTCGCGCTTGTCCGCGCCCCAGAAGGACACGGCCACCATTCCCACGCCCACATGCGCCCCGATGACCGGGCCGATGGAACACGGGATGAAGAACGCCCCTTCGTCCTCTTTGCGGATGAGGTCCTGCAAGCGCTGCGCATCCTTCGCCGCATCAGCGTTGCCGATGGTGAGGTAGTTGCTGGTGCCGTCCTGAGCGGCGTTCTTCTGGAAGTATTCCGCCAGCGCCCGGATGCCCTTCTTGCGCCCGCGCGCCACCCCGATCAGCTGCAGCTTGCCTTCCGTGTCGATGGTGAGCAGCGGCTTCACGTCAAGGGCGGCACCAGCCACCGCCACGCTTGCCGGGATGCGACCGCCGCGGCGAAGCGCTTCCAGGTCTTCCACCATGAATTCGCAATCCACGAAGAAACGCGCCTCTTCGGCCCAGTCCGCCAGCTCCTTCGCGGTCATGCCGTTGTCCATCTGGCGGATGGCCTCGTAGACCAGCACGCCTTCGGCAACGGATGCCAGCTTCGTGTCCACGATGTGCAGTTCAAAATCAGGATGGGCTTCCAGCACCTGGTCGCGCACCAGCATGGCCGTGTCGTAGCTGCCAGAAAGACCGCTTGAGAAGGACAGGTACACCGTGGGCACGCCTTCGGCCACCGCCGTTTCGAACGCCGCCATGAGCAGCGGCACGGACAGCTGCGCGGTGGACGGTTCGGCGCCCTCTTTCATCTGGCCATAGAACTCAGCCGCCGAGATGCTCTGGAACAGGTCATCGTCGAAGGTCTTCCCATCCACGATATAAGGGAACTTCAGCAGCTGGATGCCCTCGCGATCCAGCATCTCCGGGGGAAGATCGCAGCATGAATCCACGATCAGATTGCAATTGCGCATCGTTTCCTTCAGATCCTTTCTGTTCGGCTGCCCCTATGCCGTGAAGACCAGCTCAGAAGGCTGCATCTCCAGTTTTCCTTGCACGGCGCGCCAGCATTCGTACGACAGGCCCACCGCCGGCCCCACGTGGGAGCCGATCACGGGGCTCACGGGCATGATGTCCACGGCGTGCCCCGCTATCTCCTCCACCTGCGCGCGCAATCGCTCCAGCACGTCCGTCTTCGGACCCACGTACTGCACCATCACGCGCTTGAGGCCGAACTGCTCCACATCAGCGGCGAACGTGCGCACCATCTCCTCCACGGCCTTCTTCATGGTGCGGACCTTCGCCACCACCTGGGGCGTGCCGTCCAAGACCGTGATGACCGGCACGATCTTGATGACGGACCCCAGAAGCGCGGATGCGCGCCCGATGCGGCCGCCCGCTTTCAGGAACGCCAGGGATTCGGGCACGAACAGGATGCGCGAACAGAGCACGGCGTTCTCGGCCGCCGCCGCGCATTCCTCCAGCGTGCCGCCCGCTTCCCGCGCATCCAGCGCATCCATGACCGGAAAGCCCTCATCCCCGCCCGTGGACGTGGAATCTATGAGAACGCAGCGGAAATCTATGTTGTGGGACTTCACCGTGCGCGCGGCGCGCACCGCCCCTTCGAACGTGCCAGACAGGGCGCTGGACACGAATATGCCCAGGACCTCGTCCCCCGCCGCAGCGGCCTCTTCGAAGAAGGCCTCGAAGGCGTGCTGGGAAGGCTGGCTTGAGGTGGGGATATCGTCTATGCGGGACGCCAGCGTGCCGTAGAAGCCATCGATGTCCATCTCAGTTTCCAGGTGCTCTTCGCCGTCGTAGCGGACATAGAGCGAAGCCACCGTGACGTCATGGGCTTCCAGCACCTCAGGCGGGATGGATGCCGTTGAATCAGTGATGATGCGGATCATGGGATAAGGCTGCTTTCTCTTGAAAGGCCCCGGAGCGGGGCGCTCTAGCATTCCACCTGGCGCAAGCGGGCGATCAGATGCTGCCGGCGCTCATGGAGCTTCCGCTCCAGCCCCACCGGGTAGGTGTGCGGATTCATCAGGCGCAGCTGGCTCTCATCCAGCGCTGCCAGACCCTCGCGCGCCCGCGCCGCCGCCCTGAGCGCATCGGCATCCTCCGGTGCCAGCACGCTCTTGCCTTGGACGAACAAAGGACGCAGCAGCGTCTCATAGCGCTTGCCCGAGAGCGTCTTCTGCCTGAGCGCATCCAGCGGATCCACGATGACCTCTTCCGCGCCCACATCAGGAGCCGCGTTGACGTCGAACACCATGTCCCCGGCCACGCGGCCGTCCTCATGGTAGTACCGGCGCACATCCAGCACGCCGGGCGTGGTGAGCTTCGTTGCCGATTCGGATATCTTGAGCCGGTCTTCCCACGCGTCCTGCCCGGGCATCTTGATGGCGGAGAGCTTGTACACGCCGCCCAGGGTGGGCTGGTCGTAGGCGGTGGCCAGCTTCGTGCCCACGCCCCACACGTCCACCGGCGCGCCTTCGTCAAGGATGGATTGCACCAGCGCTTCGTCCAGATCGTTCGTGAGCATGATGCCCACGTCTTCCAAGCCCGCCTCATCCAGCATGGCGCGCGCCCGCTTCGCAAGCCACGCCAGGTCGCCGGAATCTATGCGGATGGAACGCAGGTTCTCCCCGCGTTCGCGCATCTCATGGGCCACAGTGATGGCGTTGTTCACACCCTGTTCCACGTCATAGGTGTCCACCAGCAGGCTGCAATTGTTCGGGAACGCCTGCGCGTAGGCGCGGAACGCCGTGAGCTCATCAGGAAAGGACATGACCCAGGAATGCGAATGCGTGCCGGATACGGGCAGGCCAAACTCCTTGCCTGCCAGCACGTTTGACGTGGACGCGCATCCGCCCACCACTGCCGCGCGCGATGCCCACAGAGCGCCCGTGCCCTGCGCCCGACGCAGTCCGAACTCCGTCACCGGACGACCACCGGCCGCCAAGCAGACACGGGATGCCTTCGTGGCGATGAGCGTCTGGAAGCTCACGCAGTTGAGCAGCATGGTCTCCAGCATCTGGCACTGCATGATGGAGCCCTGCACGCGCACCAGAGGCTCGTTCGGGAAGACCACCGTGCCCTCCGGAACCGCATCAACCGTCACGTCCAGCCTGAAGGAGCGCAGATAGTCCAAGAAGCGGGCGGAGAACAGCTTCCCGCCGCCCGGAGCGTCAAGGCTTGCCAGATACGCCACATCCTCTTCGGAGAACGCGTAGGAATCCAGGATCTCAGCCAGCTGCACCATGCCGCAGGCGATGGCGTACCCCCCTTTGAAGGGGTAGTCCCGGAAATACATGTGGAAGGTGGCCTCTTCAGATCCGCTGCCGCTCTCCAGATAACCCTGCGCCATGGTGAGCTGGTAGAGATCCGTGTACAGCGCCCAACCAGCCATCACTCAGCGCCGCCTTGTGCGTTCGCGCCGCCTTGTGCGCCGCCGTTGCCATTGCTGCCGCCTTGGCCGCCGCCGGACTTATGGCGACGCCTGCGCCTGCGCTTGTTCTGACCCTGGCCAGATGACCCTTCAGCCTGCGCAGAGGCGCCGTCCTTCGGAGGGCGCTGCTTGTCCTGCTGTTTGCCGCCGGATAGCCCTGACGACTTCTGACCGGGACGCTTGCCCTGCTTGGACGCCTGGCCGGATGCCTTCTTGCGTCCCTGGTCCTGACCGCCGCCCTGGTTGCCGCCTTGGCCGCTGCCCGCCTGCACCTTGGTGGACCGGCGCCGGGGAGAGCGCTTCTTCTTGGAGGCCTGGCCCTCGCCGCCCTCAGCGCTGCCGCCGCCCACCTTCTGGGAACGACGCCGGCGCCGCGGCTTCTTGGGTGCCAACGGATCCGCCGCTTTGCCTTCATGATGCACGGCCGCACCACCACCCAGCTTGTCAGAGCCGGTGAACTTGGATGTGGAGAAGATGTCCAGGTTGGCTTCGAACGAAACGGGCGCGGGCGCCGTGGCCTCATCCCACCCCTCTTGGGTGATGGTGTCAGGCCGCTTGCCCTCTTCGGCCTCTTCGAAGGCGGAGAGCGGCACGCTCACGGGCTTCTCCCCCTCCACGCGCACCTTCACGTATTCGCGCGGCACGTCCAGCGAATCCACCTTCGCGGGGCCGTCCGGCGTCTGCACCGTGGCTCCCGCTTTCGGCGCACGGGACTTGAAATCCTTGTAGGCCTCGTTCTCGTAGCGCAAACAGCACATGAGCCGCCCGCAGAGACCGGATATCTTCTGCGGGTTCAGGGAAAGATCCTGCGCCTTCGCCATGCGGATGGACACCGGCTTGAATTCGCCGCCCATCCTCTTGCAGCACACGATCTGCCCGCAATGTCCGATGCCGCCCACGATGCGCGCTTCATCCCGCACACCGATCTGGCGCATGTCCACGCGCACCTGGAAGCGCGACGCCAGCTTGCGCACCAGATCACGGAAATCTATGCGTTCTTCAGCTTCGAAGTAGAAGATGGCCTTGTCCCCGTCCAACAGATATTCCACGCTCACCGGGTGCATGTCTTCGCTGGTCTCACGCGCCAGTTCCTTGAAGACGGGCATGGCCTCATCAGAGAGGCGCTCCATCTCCCGTGCGCGTTCCAGATCCTCTGGCGTGGCCAGCCGCTCCACCTTGCGCAAGGGGCTTTTCAGGCTCTTCACGCGTTCGTAGGACACTTCGAAGATATCCCCGGCGGCGCGCCCGATCTCAAGGCCACGCGCGGTGGTGACCACCACATCGTCATCTGCATGGATATCCAAACCGTCTGGATCAAACCAGAGCGTCTTCACGTTATAGGGAAGGTTCACAGGGATGACCTGGACCATTCAGCACCTCTCTCATTTGGAATAGGATGGCGTCAAGGCACGTTTCAGGCGATACATTATAGTCCAGCGCGCCTTCCGCCTCTTCCATGCGGCGAAGAGCCGCTCCCAGACGCGCCACGGAAAGGCCGCCGCCCACCCGCACGATGTCCGCACGGAAATCCTCATTGATGATCAGCTCCGGCGTGCCCGCGGCCACCGCCATGACATCCCGCAGCCAGGACTTCAGGATGGCCACGCACTGATGCAGGTATTCGGAGGTCTTCAGGGACAGCTGGCGCTTGTTGCGCGCCTCTATCTGACGGATGACGGAACGTTCGAACAGGTCGCGGTTCTCTTCCAGTTCAGCCTCCAAGGAGACGCGGACCTGGTCCACCAGCGCCTTCGACCCCTCCACCAGCGTGCGCGCCAGCTGGAGCACCTGCCAGTCATCCATCCGGTCCAGCCGGGAGAGGCGCGCCATGAGCTCTTGCCGGAAATGGATGCGGGCATTGCCCTTCTCACGGATGAAGCCGATGGCACGCGTGATGGAGCCGGAACAGGCCTCGATGGCCACCCGGGAGAGCGCCGCGTCCGCGCCCGTGTTCTGCGACACGATGCCTGCCGCTTCGGTGGGCGGGATATGGCGGAACGGGACCGTCTGGCAGCGCGATGCGATGGTGGGGAGCACGCTTTCGCGAGTGCGGCCCAAAAGGATGAACACCACGTTCGGCGGCGGTTCCTCCAAGGTCTTCAGAAACGCGTTCGCCGCGCTCACGTTCATGAGATCCGCCCGATCCAGGATGTAGATCTTGCGCTTGGCCTGGATGGGGGCCAGGGAAACGTCCGCCACGATGTCCCGGATCTGTTCCACCAGATAGGCCGACGCGCCCTCCGGCGCATAGAAGCGCACATCCGGATGCACCCGCCGTTTCGCGCGAGAACAGCCGTTGCAATCACCGCACGCGCCGCCTCGCGGCCCTTTCGCCCCCTTCGGGCAGATGAGCGCCTGCGCGAAGGCGAAAGCGGCCTGGGTCTTGTTGGAGCCGGACGGCCCCGTGAAAAGATAGGCGTGGGTGATGCGGTCAGCAGTGAGGGCGGAGCGCAGGTAATCCCGCACCTGCGGCTGGCCCAAGATGCCGTCGAATGCGTCCTGGATCATGAAGCATCCTCTGCGTGATGGCGCCGGTGGGCCGCGTCGAAGGCGGCCAGTTCCACATCCAGCCCCTCTGCATCAGCGAGCCATGGGAAAAGGGGCGCCAGCTGCGCGAAGATGGCACGCGCCGTGTCCGAATGGGCACCGGTGGTCTCCACTACGCGCACGCGCTCTTCGTGCTGATCAGCCAGGGCATCGAAGGCAGCGTTCACGCGCCTGTGGAAAGCATCCCCTGCACGTTCCAGCCGATCCAGCTCCTCGCGCGACGCCACGCGCCCGCGCTTTTCCTGCACGTCCCCGCACTTCATGACGATGGTCCTGTCCGGCACGATCCCGCGCGCGGCGAATGCGTTCGCCGCTTCGATGAACTCCCGCGAAAGGCCGCGGCCGGACCCTTGGTAGGCCAACGTGGAATCCGTGAACCGGTCGCAGAGCACCACCGCTCCGCGCGCCAGCGCCGGCGCGATCACCTGTGCCACGATCTGGGCGCGCGCAGCCTCGTAGATGAGCAGTTCCGCCTCCGGTGCCATCTCCCCGTTCGCCGGGTCCAGCACCACCGCGCGCAACTGCTCTCCCACTGACGTCCCGCCGGGCTCCCGCACGCGCACCACCTCAAGGCCCGCGGCCTCCAGCACCTGCGCCAGGAACTTGATGTGCGTGGACTTGCCTGCGCCGTCCCCGCCTTCGAACGTGACGAAAGCGCCGGGCGCGTTGCCCGCAGGCACGAGCACGGGACGCAGACCATCCCGCATAGCGCTACCGCCTTTGCGCACGATCGGCCACGGCCTTCGCCACGGCCGGCGCGATGCGCGGATCGAACGGGTCCGGCATGACGAAGTCAGCGGACAGCTCCTCTTCGCTCACCAGCTGGGCCAGCGCTTCGGCAGCCGCCAGCTTCATCTCTTCGGTGATGCGCTCTGCGCGCGCCTCCAAGGCTCCCTTGAAGATGCCCGGGAACGCGATCACATTGTTGATCTGGTTCGGGAAATCAGAGCGCCCCGTGCCCACCACGGCCGCGCCCGCGCGCTTCGCCTCATCCGGGAAGATCTCAGGGGTGGGGTTCGCCATGGCGAAGACGATGGCGTCTGAAGCCATGGTGCGCACCATGGCTTCCGTGAGCACGCCGGGAGCGGACACGCCCACGAAGATGTCAGCGCCTTGGATGGCATCCACCAGCGTGCCGGCTTCGTCCTGTGGGTTCGTGAGGCTGAGCATGGCACGCTGGGCCTCGTTCATGCCGGTCTGGCCGGAATGGAGGATGCCCTGCTTGTCGCACATGATCACGTTCTGGAACCCGTAGGCCACCAGAAGCCGCGCGATGGCGATGCCCGCAGCCCCGGCACCGTTCACCACCACGCGCGCGCTGGCCGCGTGCTTGCCCACGAACCGGAGCGCGTTGATGAGCGCGGACAAGACCACGATGGCGGTGCCATGCTGGTCGTCATGGAAGACGGGGATGTCCAGAAGGTCGTTCAGGCGCGCCTCCACTTCGAAGCAGCGCGGCGCGGATATGTCCTCCAGGTTGATGCCGCCGAACACGGGCGCCAGCTTCACGCACGCGTCCACGATCCCGTCCACATCCTGCGTGTCCAGGCAGATAGGGAACGCGTTCACGTCCGCGAACCGCTTGAACAACGCGCACTTGCCTTCCATGACGGGAAGCGCCGCCAACGCGCCGATGTTGCCCAGCCCCAAGACCGCGCTGCCGTCCGTCACCACGGCCACCGTGTTGGACTTGATGGTCAGCCCGTAGGCCCGATCCGGGTCATCCGCGATGGCCAGGCACGGCTCCGCCACGCCCGGCGTGTAGGCCAGCGCCAGGTCATAGCGGGTGTCTATCTGCATCTTCGGAACGACGTCCAGCTTGCCGTCCCACTTCTGGTGCGCGCTCAGCGCTTCTTCATTGATGGACATGGGAATCCTTGCGTCTTCGGTTCCGTTAACGTGGATGACATTCTATACCTTGGCACTGCGGTATCCTTTGAGGCATCCATCCGTGGAACGCTGTCGACGCCCCGAAAGGAGCACCTGTGGAACCTCTGGACCCCCACGCGCTGGCGAAGGCCGTCTACGCGGGCATCCGCGCCTGTGCCGTCACGCTGCGACCCGACTGCCGCGCTGCCCTGGAGGAGGCGCGCTCATCCGCGCACGATGCCGGACATGCAGCGCGCGAAGCAGCCGTGCTGGATGACCTGCTGGAGAACGCCGCCATCGCCGCGGCGGACGGCGTGCCGCTCTGCCAGGACACCGGAAGCGTCTGGGTCTGCCTGGAGGCGGGCGAAAGCGCGCTCATCCCCGGCAGCATCTTTTCCCAGGTGGATGATGCCGTGGCCCGCGCTTACCAGGAGGGCGGCCTGCGCATGAGCATCGTGGAGGACGCGCTCTTCAACCGCGCGAACACGCGCACGAACGCCCCCGCGTTCTGCGAAGCGCGCTTCGTGCCCGGGCGCACCAGCAAGCTGCGCGTGATGCTGAAGGGCGGCGGTTCTGACAACGCGTCGCGCCTGGCCATGCTGCCGCCTGGCGCCGGGCGCGCGGGCGTCAAGCAGGTGGTGCTGGACGCCGTGCGGGAGAAGGCCGCGAACGCCTGCCCGCCGCTGGTGGTGGGCGTGGGCGTGGGCGCCACGTTCGACAAGGTTGCCGGCCTTTCCAAGCGCGCCCTGCTCCGGCCAGTGGGCGGAGCAGCCGCAAGCGAAGAGGCGGCCGCCTTCGAACGGGAGCTTCTGGAGGCCATCAACGCCTCAGGCATAGGCCCCGCGGCCTTGGGAGGCGCGCACACGGCGCTGGCTGTGCACCTGGAGACGGCGCCCTGCCACATCGCCGCACTGCCCGTGGCCGTGAACCTGGGCTGCTGCGCCATGCGCAGCGCCACGTTCTGGCTGACCGACGAGGAAGGCCGTCCGCTGGATGAACCGCGCCCCGCAGACGAAGAGGAAGGATGCGCGCTATGAACAGCCCCATCCGTGTGAGCCTGCCCGATGAGGTGCACATCCTGAACGCGCAGCCGGCTGGCACGAAGGTGCTCCTTTCCGGCACGCTCTACACCATGCGCGATGCGGGCCATGAGCGCTGCCTGGCCCACCTGCGCGAACACGGACGCCTGCCGTTCGGCTTGGAGAGCCAAGCGCTCTTCTACGCTGGCCCCACCCCGGCGCGCGCCGGACGCCCCTTCGGCGCCATCGGCCCCACCACGGCCTCCCGCATGGATTTCGCCGCCCCAGAGCTGTACCGAGCGGGCATCGTGAGCACCATCGGCAAGGGCAAGCGCTCAGATGCGGTGGTGGATGCCTGCCGGGAGTGCGGCACCACCTATCTTGCCTGCGTGGGGGGTGCGGCAGCTCTGCTGGCGAAGGCCGTCACGGCCGCTGAATGCGTGGCTTGGGAGGACTTGGGCACCGAAGCGCTGCACCGCATCCAGGTGGATGGGCTGCCCGCCTTCGTGGAAGTGGACGCGGAGGGGCACAGCCTATACCGCCAGATAGAGGCCGCGTCGTAGCACGCCAGCAGATGCGCATGTCCCGAGCATCGCTTGGCTGCATGCAGGATATGCTGGCAGCTGAGACCCGCTGACCCACCTTCGCAAAAATTGTCCAGGTGCAAAAGTGACGTTCCAAATTGCACATAGAAGAAGAGGATGCGCACTGAAGGGCCATTCCTCTGTGCGATTCGGGACGTCCCTTTTGCACCGCTGCGTCCTTTGTGCGATTTGGGACGTCCCTTTTGCACCTGACAGCCTTTCGTACATCAGGCAGAGAGGCACGCAACGAATGGAAGCAGGCTGCTTGACAGCGGCCTTCTTGCGAAGGCCGGCCTCCTTCTCTTCCTCAGCCTTGGACGGGCGATCGACGTCCCTGATCGTGCAGGTGCGAAAGGACGTTTCAAATTGCACGGAGAAGAAGGCTCCCGGATGTGCAGAAGGGACGTTCCAAATTGCACATAGGAGACAGGAATGAGCACTGGAAGACTTCTCCTCTGTGCAATTTGGGACATCCCTTCTGCACATCAGCATCACCCACTGCTCTGCGTGATCTGGGACGTCCCTTTTACACCTATGCGCATCTCCGGACCGTGCTGGCTGATCTACTTCTTGGCAGCAGCTTTCTTCTTAGCAGGAGCCTTCTTGCGCAGGCCGGCTTCCTTCTCTTCCTCTGCCTTGGACGGGCAATCAAAGTTCGGGCAGAGCTTCCACGGGCCGCGCCGCGTGGTCACGATGACCAGGGGCGCGCCGCACGCTTCGCAGGTCTCTTCAGTGGCCGTGATGTCTCCGTATTGCGGCAGCGGATAGCGCGTCTGGCATTCGTCGAAGTTCTCACAGGTGACGGAGCGCTTGAGCGTCTTGGGGTTGCGCCGCGCGATCATCTTGCTCTCTTTGCCATTGGCCGCGCAGACCGGGCACATCCCCACCATCACTTCGTCTTCGTGGTTGGACGCGCAATCCGGATCGATGCACAAGGTGATGGGCTTTGAACGGAACGGGGTCACCTTCACCTGCGGCATCCCACAGGTGGGGCACGCCTCTTCCAGCGATTCCACCTTGCCCTTCGGCAGCGGATAAGTGACATCGCACTCCGGCCAGCCGGAACAGCCGATGAACATGGATTTCGTCTTCGGGGACGCCTTGATCTGCAGGTCCTTCCCGCACTTCGGGCACGGCCCCACATACGCGTCCGCCGCCACCGCGTCAGAGAGCGCCTCCCCCACCTTCTCCGTGTTCGGGATGAGGGTGTCCAGTTCTTGAGCCAGCAATTCACGCGATCCCATGACCACGTCCATCTTGCTCATCTGACCTTCCGCGATGCGGTCCATGCCCGCTTCCAGCTCCGCCGTCATCTCAGGATGCGTGATGTGAGGCGCGTATTCATCCAGCGCCTTGATGACCGCGATGCCCAGCTTGGACGGCTCGATCGGGTCGTTCTGGATGTACTTCACGGTGTAGAGGCGTTCGATGATGGAATGGCGCGTTGATTTCGTGCCCAGGCCCAGCTTCTCCATCTCTTGGATGAGGCGCCCTTGCGAATAGCGCGCGGGCGGTTTCGTCTGGTCCTTCTTGCAGGCAGCCCCGTTGAATGCCACCTGCTGGCCCGCTTCCATGGAGGGCAGCTGCTCGTCCTTCTTCAGGCCGAACGGGTAGATCTCACGATACCCCGCGCCCACCAGAACGTCTCCCTTGGCATCGAAGGTCTGCCCGGACACGTCTATCACGGCCTTCGTGCCCTCGATGGTGGCCGGGCCGGACAAAGTGGCCAGGAAACGGCGTGCCACCAGGTTGTACAGGCGAAACTCCGCTGCCGGCAGGTCATCCGGCGTGGCGCCTTTCGTGGGATAGATGGGCGGGTGGTCGGTGGTCTCCTTCTTGCCGCGCGTGGCCTTGAGCGGGCCGCCCTTCAAGAGCTTGTCGCAATAGGGCGCATAGGCCGGATTCTTCTTGAGCGCCATCACCACTTCGGCCAGATCCAGCGTGGACGGATACACCGTGTTGTCCACGCGCGGGTATGAGATGAAGCCGTCCATGTAGAGGCTTTCAGCCATGCGCATGCAGCGCGAAGGGGATATCCCTTCGGCGGAGGCCGCCGCCATGAGGGAGGTGGTGTTGAAAGGCGCTGGGGCCGCCTGGGTGCGCTTTTTCTTGTCCACGCTCTGGACCATGCCCGAATCCGCCCCCGCGACGGCCGCCATCACGGCATCCGCTTCCGCTTCCGTCTTCAAGCGGGGCACCGCGTAGAGGGCCTCGAACGCGCCAGGGCCATCGCCCGCCGTGGGGCCGCTTTGCGCCTCTGCATCGAATGCGCCCTTGATGACCCAGTAGTCCTCCGGCACGAATGCATCGCGCTCACGTTCCTTCTCCACGATGAGCGCCAGCGTGGGCGTCTGCACGCGGCCGGAAGACCGAACGTTCCCCCACCCGGCATAGCGCGCCAACGTGAGGTAGCGCGTGAGGGCCGCGCCCCAGATCAGGTCTATGTCCTGGCGCGCTTCGCCTGCTTGCGCCAGGTTCTCATCCATTGACACCAAGTTCGCGAAGGCGTGTTCGATCTCCGGCTTGGTGAACGATGAATACCGCGCGCGGGACACCGGTGCGGATTCATTCACTTCCCGACAACAGGAAAGCGCATCAGAGCCGATCAGCTCACCTTCACGATCGAAGTCCGTTGCGATGATGATGAAATCGGCCTTCTTCGCCAGGTTCTTGAGGGAGCGGATGATCTCTTTTTCCTTCGGCAGCTTGTCGATGGGAGAGAACGCCAGATATGGGAGCGCCTCCATCTTCCAGCCCTTGAGATCCACCCCATCTTCCAAGAACGGCTTCTTCTTCTTGAACGGCGGCTTCGGCAGGCTTGACGGGATCTTCGCTGGGAGCGCTTCCCCATCGGGCGTGATGCCCACCCAGCCGGTGGAGCGCTTGTAGCGCAGCTGCGGTGTGAAATCCGGTTCCAGGATGTGGCCGCGCAAACCGATGGTGACCCACTCTTCGCCGTCAACGGTGAAACGGTAGACCGGCGTGTTGTACACCTTGTCAGACTTGGGCTTGCCCACAGAGAGCAAAGAAGCGATCTGCTTCGCCGCGTCGTTCTTCTCAGTGACTACCAGCTTCAATGGCTGCCTCTTCCTTCTCTTCTCGTTCGAGCACCAGCTGCATGGCCGCGATGGCGCATTCGATGTGCTCGTCGTCCGGTTCGTTCGTGGTCAGGTATTGCATCTGCATGCCTGGCCAAAGGATGACCTTCACCAAAGGGTTCTCCGGGTGGCTGCCAGCCCACTTCACCGTGATCTCATACGAAATGCCAGCGATGACGGGCAGAAATACGATGCGCACTGCAATGACCAGCAACAGCTTCGGGATGCCGTCCGGCACGCCTGTGGCGCTGATGATGGCGTTCACCGGGATGAGCGTGTAGATGATGATGGCCAGCACCAGCACCATGATGAGGAACGCCGTGCCGCACCTCACGTGCAAGCGCGGGAAGCGCTTCGCGTTCTTCGGCGTCATGGGCAAGCAATGCTCATAGCAATGGATGGCCTTGTGCTCAGCGCCATGGTATTGGAACATGCGCTTGATGTCCTCCATGCGCCCGATCAGCCAGATGTAGAAGATGAAGATGGCCACGCGAAGGATGCCGTCCACCACGTTCCATGCCACCACGTTCTGGTCGTATTCGCCCACGATCAGGTTCGTGATGGCCGCAGGCGCCACGATGAAGAGCACCACCCCCAGCACCACGCCCATGACCATGGAGAACGTCATGACGCCCTTGCCCAGGCCCTCATCCGTTGAAGGGGCATCCGCCTCCGGTGCATCCGCAGGAACGGAGGCGAACCCTTCCTCAAGCTGGTCATCCAATGCGATGGCCTGCGCTTCGGCGCGCGCTTCGTCCTCTTCGTCGCCGAAGGCGTGCTCCGCCGCAATCTCCAGCGCCTTGAATCCCAGCGCCAATGATTCCACCAGCGCCGTGCAGCCCCGGATGAAGGGCAGTTTCATCCAGCGATGCTTCTCTTTGCCGCTTGCCAGATCGTGTTCTTCCAGATAGATGTTGCCGTCAGGTTCGCGCACGGCCACGGCCCAGTTGTATTTGCCGCGCATCATGATGCCTTCTATGAGAGCTTGGCCGCCCACATGGGTCTTGCGCTGACCGTCCTCAGTGAACGCGCGGGAAAGATCCGTGCCTTCGCTTGCAGGCGCGGCGGCCATGTTGTCCTGCTCAGTATGCACCACTGATGTCCGTTCCGTCCTTCGAGGGAGCCTTGAGACCCGTCATTCAGCTGCGGTGGACCTTCGGGAACGGATTCCCGCAGGTCATCTTTCCTTCGGGGCACGCGCCATGCACGCAAGGCGCCCCCGCATCCATGAAGATGAAGGGAGCTGTGGGCCTCACCAGTTCCAGCATGCGGCATGCCAGTTCCTGGATCTCCCATTGAGCGCGGTGACAACAGCGCAGCTCGAAGAAATGCAGCAGCTCCCGCACGTTCATGGTGGTGACGATCTTCGTCTCCGCAGCGTTCGGCAGCACGAAGCGCGCGTCCTCCGCCGGGATGCCCGCGTCCAGCAGCTGCTGATAAGTGTCAGCCGCCGCGTCCATGAGCGCACGGAACGCCGCGTCCGCCTCGGCGTTCTCCGCGATGGTGGGCGGCGTCACGAACGGGAACCCGTCCTTGAACTTCACGTAGCGCTGGGACTGCTGGTTGAAACTGGCCAACCGATGGCGCACCAGCTGATGGGTGAGCACGCGCGACACCCCATCGATGGCGAAGGTGTAGCTGGCGTGCTCCAGCGTGGAGAAGTGTCCGCTCTCCATGATGGTGGTGAGCACCGACCTCACGCGTTCTTCCGGCATGGTCTCCATCAGCTCCGCTGCGCCCACCGGCGCGTAGCACAGCCGCGCCGCCGTAGCGATGGCGCGTTCGGGGTCAGGCGTGTGGTTGAGGAGCTCTACCTGCATCAAGGGCGTCCGCCTCCTGATCTCATGATTCGTGCATGCGTGCGCGTCCGTTTTCGACGGCCCATTCTAAAGCATAGCGCATGGCCCCATCATGGGCGTTTCGTGGTTTGCTGGGCACGGTGCGGATCGGTAACGAAAAGCTGACGAAAAAGATCAGAGAACACGCAGGCGCTAGAATCAGCTTTGGACGAATCCATCAAATGCAGCACAAGGGAAAGGACTTCTGATGAATGGGGATCTCTCAGCGAAGCTGAGCGCATACGGTATAGACCTGGCGGATGCCATGGAACGCATGGATGATGACGAGGCGCTGTACAAACGGCTCGCCTTCAAGTATCTGAACAACACGAACTACGTTGATTTGGTGGCGGCCATGGAGGCGAAGGATTATGACGATGCCTACCATGCGGCCCATACGCTCAAAGGCGTTTCCGGGAACCTTTCCCTGGCCAAGCTGTACCAGGTGGCCTCAGCAGCGTCCGACGCGCTCAAGCAAGGTGAATACCAGGCAGCCGAACAGATGATGCCCGACTTGAAAGCCGCGCACGAGAAAGCTGTGGAAGGCCTGGTGGCCTGGCAGGATGGCACCCTGTAGCCCCTGCTCTCATCCCAGCCTGCAAGAAGGCCCCGGATGATCCCATCCGGGGCCTTTTCCTGTGCAAAAGTGCAAAAGGGCGCAAAAGTGCAAAAGGGACGTCCCAAATTGCACATAGAAATAG
>CANSWY010000003.1 GCA_947650915.1 uncultured Eggerthellaceae bacterium | reverse complement strand
CGGCGTCCGTTCTCCTCATCCAAAGGAGCCGAGAAGGCCTCTGCAAAGCAGACGCCATCCAATTCGAGGATGGTCACACGATCAGCCAACTTCTCGATCGCCTCAACGATCTCGGCTGTGCCGTCGTGCGCCTCGAATGCGTTGTCGATATACCTTTGCAAGATGGCCACCGGAGAAATGGCTGATACGCCAGCACCAGACGCGCTGCTCACTTGGTTGCTGATGACCATTGAATCAAGCTGCCAAGCGAATCCCAGCGCTTCGGGCGTGAGAGATTCGTAGGACTTGCGCGCTATCTCCTGGTTCTTTCTCACGAGATTAGGGAGCTCTCGGTCTTCACCGACCATGAGTCCTTGCACCGCATACCGTCCAGACCTGATCGTGGTCTTCCAGGGAGAGTTCTCTTGCGCCTCTTGGCGCAGCCCCTCAAGCATCTCTCGGGCCATCGCGCGGCCCTTCTCACGAAGAGCTCCCATGAGCGAGCTTGCTCCGTTGAGAAGGCCCTGCACGTCATTGCGGCCGGATTGATAGAACTCAGAGGGAATGTTCGCTGCCTTCGCAGATCCTTGAGCAGCGCTCTTCGAGGCTCTTTCAGCCTGGATACGGCCGGAGTCGATGGCATCAGTGAATGACCGCACGCCCGCGGTGCCAGCCTGCTGACCACCGCGCTGGGCCTCGTTCTCAGCTGCGCTGCTAGCTGAATTCGCGAACTCAGTACCTGCAGCTACAGCCACGCCGCTATTTGCATTCAACCCGGTGCCAAAGAGCGTGCCCGCAAGGAAACCGGCACCGCTCCAGATGCCAGGCTGCGCGCTCGCGCCTTGCGCTCCTGACGCAGCCAAAGTGGCACCAGCGCCGTATGCTTGCCCAGACTTCGACCCGAGAGCGCTTGCCAGGTTCTGCCCTGATTGAGCACCTATGAGTTGAGCCTGCTCAGGCAATCCGGCTATCCCGTCCTGCATCTGCTGGGCCAGCGTTCCCATCGCCCCCACAGGAATATGGGACGTCTCATCCGTGCCGTTCGCAAGTCCCTGGTTGACGTCGGTGGTGATGCCATAAGCGACCGTCGAAGGCGAATGGATGCCCCATAGCTCTTTGAGACGGTCGATCATCTCCTGGCCCAAGAGATCCATCACCTCTTGGGGCAGCGTGTTCTCACTGATGCCATTCGCGAGGCCTTGGGATATGTCATGACCGGCCTGCTCATTGGCGGCAACGAGGTCTCCATTGTTCGCCTTCAGGATCAAAGCGTCGTAGATGACTTGCTGAGCATCTTCAGGCGCTCCTGCGCGCTCTGCTATGCCGGCCGCTATCGAATCGGGTATCCGCACTCCCTGCTGCTGGCAAACAGAGATGACGCTCTCCAAGCCACCGGAGCAGCTTTCAGCAAGGGCTGCCAACGCCTCAGGCGTGGCGCTCGCGAAATCCGAGATGGACAGCCCTAGAGCATCGAACATCTCCTGCTGCTTGATGCGCGTCTCATCGAACTTGATCTGGTTGTCAGACAAGACCTCCGAGACGCTTCCGAATCCCTCACCGTAGGCTTGCGCTATCTGCGCGGCCAATTCAGGAGAAGCGTTCGCCAGATCCTCCGCGCTCACCCCGACAAGCTTCATGTCCTCAACGAAATCCAGCGAAGATATCCCCAAGGAATCGAGAGAGGCCATGAGGGAGCTGTTGCCGGCCACCGCAGCCGCGATGGAACCGGCTCCTTGATCGATGGCCATCTGCATGAGCGTCATGCCATCAGCTGCAGCCTTCGTCGCTTGCGAGTTCGCATCCAAAAGCCCGTTCGCTTCATCGAGGGCCGCCTTCGCATCGTTGTAGGCATCGATGGTGCTCCGCGCCAAAGCGTCATTAGCATCAAGCTGGCCATTGTTCACCTCAAGCAGCTTGTTGTAATGCTCTTCTGCCTCGTTGAACGCGATCTGTGCATCTGCAGCCGTCCGTGCAGCTTCTGCTTGCGCCTTGTACGCTTCCTCATACGCCTGCTGATGGGCTGACATCTGGATCTGGATCCGCTGCGCATCGACAAGTTCAAGGATCTTGTCCTTGGCGACCACAGCGTCATCGCCCATGATCTGCCAAGCGCCTCCGGCATCTTGAGCGACCGTGTAGCTCGTTCCGCAATGTTGGTTCAAACCATCCACAGCAAGTTTCAGGTTCGCGATCTGCTCATCTGTGAGGTCAGACGACCCGCCCAATTCCTGAATGACCGAAGCGTAGCCATCGAGCATGCCGATGGAAGTGCCCGCTTCAGCGTAGATGCCATTGAGAGAATCTGCGAGTTGAGCGCTGCTTTCGATGAGCGCATCGATTTCTTCCCGCACATCCTCCAGAGTGAGCCGGTAATCGCCCAGCGACTTGCCCGCGCCATCCACCGAGCGCGTTCCCGAATCAATGGCGTCATAGAGGGAACTGGATGCGTCACGGAGCTCATCGGTGGATTTCCGATACTTCTCCGCGCGTTGGTGCGCTTCCATCAATTTCTGGGCCACCAGCGCCAACGCAGTGATGAGTGCAGTGAATGCAGTGGCCTTGCCCAACGCGACGAGCGAGGTTCCCAGGTTCTTGACCTTGCCCCGCAAGGTGTCCACGGCATTTCCCACGAGCGTGAACCCAGACGACCCTTTGACCATCTGCAGGATCGCAGCCGCAATGGCCACGAAGATCGGCGGGATCACGTCAGCGTGCTCGATGAGCCATGTCAGCGCTTTCGTGCCCGGTCCCGTGATCGTCTGGATGAGAGACCGGAAAGGCTTCTCGACCTTCTCGTAAGCTTTGAGGCCCACCTCTTCAAGAGCGGACTGCATGGTGTACAGATCGCCCTGCGCGGTGTCCATCATGATGTCAGACATCTCTTGCGCCGCGCCGCCACAGTCGCTGAGCGCCGTTGCGTAATCCGCAAAGCTCTGGCCGCCGGCTTTCGCATCTTCGCCGAGGCCTTTCATGATGGTCTGCAGATTGGAGTAGTGGTTCGTGCCAGCGATGGTCTTGGCCATGTTGGCTTGCTGCTCATCGGTGAGCTGGCCCCAAACGCCGCTGACGCCCTCCAAGATGGAGGAGAGGGATTGCATGTTGCCCTCGGCGTCATAGATGCTGACGCCATACTTTCCGAGCTCTGTCGCGCACCCCTTCGTGTCCGTCGCCAAGCGCGTCATGATGGCGTTGAGCGCCGTGCCGGCCTCTCCGCCCTTGACGCCTGCGTTGGCCATCGTCATGAGCACCGCCGTGGTGTCCTCCACGCTGTAGCCCATCGCTGCTGCAGTGGCAGCGCAATTCTTGTAAGCCTCGCCCAGCTGTTCCACATTCGTGTTCGAATGCGCCATGGCATAGGTCATCTGGTCCACGAACCGCGCCGAATCAGCAGCTGACAGACCGAATGCCGTCAGGTAGTCCGTGACGATGTCAGACGCGGTGGCGAGGTCCATGTCAGCTGCTGCAGCGAGATTGAGCACGCCAGGGATGCCATCGAGCATCTGTTGGCAATCCCACCCGGCAAGAGCCATGTAACCGAACGCATCAGCAGACTGCGATGCCGTGAATCTAGTGGTGGATCCATACTGGCGCGCTGCTTCTTCAAGGACGGCATATTCGTCAGCCGTAGCGCCAGAAAGCGCCTGCACCTTGGCCATGGACGTCTCGAAGTCCTTGCCAAGATCGATCACTTCGGTTGAGAGCTCGCGGATCTTGTCGACCCCGCGCTGGATCCCCATTGAGATGAGATTGCCGATGGCAGCTTGCCATTTGCTGTATTTCCCCTCGGCATCGTCCACCGCAGCGCCCGATTCAGACACCTCGGTGGTCAGCTGCTCTACCGCATCATCGGCCTCTCTGAGCCTGCTCCGATTGGTCTGGAGGCTCGCATTGAGCTCGACTATCTCTTGCTCAAGCTTCTGCGCCACCACAGACCCTTGCCCGAACCTGAGGATGGCTTCACGGTATTCAGCGCCAAGCTGGGCCATCTGGTTCTCTTGGCGCGCCACCTCGGACGTCAGCTGGCCCAGAGCGCTGTCGGCTTCCTTCTCTGCGCGCACAGCGCTCTCAAGCGCAGTGTTGTTCGCATGCACAGCCGCCGTGCAGTTCGCAAGCTGAGACTTCGCGTTGTTCAGCTGAGTGGCATAGCGTTGAGCTTCCTGAGAATTCGCGCCATACACTTGGCATGCGACCCGGTATTTCTCGGTGAGCGCATCGACCTTCGTTTGCAGTTGTGCCTGCTGCGCACGAAGAAGCTCATCTTTCTGGCGCAGACGATCGACAGAAACGCCAGCGGCATTCATCTCCGAATCCATGAGGCGCACGCCGCTCTTCAACTGTCGGATGGTGCTGTCCGCCTGCTTGATGGCATTCGTGAACTCTGAGGTCTCAGCTCGGAATGTGATCTTGGCTTCCCTGTCCGACACGGCTGCACCTCCTTCAGGAATTCCGCTTGCGCTCTTTCTCAAGCGCAGATGTGAGCCACATCTCGTAGGCGGCTTTGTCGTCAGCGATGGTCTTGAGCTCGGAGATCATCGAGTTCCAGAAGACGCTTTCTGGGATCTCCAAGATGCGCACGTAATAGGCGTACGCGTCCTCTATCGTGTCCAAGGTGAACTTGGGCACGCGTATGCGGCTTCCGCCCCGTCCTGCGCGCCTCAGGAACGCCTGACGGAAGCCTTCAGAGGGTTTGGCGCGAACAGCTGCATGAGGATCGCGCCGTCATACTCTCGGTAGCCGAGCATCGATGCGAGGAAGTCGTCCTGCGACATCGCGCCCTCGATGTGATCATGGATCTGCAATTGCCCGCAGAGATAGGCGGTATGGAGTATGATCGCGCTCTGGAGATCCGGCTCGACCTCAAGGGTCTTCTGGGCGAACGCGAACGCCTCATATGCACCACGATCGACGTCCCGAAGCCTCTTGAGCAGCGAATAGTTCAAGGACAAATACACAGTTGAGCTGTCCGATAGAACATAGTCGATGCCCAACGGCTCCAAACGCTTCTTTTTGCGCCTGAATAGCGACATGTCCACCCTCCGAAAATGCAGAGAGGGGCCTCTTTTGAAGCCCCTCACATGGAAACGATGTGCGAATGCCCGGTCAGTCAGCGAGCTCCGCTACAGCGCCTGGGATCTTCTTGTTGATCTCAGCCGCACGCGCAGGCTCAAGCTCAACGACGTCGCCGGGGTCGAGGTCATCCTTCGAGACCTTGTCGATGAAGCCCCTGAGGACGGCATAGCGACGAGGCCCATCCGCCTTCTTCTCTTCGGGCTTTTCAGCCTGGGTTTTGTTGGCTGCAGCAGCCGTCTCTGCCGCCTGAACAGCGTCCTCCGCCTTCTTCTCTTCGGGCTTTTCAGCCTGGGTTTTGTTGTTGCTCGCCATGATGCGCCTCCTTCTAAGCGGTCTTCTTCTTGACGAGCGCCGGAGTGAATGCGGTCATCCACTGATCCGCGACCGTCTCATCCGTGAGCTCGGATTCCAGGGCTTCGTACATGCCGCGATCGTTGTCATCAGGCATGATGGAGATCTCGAGCTCGATCTCCGCAACCTCGTCTGCGCCGTTCTCGGTCTTGCGGGCCATGCCGCTCTTGACCGTGCAGTTCGGATAGGCCTTGTACTTGACGTTCCCATCCTCATCCTGGATGAGCTGGGTGACGCCGACGACCGGGTGCAAGCAATCAGCGCCATAAGCCCACACGCCGTCCGCAAGCCCTTCAGTGGTCATGCCGTAGAGCCGGTGGAACAGCTCATAAGGGCAGTGCAGGGAGATCTTGAGCGTGCCGTTGCCGGTGCCTTTCGTGCGCTCCTTGCTGACCGACCCGCGGCACTTCTTCTGGACGGTCTTGACCTCAAGCTCCTCTTCTGAAGAGCCGATGCACTTCACCACCACGTTGTCGGTCTCCAGGTCATCGGTTCCAGGGAAGATGAATCCCTGGCGATAGACCTCGTATTCAGAGAAGACGGTTTCCTTCATCATCTCTCCTTCCATTCACTGACCAATGCATCCAGGCATCGGTCGACGATCCTCGGAGCAGCGGCTTCGCCGCCCCGCTTGAAGAATTGCTGCATTCCCTGATGGTGGTCCGTGTTCGAACCGTCATCAGGGAAGTAGAGGTAATGGAACTTCGATCTGGTCGCCACGGTCACCGAAAGAGGGTCGTTCGTGTCGTATCGCGGCCACGCGCTCGCTGCAGCAGACGAGCCATGGCCCTTGAATTTGCGACCGGATGGATGGATCAACGGGTTGATCTCGCGATAGATCGATTCCCCAGAATCATGGAGGATGTCCGCGATCGCTTTCTCTGCGCCCGCGCCATACTCTTTCACGGCTGCCTCGACCTTGGCGAAATCCTCCAGATCGAGGCCGAGCTCCGCGCTCATACCTTCGCGCCTTTGCGGAAATGGATGGCGCATGCCTCCACCGCTTCATGCGAGTGGGGATTGATCGTGTATTCATACTCGATCTCCCGGTCGTTCGCCAGCTTGATGCCAGGGATGGCCCTCACCGCATCGATGACCTCTTCTTCAAGGCCTTCCGGGATATGCCCCTCGCGAGAGATGACCACGCAATAACTCCGTGCGATGCTCGTGCAATTGGCGCTCACTGGCACGTCCTCGCGCATGAACACGATGAAATCCCACGGGTCGGCGTCATCGAAGCTCGTCACCGGCACAGCGCCATAGAAGACATGGTCGTCGAATGGCTTGAGAGTCTCGTCGATCCTTTCCAGGAGCGTCTTTTCATCCATCTATCGCCCTCCCTCCGCTCAGGTAGATGAAAAGCTGGCGACGCCCATCAGGGTCCACGCGGATGATGTCGTAGAGCTTGCCATCGACGAGCGCCTTCTGCTTCACCGAGACGCCATCCACAAAGGGCGTTCGCAACTTGAGGGTTATGGCCACGCCTTCTTGGTGCGCCATGCTGACGTCGCTCTCACGAACGCTCTCTGCGGAATAGCAGAGCGTGACGACCGCCTCAAGATCATCAAGGGTGCGAGGATTCCTCTTTGCGCTGAACGTGCTCGCACCCGCTCTATCCTGGAAGACCTCCACGATGCCGCTAGGGTATGTCGGGAGATGCTTCCGCGTCTTCAGAGGCATCGGCCATCACCTCCCAGCGAGCACGGGCGCTCATTATGAGAGAGCGATAGTTCCCTTCGAACTCATCGAGGGCCGCATTCCAGTCATAGAAACAGCGCATGACGATGAGCTCGTTCTCACGCCCAGGAACGCTCAGGTCAAGGCCAGCATCCTTCGGGATGCCGACCTTGCCGCTGATGTCGATGACCGAATTCCCGACCATGCGCTTCAGGCGCTCATCGGTCGCATCGTCTTCCCAGGTGATGCAGCAAACGCTTTTCACCTGAGCGACGATGCGGTCGATCATGCCCTGCTCGTCGACGACCGCCTCCTCTTGCTCCATGCTAGGCCTCGACCTTCGGTGCCACATCAGCTGGAGTCGCGACATCCTGAGCCATGCCGCCGAGGACGCGCACGGTTCGGTAGAGCGGATCGAGCTCGCTGATGTCCAGCAGCATGAAGGAGGTGTTGTCAAACGCACGACCAGTGCCATACTGCACGAGCTTGAAGTACTTGTTGTCATCCAAGAACTCGAAATCAGTGGACTCGTCGCTGCGGCCACCCTTCTTGCCACCAGCGAACATGCTGTACTCGCCGAGCAAGCCCAGGAGAGCTTCGCCGCTCTCCATCTCGTTGGAGATGATGACCTCGGTCGGGAACGGGAAGCGGTCGTTCACATAGGAACCATCCTCGACCATGACGGTGGATGCCGGCATGATCTTGGTGAGGTAGTCGCTCATGTTGCAGATGAGCTGGACCTGTGAGAACTTGCGCTGAGAGCCGTCTTCGGTCTTGGAGAAGGAATCCAAGAGAACACCATAGGTCGTAGGAGTGAAGTCCTTGACCTTCACGGCCGTCTTCTTAGGATAGCCGGTCTCAGTGTTCATGCTCACGCCCTTGTGGATGTCGCGATCCATGCCGATGGGTTCATCCACGCCGCTGCCGGAGACGGCGCCAGCCTCCAAACCGTTGTAGATGGCCTCCATGAGCACGGTGCGGATGTACCCATCCATGAACACCGGCCCCAGATCCAGCATGCCAAGCTCGATGAAGCAGTACGCCGAGAGCTTGTTCTGGTGGACGTTGACGACCTTGAACGCGGACGTGATGGCCTTCTTGATGGCATCGGTGATCTTGCCCCAGACAGCCTTTTGCTTCGTGTGGTCATTGAGAACCCACTTGACGGCATAACCGGTGTACTGGAAGTTCATCTTCGCCAGGAGGGGATGCTCTTCCTTCAGGTTCCTGTAGACATCCTCGATGATGGTCTCAGGCATCAAGGAGTCTTCCTCGTCGGTTCCCAGGATCTCGACGAAGGTGGCCTGCGGAGTGTCAGACTGCGCAGCAGCTGCGAGAGCCTTGTACCAATTCTCCTCGCGCGCTGTCAGCTGACGATAGCCCCGAGCAGCAAGCACTTCCCTGTCCTGAACCTCGCGAAGATCTTCCGCATCAGCACGGACCTGATCGATCAGAGCGCTATGGAACTCGCCCCAAGCCTCAGCCTGCTGTTTCGGATCGCCAGAGGCCATGGCCTTTGCCATCTTCTCTCCGATGTCGTTGTTCTTGATGTTGATGGTCATTCCTTACCTTCCTTCCTTGAAAGCGGCATCAAAAAAGGCGCTCACAGCGCCTTCGTCGATCTGTGCATCTGCTTCATCTGTGACGATGCCTGGCGATTCCTCATCGACAAGGTCACCGTCGCCAGATTCGTCCGGACCAGGTTGCTTGGCATCGCCTTCTCCAGGAGGATCGCCAGCCCCAGTGATGCCTGGATCCTCCTGGGCAGCGAGAACGGTGCCGGGCAATCCCAGCTCATGGAGGATGTGCCGAGAGATGGATGCGCGAGCGCGCTGAGTTGGATGGGCATCCTTCGAATAGTCTTCAACCTTCGTGGCGAACCCCATCGAAAGAGCATCTGCAGCGCTGATCCATGTCTCAGCATCCATGAGGGTTGTGAGCTCCTCCTCGTCGATGTTGATGCGTTCCAGGTAAGCGTGCTTGCACGCATCTGTGATCACGTCCAGATCCTCGGCCTGCTTGCGCAGTTCATTCGCATTGCCGGACGTCCAGCTGTAGAGCGCGTTGTGGATCATGAGCAGCGACGGTCCGTGCATCACGCGCTCATCTCCCGCCATGAACACGACGGACGCGATGGAGCAGGCGAATCCATCGCAACGCGTCACCACCTTCGCCGGATGGCGCTTGAGCGCGTTCGCGATGGCAAGACCCTCTTTCACCTCGCCGCCATAGCTGTTGATGTTCACGTAGATGACATCGACGTCCTCAAACTCTTCGATCTCCTTGACCAGCTGATAGGACGAACAGTCCGATTCACGGCTGAACCATCCGCTGTCGCTCACGATGTCACCGTAGATGTCGATGTTCGCTGTCGAACCGGCCTGCATGATCATGTAGTAGCTTTCCATGTAAATCACCTCCCGTCATCAACTAGACGCTTCATGGCTTCTTCAATCAGGCTGTAGTTCTTGGTGATCCAGTGAGCCTGAGAGAATTCGGTGTTGAGCTTCTGATACCCGAGCTCATCGAGCACCATGTCGATGGAGAACGTCCCGGATGAGATGAGCTTCTCTACCTTGTCGGCAACATCCAGGATGTCGATGTGATTGATGGTCTTCGTGTCGAGCTGCACGTGCGAACCCTGCGCCCACTCGCGCTGCGTGAACGATTTCCGTGTGAACTCGCGCGAGATGACCGATGCGACCGGATCCACGGCGAACGTCAGGAACTGCTTCACGATCTCTGCCGTGTTGGTCATGTTCCCGTACATCATTGAAGTGGGTATCTTCCACGCCTGGGCCACCACGTCGAATATCTCTTTGCGCATGTCGATGATGTCCGAAGAGCCGCCTGCGGATTCGTTCGGCATCGCAGACAGGTCGTACCCTTGGAACTCCGGGAAGACCGCGGTATCGCTCTCGATGAACTCCTTGATGTTCTTCTTGACGACCCCCTCATATTGCTTCTGGAAGACCGGATCATCCGCTTTCATCGAGTCCATGCTCAGCTTGAACTTGCGGCCGCGCGTCTGCTTGAATCCGCGCATCGCCGCATCCATCAAGGTTCCGTAGTCTTTCATGACGCCTGAGACCAGAGCCTGGACGTTCGGATTGTTCAGCTTGAAGAAATAGAGGCGAGAGATGTACGCCTTTTTGAGCGTGCACCTATCCGATAGGACGATGTCCTCGAAGTAATCCTCATCAGGCGCGTTCGGCTGCCGATGGTAGCTGCGGGCCACGAAAAGCTCTCGGCTCTGGTACGGATAGACCAGGGCTTCCCCATCGTGGCACATCCGCTTCACCAGCGTGTTCATGAACTCGGAAGAGCTCTGGTTCTGGTTCGGACTCACATTCAGCCTATAACTGAGATCGTTCTCGACCTCTTTTCCACCTTCATACACCCGGACCTTGCATTTGGACAGGGCGTTCGAGATATAGGTCACGGCGATGCAGATCGCGAGCTCCATGAACTTCCGCTTCTCCATGAAGTTGCCGATGATGACCGACATCTCCCTCTCGGTCAGCTTCCGTGAGAGGAAGTTGAAATTGAAGATTCCCATTCTTTTCCTCTCTGCTAGAAGCGCAATGGCGGAAGGAACACCAGGTCCGACCTTTCAGGGATCATGTCCTCGATGCAGAACGCCGCGACCAATGCCATGAAGGCATCCGTTTTGCGGCCTTTCGGCTCGATCTTCTCGTACTTGTAGTTCCCATTTGCGAACGGGACCAGCTTCGTGTTGTTCGTGCACCATCGCATCATGGGGTCCTCGCCCCAGATGATCGACTTGGTCAGGAACGCTGAATTGATGATCGGCTGCACGCGCATATGGTTCGAAGGCCGGATCCGCTCGACCGTCTTCGCATCAGCGGAGAAGCCTTCACCCTCAAGGCCCTTCCTGACGATGTCATAACGGTAGTCATCCAGCGCGACGCCGCGGACGTCATAGACCCGACGCATTTCATGGATCCAGTCCATGAGAGCAGATGTTGGGATCTCCACATCATCCACGAGCGTGAGAATGCCCGCTTTCGCCCACTCATCGAGCGGTGCCTTGATGCGCGACCGCCACCTTGACTGCAAGCAGAACCAGGAATGGTGCAGCGTGTAGTATTGGTTCTCATCGCGGAACAACAGCACCGCGCTCAAGAAATCGTTCTTGTTGGCGAAATCTATCCCTAAAACGCATGAGCGGCCCGTGAGGTCGGGAAGGCCCCGGCTCGCATCCACGAGAAGCTCCCAAGGTGCAACCTGATGCTCGATATCGCCTACAGGACAGCCCATCCTCTTCGTCATGAAGTCCGGGTTACCGGCAGGGTTCTCCAGCCAGTCGTTGTAGTCATCCATGGTCTGCTTGAACAGCGTCTCGTCATACGGCAATGACGGGCATGCCTTCTCCCAGTTGTTGGGATCATGAACTTCATCAGGATCATCGAGCGTGCAGATGAAGGGCAGATATCCATTATCGGGGATGACCCCGTCGAGTATCTTGTCGCAACGCTCGACCTCCTTGTCATACACGCCATCACGAACATTGCCGTTCGAGGATATGTAGGCACGCCTGGGATGGTCGCACTTCCCTTGGCCGGTCTTCAGCGTTGTGATGTTCGTATAGTTCTCCATGTAATGGACCTCATCACAGATGAAAAGGCCCGATGCGAGACCATCCAGACCGCCGCTGTTCGACGACCATGCAGCCATCTCGGAGTCGGTGGTGAGAGAGGTGATCACCTTCTTGTTCCAGTCGAAGACCTTCTTGCGGAAGTCCTTCGCATTCCTCTCCAACGTCTTGAACACGGCCTTGAACGAAAGGCGCGCTTGTGGCTCTGTGTTCGCTATGACGTCGACGTTGTAGTTCATGATGCCGTTTATCGCTGTGAGCACGCAGAAAGCGATGAACGCGATGAAGCCCGTCTTGCCAGAGCCACGTCCGATGAAGCAGACGAGCTTGTTCCATCGAGGCATCCCATCAGAGCGGAACGTGCACAAGAACAGCGCTATGAGGAAAAACTCCCACGGAAACAACCTCTTGAAAGGAAAGAACTTGACCAGTTTTTCGTACTTCGAGAGGCGCTCCTTGTCGATGAAGAGGTCTTCCTCATCGAAGGTCTTGCGGATGTAGCGGCAGAGCTTCTTCTGGCGTTCGCAGGTCCTGACCTTCCCCTGCTCCACGATCTCAAGGTAATCGGTGATCTCCGGACAGTCGATGGCCTCACATGCAGTCGATGATGTCGCTTTGGCCATCATCCCCACCGCCTAGCCCAGGGCGCTGAACGCGAGAGGACGGGTCGAGCTTCAACGTCTTCAAGAACCTCTCATAGGTCGCCAGCTCCTTGTTCTTCATCCGGTTGTACTTCTCACGCGAATCCAAAGAGCGGGCCTTGGATTCGCGCCCGCTGTATTCGATGGCTCTCTGATACGCAAGGCACATGGCTGTCAAAAGCTCGATGTCCTCATCTCCGTACACCGGCCGCCCGGTCAGATTGTTCACACGGAGCATGTACCTGGCTTCCTTCTCAAAGAGCGCTCTCGTGGGTTCATCGATGACCGCCGCAGGCACCTGGATGTCACCCGATGCAGCATAGGTCTCATCACAGGCCGCCTTGGCCTTTTCATCCTTCGTCAGGTGCTTGTTCCCACGCGCTTCCGTGAGAGCTGACGGTTCCTTCTTCCTCCCCGCTCCTCTTGGGTTTTTGGTCTTCGAAGCCACAGGATCTCACCTCGTTTCGCAAAATATGATTCGGGGAAGAATTTCTGAAGCGGCAGGTACCCTCCTCCGTTGCCCGTCCTCCCTTTGAGCACCCCTATGGGGGTCGGGGGGGTCACCACCGCTCTTCGGTCAAGGGCTGCTTCGTGGATGCGAAGCCACCAAATCGCTCGTGCACCTCGTTATGACACGCGAAGCATAGTGGCTCCAGTTGGACACAAACCATGCCCTGAGAATCGATGTACGTTCGGCTCAGGGCCAAGTCCGGTCTTGCTTTGACCTCCATCACGTGGTGGACGACGGTCGCACGGCTGTACTTGCCCCGCGCTTTGCACCTCTGGCATTCGTTGTGATGCTCTTCCAGGATGTCTGCCCGGAGGCCTCTCCACTCATCGGTCTTGTAGAACCGGTAGAGCTGGTTCCCCTTGATGAGATCCCTGATCCACGTGCGCAAGCTCCGGTCTGTCGGGATCCTCATGCGCACGCCTCCAGGTCACGCCCCTGCGCACATCCTCATCCGCCAGGCACTGTTCGCACTATCCGCAAGCGTAGAGCATCCGGCTCTTGCGACATGAGAAGCAGTAGCCTCGGTGCATGGCGCACCTCCTTCAGGGCAACAAAAAAGCCGCCCTCTCGGACGGCTTCTCGCAACTTTTGACTGATTACACGATAACACGTTTGAAGCGTTTCTTTTGTGTTCTCTTTTCAGAAATCTCCCAAAGCGGACAGAGGCTTGCCATCCAGCTCCTTGACAACTCTCGCGCAGATCCCATCGGCTTTGCGCTTGATGGCCAGAGCGTCTTGACGGCTCCTGCATCTCAGAGTGTGCCCTGCGAAAGACACGAACCACACGCGATTCTGAGAACCTTTGAGGTCGACGCCTTTGCCGAGGCGCGAGAAGATGGACACAAGGGGATAGCGCTCAGAGGAGATCGCATCGCTACCACGCTGCAGGACAAGCGCATCGCGGTGAGCGATGATGCGACAGGAAGCCTCCGCGCCTCCGCGCTGCTCGCACACCGACCAAGAGGGCGAGCAGAGCGCATCGAGGATGCTCCTCAAGATGTAGATCAGGTTGCTCATCGTGCCGCTCCTCTCTTGACTTCGATTCTATCACGCCTCTGCATCGGGGATCGCTATGAGCTCGCATACCTCGATGAAAGAGAGCTCATCGTAGATCGCCTGATATCCTTTCAAACCCCCTTTGCCACGCAGGTGATCAGCACTGTAGTCAACTGCTCTTCCGGCTTTGCCCCATGTCATGCCCTGCACATGATGCAGCCAGAGCGCGTGCGTGATCTTGTCCTTCATGCACCTGTCGTGCGCCAGCTGGATCTCCTCGGAATCGTGGATGATGCGGGTCGCCAGATCCTCGCGCAGCTCTTCGAGCTTGGCCACCCCATCGGCAACTGACGGCGCAATGCCCCCTGCGCTCTCCTTGGCCGGATCGATGCCGAGAAGTTCGAGCTTGCCCATGCATTCCGTGATCCTGTCCTGGGCTGCGCGCATTGCATGGACGAGCTGCCGGATATGCTCCAGATACCGCGTCGCGACCTCTTTCGCGAATTCAGGTGCCGCCCCTGCGCCGTCCCACGCTGCCTCTTTCCACAAATCCTCGTTCAAAGCCGCCTCCTAGCTTGATGTGTTACGATTAACGGCAGGTCAGGGCCGTTCGCTAGTCGGGCGGCTTTTCTTATGCCACGCTTCTCCTCACCAACTCGCAAGCTCCAAATACCGCATCCTCCGCTCACGCTCTGCTCGCTCGATGGCCTCTTCGCGCTTTATGACCGCGTTCACGTCCTGCCCTGATTCGATAGCCTCCTGGATGGCTTGAGCCTTGCGCGTGAAAGATCTCTCGGATGCAGGGAGGCTCGCGCTTGCGGTAGTCTGATCAATCTTCATCATCCACGACCTCCGCAGGAATGATGCGCTTTACGAATCCAGGGGAGCAGCCATTCTCACCGCACAACACGAAGCCGTTTTTCTCTGCGATTCTGATAGACGCCCCATTGTTTCTTCGCGCCCACCAGTTGAGGTCATTTGCAAGATGAAAAACGCTTTGGCTCCACCACAGCACAGCCCTGCGAACGCAGTCGCTTGCATAGCCTCGGTTCTCATATGGAGCGATGGTAGACACCGACATGTTAAATGCCCCGTCAATGCGCTCTATCTCGCAAACGGAAACTACCGTCCCGTTCTCTATAACTGTGGCAGCGTGCACGAGTTGCGTTTCAGATGGCACATACCCGCACGTCCGCTCATAGCGGGTGTTCCAGCGCATTACGGCATCTTCTTCACGCAAGAATGGGACGGTCTTTGTTCCACATCGCAAGCATCGAACAGAATGAACAACTGCATCAGGGTCTTGCTGATTGGTTCTTTCTGCCTCGCCACCGCAGAACGGGCACGGTTTCAGTTCGTCAGTCATCCAGCGTCACCTCCTCGATCCGCACGTACACCCCCGGCACGTCCGCGTAGAGCTTCGAGACGCGCTTGTCGAAGATCGTGCGGTCGTCCTCAATGATCCCGAGCCTCTGCAGCACGTCCCACAGCGTCTTCTCCAAGTTGTCCGAATCCGGCTTGTCGATATGCGGAGTGCCAGCAGGGTGCCTCTCATCGGCCTGGAACGCGAACCGCACCTGGACCATGAGCGCTCCGGAGAGCGCGTGCCCATCCAGCTGCTCTGCGAGTTTCGCGAGGTGCGCCTCCCAATGCGCTTCGGCGTCCTTGAGCCGCGCGCTCTTGCGGATGCACGGCTTGCCCTTGCGCATCCCAGGCTCCAAGGCGTTGTGCGTCACCGTCGGGATCCGCATCGGGATGAAGCCTTGGATGCTCCTCGGATCACGCGAGACCATGGTCTGACCCCTGCCACGTTCCGCGCTCCGCATCGAATTCGATGAGGCCGTTCCCCTTCGCCTTGTCGAACACGTACTGCATGATCCCGGGCTGAGAGCAAAGCCACTTCGCCGCTTCGCTCTTCTGGATGTCGAACGCACTGCCGTTCGCATGAGGAAGCTCTGGCATCCTCCTGGCAGCGTCGATGAATTTTCTGCTCAGTCTGATCTTTCCCAAAACTTGAACCTTCCTTCTCCTCCCACGCGCGCCGGTCGCGTCGGGGCGGGAGGAAAGGGGGAGCCTTCGACCCCCTTTCCCCACCCCCACGACCGACAGGGAGGGACAAAATCCTTTATGTACGTAGTACTAGGTTTGTCTGTCCCAAGGACAAAAGCGGAAAAACGGGCTTTTGTCCGTCCGAGGGACAAAAGCGGAGATTCTCGCTTTTGTCCGTCCCAGGGACAAAGGACAAAACCCGCTTTTGTCCCTGTCCAAAACGGAGGGACAAAAGGACAAAACCCGCTTTTGTCTGTCCGTCCCAGACGTCACTTCAAGCCGGTTTCTGACCCTTCGACCCAGAAGCCGCCATGCTCTTTGAGGTACCTCCTGACGGTCTTCTCCGATCGCTCCATGAACTCAGCGACGTCTTTGACGGCCGCCTTCCTGCCATCCATCGAGCAAGCTTTGAAAGCGTCCGTGAGAGCGTTCTTGCGGTCCTCTGCGCGCTCCTCAGGGGACTTCTTCCGCCTGTCCTTGCCCGACCCCCGCCAATCATTCGCATCGGTCTTGATGTCCGCCAGGATGCCGTTCTCATCCTTTCGGTGCACCGGATAGCGGAACCAGAGGTTCAGCGGTTCGAACCTCGGGAACTCGCGCAGCGTCCCCTCGATGCGCCACGCGCTCTGCGCCCGCGCTGCCGCCCGTGCGGCCTCGATCGCGCGCGTGAGCCTCTCATCCGGCTCACGGCTCCCCAGAGGGCACGTGCGCTCCCTGGCGGCCTTCACCATGCGCGACTCCATCACCTGGTCGTCATAGGGGATGTGCTCCCGCCAGGCGATGCCCAGCGTGTCCAGGACGTCCGCGCACGCCTGGCAGACCGCATCGTTCTCCTGCTGCTTCACGATGGCATCGGACAGCTCCAGCTCGATCATGTCCAGCTGCGCATCCGGGTCTCGCGCGAACACGCCGGATCCGGATGCGCGGTCCATCGCGCGCTTGCCGCCCTGAGCGCCTTTGCTGTGGTGGTGGCAGTAGATCACAGCGCAACCCACCTCTGTGCACACCCGGTCGAACTGGTTGCAGAAGCGCGCCATCTGGTCGGCCGAGTTCTCGTCTCCCGTGATGACCTTGTAGATGGGATCTATCACGATGGCGATCGGCCGCGTCTTGAGGGCGCGCCTGATGAGCGGCGCGGCCAGCTCGTCCATGGGCTTGCTCTTGCCGCGCAGGTTCCATACATCGATGTTGCGCAGGCTCTCAGGCGCGATGCCGGACGCAACATACACGTCTTTGAAGCGATGCAGGCAGCTCGCACGGTCCAGCTCCAGATTCACGTAGAGGACGCGTCCCTGCGTGCAGTCGAAACCCAGCCATGGCGCTCCTTCAGCTATGGCCACGCACAGCTCTATGAGCGCGAAGGACTTGCCGGCCTTGGATGGACCCGCCAGGAGCATTTTGTGCCCTTGGCGCAGCACTCCGTCTATGAGCGGCTCTGACAGTTCGGGCAGGTCATCCCAGACGTTGCTCAAAGGCTCTGGGTCCGGCAGATCGTCGTTCACCGACTCTATCCACTCCTGCCATTCGCTCCAGGACGCGCGCCCGATGTCCGTGGCCACGAGGAACTGCTTCTGGCCGTTGCGCCAGACGCCAGGCATCCTGGACAGGCGCGAAGGGTTCTTGTTCTGCGTGTCCGGCTTCAACCCATAGCGCTCGCAGGCCTTGTACAGGTAATCCACTCTTTTGCGGTATTCGTCCAGATCTCGGGCATCGACTCTAACGATTGCATGCAGGCTCTTGTTGCCGCTATGCACCAGTGCCGCCACTGGGAGCTCCATCTCGTCGATGATTCCCCTTTGCTTGTCCACTTCCAGCTCGTCCGATTCGACGAGCGCGTACCGAAACTCGACCACGTTGTCGTTCCTGACTCCGCTTCCGTCGAGTGGATTGAACCTGATCCAGGCTCCTGCTTCTTCATTGGGCTGACCGATCGCCGCGCCCATGTCCCCCTTGTGCTTCGCCAGGCGCTCGATGATCTCGCCAGCCGTCATGGTGTAGGAGCCGCTCTTGGGCATCCACTTGCCGTCCTTCTGCCAGACGTCAGTGACGTATCCGACCACCTCGTTCGGCTCGAAGAGCGCGTTCAGATAATCCGTGAGGTCCTTCGCGCCGTCCCATGCACCATCTGCAGGCTCGGACACCTCCACGCTCTCGATCCATGCCGGGTCCACATCGTCCGAGACCTCCGTCATGTCCCATGAGAGCGCTTCTCCGGGGTCATCCGTCCATCCTCTGGGTTCCCAGCCCCGATCGCGCGCCATCTGCACGATGGTGCCCCCTGTGACCTCCACGGGCGAGCTTCCGAACGACCTCCACTTGGCCTCGCACTCGCCCGGGTGGTACCGTGCGGCATCCCTTCGGCTCCACGCGTCCCATTCCTCGCACGCGTGCCCCTCAGCGTGGAGCGCCATGCCCACCGACACCCACTCCTCATAGCTGAGGCCAGACGGGTCCATCGCGCTCAGGCATTCCGAAAGGTCATAGCCGCGTCTTTCCATCTCGCTCCTCCCTCCACGTCTTTTCTCGCGCGATCTCGGCCACATGGCAGTCGTAGCAGACGACATAGCCGAAGCCGACCGGCGTGTGAACCTCGCAGGACGTGTAGGTCTCCCCGAACGCTACCGCGCGTCCGCACTGGCAGCAGTTCACCTCTGCGGACATGTCCGTTTCGAAGCAGCGCACGTCCCAGTCATCCGGGACCTCATACGGCTCGTATGCATGAGCAGCTCTGTTCCATTTCCGCAGGTTCATGCGGCATCACCGGGCCTGTATGTCGCCGGGTCGACCGAGCGCGGCGTGCGCCAGCTGTTCGCGGAGATGCGGCTGATCATCTTCGAAGCATCCTCGCGGCTCCACGTGCCGACGTCCTTGAAGCCCTTGTTCTCCAGCAGGCGGATCTGCTTGGGCGTCGAAAGCCCTTCAGCATTGCGCTTCGCCAGACGGTCCAAGATCATGGATGCTTTGCCGGCGCATGAGATTTCATCCGGGAAGATGCCGGCCTTTTCAAGCGCCGCCTTCTGCTTGTCGGATGCCGGTGCCATCTCCCACGCGAAAGCAGGGACATATCCTGAGAGGTCCTCGGCCATGATGGACATCTCGAACTGCAGCGGGTCAACGAGCGCGCGCTTGCGCTTGCGCGATGCCGCCAGCTTCTCGGCCAGCGCCTCCTCGCGCTCGCGCACCACGTCCTGCTGCGCTTGGTGCTCCACCGTCTCAAGGTCCTCCGGGCATCCGGAAGCTTCAAGCGCTTGCGTCATGCAGCGCGCCACGTCATCGCTTCCGCTCACCAGGTGCGCCGGCCGGCAAAGCTCATGCACGTTCGTCTGCCAGAGGAAGTCCAAGAGCAGCAGATGGTCCTTGCCGGTCTCCGGAGAGAGGCGCGTGCCGCGTCCTACCATCTGGCAGTAAAGAGGGCGGCTCTTCGTGGCCCTGAGCACCACGATGCAATCCACGGCCGGGCAGTCCCAGCCTTCGGTGTTACCCATGATGCACACGCGCCCTTTTCGCCTAGTGATGATGTTCTTCGTGGAAGTGCGGACGCACCAAACCTCTTCTTCTTGATATGGTTCATGGGCGATCTTCGTCTTGCAGGAGATCATGAGATCGCGACCCTTTATCATTCGTAGTCCATATTGCATCGAGTGCAGTGGATTCTTCTGCGGACGTTCGAAAATGCTGCAGCGCCAACCCCTGACGCTCCCTACCGCGCACATCGCATCGAAAAGAGCACCATAGCATCCAGACAGATACACCGAATCGGGCATCCCATCTTCTCCGGAACCGTGCCATCCATCTCCGAACCAGAAGCCTTCGACAAATGCATCGAAGTGCTCTTCATCGAGCGACCAGAGGAAGCGAGGGTCATCTTTATCAAGATACGGTTCGATGCAGAAGAGACCATCTCTCTTCTGGCTGGAATGCCCGGTCCCTCTCGGGAAAGACCAATAGGTCACGTTCCTGCCAACGTTTCGCTGATACCGCTCTTTTCGGACGCAACTGAATCCGACGGCTTTCACCACATCGTCAAACCATGCGACTATGGCAGGATACTTGTCTGTCACCTGTGATACCTTGTATTCGATGCCTCCAGACCTCAATTCGGTTCTAGTGCCTTCAGCAAGGAAGAACCCGATGAACCTGCATTCATCGATCGTCAGATCCTCTGGCCTCTTGTATGAAAGCTCGCCCGATTCGATCCTCTTATGCGTCAGGCGCTCATATGGAGGCTCGGGCATCTCGAATGCAATGGGAGCAGCATGGCCAGACGATGGGAGATGATGGCCGTTCCGTAGTGTTTCAGCAGGCACCTTCTTCCACTTCTTCCCATCCTCCCCGCAGCTGACGATCATCCGATGAGTGTTGGTCACGCGAAGGTTGATGGTCTTCGAATCGATGGAAACCATGTGCTCATCAAGTCCCAGCGGCCTCCTGACGATCTCTTTCGGCTTTTCGAAGAACACGCTCCCGTCGAAGTTCCAATTTGCGACCTCGTCGTCTTCAGATATTTCCTCGATACCCACGAAGCCTCGCGAGGTCAAAACCTCTGTCTCTTTATCAAGACAGAGCAGCATGCTGTTGCACAAGACGTCGTACTCTCCGGCGTCGAACGCTGCCAGCATCTCAGCACGGTCCGCGCTCTCTCCGTTCACTTCGACCGCGCGCAACCCTTTCGCGTTCAGGATCTGGCAGAACTTCTTCGACGTGGCCACGAGCGGCAGGAACACCACGGTCCTGCGCTCCTTGCAGCCGGCGGCCACCATCTCATCCGCTATCTGGTCCAGGTAGGGGTCGAGCGCAGTCCCCAGCCCGTTCAACGCGAAGTCTCCGCTCGACATGCCCACCTGGGTGATGTCTATCTTGAGCGGGATCGTCTGCGCCTTGATGGGACAGAGGAAGCCATCCTTGATGGCGCGCGGGAGCGTGTACTCATACGCTGTGGAATCGAAGTACTCGCCCAGGTTCTTCCGGTCGGCGCGGTCGGGCGTCGCGGTGACGCCCAGCACGTCCGCCTGGTTGAAATGGTCCAGCACGGCCAGATAGCTGGTGGAGAGCGCATGGTGCGCCTCATCCACGATGATCGCATCGAAGTAATCCCGTGGGAAGCGCGAGAGCCGCTTCTCCCGCATGAGCGTCTGGACCGACCCGACGACCACGCGGAACCACTCTCCCATGCAGGTCTGCTCCGCTTTCTCGACGCTGCAGCCGAGCCCCGTCACCGCCCGCAGCTTGTCCGCCGCCTGCTGCAGCAGCTCGCCTCTGTGCGCCAGGATGAGCACCCGGCCGCCCTTGTCCACCACGTCCTTGGCCACCATGGAGAACACGACGGTCTTGCCAGTGCCGGTCGGGAGCACGAGCAGCGTCTTGCGCCGCCCTTGCTCCCATTCCGCTTCTATGGCCGTCCGCGCGCTCTCCTGGTATGGTCTCAGCTCCATGGTCACATCGCGTACCCGTACTGCGAGACTTCGCTGGTCTTCGCAGCTGCGGGTTGGTCGGGCACGGGGATGGGCATCTGCGCCGGCGCATCTTCAGGCGCCAGGAAGCGTTTCACGCTGTTCGCTTCTCCCTGGCTGCCGTCCCTCTTGGTGTAGGTGCGGCGCTCGATCTCCAGGACGCCTTCCTTGCTGAGGACGTTCGACCAATCCACGGGCACCTTGCCGGTCTCCGGGTCAGGCTTCGCGCCCAGCGCCTTGAAGAACTGGCTGATCTTGAACATCATCTTCGTGTTCAACATCAGGTTCTCAGTGACAGGGACCATTCCCGCGTCAGTGACCACGGAGAGCGTGACCACCGCTTTCGGGCATGGTGCCATCTTCTCGGACCCCTCGAAGCGCTCTTTCTTGAGGTCGGTCACGATGAAGCCGTACACGCCAGGCTCGATGAGGACATACCCATCCGAATCATCGACCTCCGTCATGTCCCAATCGAGCGCCTGGCCCATATCCTGTTCTGCCATGTCCTCTCCTTCCTAGAACGGGATCTCTCGCTCTTCCATGATGTTCTTCAGCACCGCGTCCCATGAAGTGACGAGCGCTCCTGCCACGTAGTTCTCCGGGTAATTCTCAAGCGGCGTGTCTTCGGTGAAATGGCCGCGCCGCACCGCATACGCCTTGATCTCATCCACGCTCACGCCCGCGCTCTCAGCGAGCTGCAGCACGGGCTTCCACATGTCTGGGAGGCGCGCTGCAGCTTCTGGCCTTTTTGCAGCAGCAGGGCCATCAGCCTGAACGGGCTTCGTCGCTTCCTGCCGCTCTCGGATCTCCTTGAGCTGGACATCGGCTTCTGCGGCTCTCGCCATCGCTGTGGAGATGCCCGAGCCTCCGGTCGCCTCTACAGGATCTGCGGCCGGCGAGGCACTTCCAAGATCGGCGGGGATGTGCTCTGCGATCTGCTCATATTCCATGGGCACCTTGTCCGGAAGGCCCCAGCGGTTCTTCGCGTCCCAGCACGCGTTGTGCGTGCAATACATGGCGCGCTTCTGACCGCCGCGGGCCTTTCCCTTGGAAGCGCCCATGCCGGAGCTGACCGATTCCACCACCGTCTCATAGTTCAGGAACAGGACCGCATCCGCCCACTCCTTCACGACCGGTGCCACCTTCTTCTGGCCGCTCTTAGAGAGCTTCAGCTCCCAGCGGTCATAGCTGGAGACCTCTTCCGGCTGCTCGAACTTGCGGATGTCCGCATGGGCCACCAGCACGACGTTGATGCCCGCGTCCGCCACATCGGACAAGCGGTCGAGCATCCGCGAGAACTCCTCTACCAGCTTCGTGTACCCCGTTCCGTATCCGAAGTCTTCGATGGATCTGATCTTCGCGTTCTCGGCTCCGGCCACGATGTGGGATGCAGCCAGCCGCTCCGCCCAGTCGATGGTATCCACCACGAGCGTCTTGCAGGGACGCTCCGCCTTCACGGATGCGATCTGCTGCAGGAGTTCGCTCCAGCTCTTGGGAGCCGCCAGACGCGCCACGTCCATGTGCTTCGTCGATCCTTCGGTGTCGATGAAGAGCGGATCCGGGAAGTTCGACGCGAACGTGGATTTGCCGATGCCCTCCACGCCATAGATCACGACCTTCTGGGCGCTCGGAACGATGCCCCGCGATATCTGCAGCGCCATCTACATCACCCACTCTTGCGCGGGTTTCTCTGCCTCCGGCGCGCTCTCGGCAAGCCCGTCCTCGATGATGACGGAGCACTCATCGCCGCTGCTCACCCTGGTGCCGATGATCTGGAGGTCCTCCCCTTCAGCCCACGCACCAAAATCCCTCAGCGTGTCCATGTCCATCTGCTCCAGCTTGTCCACCAGCACGAAGCCGCATGATGGGTTGAGCCGGCGCACGATCGCGGTGGCCACCTTCAGCTGCTCGGATCCGCTCATGTCGTTCCAGTGCGCGCCTTTGTAGGTGAGGCATCCATGGTCGATGGAGAGCTCTGCCAGCGGCAGGTCCGCATCCTTGAGCAACGCCATGCGGCGGGAACGGACCGATTCGAGCTGGCGCGAGAGGTCTTCATACTCTTCCAGGAGCGCGTCCGCTTCTTCGGTCGCGGCGTCTTTCGCCTGGTTCGTGCGCACCTTCTCGTTGATGGCGTCGATCTCTTTGAGCTTCTCTTCCACCTCTTCGGTGGATTCATCCTGCAGCTGCTCGGCTGTCTTGCGCGCGATCACGAGGTCTGCTTCCAGATTCCCCCTCCGCTCTTTCGCCTCGCTGATCTTCGCATCGATGTCCGCGAGCTGGCGCTTGATGGTATCGCGCTGCGCACCCATGGCCGCAAGGCTGTCATTGACCCCTTCGCAGCTCTGGGCGATCTCTTCCACCTTCTGCCGCAGCTTCTGATTCTCGCCGTTGCGCGCCAGGATGGCCTGCTGTTCTTGGATCAGCTCACTGGCGCTGATCGGCGCGCCCGGCGCATCCGGGTAGTGCTGCATCTCGTTGGCGGCTCCGCGCTTCTGGCGCTCCATCTGACCGACCGCCAGGCGCTTGTTGTAGAGGTCGTCTGCCGAGCGGTCCAGTTCCGCCAACTGGTCCCCCACGCCGATGATCTGCAGGAGCGCGTCAGCTTTCTCCTTGTCAGAACCTCCCATGAAGCGCGGCAAATCCAAAGCGAACGCGCTCACGAAGGCATTGAGCAGCTGCTGACCCGCTTTGTTGCCCTCCGGGTCGATGACCTTGAGGTTCGACTTCGGCCCCTTGCGCTCGACCACCACACCATTCGAAAGCTCCACCTTCATGTACGGGTCGCCTGCCGCGCCCTCGCGCTTCGGGACATCCGGACGCATCCGGTCGCCTCCCAGCGCCCACGCGATGGCGTCGATGACGCTCGTCTTGCCCTGGCCGTTCTTGCCGCCGATGACGGTGAGGCCCTCTTTCGTGGGCGTCAACGCCACGGTCTTCACGCGCTTGACGTTCTCAACGTCAAGGCTGTTGATCTTCACTGGTTCAGTCATCAGAATTCCTTCCTGTCCGCTTGTCGAGCGCGGGCTTGCTCATCAAGAACCTGTGGAACGTCTTTCCCTTCACGGCGCGCCGTGACCCATGCAAGAGCCCATCGAGGACCTGCCTGTCGATGCCGCTGATGCGGGACATGCAAGCGACGCTCAGACCACGTGTTCTGTATTCGCGGATCCATTCCGCCATCCATTCCGCTCCGATGTTCTGGCCGGCCGATGGCATCCGCTTGCTCTCGATGCTGAAGATGGCATCCCGCGTCTCTCGCCGCACCTTCTTCACGGGGGTTCCTGTGCGCGGATGTGCGCGCATGATGTTGTTGAGGCACGAGCGCGACAGTCCCGTGATCCTGCATATCTCGCGCTCCGTGCACCCGCGTCGGCGCAGCTGCATGAGCTTCTTCCGAACAGGATCCGCATCTACCAACGCTGCTGGCGCACCGCATTCTTCTGCGACCTTGCGCATCGTGCGCGCCCGTTCGTAGTCGCGGTTGGCCTTCCGGCATTCATCGCAATGGCAGCCTGCGCTATAGCGGGCACGCGTGCCATGCTCAGCCATCACGCGTCTTCCTTGTCATCCAGGATGTCGCAGCACGCGGCATAGAGTTCTGTCTCGTGTTCGTTCCAGATGTAGCCATCGCCCTGGAGCGCCGCCATGAATCTGACGAATCCATCCGCCGCATCGTGCTTGGCGCGGGGACCTATGCCCCCGCACGGATCCTCTTTGTCGAACAGGATGGCCAAGAGCATCGCCTGGGTCATGTCGTCCGTCCATGGCCAATCACATGCCAAAAGGAACGGAGATGGCGGGCAGGGGATGTCCTCGCACTCGACCCCTGCTTTCGCAGCGAAATCGCGCGCGTTCATGGACCGGCGTCCCTCCACGAAGAACTGGAGCGTGTGCTTCAGCGCATCGGCGTTGGCGATGCGCTCGCCCACCCACTGCGCGCGCCGCTTCTTGGCGTTCGTCATGGCCGCTTTCGCCTGGTTCTGGTTGCTTTTGGTCTTCGCCTCCTCCTCTGTGAGCATGGCTGGCGCAGAGAAGGATTCGGGGTTCACATATGTGTGGCGTTCTGTAGGTGCCGGGCACCAGATGGAAAAGCCCCTGTCCGCCTGTTCCTGCACCCACGCGCGAATCTCTTCTCCACCTTTGCCAAGACGGTAGCACGTGTCTTCGAAGACGGCTTTCTTCGGCTTGCTCGCCTGGAAGGGCACCTCCAGGTCGGCGCACGCCTGGCGCAGCATCTCGTAGCCTGCTTCATATGCACGGAGCTCATCGAACCGTCGCTTGACGTTCTCCCAATTCTTCCCACCCCACGGATCTTCTTTGACGTTCATGATGGCCTCGGCCGCTTCCATGTCTCCGCGCTCTTCCGCTTCACCCACGGCGGCCAGCCAATCCGTGGTCAGCTGCTCGGCCTTCTCGCCCGCCTTCCTCATGCCAGCGCGCACCTGGCGCACCGTCTTCATGGGGATGGCAGTGATCTCTTCGATGGTGTCCTCGTCCACGTCCAGTTTCAGCATCCGCTGGACGCCGCGAGAACGTTCCACCTCAGACAGCTGCTTCTTGTCATCCGTGGCCATCATGGCCACGATCACGTCCGCCTCGTCGAAATCATCGCAGACGATGGCGTGGCACATCTTGCGTCTCGCTTCCTGCATGGCGCGGTAACGGCGCTCCCCATCCACGATGCGGTAGACGTTCCCATCCTTCACGGTGATGGGAGGGTTCAACGGCTCTCCTGGATACGTCGGGTTGAGCTCGAACCCGCGGATCATCGCTTCCAGATCTCCGAAGTCTTCGCGTGGGTTGTTCGGATCTGGCCGCATATCGGCCAGATCGATGGTCTTCAAGATCATGCTCTGGCCCCTTTCTCGAAGTTCACGAACCAGATTCCGCGGTACTTGACCGCCGGCCGCGGAGCGCCCGCGACCTTGACCGACCGCACCCGCACGCCCAGCAGCGTGGCCATGTCGGCCAGCCATGTGCCTCCGTGCGCGCGCACAATGTTCGGGATGCCGCAGCCGCGTTCGCGCTCAGCGCGCTGGTTGCGCGCGTCCCACCTGTCCACCTCGCGGTTCAGCGCGTAGATGGTCACGATCGCATCAGCGGCCGTGCTACAATGTTTCCCGGTTTCGCCCGAAACCGTTTCGCGCCTCAGCCGCCAAGCATCGAGGCGCGTTTCTTTTGTCTGTGCGCTCATCGAGCGACCTCCTTCAATGTCTCGCGCACCTCTGTCAGCTGCACGATCGAAGCGTCTATGAATGCGACGCATGCTCCAACGATGCCATTCACGGCCTCTTGCACACGCTGCTCTGCCCGCACGCTCTCAGGCTCCATGTACGGGATCGCCCAGCAGCGTCCGATCTTCCGCGCCTCTATCTCGCCTTGCAGGCACAAGTCGCGGATGTGCTGTGGGTCTTTGCCCATCATCTCGGCGTATTCAGGCACCGAGAGCCATTTCAAGTCTTCGCCCGCCATGCGCACCACCTCCTTCCTTCTTCCTTCGCCTTCTGCCATCAGGCCCCCATGCAGGCGCACGCAACGCAGGAGCAGAACAACCCCTCGACACGCGTGCAACAGGCTCAGACCAAAGAGAAACGCTGGCGCGTGCGCCTGCGCAGGGATCTGATGGCGGGTGCCGCAGGCTATGGCCATGCGGCACCTCCTGGATTCAATGCTCGTTTTTCCAAGGAACGAAGCCACCTCTTGGTTGTCAAAGTGCATCCCTCTTCCGGCAGGCCGTCCGAGTTAGTTGACGGCCTGCCCAGCAAAGAGAGGAGGTGCGGAGCCAGCAGGCTCCTCAACCGGCGCACGTCGCTGCCCTGGCCTGAAGGGACTTGCGCGCAGGCCAGTGCGCCGGCAGAGGAAGCTGCTACTCGTCGATGCTGTTCAAGATCCGCTGCAGCAACCCAAACACGGCAGAGAAACACAGGCACCCTATGGCCGACACGAGAGCCACTCGAAGACAACAAAACCCAGCAGCGCTTGCAATCGTTCCGACCATCAGCCAAAAACCCGCAAACACGAGAAAGCCCCATGCAATCGCCCCAGGCGAAGGTCTTTGTTTGACATTGCGCTTCATGCCGGCCTCCCCTTCTCTGCGATCTCGCCCGTGATCTCCCTGCGCCTACGTCTGACATCGCTCGTGACCTCTTCCACTTGCTCGCAGAACAGGCCGGAAACAGCCTTGATGCGCTGCTTGGCTTCAGCTTCGAAAGCATTCCTAACGTTCTGCTGGAGGTCTTTCGCGTTAGCCTCTCCGATGGCAGCATCGAGTCCATTGAACGAGCAGATGATCTTGAGCTCTTCGATCTCTTGGAGCGCGATGTGCTCGATGGCTTCCTCATAGGTGATGGACTCCCTAGACATGGGGCATATCCCCCGAAGCAGCAACTGATACACTCACGTCCGGAGAGGAGGTGATGTCGATGAAGATCCGAAGTGAGATATCAGGAGATGAACTGTCAGCCGTCATTCGGGACGCCGTGTCAGATGCACGTGGTACGTTTGAATCATCATGCGTGCAGGAGGACGATACGCCAATGGTCGGTGACATCTGCTGTGCATTGGAATCCGCATTGTGGACAGTGCTGCATCGGTTGTACACGGAATAAGGTACGTTCAGGTATGCGTGCTCACCGATCTCGCGCCTCGCAGCCCATCCCCATAAGCTTGCGAGCGTGTCATCGGTGAGGTCCACTCCGTGGTGCCGCTTGAGCAGATCCATGAACCTCTTCACCACGCGGAAGTCTGCGCTCCTGAATGGATTGTTGAGCACGCTTTCATCATCGTAGCCATGGATCTCATCTATGAGGCGCTGGTGCGACGGCGTGAGCACATCGTTCGGATCCCTCGGTGTTATCGTGCTCCTGTACGTCATGATTCCTCCTCTACGCTTTGGTCTTTGATTTGTCGGACTTGCTCTTGAATCTCTTCCACGACTGAAAGAAATGGACCGCGTTCATCACCACTGCGAGGATTCCAGCGAACACCGCCAGCACGAACAGAAGTCCATCATCCGTCTGCCACGACCGGATCAGCAGCAAGAAGGCGAAGATGAAATAGAGCTGGCCCTTGATGCCATCGTGCTGCTCCTCCATGTCCTCGCGAAGCTCTTGTAGCTCGCGCTGCACGTCATCGGAAAACTCGATGTTCATAGTCCGATTCACTTCCCTTACTGCTTGCCGAGACCCAAGCGGATCCCTGCGGCAAGCCCTATAGCGAATACCCCACCGAAGAAGCAGGCCATCTCGTACGTTCCTGCCATACCCAGTGCCCAGCTGATGAGCGCGTAGGCGACGAACAGGACGCCGATGGCCGCCACAGTGGTGAGGTTCATTCGGTGCGCTCCTTTGCGTTCGTCGGGTTCGCTCATGCCGCTGGCTGCGTCATGGCGAAGTCCTCCACAGGGCAGCCGAATGCATCGGCCATCTTGCAGATCTGCGGGAATCCAGGGTCGGTGCGCTCCGCCTCCCAGCCCTTCACGGAGTCCTTCGAGACCCCCATGCGCTCGGCAAGCTCGTCTTGTGACCACTTGCGCTCCGCGCGCTTGACGCGCATCTCGCGCCAGATGCTCACGTGAGTAAGCCATCTACTTCTCCTCCTTCCGATTCGCACGATCCCACGCCTTCGCCCCCACCCACATCCCCCAGCACAGGAACGCGCCAGCGAGCGCGAGCGTGGCCAGCGCGGACAGCCCTTGGGCGTAAGCCACTGCCTCGATGACGATGAAAACGAACACCGGGATCGCCAGATGGTCCATGCCCCAGCCCGCCTACGCTGCCGGGGCGGAGCGGAAGACCAGCTCGTCCACGCTTTCGCACCCGAGCGCATCGGCCAGGGCCACGATGGTGTTCAGCGTCACGCCGCGACGGCCGCACTCCACAGAGCACACGGTATCCTTGGAAACGCCCGCCTCTTCGGCGAGCTTCTCCTGATCCCAACCCAGATCCGCCCGCAGGCTCTTGACGCGACGCGCCATGCGCTCCCCGTCATAGCGAAGCTCCTTCTCAGACATCTACCGGTCTCCTTTCTTGCACGAAGCCCACCCGGCGAAGAGAGAGCAGCCGAAGATGCACGCCCATCCGATGAAGGTGGTGAGCGGCCCTCGCGGCATCAGCGCCCCGTTCACAAGAGCGATGACTGCAAGGGTTATCGGCAATGATTTGCCCATCGGTGCTCCTTTCTGATAAATCCGCAATTTAATTGTTCTTTTTTGAACATTAGCGCGAGTAAATTGTTGTGTCAAGCAGAAATCAGCAATTAAGTTGTGCTTTATACGTTTTGGTTGTACTATTACCGCGTTAAAGCGAAGGGATACGCAATGAATCTCCAACTAAAACGACTCCGGAAGCTCGCTGGATACAAGACTCAGGGCGCATTTGCGAACAAAATCGGCGTCCCCGAAAGGCGCTATCAGTCTTGGGAGCGTCAGGAGGCAACTATGAACCTGGAGCAAGCCTGCTTGGTATGCGACGCCCTTGACTGCACGCTCGATGAACTGGTGGGGCGCAAGGTCACTCGGGAATACACGGATGCGGGACAGGAGATCATCAACATCTGCTACGAATCCATGAACGAACGCGGCAAGGAAACGCTCGTATCGGTGGCTCAGTCCATGGAGCGCGATGCGGCGAACCGCATAGCAAAAAATCAGCCCAGGACTGTGGAAACTGGATCAAAGGAGGACGTAGCGTGAGCGAAGAGCGCGAAGCGAAGACCGGCAATAGTTCAAGGAACTGGGCGATAGCAAGCATCGCGTGCGGTTTTCTGGGAAGCTGGCTGTTCTCCCAGTACGGAGAATCCGTCCTTGGCGCGTTCTTCCCTACCGTCGCTTTTCTCTGGCCCGTTGCTTTGGTGGCGCTCGGCATCTTCGCAGGGTGGCAACTCAAGAAATGGCGAACATCCCTGCTCCTCGGCATGACGATCGAAGAGGCAGCCTCTCGCTTGGGTGCGCGGATCGACAAGCGCAGCTTCGATGGGCTCTCTGATGAGTGCATGGCGCTCTTGCTCATGGCATATGAGAGCCCCGACTGTTTCGCAGAGCCTCCGCGCTGCTTCTTGTATGAGAACCCGCATCAATGCCTGCAGATCCTCAGGAGCAGAGGACTTGTCACGATATTGCCAAGCATAAGCGAACGGGAACGCGCCATGTGGGCAGCCAGAAGGGCCGCCCGCGAGTATCTGGATGCGCATCAAGATGTGCTCGATGGAATCAAAGCGGGAGCCGCCCGCAACGACGAGCAAGGAGACGCACGACGAACGGATGAGCTGCTCATCGCTTGGCGCAAGGCTAGTCGCATACATAGGCTCATAACCTACCTGGCATGCCTAGAGGATGATTCAGATGAAGGCTCATATTTTCCAGAAGCCCCCAGCTATGAGCTCCATTACAGCGAGTTGGTCAAAGAGATCCACGATGCAGAGATGGGGTATATCTACATCCCCAGATACGGAACATGCGAGCTCTTCGAGGCTCATCCTGCTCTGTTAGATGAACTAGAGATCCCTGATGCAACTGATGAGAAGATCTATTCGGATATTCTCGCATTGATGAATGAAGATGACGAAGACTGACATGAGGCAAGGTGGTCTACGCTGTCACACCATTCGATCATGAGACTAAATTTATAAATACTTGCTATTTTCTATTGATATCTAATTATCAATAGTTTATAATTAACCTATCGGTTGAGGGAAAGGAAGTCCGATGCCGAAGGAACAAGAGGTAAGGGAAGTCATCAAGAGGCTGCGGAAGGAGGGATGGACAGAGAGGTCCGGCAAAGGAAGCCACCGGGTGTTCAAAAGGGCCGGAGTCACGATAAGCGTCCCGACATCGAGCAAAGAAGTGGCGAACGGAACCTTCAGGAAGATCAAGAGGGATGCGGGTTGGAACTGACCCGCATCCGCTCAGCAGATAGAAAGGATGGAGCAAGATGGAAAGCTTTGCATACCAGGTGTTCCTCACTCCTGAAGAGGGCGGAGGATTCTCAACGGAGATCCCCGATCTTCCAGGATGCTATTCGCAAGGTGACGACATCAAAGAAGCGGTGGAGATGGCGGCCGATGCTGGGAAGACCTACATCGCCGCGCTCATGAAGGACGGGGACAGCATCCCGGGAGCCACCGTGCGCGCGGTTCCTGAAGGCGATCGAGAAGCCTGGGTGTTCTTCGAGACTGATGAATCCTACATCGTGGACGGCCCCGTGGTCTCTGCAGCTCAGGCCGCGCGTGACCTGGACGTCAGCCCTGGGCGCGTCTCCCATATGCTGAAAGCAGGCCTCCTGGACGGCTACAGGAGTGGCAGACGCACTTACGTGACCCAAAAGTCCATAGATGCTCGCCTCGCCTCTCCCCGCGCCGCAGGACGCCCTAAGAAGGCCGTCACAGCATAAAGGAAGGGAGAGCCCCCGCTGCTTCTTGGCGGTCGCGTGCGGGGGTTCACAGAGTTCAAGAGGATCGTTGGGCTTAGGAATAAAGAGAGAAGAGGAGATTCATGAGCAAGCTGTCTCAAGAAAACATCGATGCAATCATCAAAGATGGTGAGGACCTGTTCTGCGACATCGAAGGCTTCCTGGAGGCGCGCGGATACGAGCATGACCTTGCGGTAGAGGTGGCCGATGCAGCGCAAGAGAAGCTGCGTTCTGTCATGGAGGTAGAAGAAGGCTCTCGCTTCTACAAACAGTGATCCCGTTACAGGAAAAAAGGAGAAGCCCCGCTCTAGTTTGGCGACAGGCGCAGGGCTTCAGGACACAAGACGGACACGCCTTTGCGGGGCGTCTGTCTGCAAGGAGGATTCTATCTCATGCCAGCACCTACCAAAGGGACCATCCTGCCATTGGAGGACAAGCCGAGGAAACGATGTCGGAAATGGCGGGTGAGGAAGCGCACGGGCAGGAACCCTGCCACTGGCAACTACAGTGAGCGCAATCGCATCGTCTGCGGGACGTACAGCGACGCCGAAGAAGAGCTTGAGAAGCTGAACGCCGAAGTCGCCGACATGCGCATCCAGCCCAAGAAGAAGGGCATCACCGTCGAGGAGCTGTTCAACGAATACTATGCCCACCGGGTGGCATCGGGCGAAGTCAGAGAAAAGACGCTCGAATCGGACCGCTCGGCCAAGAAGGCGTACTGCCCGCTGATAGGCAAGGCTCTCGCATCGGATGTGACGCACCAGATGATAGATGCGGCCACCGCCAGGATCATAGACGGCGGAACGAAACATTCCACGGTGTCTGGATATTTCGCGAAGATGAAGCTCGCATTCGACTACGGGAAGAAGGAAGGCTACTGCGCAGACAACCCTTTCCTGCAGGCGAAGAAACCGAAGAGCGACACTGAGGAACGCGTTGCCCCCACTGAGCAACAGGTCGCGACGTTGGCGAAGGCACTCACGCCAGATGATCCGTTCCATGCCGGCATCGCGCTGGAGATGATGGCGGGCCTTCGCGTCGGAGAGGCCGTGAAGGCCAACAGGGGCGATGTGAGCCTGCTTGAAGAGGCTATGCTGGTGAGGGGAACCAAGACCAAGAAGAGCTGGGGCACCATACCCATCTGCCGCGACCTCACGCGCTTCCTGGCAGCGTACTTCGACTGGCAGGATGGCCAGCTGCAAGGCCATGGCCTCTCCCCCGCTGATGACACGCCCATAGTGGCTGACGAACTGGGCAGGCGGATATCCAAGGCGCGTCTCCAGGCATGGTGGAGGGCCAACCGGGAAAGGCTCGGGCTTCCGGATGCGCGCTCGCACGATCTGCGCCATGGATGGGCGAACGTGCTGCTGCGGAGGAGGGTGCCCATCGAGGTCATATCCGCCCTCATGAGACACTCCAACACCAAGATAACCGAAGCGGTGTATCTGCATCAGGATCTGGACTTCATGAGGGAGCCTCTGGAGGCTGTGAGCATCCTCGAAGATGCGTGGGACGTGCCCGAATGCTGACCGAATGGTCGCGCTCCGGTCACAAAGTCCCGCAAAGCACTACGTTGTCCGGATAATCAGAATGACCGCCATACGCTGGGGTTTCATGGACTTTCACGGCGGTGCTTGAATCATAGGGCATTGTAGAGTTTTGCCCGTTACCACTTGTCCCAGAAGTGCTTTTTGGGCTTCGCGGCCTCTTCGGCCTTGCGGGCGTCGTCCAGTTCAACGAATTCGGCCCAGGACAGGGCGCGGGCGGGTTCTTCAGAGGATGCAGTGGGCGTTTCCTCGGGACGCAGGCTAGAGCCTGCGCTACGGTCGCCTGGGAGCTCGGATTCTTCTTGGAGGTCCATCTCTTCGAAATCGCCGATGAGGGCGCGGACGAACTGTTCGGGGCTGAAGTCACGCAGGTCTTCGATGGCCTCTCCCACGCCGCACTTGATGATGGGCAGCCCCAGCTCATGGGAGATGGCAAGGGAGATGCCGCCCTTCGCGCTGCCGTCCAGCTTGGTGACGATGAGCGCGTCCAGATCCAGCGCTTTGTCGAACTCGCGCGCCTGTTGCAAGCCGTTCTGGCCGGTGGTGGCGTCTATCACCAGCACCGTGTGGACGGGCGCCTTCGCGCGCTTCTTGGTGACGGCCACCACCTTCTCCAGTTCGCGCATGAGGTCATCGGAAGTGTGCAGGCGCCCCGCGGTGTCGATGAGCACCAGGTCAGCCCCGGACTCCTCTGCCCTCTCGATGGTGTCGAAACAGACGCTGGCAGGGTCAGAACCCCGCTCGCGCGTCACGATGGGCACATCCGCCCGCCGCGCCCACTCCTCCAGCTGCTCGATGGCGGCGGCGCGGAACGTGTCAGCAGATCCCAAGATGACGGTGCGCCCAGCCTTCGCGGCCTCGTTCGCCAGCTTGCCCACCGTGGTGGTTTTTCCGGTGCCGTTGATGCCCACGAAGAGCACGATGGCCGGGCCGCCGTCCAGGATGTCCTGGCCGCCTTCAGCGAACGCGCTTTGGATCTCCTCGCTCAGAAGATCCAATACCGCGTAGGCGTCCGGCAACGCTTGGCGCGTGGCCTTGCCGCGCAGATTCTCTACGATGTCCATGGAAGCCGCACCGCCGATATCGCTCAAGATCAGCGCCTCTTCCAGGTCTTCCCAGAACTCTTCATCCAGTTCAGGCCCGCGGCCCAGGAGGACGTTCATGGATTCTTTGAATTTGTCGCGGGACTTCGCGAGTCCCGTGGTCATCTTCTCGAAGACGCTCATGGGTCCTCCTTGAGAACGAGGACAAAGGCTGGAGCCTTTGCTACGGTCTTTTCGGCCTCGGGGCAAAGGCTGAAGCCTTTGCTACGGATGCCAGTGCTGTCACATTCTATTCGATGACGCGTCAGGAGGCCTTCGTACGGAGCGCGTCCTCCAGTTTCTGCGACAGCACCTTCGTCACGCCGTCCGCTTGCATGGACACGCCGAACAGCACGTCCGCCATCTCCATGGTGCGCCGCTGGTGCGTGATCATGATGAGCTGCGTGTCCTCGCGCATCTGCTGGATGTAGGCCACCAACCGGCGCAGATTGGAATCATCCAGCGCCGCCTCCACCTCGTCCAGGATATAGAACGGCGTGGCGCGCGTCTTGTACAGCGCGAACAGGAGCGCCAGCGCCGTCAGGGATTTCTCGCCGCCGGACATGAGCGACATCTTGGAGATGCGCTTGCCCGCGGGCTGCGCGTGCACTTCCACGCCGGACTGTTCCACGTCATCCGGGTCCACCAGGGACAAGCGCGCGTTCCCGCCCGGGAACAGCGTGGAGAAGATCTGCTGGAAGTTCTCGTTCACCTGTTCGAACGTGCGTGCGAAATCATCCTTCATGCGCTCTTCGATGACACCATTGATGCGCATGAGCGAACGCGCGGCCTGGCGCAGGTCGGCCAGCTGGGAGGCCAGATATTCGTGGCGGCTTCTCAGCTCTTCGTATTCCTGGGCCGCATCCGGGTTGATGGTGCCCAGGTTCGCGATGCGCTTCGTGAGCCGGAAGGATTCCTCCTCCACCAGCGCCCGGTCAGCCGGGGACGGCAACGTGAGCGCGCGCTCCAGCGGCTCGCCGCAGTCCTCCGTGATAACGGCCACCGCAGCCTGGACCTGCATCTCCGCCTTCGCCTTGTCCACACGGACGGATGCAAGCAGCTCCTGTGCGCCGTCGTAGCCGTCCTGCAGCTGACGCGACCGTTCGCGCAGCTGCTGCATCTGCTCGTGCAGCCCTTCTGTGGAGCTCTTGGCCGACGCGGAGGCGTCCTCCAACTGCCGCATGGCACGGCGCGCCGATGCCACGATGACGTCCATGAGGGCCAGCAACGGCTCCAGACGGGCGGCGCTCGCGCGCTTCACGGCCAGCACGCGCGCGTCCTCTTCGCGCGAGGCCTGCAGCCCCTCCAATTCCGTGAGGGCACCTGCGATCACGCGTTCCGAATAGGTGCTGCGCTCGGCCAGCTTGGCGGCCTCAAGGCGCGCCTCGGCCAGCTGCCCCCGCACCTCTTCGTGCGTCTGGCGCAGCGGCTCCAGCTGCTGGGAAAGCTCCTCCGCGCCCGCCTTCGCCTGCACAGAGCGCACCGAAAGCCCTTCCAAGCGTGCTTCCAGCTCCTGGATGTTGGGGCGCGCGGCTTCTGCCGTGCCGCTCTCCCGCGCCAAGACCTCATCCAGGCCTTCCAGCTCTCGCGTGGCGGAAGCCAGCTTCTGCGCCACGTCGTCAGCCGCCTGGCGGGCGCTCTGGGCGCTGCCCTTGAGGCTGGCCAGCTGCTCTTTCAAAGCCAGGCTCTCCGTCTGCGCCCGCATGAGCGCATCCTCCGCCTTCTTCGCCTCCTCTGCCGCGCGCACCGTGGAGGTGCGGGCCTGCTCCAGCATGCCCTTCAGCTCTGAAATGCGCCGCAAGCGCGAGAGCACGCCGGAGACCGCTCCCGAGGCATGCGCCCCCAGCTCCACCTTCCCGCTAGGGAACACCACGTCCCCGGCCGGTGTGGCGAACCGGCGCCCGTGGGCATCTGCCGCATGGGCGGAGAGCGCCTCGGCCAGCGTTGAGCACACGATCACATCCCCCAACAGGGCGAACACAGCCGCTTCGAAGCGCTCCGGATATTCCAATGCGTCCATCAGGCGCGTGCCCTGGGCGGCAAAGACGCCCGCATCGGAGCCGTCCGTGAACGCTTGGCGCGCACGGGAGGCGTCCTCCGCCATGACGAACGTGCCGGAGGCGCCATCCTCGGCTGAGAGGGTGCGGCAAGCCAGCTCCACCTCTCCTGCGCCCTTCACGATGAGCGCCGCCAGATCAGCGCCCAGGAGCGCTTCGGTGAGCCCTTCCAGATGCGCGGGCGCTTTCACGGCACGCGACAAGGGCGTGACGTCAGAGCCTGCCTCTTCCAAGGCGCTGATGGCCGACTGCGCGCTCGCCTCAGCGTTGCGGCTCTCCGTCTCCTCTATCTCTTCCAAGGCCTTGACCTGGGCCTCCAAAGATCTTTCCTGGGATGCCGCATCGTCTGCAGCGCGGCGCGTCTCTTCGCGCGCCTGCATGCACGTGCCCACCAAGTTGCGCGCGCCCCGCTCCTGTTCATCCAGCGCGGCCAAGGCCTCTTCAGCCGCCTGGGCCTCCGTCTGGGCGGCTTGAGCATCAGCGGTCAGGCGCCCCACCTGCAAGGAGAGCTCGGCCTTGTGGCCTTCGATTACCTTGATCTGGGCCATGCTGTTGGTGAGCAGCTCCTTGGCCTGGGCCAGCTCCTCCCGCACCCGGGACGTCTCCGCCTCTGCAGTGCGCACCTCTTGGGCCAGCTGGCCGTGGCGCTGCTCAGCCTCCGTCAAGGCGGAGGCCGCCTCCGCTTCTGCCTGGGTCAGGCGCTCAACGCGCGCTGAGCTTTGAGCGCTGGCTTCCGCATCCGCGTCAGACTGCGCCCGCGCTTCAGTGAGCTTCGCCTGTGCGCGTTCCACGGAAGCGGATGCCTGCTGGATGTGCACCTCCAGCTCCGTTGCGCGCGCCAGGGCCGAACGGCGGCGGTCACGGATGAGCAAGCTGGTGGAATCCAGCCGCTCGGCTGCGGCCGTGGCCTGTTGATAGCTGCGCGACAGCACGTTCGCATCCTGGCTGTCCTCGCGGATCTTCTCTTGCAGCTGGGATATCTGCGCGTCCACGCCTTCCGCCTCCGCGCGGCGCGCATCGCACGCCTCCTGGGCCTGACGCTCTTTTTCGGTGATGCGGGCGTGTTCCGTGCGCAGGGTGCGCAGGTCGTCCACCGCCAGCACCAGCTTGACCTGGGCCAGCTCTTCTGCCAGCTCCGCATGCTTCAAGGCGCGCTTGGCCTTGCGCTCCAGCGGCCCCAGCTGACGGGCCACTTCGTTCGCCACGTCGCTCACGCGATCCACGTGCGCTTCCATGCGCTCCAGCTTGCGGGCGCTCTTCGCCATGCGCTGCTTGTGCTTGAGCACGCCCGCGGCCTCTTCGATGAGCGCACGCCTATCCTCCGGCTTGGATTGCAGGACCGAATCGAGGGATCCCTGGGAGATGATGGAATGCGTGCCGGACCCCAGCCCCGAATCATGCAGGATCTCCAGCACGTCCATGCGGCGCGCCACCGCGCCGTTGATGAGATATTCGCTCTCGCCGCTGCGGTACATCCGCCGCGCCACGGACACCTCTTGGAAATCGATGGGCAACGTGCCGTCCGAATTGTCCAGCACCAGTTCCACTTCGGCCACGGACGTGGCCTTGCGAGCGGAAGACCCCGAGAAGATGACGTCTTCCATGGCCTGGCCGCGCAGGTTCTTCGCGTTGCGCTCCCCCAGCACCCAGAGCACCGCATCAGAGATGTTGGATTTGCCTGAACCATTGGGGCCCACCACGGCCGTGATGCCGGGCTCCAGTTTGAGCGTGACCTTGTCAGCGAAGGATTTGAATCCGCGCAGGACGAGCGATCTCAAGTACATGGGGCTAGCTCTGCTTCTTCTTCGCGGCTTCTTTGGCCAGCTTCTGTTCCTTGCGCTCGGCCGCCCGCGCTTCCCGCGCCCGTCGGTACGCTTCATCCCGCTCTGCTTTGGCTGCGGCTTTGTCCGCCTTCGCGCGCTTCGCCGCGGCATCCTTCGCCTTGCGCGCATCTTCATCCAGCCCCAGCCCGAAGAATTCGCCCAGGCGCGCCAGAGTGGACTTCGCAGCCTGGCTCTCCGCCTCCTTCTTCGTGCGGCCGCTGCCCTGCGCGAGCGCGTGGTCTCCCGCATACACCTGGGAGATGAACGTGCGGTCATGCGGAGGACCTTGGGTCTCTATCAGCTTGTAGGTGGGCGTGATGCCGTCCACCTGGAGTTTCTCCTGCAGCGCGCTCTTCGGGTTCTCCGGCTCTTTCGCCAGATCGATGGACATCTGCGGGATGAGCGTGCGCCCGACGAACTCCTGGGCCGCTTCGATGCCGCCGTCCAGATAGAGCGCGGCCACCACGGCCTCGTACACGTTCTCCAGCGCCGAATGCAGCCCGCGCCGCCCCGTGCCCGTCTCAGAGGAGCCGAACACGATGATGTCCGCGAATCCCAGCTCATCAGCCGTCTTGGAGAGGCTGGTGCCGGAGACCAGGGAGACCTTGATGCGTGTGAGGCCGCCCTCATCCAGGTTCGGATAACGGTGGAACGCCTCGGACGCCACGATGGCGCCCAGGATGGAGTCTCCCAAGAACTCCAGACGCTCATAGGAGAACTTGACGGATTTCCCTTCCGTGGCGGAAGGATGCGTGATGGCGGAGAGCAAAAGCTGCTGATCTGCGAAGGCATGCCCGATGGCCGCCTCCGCTGATTTGAGCTTCTCTTCCTGTTCGGCCGTCAGCTGCATGGGGCACCGTCCTTCGGTGCCGCAGCTGGCGCGAACGCGGCAGCGATCTTGTCCGACACGCCTTCGCGCACTTGCACGCACCCGGCCAGGATTCCGTTCATCACCGCTTCGGCGTTGGAAGAGCCATGGCCCACGATGCACGTGCCCTTGACGCCCAGAAGCGGCGTGCCGCCGTAGCGGTCAGGATCCAGCTTGCCCTTCATCTCCGACAAGCTGCCCCGCACCAGCGCCGCCCCCAGCTTCGCCGTCGCAGAGGAGGTGAGCGCGTCTTTCACGTATCTGAACAGCGCTTTTGCCGTGCCTTCGATGGTCTTCAGGCAGACGTTGCCGGTGAAGCCGTCCGTCACCACCACATCGAACGCGCCTGCCATCAGATCCCCGCCCTCGCAGTTGCCCGCGAACTCCGGGACCTCCGAGGCGAGGAGACCATGGGCCTCCTGCGCGAAGGCAGAGCCTTTCGTGTCCTCTTCACCGATGTTGAGCAGGCCCACGCACGGCGTCTCCACGCCCATGACCGAATGCATGTAGATGGCGCCCATCTTCGCGAACTGCACCAGGTATTCCGGCTTGCAGTCAGCGTTCGCGCCCACGTCCACCAAGAAGGCAGGCCGCCCGTAGGCGGGCAGGATGACGCCCAGCGCGGGGCGCTTCACGCCCTTGGCACGCCCCATGACCAACGTTGCCGCGGCCAGGCACGCACCCGTGGAACCGGCAGAGAAGAAACCATCCGCCCGGCCGTCCTTGACCAGCGCGCATCCGCGCACGATGGAGGAATCCTTCTTCTGGCGCACGGCGTTGGCCGGATGCTCCGCCATCCCGATCACTTCCGTGGTGGGGATGGCGATGCATCTGTCCGTCTGCTGGGCCAAGGGAGCCACTACCTCTTTGGCGCCGCAGAGAAGGATCTTCAGGGCAGGGTCAGCCTCAAGGGCGCGCGCAGCCCCTTCTATAACGACGGCGGGGGCGTGATCGCCCCCCATCGCATCAACGGCCAATGTGACGGTCGTATCCAATGTCCGCGGTTCGTCCCCGGTCTTCCGTGAACTGAAAAGACTAATCCGTCTCGATGACTTCGCGGTCCTTGTAGAACCCGCAGTTGCCGCAGACGCGGTGCGGGAGTTTCACTTCCCCGCACTGAGGGCAGGTGGAACGGGACGGCGCCGCGACCTTGTCATGGAGGCTACGACGACGGTGGGTGCGGATGCGGCCCATCTTCTGCTTAGGTACTGCCACTTTGCTGCTCCTTCTTCCTCAAAGCGGGCTTCCCTTGGAAGCAGCCGCTCTTGTCAGCTGTCACACGCGACGTTTGATTCTAACAAAGCGCTGATGCCCGCACAAGGGTCAGTTCTGCGGACGCAACGCCAGGGCGCGCTCAGTCGAACGTGAGGCCGCGCAGCACCGCGAAGGGGTTCCCCGCATCCGCGTCCTCCTCCGAAGCGCACGAACACGTTCCCTGGTTCAGGTCCTGCCCGCATCGGGGGCAGAGGCCCGCGCAATCTTCCCGGCAAAGCGGTCGCGCCGGCGCGTCCAGCATGAGCCCTTGGACGATGAGCGGGGCCAGATCGATGTCATGGCTTTCCGGCAACGCATCGAATTCGTCGCCCTCCATGTCATCATCCTCCCCTTCCGGGCTGATGACGAAATAGCCTTCCACCTCCCCGGTGAGCGGGATGCGCGCGTCTTCCAAACAGCGGGCGCAAGCGCACACGCCCTCAGCCTGGGCCGCCCCGCGCACCAGGAGCGCTCCGCCCGTGTTCGTGACCTGCACGCGCCAGGTGCAGGGCTCCGAGAACGCGTAGTCATCCCCGTTCATGGACAGACGGCCCAGCTGGCAGGTTCCCTCGAACTCCTGCATCTCCGCCGGTTCCATCAATTCGTTCGGGACATGGATCTTGACCGGTTCCATGATCTGGCCCCCTTCCTATGCGAAAGCCGCCCGCGCAGACGCGCAGGCGGCCAAGTTCCCGATACCGGTTCTGCGGCCCTAGCGGCCGTTCATGGCATTCGCGTTCAAGCGGTCGCGCACGCGGCGCACCTGGGACAAGACGTTGTCCAGGCTCTGTTCCACATGCCCAAAGACCTCGTCCGCGTAATCCTCCGCGCCCGCGCGCGTTTCGCGTTCCAATTCGCGCGCGTCCGCCATGATGGTCTCAGCCTGCTGCTGGGAGATGCGGACGATCTCCTGCTCGGACGCGATGGTCATGGCCTGGCTGCGCGCGTCTTCGATGAGGCGGTTCGCTTCATCCTCCGCATCCTCCAGAAGCGCCTGGCGCTCGCGCACGATCTGGCGCGCCTGGGCGAACTCGCCCGGGAAGATGTCGCGAATCTCATCCATGATCTCAAAGGCGGCCGAGATGTCCACCTGCCTCATGTTGCTTTTACCGAAGACCGTCTTCGAATCTTCCAGCAGTATGGACAGCTCTTCCAGCAGTCCCAATACTCCTGTTTCGTCCATGTCAGTCCTTCCTCAAAAGCCGCATCCCAAGGCAGACGGATGCCGCTTCTTCGCATTCGTCCGCAGATTCTAACAGACAGAACTGCCATTCTAGCATGACCTCACGCCGGACGGCTCTGATCCGAAGGCGCATCACCGCCAGCGCAAGAGATCGACGGCGGTCTTTCCGTAGCGTTTCTGCTTGAGCACCTGGAATCCGGCAAGCTCCGGCAGCGCGGACGCATCCGCCGCCCGTTCGTAGGCCACCAGGCACCCTTCTGCCAGCTGGCCCGCCTCCGCCGCGCGCGCCAGAAGACCTCCCACGCGCTCGGCCTCCGTGACATAGGGCGGATCCAGCAGCACCAACCCGTAGGGCGCCGCCGCGCCCGCGATGCCTGAGGCCAGCACATCCGCGCGCGCCACGTGCACGCGATCAGCAAGCCCCAGCGCCGCCACGTTGCGCCGCACGCACTGCACCGCCCCTGCGTCCGCGTCGAAGAGCTGTGCGCGCGCCGCTCCCCTTGACACCGCCTCCAGCCCCAGCGCGCCCGATCCGGCGAACGCGTCGCACACCGTGATGCCCTCGAAGCCGCCCGCCGCGCTCACCAGGGCGCTGAACAGCGCTTCGCGCACACGGTCGGTGGTAGGGCGCGAAACGGCGCGCGGGCATTCGATCAGACGCCCGCCGAACTCCCCCGCCACGATGCGCAGCTTGCCCGTCATCCGCCGCTCACCTGCAGCTCTTCCGAGAACGCCTGCCGCAGCTCGCGCGCCAAGGCTGCGTGTTCGGGAAGCGCGAGCTCAGGATCCGCATCCAGGATCCGGCGCGCATCCGCATGGGCCTGCTCTATCTCTTCTGCATCCAACGCGATGTTCACCAGCTTGAGGGAGCTCACGCCCGCCTGCTTGTTGCCCAGGATGTCGCCTTCGCGGCGCAGGGACAGGTCATAGGAAGCGATCTGGAAGCCGTCATCGCTGTCCACCAGGGCCTCCAGGCGCTTCACCGCGTTCGGCAGCTTGGAGGAGGAGATGAGGAACACCTCCGCGTCCAGGCTCCCGCGCCCCACGCGCCCGCGCAGCTGGTGCAGCTGGGACAGCCCGAAGCGGTCCGCGTCCTCCACGATCATCACCGTGGCCTCCGGCACGTCCACGCCCACCTCGATGACCGTGGTGGTGACCAGCACCTGCACGCGCCCGGCGGCGAAATCATCCATCACGCGGCGCTTCTCGTCAGCGGGCAAGCCCCCATGGAGCAGCCCCACCTGGGCATCCGCGAACACCGTGCGGGCAAGGCGCGAGGCCTCCTTCGTGGCCGAGGCAGGGTCGGCCAGGTTGAAATCCGCTTCGTCTTCGATGGCCACCTGAGGATGGTAGGCCTCTTCGTCTTCGCGCACGGCCTTCTCATCCGCGCTGCTGGAAGCATGCGCGGGGTTCCCCACCAAGGGGCACACCACATACACCCGCTCGCCGCGCGCCACCGCAGCGCGGGCCGCGTCGTAGGCCACGCCGCGCGCGCTCTTGTCCAGCGCATGGGTCACGCGCGCCGCGCCCTTGCGCGGCTTCTGCTTGAGATAGGAATGGGTCAAGTTGCCGAAGAGCGTGAGCGCGAGGCTCCGCGGGATGGGCGTGGCCGTCATGTAGAGCGCATCGGGCGCGTCGCCTTTCTCCAACAGGCGGGAGCGCTGATCCACGCCGAATCGCTGCTGTTCGTCTATCACCGCCAGCGTCAAGCGGCGCGGGCGCACGTCGTCTTCGATGAGCGCATGGGTGCCGATGAGCACGTCCACATCCCCTTGCGCGAACGCCTCCAGAATGGGCACGCGCTCCCGTTCGGGAACGGACCCGGTGAGCAGTCCATGGCGGATGCCCGCCGCGTCGAAGAGGGGGGCCAGGGTGCGCGCATGCTGTTCGGCCAGGATCTCCGTGGGCGCCATGATGAGCGCCTGTCCGCCGGAATCCTTCGCGGCCGCCACGCCGAACGCGGCCACCATGGTCTTGCCCGTGCCCACGTCCCCCAAGACCATATGATCCGCCACGCGCCCGGACGCCATGACCGCGAAGAGGTCATCCACCGCATGCAGCTGGTCCTCCGTCAGCTGGAACGGCAGCGCGCCGTGCAGCGCCTGGACGGCCGGACCGTCCACGGTGTGCGCGCAGGCGCCTGCATGGCGCGACCGCTCATCCCCCTGCTGCATCAAGAAGAGCTGCAACAGCAAAAGCTCGTCATAGACCAGCCGGCGCCGGGCTTCCGCCGCCTCCTGCGCATCCAGCGGCCGATGGATGGTCTCCAGGGCCGCCCCGCGGGAAATGAGGTGCCGCCGCACCCGCAGAGCCGCCGGGACCGGGTCGAACATCCCGCGCGTCTGATCCAGCGCTGTGAACACCAGACGGCGCACCACGCCGGCAGGGAGCTTCTCCGTGGCCGGATGCACCGCCAAGAGCTTGCCTTCCACATCCTCTTCCCCCAGCTCTTCGAAATAGGGGTTCGTCATGCGCTTGAACCCGTAATCGAAGGCCAGTTTGCCGGACACGGCCAGGCGCGCGCCCGGCTTCAAGCGCCGTTCCAACCACGGCATATGGAAGAAGGACACGATCATGATGCCCGTGGCGTCCCGCAAGGACACCTCCACGATGGGCATCCGCGGACGCGGACGCTTGAGCTTCACGTCATGGATCTGGCCGGATATGGTGCAGGTCTCCCCGATGGGGGCCTCCGCGATGGTGCAGATCCGGGACAGGTCAAGATAGCGGCGCGGGAAGTGCGTGAGCAGATCGCGCACGGTGCGCACTTTGAGCTTTTCCAGCACTTTGGCGCGCGCAGGCGTCACGCCGCGCACCGCATCCACTTTGGAATCAAGGAGCAGCGTGTCCGCCACGCGGTCAAGAGGAGCCGCAGAAGAGGCAGCCGCCTTACTCAAGCGAGAAGACCACCGGGTAGAGCGGCTGACCGCCGTCCTGCACGTCCAGCTCAAGGTCAGGGTAGGCCTCTTCGATGCGCGCCTGCAGAGCCTCTGAGACGTCCGCCGCCAGGTCCTCCCCGGCCAGGAACGTCAAGGTGTCAGCGCCATCGGCATCCATCTTGGCCAGCAGGTCCATGACCACATCAGACACCGTGGAACCCACCGCTTCGATGGACCCGTCCGCGATGCCGATCACATCCCCGTCCTTGATGGGGTTGCCCGCAGCGTCCTTGGAATCCTTGATGGCGGTGGTGACCTCGCCCGTCTTGACCTCCTGGGCGGCCTCCATCATGGCTTCCACGTTGTCTTCCAGAGAGGCGTCCGGATCAGCCGCGAACAGCGCCGCGAAGGATTGGGGCACGCTCTTGGTGGGCACCACGCCGCAGTCCTTCTCAGACAGGCCGCAGGCGCTCTCAGCCGCCAGGATGATGTTGGAGTTGTTCGGCAGGATGATGACGGCATCCGCCTTCACGCTCTCCGCGGCATCCAACAGGTCCTTCGTGGAGGGGTTCATGGTCTGGCCGCCGGAGACCACCACGTCCACCCCCAGGCTCTTGAGGATCTTCGCGTTGCCTTTGCCCGCGGCCACCGCCACGAACCCCAAGGGCTTCGTCTCCTGCTGGGCTTCTTCGGATATCTTCTGCGCGCGTTCCTGGGACTGCAAGTCCATGTTGTGGATGTGCACTTCAGAGATCTGCCCGCGGTCCAAGAAGTACTTCAACACCTGGTCGGGCGTGTTGGAGTGCACATGTACCTTGAACTTGGGGGCAGAACCCACGCACAGTTCGCAGTCCCCCATGGTCTGGAGGAAATCCAGCGCCGCTTCGGTGTCCAGGTCGTCCGAATCCACCAGGAACTCATTGCAGTAGCGGTATTCGGACCCCTCCCAGTCATCCACCTGCTCTATCTCCACCTTGGGGCCGAACGCGCTTCCCATGGCGATGTCCTCCACCACGATGGCCGCCTTGCCCAGGAGCGCTGCGGCGAACGCGTCCACCAAGATGGCCAGCCCGAAGCCGCCCGCGTCCACCACGCCGTTCTCCTTGAGGACGGGCAGGAGATCCGGGGTGCGCTGCACGGAGGCATAGCCTTCAGTGACGATGGCCTCCATGGCCGCATCCGTGTCAAGGCCCGCCTCGGACGCGGAGCGCGCGGCCTTCGCCATGTCCCGGAGCACCGTCAGGATGGTGCCCTCAACCGGCTTGCGCACGGCCTGGAACGCCACTTCCTCCGCCCGGGCGAAGGTGGTGGCAAGGCCCTGCGCGTCCAGGTGCTCCAGCCCTTCGCTGCCTTCGCAGAGGCCGCGCAGGATCTGAGAGGTGATGACGCCGGAGTTGCCGCGCGCCCCCATGAGAGCGCCTTGCACGATGGCCCGGCGCGTCTCTTGCGCGCTGGCATCCGTGGACAGGCCGCGCAGGTTCTTCACCACGCTCTCTATGGTGAGCGACATGTTCGTGCCCGTGTCCCCGTCAGGCACGGGGAAGACGTTCAAGCGGTTGATCTCCTCTTTGCGCTGCGTCAGGGCAGCAGAGGCGCTGGCGATGGCATTCATGACCTGTGCTGCAGCGTATGTTTTCGGCATGGTGGGCGGCTCTCCTCGTAAGGCGCGTGGGCGCTTCTTCTTGTTCTCAGACGGTCTTCAACGGGCGGCTTGGCTCAGCGCACCCGGATGTCCTGCACATGGATCGCCACGTCCGTGATGGGGACGCGCGCGTATTCATTGAGGGCGAACCGGACCTGGTCCGTCAGGTTCTGCGACACGGTGGAGATGTTGGTGCCGTATTCGATGACGACGTACAGCTCCACCTTGATGCCCTCATCTTCCGGCGTGACCACGATGCCGCGGCGCAGACGGGACGCCGGCAGCAGCTTCGCGATGCCGTCCGCCGCGTTCGGTGCCGTCATTCCCACCACGCCATAGCATTCCAGCGCCGCATATCCCACGATATCGGCCAGGACATCATTGGCAACGTGCAGCTCTCCTGCGACTTTCTCTGCCATGATGATCCTCCTCTCGAGCAACGCGCCGTGACGGCACGCCGGGATGATGTTCGGATTCCAGCCGCAGCGGGGGGATGCCCCTGCTGGCAGCATCAGGTAGTATAGCGCATAGCATCTGCGCCGATGGCGCCTGGGCGCTCCGCCATTCGAAAACTCACCGGAACCGTTGGATATCTGTGGTATAGTTTGCTGCTGCTGTTGCAAACAAACAGGGAACACCTGAGAACCAAACAGGAGTGAACGATGTCTCAAGTATGCGAAATCTGCGGGAAGCACCCTTCCTTCGGCCACAATGTCAGCCATTCCCACCGTGTGACGAACCGCGTCTTCCGTCCCAACGTGCAGAAGATCACCATCAAGGATTCCAAGGGCCACGTGCGCAAGGCGCGCGTGTGCACCCGCTGCATGAAAGCCGGCAAGGTGGAGCGCGCATAGCCCTTCCTTGCTGAGCACAGCATCTTCACGGAGGCCCTGCGGGGCCTCTTTTCTTGCGCCTGCGCATCATCCCGTTCACGTTTCGGTTCCATCTCCGCCAGACCTTGCGCCTGCATTCGCGCGCAGCCCCTAGAATCCACATCCGGAAAGACGAACACCCCTCAAGAAAGAAGGCACATCCCATGGCAGATTCATCGAAGCTCATCCACGACCTCAAACACGCTGCGAACTACGCGAAGCTGGGCATGCGGGACCTTGGCCCCCGCAGCTTCAAGAAGGGACAAGGCGCGCTCATCAAGGTGGTCTACAAGTTCTCTGAGGACAGCACCGTCTGCAAGGAGAAGCTGGAGCGCGTGCTGGGCTGGAGAGGCAAGGACGTGCGCCACGTGGCCGAAAAGGCGGAGCGCAACGGCTATGTGACCATCCAAGACCCCGAATACAAGTTCCTGGTATCCCTCACGGACAAAGGCAAGCAGGTCATCCAGAAGCGCATGAAGGCGGAGGACCGCGCAGCGGACGCCATCTTGGAAGCGCTGAGCGCCGAAGAGCGCCAGCAGCTGCAGAACATCACGGAGAAGATATGCAAGACCTGCGAAGAGCTGGGCGTGGATTACTCCCAGATCAAGGAGTGCAAGGGCGGCAAAGGCTGCCGCAAGCAGAAGCGCGAAGGCGGCCGCAAAGGCTGCTGCGGACACGGACGCCGCCACGGCCACGGTGCGAAGGCCGTCATCGTCATCAAGTAGCGCTCATCGGCCCCATCAGGCGGACAGCGGGACCTCCCGCTGTCCGCCTGCCTGAGCGTACAGAAAGGGCTGTCCGGAATGTGCAGAAGGGACGTTCCAAATCGCACATAGAGGAAGTGACTGCATAGAAGTCAGACTATTCCTATGTGCAATTTGGGACGTCCCTTCTGCACATTCCGGACAGCCCTTTCTGTACGCTCAGGCAGCCCCTTCTGCACATTCCGGGTGAGTGGTTTTTGCACGCTCAGGCGGGCGCTTTTGCGGCTTCCGCGCATTGTTGAGAGCGGATCACTCCACGATCAGCAGACGCTTGCAAATGGGGCAGAACGTGACCGGCGCTTGGGAGCGCAGCTCTATCTGACGGCCTGGATCTATTCCGGCGCGGCAGACCCCGCATCTTCCCTCTTCCAAACGGCCGATGACCACCGTGCCCATATGCTTCGAAGTGGTGCGGTAGGCATCCGCCAATTCCGCCGTGACCGCGCCCAGACGTTCTTCTCGGCGCCGTTCGGCATCAGCGATGCCCGCTTTCAAACGCCCGCCCTCTTGTTTGAAGGATTCCGTGGCCGCCGCCTCCTGGGCGTCCACCTCAGCCAAAGCAGCAGCGGCTTGATCCTCCAGCTGGCCGATCTTCGCCAGTTCAGCATCCAGCTGGGCCATCTCTTCAGCCAAGGCGGTGCGGCGGCGGAAGATGCCGTCCAGCTCTTTCGTGCGCGCTTCAGCGTTGCGGTAATCGTTCCCGGCTGCTTCGATGGCCGCCTGGACGCCCGCCTCTTTCTTCTGGAGCGAAGCATCTTCATCGTTCATGCGCGAACGCTTCTTCGCCGTCTCTTTCTTCAGCGCCTCGATCTTGGCCACCTTCTGCTGCATGGCCTCGCGCTTTTGGCGGCAGCTGAGGATGATGGCGCGCTGCGGCAGCTCTTCCAAGCTGCGCATCATGTGCATGATGTCGAAATCGGCCTGTTGGGCAGCCAGCAAGGATTCGATGTCAAAGGGTGTGGCCTGCATGGTCCGCCTTTCGCCGAAACGTGTCCGCTCCCTGCATTCTATCTCAGTTGAGCCGGATGCGGAGGGCGCGCGGACGCAGCACGGCTTCTACAGACGGATGCTCTCCGGATATGCCCAGTTCGCCGTCTGGTCCAGGATGACGATGCGGTCAGTGCCTACGCCATAGCTTGCCACGGCATCCGCCAGCACCGCCGTGAGCGGGAATTCGCTCACGTCATGGCCCAGTTCGATGATGCAAAGCCCCGCTTGCGACAGATCCAGCGCGTCATGGTAGCGCACCTCTCCGCAGACCAGGCAATCCATGCCCGCCGCGAGCGCCAACCCTCCCACGTTCGACGCGCTGCCCGTGGCCGTGGCCGCCGTGCGCACCTGCGCGTCCATGCGCCCCCAGACGCGCGGCGCGCGCCCGAAGACCGAGGTGCACCGTGCCGCCAGGTGCGCCAGGGAAAGAACCTCCCCCTGCGGCACCGTGCAGACCTGCCCATACCCGAGGGCCGGATCAGAGGGGAGCGGGGACAGCACCTTTCCCGTGGCCTCAAGTCCCAAAAGCTCCGGCAGAACACCTTGGGCTTGACGGCTGACGTCCAGCGCCGTATGGAAGCACATGAGCGCGACGCCGCTCTTGATGGCGGCCCACACGCCCGCCCCAGCGTTCTGCGCCACCGAACGGGCCGGTGCGAAGGATCCGGGCGCCGAAAGGTAGGCCGGATGGTGCGTGAGCAGCACATCCGCCCCTGCGCGCGCCGCTTCTTCGATGGCCGGCACCGTGGGATCCAACGTGATGGCCACCTTGGAGAGCGGCATCGCGCGCTCCCCCACCAGCACGCCCGTGCGGTCCCACTCCTCCGCCGTGCCAGCCGGGAAGAGTTTCAGCAGGTGCGCTTCCAAGCCTCCCACCGTGCGGTGCGCATCCGTCTTGGAGAGCAGCTTCGCGCCGCGCTTCACGATGGCCTCCGTGACAGCGGCCGCCGCGCTGGCAGCAGCGTTGGCGGCAACCCCGGCAGCCTTCGCGGCCGCTTCCTGGGCCGCGCGCGCAGCTCCGTCAGCCGCGCCGCTCGCGCCCTTCTTGTCTTTCTTCGTCTTCTTGCCCGTCTTCGCCATGGTCATCCCCTCATCTCAAAGGCATGCGCCCATATCAAATGTCCAGTGCGATGGTACGCCTGTCTCCGGAGGAGGTGGGCACGGTGAGGGATCTGTAACCTGCCTCTTTCATGAGACGGTATCCCGCCAGGATGTCCCGCGCCACGTTCTCCGGCGCATGGGCATCCGTCCCCACCGTGCAGGGAACGCCCGCCCGCGCGAACTCATGCAAAAGCGCCGGTGCCGGGAAGGCTTCCGCGCAGGCGTAATAGGCACCCGATGTGTTCACCTCCACCATGCGGCCGCCCTCCCGCGCAGCCTCCGCCATCTGCCCGTAGAGCGGCTGCAGGTTGAAAGAAGGCAGGTAGCCGAACTTCTTCGCCAGATCGGGGTGGGACATGACGTCGAAGCGCAGAGCGGCGTCCGCAGCAGCTGCGCACCACAGCTCCCCATAGCGCCGCCAGATGGCGTCCGGCGCACCCGGCTCATCCCATCTCCCGCGCTGCGCCGGATCATCGAAGGGCCACGCGTCCACGAAGTGCACCGACCCCAAGACCAGATCGAACGAATCCAATTCCGCCTGGCTGAACGTGCGGTCCTCATGATGGCCCAGGTAATCCATCTCAACGCCGAAGAGAATCTCCATCTCCGGATGCTCCTCCCGGGCGCGCATGACGTCCTGGCGATAGACCTCCATGCTGGAACGCGGGACAGAGAGGTAATCATCCGGATCGAACGCGGGCGTCAGGGGGAAATGATCCGTGAACGCCAACGTGGATATCCCCGCAGCCTCCGCCGCGCGCACGTACTCCTCCACCGACCCTTCGGCATGCCCGCAGTAGCCGGTGTGACAATGGGTGTTGACCAGTTCCATCAACGCCTCCAATCCAGCGCCTGCGGCACCGCGCGCAGAAACGCTTCAGCTTGGTCCATGTCCGTATAGCGGCCGAAGGAGACGCGCAGCTCCGTCTGCGCTTCATCAGAGGAGATGCCGCAGGCCGTGAGCACATGGCTGGCATCCAAGGACGCGGAGGAACAGGCGCTGCCGCCGGACACGGCGAATCCCAGCGCGTCGAAGCGCAGCACCGCCGTCTGGCTCTCCATGTCCCTGATGAGGACGTTCACCACGTTCGGCAGGAAATCCTGGCTGCCTTCCGGGCACGCCACCGTGGGCTGGATCGGGTCGAAAGCGGACAGGCGCGCATACAGCGCATCCCGGATCTGCCGGAGGCGCGCGGATTCCGCCTCCACATCCGCCGTGGCCACGCTGGCAGCGGCGGCGAAGCCCACCGCGCCGCAGACGTTCTGCGTGCCGCTGCGCCGGGCGGATTCTTGGCCGCCGCCCAGGAGGAGCGGCTCGAAGGGCGTGCGACGGCGCAGGTACAGCGCGCCCACGCCATAGGGACCGCCCACCTTGTGGGCGGAGAACGACGCTGCGTCCACGCCCAGATCCGCCACGTTCGCAGGCACCTTGCCCAGGCCTTGCACCGCATCCGTGTGGAAGAGCGCACCCGCCTCATGGGCCGCATCCGCCAGCTGGCGGATGGCCTGCACAGATCCCACTTCAGAATTCGCCAGCTGGATGCTGACCAGCACCGTTTCCGGACTGAGCGCCTCTTCCAGCTGCTGCACGCTGATGAATCCGTCCCGGTCAGGCTTCAGATAGGCCACCTGGAAGCCCTCCGCCTCCAGACGCTTCGCGGGCAGGAGCACAGCATCGTGCTCTATCTGGGTGGTGATGACCTGCGGCGTGAACGAACCGGTCTGCGCGCGCAGGCGTTCAGCGAAGGCCGCATGGGCGATGCCGGAAAGCGCCGCGTTGTCCGCCTCTGTGGCACCCGAGGTGAAGATGATCTCATCCGGCCGGCTGGCGCCCAAGGATGCCGCCAAGCTGCGGCGCGCCGCCTCCAGCGCCTTGAACGCCGTCCGTCCGGGCGCTGAGAGCGAATTGGGGTTCGCGTCCTGCAGGATGCCGGCCGGTCCCGGTTGAAAGTGTGGCTGCATGGCCTCCAAGGCTTCAGGCACCAAGGGCGCCGTGGCCGCATAGTCCAAGTAGACATAAGCCTCTTCCACGCATTCGCTCACTGTACTGCCCCCTTTTCTGCCTTCTCCGCCGCCTGGCGCAGCAGACGCGGCACCTGGAGCGGGTCAGGCGCCTTGAAGAACGCGTTGCCGCAGACCACGCAATCAGCCCCCGCAGCCACCACGCATCCCACCGTGGCCTCTCCGATGCCGCCATCCACTTGCACGAGCACCTCCGTGCCCGCCTCTTGGGCGCGCCGCTTCACCTCAGAGACGCGCGCGTCCGATCCCTCGATGAAGGATTGCCCGGAAAAGCCCGGCTCAACGCTCATGATGAGCACCATGTCAGCTTCTGGCAAAAGGGGATCCAGCCTCTCAAGGCCGGTGTTCGGCTTCACGGACACGCCCGCCTTCGCCCCGGCCGCCTTGATGTCGGCGATGGCCGTGCGCGCCTCATCGTCATCCACCGCCTCCAGATGGAACGTGACCACGTCCGCCCCCGCATCTAAGAACCACGGGATCTGCCGGAGCGGATTGGATACCATGAGATGCGCATCCAGCACCAGATCCGTGGCCGGGCGGAGCGCTTTCAAAAGCGGCACGCCCATGGTGATGTTCGGCACGAAATGGCCATCCATCACATCTATATGCACCCAGTCCGCTCCCGCATCCTCGATGAGGCGCACCGCACCCCCCAGGTCCCGGAAGTCAGCGGACAGAATCGACGGAGCCACCAACAGACGATCAGGCACCGTTCCCTCCTTCAGTTCACCTGCGAGTTTCCGCCTGCACCCAGCAGACGGCGTGATGTCCTCTATGATAGCGTCAAAGCGCGCAGGACTTGAGGAGCGGAGGCGAAGATGACCACCTGCCATGCCCATGTCTACGCCACGTCCGCCGGGCCGGTGCTCATCGAAGAGACGGACGGCGCCATCACGCGCCTTGCCTGGGGCGCATCTGAGAGGCCGGGGCAAGATTCCCCCAGCGCTCTCACGAACGCCTGCGCCAACGAGCTTTTGGAATACCTGGCTGGCAAACGACGGGTGTTCAGCGCGCCGTGCCGTCCGCGCGGAAGCGCATTCCAAGAGGCCGTCTGGCAGGCAGCAGAGGGCATCCCCTACGGACAGACGCGCACGTGCACGGACATCGCGGATGCCATCGGGCGTCCGGATTCGCGCCGTCAGGTGGGCCGCGCCGCAACCGCCTGCCCCTGCGCGCCCCTGATCCCCGTGCACCGCATCACCTCCTTGGGCGACCCTTTCTCCCACCACCTGCGCACTCTGGAAGCGTGATGCGCAGAAGGTGATGTTCCAAATCGCATGGGGATGGTCTGATGTGCGAAAGGGACGTTCCAAATCGCACATAGGATAAGAGCATGAGCACTGAAAGAACGGTCCTATGTGCAATTTGGGACGTCCCTTTTGCACATCGGGCAACCTTGCAGGTGCGATTCAGGACGTCCCTTCTGCACATCAGCCGAGAGGCCACGTTTTCTCCGCTCTTTCGTGGTCTTATTGCGAACAGAGACGAGCCCCCCCCGTGCGAGAATGTCACCTGATGTGCGAAAGGGACGTTCCAAATTGCACATAGCAGATATCTTCCGTTCCTCATGCTCTTATCCTATGTGCAATTTGGGACGTCCCTTTTGCACATCCTGCAGGTGCGATTTGGGACGTTCCTTTTGCACATCAGGAGGTTTCCGCGCACTCCAGGAGGGCGCGGAAACGGGGGTCCGAGGCGGCCAGGTCATTCGGGGTGCCTTGCATGGTGATGCGGCCGCCTTCGACGAAGACGACGTGATCGAACGCGCTCACGCCTTGCAGATGGTGCGTGACCACGATGACCGTCTTGCCCGCCAACGCCTCTTCGATGGTGGCCATCACCTCTGCCTCCGTGTCCGCATCCAACGCACAGAACGGCTCATCCAACACGATGGTGCTGAAGCCGGCCAGAAGCGCCCGAGCCACCGCGATGCGCGTGGCCTCGCCGCCAGACACGTCTTCTCCACCTGACGCCAGCACGGTGTCCAACCCCTTCGGCAGCCGCTCCAAAAGACCGGAAAGCCCCACCCGGCGCAGCGCCTCCTCAAGCTCAGCATCATCCGCCTCGCCGTTCGCGATGAGGAGGTTCTCGCGCAAGGACTTGTTGAAAAGGTAGGATTCCTGTTCGATCAAGCCCACGCTGCCGTCAGCACGCACGCCCGGCACCGCAAAAGAAAGATCGTGGGCGATGGCCCGCACGAGCGTGGTCTTGCCGGCACCGCTGGGGCCGATGATGGCCGTGCGCGACCCGCGCGGGATGTTGATCATGACGCCGGTCAGGACATCATGGGCGGTATCCGGATAGCGGAGGGAGGGAATGCATGCCTCCACGGCGTTGGCCGCATCCTGGGGGATGCGGTCGCAGGCTGAAGCCTGCGCTACGGGAGCGTTGGCGGCGGTGGCATCGAACGATGGAGGAGCGGATTCCAGCAGAGACCCGATGCGATCAGCGCCCTTGCGCATGACCGATCCGTCCAGCAGCGCCTCTGTGGCCGGCAGCAGGAATTCGATCAGCGGGAACAGGCAGATGGCGAACGCCGTGATCCAGTTCTGAGGGCAGGGAGACTCGTTCTGCACCGCGAAGCCAGCCAGCGCGTGCGCTGCCGGGCTCAAGCTCTGCGGCGTGGGCACCGAAGGCGTGAACGCCGCGGCCGCCCAGATGAGGCAGAGGAGGATGGCGCATCCAGCCAACAGCTGACAGACGAAGCTGCGCGCCCGCCTGCGCGCTCCCAGCTTCGCACGGATGCGTTCGCACATGGCGTGCGCCTTGAGCACCTGCTGCGCACGTTCGCGACCGCGCCCGGCCAGAACGATGTCACGCAAGCCCATCACGTCATCGGTCAGCACCGCATAGAGCGCGCGTTCCCCTGCCGCTTCCTCATCCTTCAATCGGCCATCCGTCACCAGGGCTGCAACGGACAAGCCCACGGTGGCCATGGCCAGCAGAACGAAGAGCGCGATCCCGAACGGAAGGGAGAACGCCCCTGCCGCACATGATGCCACCACCACCAGCAGCAGCGCCAGCACATAAGGCAGAGCGCAGCGGATGAAGAGGTCTTGGGTGCGCGCGATGTCATCGGACAGAGTGGCCAGCATCTCGCTCAGGCGCTCCGGCCGCGCACATTCGAACGCGCGCCGCGCAGCTTCGAAGAGCTTTTCTCGCAAAGCGCTGGTGGCACGAAGGATCCAATCGTGGCTCAACAGGCGCTGGACGTAGTCCAAAAGCGGCTTTCCCACGCCGAAGATGCGCACGAAGATGGAGGGCAGGTGCAACGCCAGCACCGTCACCGGCAACGACGCCGCCACCGATATCATGTAGCCAGAGGTGAACATCAGACCGCCCGCGAACAGCGCTGCTGCGAACGCCAGCACCATGGCGCACACGATGAGCGGCGCGTTCGTCCTGAGGAGCGAACGGATCAAACGCGTTCCCGCCGCGCGCGCGTCATGCAGTTCGGGCGCAGCGGCGATGCGCGCATCTTCACCCCTTTCGACATCAGATGCCGCCTGCGGCAGCACATGCGCATGCCGCTGCCGCTCTGACGGGTGCGCAGAAGCAGCGTTCTCTTCCTGCCGCAACGCCGCCTCCGTGCATCGCACCTCCACCATGCCCTCTCCCACCGCCAGATGCATGTCCGCTGCGCGCACCCAATGCATATTGTGCGTGGCCATGATGACCAGCTTGCCCTCGAACGCGCGCAAGAGCACCTTCTTGAGCTGCAGCTCCGTTTCAATGTCCACGTGCGCCGTGGGCTCATCCAGCACGATGACGTCGCGCGCCGGGTCCACCAACGACCGCGCCAGCGCGATGCGGTGCGCCTCGCCCCCGGAAAGCCCACGGCCGCCCTCTCCCAACATGAGATCAAGCCCGTGCTCCCCTTCAGCAAGCCAGCCGAGGCCCACCTCACGCAGCGCTGACATCACCTCATCGTCTGTGGCATCAGGCCGATAGAACGCCACGTTCTCCTTCAAGGTGGCGTTGAACAGATGTGGCCGCTGCGGGATGTAGGACACGCGCGCGTGCCAGTCCGGTCGGCGCAACGTCTCCGCCTCTTCGCCGTTCACGAAGATGCGCCCGCTGGAAGGATCAGCGAACCCGGCCAGCACATCCAGAAGCGAAGACTTCCCGGCACCGGATGGTCCCGTCACCACCACCAAGTGCGCACCCGCAAGGCTGAATCCCACCTTGGAGAGCACATGATGATGCCGCCCGTGCGCGATGCTCACGCCATCCAGCCGAAGCTTCGGCACGCCCGGCGTGCTGATGGCGCGATCCAACGCCAGCTCGCTCTCCATGCTCTCATACTCCACTTCCAAAGCGGCCTGCTCATCCGCTAACAGAAGCGCGCGCTCAAGAGCGCCCAGCGCGGACGCGCCTTCCAGCGTGGCGTGGTAGCCCCGCGCATAGGCGCGGATGGGCATGAAGAACTCCGGAACCAGCAAGAGCACCGCCAGTGCCGGAAAGAACAGCACCTCCCCGTCCACCATGCGGAATCCCAGCATGATGGCCACCGCCGCCAGTCCACAGGTGGCGAAGATGTCCAGCACGGTGCTTGAGAGCGTGGCCGTGCGCAGCGTGCGCATGACGTGGCGCCGGTACCCCTCAGAAGCGGCGAACACCGTCTTGCCGTAGGTGGCAGCCCGTCCGAATGCCCGCAGCGTGGACAAGCCTCGCAGCGCATCCAAAAAGTGGTTCGACATCTGGGTGAAGCCGGCATGGCGCCGGGCCGCATCATCGCTTGCGGTGTGGCCGATGAGCTGCATGAAGACCATGATGAGCGGAAGGCAGATGAACGCGATGATGCCGCTCAGCACATCGAAGCAGCAGATGGCCACCGCAAGACAGAGCGGCACCACCATCAACGACGCCTTCTTCGGCACGGCATCCGCCAGGTAGTCCCGCACCGAAGCGATGCCTTCCGTGGCGTTCAGCACGCAGGCGGCAAGGCCGAGACGGTGCGACAGCTCAGGACCGGCCGACCCGAGCGCGTCCAGGTACGCGCGGCGCAGCTCTGCCGAAGCATTCTCAGCGAAGCGCGCCGCAGCGCGCTCTTGGAGGGCCGCAACGCCCAAACGGCATGCATAGGCTGCGAAGAACCCGATCACCGCGCCCCCGGCTTCGCCCAAGGACGCGCCGCCCCAAAGCGCGGTTACCGCCCAGGCCAGGCATGTGGACTGCACGATGATGAGCGCCGCTGCCGCCAGCGCGAACGCCGCGCTCACGATGCGCGCACGGCCGATCCCCGGGATGCCCTTGAGGTCTGTCTGGTCCATCAGCTGCTCAGGCGAGCGCGCTCCGCGTGAACGAGACGATGCGCGGCAGCACCGTGCCCGCAGGCGCGCTGGCCGCAAGGCACGCGTCAGCGAACGCGTCCGCCCGCATGCTGCCCGTCTCCCGCGCACGCAGCGCGAACGTGAAGCCGCACCCGTCCAACTGGGGCTCCCCCACCAGGAAATCCGCGGTGATGAGCGACTTCTCCTTGCCCTTGCGCGTGACCGTCACCTCATCAGGCACACGGAGGCAAGCGAGCGGTGAATCCAACACGACCTCATAGGTGCTGTCAGAGAACGCGACGGATGCAGCCGGGGCAGACGGTTCCACATAGGCGGCCTGGACAGGAGCAAGCCCCTCCGGTGCCGCCTCGACGAGCGCACCGAATGCGCGATCAGGCGCCACGTAGGAGGTGAGCAGGACGTCGAACACCTCCTGTTCGCCGCCCACGCCCACCGGCAAAGCGGGCCCGAACGCCATCTTCATATGCGGAGAGAACCCCTCAGACAAGGCGAACGGAAGCCCGCTGCGCCGCACGATGCGCTCAAGGGCGTGCGTGATCTCCAGATGGGACAGCATCGCCAGCCGTCCCGCTTTCCGGTAGCGCACGCGGAGCCGGAACCTGCGCGGATCAGCCATGGCTGCCCCTCTCCTCCTGCACGATGATGCCGGAATGCGCGCTTTCGCAGATGCCGCAGGCCGTGCACGCGCCGAAGGTGCAGTCCTCCGTGAGCGCGCCCGCAAAGGCCCGTTCCCGCTCTTTCATCAAGAAGCGCTTGGACACGCCGGCATCCACATGGTCCCAGGGCAGCGGCGCATCAACCGGGTGCGCCTCATGGGCCAGGGCGTCCATGTCCACGCCCACCGCGCGCGCCGCATCCACCCAGGCCTCTTCTGAAAAATGCTCCGTCCAAGCATCGAAGCGCGCGCCGCGCTTCCACGCCTCTTCCACCAGCAGGGAGACCTCGCGTCCCCCGCGGCTCATGACCGCTTCCAAGAAGCTGGTCTTCGGTTCGTGATAGTCCACGCGCACAGCGCGGAACCGCACCGCATCCCGGATGATCCCCACGCGCCGCCGCGCCTCCTCCGCCGGGATCTGACCCTCCCACTGGAAGGGGGTATGCGCCTTCGGCACGAAGACGGCCACTGCCACCGTCATCTTGAGGCGCCCGCGCGCTTCCGGCGGCGTTGCCTCCCGCATGCGCGCGAACGCGTCCGATGCCAACCGGCCGATCTCAGCCACGTCCTCATCCGTTTCCGTGGGCAGCCCGATCATGAAGTACAGTTTCACGCGCTGCCAGCCCGCTTCCATGGCCGCATCCACCGCAGCCATCAGGTCCTCTTCGGTGACGTTCTTGTTGATGACGTCCCGCAAACGCTGGCTGCCCGCTTCCGGCGCGAACGTGAGGCCGCCGCGCTTCTGGCCCGCCACCGCGTCCGCCATCTGCACGCCAAAGGAATCCAAGCGCTGGGATGGTATGGAAACGCGCACGCCCGTGTCCGCGAAACGCGCGTTCAGCGCTCCCAGGATGTCCGCGATCTGAGAATGGTCCGTGGTGGAGAGCGACGTGAGGCTCACTTCCTCATAGCCCGTCTCATGGATGCCGCGCTCCACGGCAGAGATGATGGCCTCTGCGCTGCGCTCGCGCACCGGCCGATAGATCATGCCCGCCTGGCAGAACCGGCACCCGCGCGAACAGCCGCGCAGCACCTCCACGTTCAACCGGTCATGCACGCATTCCACGAAAGGCACCACCATGGGCTCCCACGCGTCCGCATCTGAAAAGCCAGAGAACACGCGCTTGCGGATGGAGATCCGCGCGTCAGCTGCCGGGTCCTGCAGAAGAGGCACGTAGACGCCCTCCACTTGGGTGAGCGCCTCCAAGATGTCCCTGCGCGAAAGCCCTGCTGTGCGCCCTTCGCGCACTGCCGCCAGCACCTCCGGCACGGATTCCTCCCCCTCCCCGATGAGGATGGCATCGAAGGCGCGCGCATAGGGTTCCGGGTTGAACGCGCAGGGACCGCCGCCGATCACCACGGGGTCATCTTCTGCGCGGTCCTCGGCCGTCACGGGGATGCCCGCAAGGTCCAGCACTTCCAGCACGTTGGTGGCGCACAGCTCATGGGGCAGCGTGATGCCCACCACGTCGAACTCCGAGAGCGGCGTCGTGTTCTCAAGGGAGAAGAGCGGCACCCCGGCCGCCCGCATGGCGTCCGCCATGTCAGCGCCCGGCAGATACGCCCGTTCGGCCGCCATGTCGTCCTGCGCGTTCACGCGGTTCACCAGGATGCGCACCGCCTGGTTCGCCTGCCCCAGCTCATAGGTGTCCGGATACACCATGCAGAACGCGAACCCCTCGCGGCTGGGACGGACGGCGCCCCATTCGCTGCCCGCATAGCGCCCGGGGCGCTCCACTTCCCGCAAGAGCGGAGCCACCTGGCTCCAGATGTCAGAGCGTGCCATGACGATCCGTCATGCGTCTTGTCTGATGCCTAGGATGCGTCCGGCCGCGGGCACGGCATCGGCCACCGCCCGCGCCGCCCTGCGGCCCAACGGCGTCCTGGATGCCGCGCCTGCCGCTTCCACCGCGCCGTCGCGCGCCGTCTGCACCACCTGAGCCACGCCCACGATGTCTCCCCCGGCTTCGAAATACTCCACTGCCGCGCGGCCCATGGCCTCCGTGGCCGCGAAGCCCACCGCGCCGGATATGGCCCAGCCCGCGAACGGGATGAGCTTGGCGCCGGAACGCGCGATGTTGCGCGCCACGAAGGCGCCGCCCAGCACGCAGGCCAGCTCCTTCACGCGGTTCGCATCCAAGGGCTGGCCGTAGGCCGTGGCGATCTGCAGGACCATCTTCATCTGGTTCAGGGTCATGATGGGCATGTCAGCCCCCGGCAAGATGGGCACGAAGCCCACCGCCGCGTTCTGCAAGGACGTGGCGGAGATGGCATCCATGGCCAGCGGCCTGCGCACGAACGGGAACGACAGCGCGAGCGTGAGCTTCTTCTCAGGGCAGGTGGTGATGATCCACTCCCCCATCCTCTGATACAGGAGCTTGAACGCCTCCTCATCCAGCGGGATGCGCCCCGCATCCGTGACATCATCCACCCGGGCGCGCAGCGCCGGCACCAGCGCAGCCGCTTTCTCTTCCAAGGAGCTTTTGAGCTTCACCGGTGCCACGATGTCTGCCACAGAGAGGGGATTTCCCGCCTCCACGGATGCGGCATGCACCGCGCCCGCGTCATCGGTGGCCACCATGACGGGCGTGCCCGCGCCGCGGATCTTCGCCGCCAAGCGCCCCACCTCAGCAGAAGCGCCGGCCACGATGACCGCGAAATCCTCACGCACGGCCCCCGCTTCCCAGCCCGCGTCCAGATACGTCACCGTCACCCGCGTGTGCGCGTTGGTGGACGCGAACGCGGACCGCACGTGCGCGGCCAGTTCGGCATCTGCGGTGTCGTCTATGATGACGGACACGGACACCGGCACGCTGGCCACGTCCTTCATGTCCTTGGCGATGCGGAAGACCTCGCCGAAATCAACGGGAAGACCCATATCCAACTCCTGTCGTCGGTGCCACCTCATGTGAGTAGACAGATGATATCAGTCCCAGCATGGCGAAATTCACCATCATGAAAGACGATCCGTAACTGACAAATGGCAGAGGGATGCCCGTGATGGGCATGAGCCCGCAGCACATCCCGATGTTCTCCAGGATCTGGAACAGCCACATCCCCACGATGGCGCAGATGATGAGCATGCCGAAGAGGTTCCCGCAGGTGCGCGCGATATGGATGGCGACGGCCACCAGCGCCGCATACAGGCCCAAGAGCAGGAGCACGCCCAGAAAGCCCAGCTCCTCTGCCAGCACGCAGAAGATGAAATCCGTGGGAGCTTCGGGCAGAAAGCCCAAGGATGACTGGGTGGAAGAGCCCAACCCCTTGCCCGTGAGGCCGCCCGACCCGATGGCGATCATGGCCTGCTGCAAGTTGTAGCCCTCATCCGTGGAAGCCAGCGAATCCTGATTCATGAACACGAACAAGCGGCTGCGCTGGTAGTTCTTGAGCAGCTTGTATTCCCAGGTGCCGTCCTCCAACTGGTATTTGAGCACCTCATCCAGCGCGAAGACGCAGGCGATGACGCCCACGAACAGCGCCAAGGAGATCAACAGGTATCGCGGACGGGCGCCCCCCATCACCATGGTGGTGGCGGAGATGAACAGATACACCAGCCCCGTGCCCAGGTCGGGCTGGGTCATGATGGCCAAGAACGGCACCAACAAGAGCGCCACGCACTTGCAGTATTCGCGCACGTCCCACAGGCGCCCGTTGTAGCGCGCCAGCAGGCTGGCCGCGAACAGCACCACGGTCACCTTCGCGAATTCGCCCGGCTGCACCTGCATGCCGATGTAGATCCAGGAGGTGGCGCCCATGACCGTGCGTCCGATCACCGGCAGGTGCGGGGACAAGATCAGGATGACGCTCACGATGAGCAGCGGATAGGTCAGCGCACCGAACTTGCGGTAGTCGAACGTCCAGAGCACCATGCAGGCCACCATCCCCATGGCGACGCCCATGAGCTGGCGCGAGAAGCTGTAGTCCGCGTCCGACTGCACGGCTGACCAACAGACCAGGAGCCCGAAGGAGATGAGCGCCAGGCACACGATGAGCAGGGGCCAGCAGATGATGGCGGAGAGCTTGGAGCGGCGGCGTGCGCGCCCGGCTGTGGCGGGCGTGGCAGCAGCATGCACGGACTGGATCTGAGGCAGCGGCATAGGCGTCAGTCCTCTCGGGATCCGCCGGCCACTTTCACGGCCACCGACCTGCCGGACGAACCCGACATGCGCGGGATCTCCAGCTCAGCTGAGTCTTCCGCCTCTCCTCTGAAGAGCGCTGCCAACACGCGCGCCACGATGGGACCGGCGGTCTTTGCGCCGCTCACGCCCTCTTCGATGATGCAGGCCACCACGTACTTGGGATCATCGTAGGGAGCATAGGCCACGAACCACGCATCATCCTGGCGGTCCGTATGCTCTGACGTGCCGGATTTGCCCGCCGCATCAAGCCCGCGCTGATAGAAGGACGGCCCCGCATCCCGGCTCTGGTCGATCATGTCATGCAGGGATTCGCGGACGTATTCCAGATGTTCCTGGTTCACGTCCGGCTCGGCCACCACTTCAGCCTCAGCCTTGAAGACCACCTCTCCTTGGCCGTTGCGCACCTCTTCCAACAGATGCGGCTTCATGATCCGCCCCGTGGCGATGGCCCCATAGGCCGCCACCAGCTGCAACGGCGTGATGAGCACGTCTCCCTGGCCGATGATCATGTTCGTATAGTCACCGCCGCGCCAGTAGGCCTCAGAGGGGACGTTCTTCCATTGTTCGGCCTTCCATTCAGGCGTGGGCACGCGCCCTGCGGATTCATCCGGCAGATCGACCCCCGTGGGACTGCCGAACCGGTAGCTCTGAAGGTATTCCTGGAGCGCCGTGTCAGAGAGTTCGCCCGTGCCTTCAGGGCCGTGGTCATAGAACGCCTTCGCGATCTCATAGAAGACCACGTCACACGAATTCACGATGCCGTCATGCAGGTCCATGGTCCCATGCCCCGAATGGAGCCAGCACTTCTGCACATCCCCCGACCCGAAACCGTCCCAGGAGCCGCCGCATTCCCATTCGCTGTCGTAGTCCGCGAATCCGAAATGCAGCCCCGCCATGGACGTGAACGCTTTGAACGTGGATGCGGGCGCGTACTGGCCATTCACCACGCGATTGACCATGGGCGCGTTGGATTCTTCGGTGTTGTACAGGTCCCAGATGTCCTGGGGGATGCCACCGGTGAAGTAGGTGGGATCGAAGGTGGGGTAGCTGGCCATGACGGGGATGGAGCCGTCCTGCACGTTCATGGCCACCACGGCCCCGGCCACCCCCTTGCCCGTGCCGATGTCACCCAGCGGCGCGATCTGGGATGCCAATGCCTCATCGGCCACGCCTTGGGCATAGGCATCGATGGTGAGCGTGATGTCCGAGCCCTTCTTCGGCAGCGTCTCCGCCACCACGGCCACCACGTCCCCTTTCGCGTCCACCATCATGCGGCGCTCTCCTTGATCCCCCGACAAGACGCCGTCATAGCTGCGCTCCACCCCGCTCTTGCCCACCGTATCCGTGCTCTCCACCTTGCGGCCGAAGCCCGCCTGGGACAGCTCGTCATCAGTGGGCGTGCCCGTGTAGCCCAGCACGTGAGCCGCCAGAGCGCCGTACGGGTATTCGCGCACGGTGCGCGTCTCCGTGGTGATGCCGGGAAAGGCGTCCGGATGCTCCGAGATGACGGCGATGTCCCGCAAGCGCACGTCATCGGCCACCACGCGCTGGCTCTGCGCGCCGGTGGAGGCGTCCTGGATGCGCTGGCGCACGATGGGCGCGGGAATGCCCAGCACTGCTGACAGGCGCAGGATGGTGTCAGCATCCGTCGCCACGGAAGGATCGGCCAGCACCGTCTGGTTCGCCTTGTTGGCCACCAGTTCACGGCCGCGCACATCGAAGATGCAGCCGCGGGGGGCCGGGGTGGACACGCTGGTGGAGAGGTTCTCCTCCGCCTCTTGCTGGTAGCCCTGGCCGCTCTGCACCTGCAGCTGCCAGATGCGCGTCGCCAAGGATCCGAACACGGCCGCCGCCAGAGCGCCCAGCGCCAAGAACCGTTTCGTGAACGAATCCGGGGCTTTCGAAGAATCGTCAGAAGCGCTCACCTTGACGTCTTTGCCGCGCTCCCCTTCCGCTTCGTCGAAGCCCACCTTGATGTTCGTGAGCTCGGACCCGAGCGCCGCATCCGTGCCCGGCACATCGTCTTTATCGCGCATGACGAAATAGACGAGCACCAGCCCGACGATGACGATGGCGGTGATGATTCCTGCGACTAGAGCGATGGTCATGGGCGCGCTTGAGGTCAGTCTCCTAGCTGATGGATGTCAGATCCAGCTCCTGGGGCTTCGGCCGCAAAAAGAACCGGATGAGCGGATAGATCACCAATGCAGCCACCGTATCATAAGCCCACGCAGGAAGCGACCGGTACAAGAGCGCCTCCCCCAAACCAACATCCGCACCGCAGGTGGTGCAGACCAACGCGTACAGGACGTTCACCAGGAACAGCGCGATGACGATGGATGCCACCGGCACGAAGAACGTTCCGTTGCCGAAGCGCGCGATGAGCGCCTGGATCAGGATGGCGGCCAACAGGGCCAAAAGCGCCATGCCGCCCACCGGGCCAGACCCCAGAAGGTCGTAGGCCAGTCCCACCAGAAACGGCATGATCACCACGTTCGTGCGCTGCGATGCCGCCGCATAGGCCAGCGCGAACGCCAGCGCGATGTTCGGCAGCGCAGGCCCGATGGCCAGATACGGTGCCACGATGGCCTGCAAGAGCACCGCGATGACCGCTCCTGCCGTCTCCATGCCGAACACAGCCATCATGCGTCCTCACCGCCTTGTGCGTCCGTGCCCGCATCCGCACCGTCAGAGGATCCGCCCCCATCCTGCGAGCCGCCGTCGGCCTGCGTAGCATCCGACGCTCCGCCATCCAACATGTCCTTGCGGATGATGCGCGCCGATTCGCTGGCGCTGAAGACCACGGTGACCTCTTCCAGCGAGGACACGTCCTGGTTCGGCGCCACCACGATGACGCGCGTGCCGTCCTTGGCGTTGCCCTCTACGCGCACCACCGTGCCGATGAGCAGCCCTTTGGTGAAGCTGCCGCCCAGGCCGCTGGTGAGCACCACGTCCCCCTGCACCACTTCCGCGTCCGCGCTGACGTTCTCAAGCTCCAGCGCACCGGTGAGGGAGCCGCGGACGATTCCTTCCACGCGGCTGGACTGCACCTGGGCCGCCACCCCTGAGTTCGGATCGGTCAGAAGGCGCACCAGACAAGACGAAGGAGACGCCTCCATCACCTGGCCGATCACGCCGGCCGGCCCCATGACCGTGAGTCCGGGGGTGACGCCGTCCTCCTCCCCCACGTCCAGCGTGATGGTCTGGTTCCACGCGTCCGTGGAGCGCCCGATCACGCGTGCGCTCACGCCTTCCAGCTTGTAGATGTCCTTGAGCTCTAGAAGCTCTCGCAGCCGCTCTGACTCAAGGCGGTACTCTTCCGCTTGGGTGAGCAGCTGGGTGAGCTCTGCATTGCGGTCACGCAGGGCGGTCAAGGTGGCCTCATCCGCCGTCGCGTCCGCCACGGCCTCTTCAGCCGCGTCCGCTGCCGCGCCTATCCCCGAGCCCACCGTCTCCACCGGCGCCATGACCGCATGCATCCCCTGCTGCAACCGATGCAGCGGACCTGAGGAGCCTTCGATGGCGTACACCGCGATCATGATGATGCCCGCCGCGATGAGCACGCCGGCGATGATGCGCGAGATGCGGTGGTCGGTGTCTTGGAAGCTGAGCTGCACAGGATGCGTCAGGCGCGCCTTCAGGCGCCTACTTGGACCTCATGAGCGTCTGGCGCAGCGCCGTGGGCGTCTCCAGCACCTTGAGGCAGCCGGACACCACGTTGGTGAGCGCCGTTTCGCTGACCCAGACGGGGATCTCCAGCTGATCGGTCAGGTAACGGTCAAGGCCTGAGAGCAGGCCGCCGCCGCCCGTGAGCAGGATGCCGTTCTGGATGATGTCAGAGGCAAGGTCAGGATTGGTGGTCTTGAAGGTGTCCTTGATGTGCAGCACCATCTCTTCGATGGGCGCCTGCAGGGCCGCGCGCACGTCTTCGGACTGGATGGTGACCTCTTTGGGCTGTTCGGTGTAGACGTCCTGCCCGGAGATGATCATGTCGCGTTCGCGGCCGTCTTCGAAGGGAAGCACGCTGCCGATCTTGATCTTGATGACCTCGGCCGTGCGCTCTCCGATCTTGATGCCCAGAAGATCCCGCAAGTGCATGGCGATGGCCTCGTCCAAGCGGTTGCCCGCCAGACGCAAGCTGGAAGAGGACACGATGCCGCCCAAGGAGATGACGGCCACTTCCGTGGTGCCGCCACCGATGTCCACCACCATGGAACCGGTGGGTTCGGTGACCGGAAGGTCAGCGCCCATGGCAGCGGCCATGGGCTCTTCGATGAGGTAGGCCTGCTTCGCGCCGGCCTGGATGGCGGCTTCGAACACGGCGCGCTTCTCAACGGAGGTGGCGCCGCAGGGGATGCAGATGACGATGCGCGGCTTCGCCTGCCAAGGATACTTGCGCTCAGAGGCCTTGTTGATGAAGGCGGAGAGCATGGCTTCCGTCACGTCATAGTCAGCGATCACGCCGTCTTTCAGCGGATGTTCGGCGCTGAACGCATCCGGCGTGTGGTTGATCATGTTCTTGGCCTCATGGCCCACCGCCAGAACACGATGCGTGCTCTTCTCTATGGCCACCACGGAAGGTTCGTTGATGACGATGCCTTCGCCGGTGATGGCGACGAGCGTGTTCGCAGTACCGAGGTCGATGGCCATGTCAGTGGCCATGTTGCCTCCGAAGTCTGTGAACCGGTCAAGAAACGACATGCGGGTATGCCCTCTCGTTCTCTGCGTACATACGTCAGAGAATTGTAGCACAGCCGCCTCAAGCACCTGCCTTCGCGCGCGGATGGGCTGCCAGGTATTCTTCGGTCAGATGCTGGCGGTCCACGTGGGTGTAGATCTGGGTGGTGGAGATATCCGCGTGGCCCAGGATCTCCTGGATGACGCGCAAGTCAGCGCCGCCGTTCAGCATGTGCGTGGCGAACGAATGGCGCAGGGTGTGGGGATGCAACCCCTCCATGCCGATGGCCGCCCCCGCAGCTCCCACGATCTTGAAGAGCCCTTGGCGCGAAAGGCGGCCGCCGCGTGCGTTCAGGAAGACCGCGCCCAAGTCTGCCGGGACCACCTTCTTCGCGCGCAGGGACAGTTCTGCCCGCGGAGGTCCCAGATACTCTGCCAAGGCCACAGCTGCCGTGCCGGAGATGGGCACCATGCGCTCTTTGGAGCTCTTGCCGAACACGCGCAAGAAGCCCTCGGCCAGGAAGACGTCCGTGACATCCAACCCGCAGGCCTCGCTGGCGCGCACGCCGCAGCCGTAGAGCACCTCCAGAAGCGCCCGGTCGCGCATATCCTGCGGACGCGTGCCGGTGATGCTGTCCAGAAGCGCGCACGCATCCTCCACCGACACCACATCCGGCAGCTTCTCGGGCATCTTCGGGCTGCGCACAGGAACGGTCGGGTTGCGTTCAGTGAAGCCTTCCTGCACGCAGAACCGATGGAACCCCTTCACGGCCGACATCCGCCGGCGCACCGTTGAAGCAGCAGCCCCTTCCTTGAAGAGCTGCTGCTGGAACGCAGAGACGTCATCTGAGGCAACGTCGTCCACCTCGTGCGCGCCCGCTGCATCCAGATGATCCCCGTAGAGCGCCAGATCGCGCTCGTATCCTTCGAGCGTGCTGGCCGCCAAGCCGCGCTCTATCCTCAAATGGAGCAGATATTCCGCATATGCCGCCTCAAGCTTCATGGCGCCCACAGTAGCGCATCAAGCCCCTTCGCGCACGTCCTCCCCGCGTCCGGCGCCCTCCGCGCGGAGAACCGCCGCATGGACGAATGCGCGGAACAGAGGGTGGGGGCGCGTGGGACGGCTCTTGAATTCGGGGTGGGCCTGGGTGGCCACGAACCAAGGATGTCCCGGCAGCTCCACCATCTCCACCAACTGTCCATCCGGTGACGTGCCGGAGATGGAAAGCCCCGCCGCCTCCAAACGTTCCCGGTAGGCGTTGTTCACCTCGAACCGGTGCCGGTGACGCTCGGATATCTGTTGCTGCCCGTAGGCCGCCTCCACCAGGCTCCCCTTTTCCAGCCGGCATGGGCACGCGCCCAGCCGCATGGTGGCGCCCTTGTCCGCCACGCCCTCTTGCGACGGCATGAGCGCGATCACCGGGTGTTCGGCCGCCTCATTGAACTCAGCGGAGGTGGCCCCTTCCAGACCCGCCACGTTCCGTGCGAATTCACAGACCGCCGCCTGCAGCCCCAGACAGATGCCCAGATACGGGATGCCCTCTTCGCGGGCCGTGCGCACCGCCTCCATCTTGCCCAGAAACGCGCGCTCTCCGAAGCCGCCCGGCACCAGGATGCCGTCAAAGCGCTCAAGCGCATCACGGGCATTCGAAGCGTCCAGCTCCTCCCCGTTCACCAGCTCCACGTGGGCCTTGCGCCCCTCAGCCACGCCCGCATGGTGGATGGCCTCTATCACGGACAGGTACGCATCCGGCAGCTGCGTGTACTTGCCCACCACCGCGATGCGCACGCCCTCTTCACAGGTCTCCATGGCATGCAGGAACGCGCGAAGCGGTGCCAGGTCGGCCCTCATCGGCGGCAGCCCCATGCGGTTCAGCACCATGGCATCGAATCCCTGCTCGTACAGCATGATGGGCACTTCATAGATGGAAGGCGCATCCGTGCACGCGATGACCTCCTCACAGGACACGTCGCAGAACAGCGCGATCTTGTCCCGCACGCCTTTGGATATCTCATGATCCGAGCGGCAGACGATGAAATCCGGCTGGACGCCCAAGCTCCGCAGCTCCTTCACGGAATGCTGGGTGGGCTTGGTCTTCACCTCGTGAGCGGCGGCGATGTAGGGCACCAGCGTCACGTGCACGAAGATGACCTCGCCCGCCCCGTGCTCCTTTTTGAACTGGCGCGCCGCTTCGATGAAGGGCAGGGATTCGATGTCTCCGATGGTGCCGCCGATCTCAGATATCACGATGTCCGCGGCTGACTCTTCCGCGATGAGGCGCAGGCGCTCCTTGATGGCCTCGGTCACATGGGGGATGACCTGCACGGTGCCGCCTAGGAAATCCCCATGGCGCTCCGCTTGGATGAGGCTCTGGTAGACCGACCCCTGCGTGAAGTTGGAGCGCCGGGAGAGGTTCTCGTCTATGAAGCGTTCGTAATGGCCCAGGTCCAGATCCCCCTCATGGCCGTCTTCGGTGACGAACACCTCGCCGTGCTGGAAAGGGCTCATGGTGCCCGGGTCCACGTTCAGGTACGGGTCCATCTTCTGCATGGTCACCCGGTAGCCGCGCGCTTTCAGAAGATGCCCCAAAGAAGCCGCCGTGATGCCCTTGCCCAGCGAAGACACCACGCCTCCGGTGACGAACACGTACCTGGTCATGCCCCCTCCTTCCAGCCGCACGAATCCCTGCGGCCACCCATTCCGCCTGGCATCAGTCTAGCGCGGCCGCATTCTTCGCCAGGGGCGCTTCCGCGTGCTTTAACACCGCCGAAACACGCCGCTTCTTGCCGCACTGCCGCACGCACGCCCTTATAATCAGAGACGGCATGCACTCAACTGATGATCCAGGAGGGCCGATGGAAGCCGGGTTCGACAACGCGAAGTACATCGAACTGCAAGCAGAGCACATCAAGGAGCGCATCAGCCGCTTCGGCGGCAAGCTCTATCTGGAATTCGGCGGCAAGCTCTTCGATGACTATCACGCCTCCCGCGTGCTCCCCGGATTCGAGCCGGACACGAAGATCCGCATGCTGCAATCCATGTCCGACCAAGTGGAGATCGTCATCGCCATCAACGCGAACGACATCGAAAAATCCAAGGTGCGCGGGGATCTGGGGATCACCTACGACGAAGACGTGCTGCGCCTCATGGACATCTTCCGTTCTTTGGGCTTCATGGTGGGCAGCGTGGTGATCACCCGCTATGAGAACCAACCGGATGCGGATGCGTTCCGCCGTCGCATCACGGACATGGGCATCGTGAGCTATCTGCACTATCCCATCGCGGGCTACCCCCATGACATAGACCATATCGTCAGCGAAGAGGGCTTCGGCAAGAACGAGTTCATCGAAACGTCACGGCCGCTGGTGGTGGTGACGGCCCCAGGGCCCGGGTCCGGCAAGATGGCCACGTGCCTGTCCCAGCTGTATCACGAATTCAAGCGCGGCGTGGTGGCGGGATACGCGAAATACGAAACGTTCCCGGTCTGGAACCTCCCGCTCACCCATCCGGTGAACATCGCCTACGAAGCCGCCACAGCTGACCTGGATGACAACAACATCATCGACCCGTTCCATCTGGAAGCCTACGGCCAGACCACGGTGAACTACAACCGGGACGTGGACATCTTCCCAGTGCTGCGTTCCACCATGGAACGGATCATGGGCGAATGCCCCTACAAGAGCCCTACGGACATGGGCGTCAACATGGCCGGGTATGCCATCGAAGATGACGACGCCTGCCGTGCTGCCGGCGAGGCAGAGATCGTGCGCCGCTACTTCGCGGCAGCCACGGAGGTGAAGCGCACCGGATCCGGCCAGCGCGCGCTGGAGAAGATAGAGATCCTGATGAACCAGGCGGACATCACCACGAACCTCTCCCCCGCACGCTCAGCCTGCCTGCTGAAGGCGGAGATGACCGGCGGCCCGGCAGGTGCCATGGTGTTGCCGGACGGTTCGGTGGTCACCGGCAAGACGGGGAATCTTCTGGGTGCCGCATCAGCGCTTCTGATGAACGCGCTCAAGGGCGTATCCGGCGTGGACGATGACGTGGACGTCATCTCGGATGACGTGCTGGAGCCCATCTGCCATCTGAAATCAGAGCATTTGGGCAATTCGAACCCGCGGCTGCATTCCGATGAGACGCTGCTGGCGCTTTCGGTGAGCTCCGCTTCCAACCCACTGGCAGAGCAGTTGATCGACAACGCGGACAAGCTGAAGGGCTGCGACGCGTATTTCTCCGTCATCATCTCCGGCACGGATGAGAAGCTCTACCGCACGTTGGGCGTGAACGTCTGTTGCGAACCGCGGTTCGAATCCCATCGGTATTACCATAAATGACGCACGGCCCCACCTGAGATCAGGCACCGAAGAACTTCTCAGCCGAATAGCTCAAGAAATGATCCTGCTGCACGTACAAGAGCGTGATGCTCTCAGATGCGCGCACCACCTCTACAGACGTGATGGGACCCTCCAGTGGCACCGCATCCCCATCCACCAAGATGAGCGCACAGCGCTCGTCCTCATCCCGAGAGAGACGGACCTCCACCACGTCATTCGCATCCGTCAGCAATGCGCGAGAGCGCAGCGCATGAGGCGCCAGAGGCTGGACCACCATACCTGGGAACCCAGGCGTCACCAGCGGCCCACCCGCTGCAAGCGAATAGCCCGTGGATCCTGTGGCCGTGGACACGATGAGCCCGTCCCCTTTGAGGGATGCCATGGGCACATCTGAGATACTGAAAGCGAACTCCAACGATCTGCCCGACACGCCACGGGTGATGGCCACCTCGTTCACAGCGAAGCAGCTACCCGCCACTTGCCCTTGCTCATCTCGGAGCTTGACCTCCAAGCAAGAGCGCCGAGAGCGATGCAGCTCATCAGCCAGCGCGCGGCTCACCAATGAGATGACCCCCTCGTGGCTGTCATTGGCCAAGAATCCCAGGTGACCGAAGTTGATGCCCAGGATGGGAGCAGAATCGCGCACCACAGATGCCGTGCGGATGATGGTGCCATCGCCTCCCAACACCACCACCAGGTCCACTCCATCCACGCGATCAGCAAGGCTTTCGCGCCGAACGATGCCTTCAAAGGCCGTCGCATCGAACATCTGGCGCTCGTGCCCCTCGGAATCAAGATAGGCGCACAGCATGAACGCAGCTTCGGACGCTTCGCTGTTGGCTTGGTTCCGCACGATGAGCACGCGCATGGGCTTCTTCCTTTCCGATGAAGCATCATCCCATTCGATGCGACCCTTTGGGATGTGCAAAAGGGACGTTCCAAATCGTACATAGCAAAAGAGAATGAGCACAGAAAGTGCATTCCTATGTGCGATTTGGGACGTCCCTTTTGCACATCCGGCAACCTCACGGGTGCGATTTGGGACGTCCCTTTCGCACATCCGAACATCCTCGTCAGGGCCTCTGATACGAAAGAGCGCTGCACCTCATACGGCGCAGCGCTCTTTCAAGATATACAGAAAATCCCGGTTATTCTTCTGCAGCGCCGGTATAGTTGCGCTGCACTGCCGGGTCAACCGGAACGCCCGGGCTCATGGTAGAAGACACGGTGATGGACTTCACGTACTTGCCCTTGGCTGCCGCTGGCTTCATGCGCAAGATCTCATCATAGACCGCGCCATAGTTCTCAGCCAGCGCCTCAGGGGTGAAGCTCTCCTTGCCCAAGATGACATGGCAGATGCCATAGCGGTCGGCACGATACTCCACACGGCCGCCCTTCAGGTCAGAGATGGCCTTCGCCACATCATTGGTGACAGTGCCCAGCTTCGGATTCGGCATGAGGTTGCGGGGGCCAAGGATCTTGCCCAGGCGGCCCACCTTGCCCATCTGGTCAGGAGTGGCCACAGCTGCATCGAAATCGATGTTGCCGGCGTTGATCTGTTCGATGATGTCATCGGTGCCCACCAGGTCTGCCCCGGCCTCTTCAGCGGCTTTCGCAGCTTCTCCTTCAGCGAACACGGCCACGCGAACGGTCTTGCCAGAGCCATTCGGCAGGCTGACCGTGCCGCGGAGCTGCTGGTCTGCCTGGCGCGTGTCGATGCCCAGACGGAAATCAGCCGTCACGGTCTCATCGAAATTCGCAGTGGAGATCTCCTTCACCAGCTTCATGGCCTCAAGAGGAGCCACCTCCTCCTGAGGGATCTGCTTCTCAGCTTCCAGGTACTTCTTTGATTTCTTAGCCATCGTGTCTTCCTTTCGTGGTGGATGGCGAGCGCAGAGCGCTCTCCCACTTCAACTGTTCTGTTCCAGCAGTGCTCGCCTTAGGCAGCGCTGCCTTCGCCCTCGTCAACGCTCTCGCCCTTCAGAAGCGCGGCGAGCTTGCGGGTGACCTCGTACTTCTTCTTCATCTCGCGGCCCTCGATGCGCACGCCCATGGAACGCGCGGTACCAGCGATGATCTCCTTTGCGGCATCAATGTCGTTCGCGTTGAGGTCCGGCATCTTGATCTCCGCGATCTCCGTCAGCTGCGCATCCGTAAGGGTGCCCACGGTCTGGAGCTGCGGGATGCCAGCACCGTGCTCGATGCCCAGCTTCTCCTTGATCAGCACGGCCGCCGGAGGCGTCTTGCAGATGAAGTCGAAGGACTTGTCCTCATAGACCGTGATCTCAACGGGGATGATGGTGCCTGCCTGGTCCTGCGTCTGCGCGTTGAACGCTTGGCAGAACTGCATGATGTTGACGCCCTGAGCGCCCAGCGCCGGGCCCACCGGAGGCGCGGGGTTCGCCTGTCCTGCAGGTATCTGCAGTTTGATGAATCCAGATACGTTCTTGTCAGCCATGATCGTCTATACCTCGCTTGAACCTTGTCTTTTCTGTATATCCACAAAGCGCTCCAGCCGCGTGAGAAGCCCCGGTCCACTCGGGCACGCGTTTGGTGAGCGCTCTTGTGAGCTAGATCTTCTCCACCTGCTCGAACGTGAGCTCCACCGGAGTCTCGCGGCCGAAGATGGAGACCATGACCTTGACCTTGCCGGCCTCAGGCATGACCTCTGAGACCATGCCGTCGAAATCCTTCAAAGGACCGGAGGTCACATGCACGGCCTGGCCCACCTCCATGCTGGTGGTGGTCTTCTTGGGAGCGGTGACGCTGGTGCGCCGCATGATCTTGTTGTATTCGTCGCGGGTCAAGGGAGAGGGGTTGCCCTGGCTCCCGACGAATCCGGTGACGCCTTGAGTGTTGCGCACCGCAGCCCAGCTGCGGTCATCCATTTCCATCTTCACCAGGACGTATCCCGGGAAGACCTTCTTCTCCACCTCTTTGCGCTTGCCGTCATCGCGGATCTCAGAGACCTTCTCCTTGGGAATCTCGATCTTGAAGACGTTGTTCTCAAGACCCATGGTCTCGATGCGCGTTTCCAGGTTCTGCTTGACCTTGTCCTCATACCCGGAATAGGTGTGGAGGACATACCATTTCCGTGCCATTCCTAGCCCTCCGAACCGGTCTCGGATTCAGTTCCATCGCCTGCATCTGAGGCACCTGCGTCAGCGCCTGCATCGCCTTCAGCGGATCCAGCATCAGAACCCGCGTCCGCACCAGCATCAGCCGATGCATCCGCGCCACTGGAAGCGTCCGCCGCAGATGAGCCATCCGTTGAGAAATCGCCGCCGGTGAAAACGCTGCCCCAATCAATAGAAGACGGATCGGCACCGGAGACGAGGATCAACAACGGCGTGATGATCAAATTGTCCAGGATGGCCACGAAGACGCCGAAGAACAGCAATGCCACCACCACGACGCCCGTCCAACGCATGACGTCGATGCGGGTGGGCCAGGTGACGCGCTTCAGCTCAGCCTTCACGTCACGGAAGAACTGGAAACGCTTCTTCTTGGGCTTCTCTTCAGCCTTCTTCATCTTCTTGGAGGCTTCTGCCGCTTTGGCCTGCTCAGGCTTCTTTTCAGCGTCGGCCTTCTTGAAGATGCCCTTCTTCTCAGGCTTCTCCTCAGCAGCCTTGACAGCCTCCGGATGCTCCTTTTCCAGGAGCTCCTCCTGCTCGCGTTCGGCCTTGCGGGCCTGACGGGCAGCGGATGCCTTGGCTTTCTGGGTCTTGGACTTCTTTGCCATGTGAATCCTCAAACGCGTCTGACAGAGAACTTCTTTATAACACCAAACAAGCAGCCGCTTGGAAAGGGCTGCTCGGGAAGATCAAAAGTGGCACGCCAGGAAGGACTCGAACCCTCAACTTTCGGTTTTGGAGACCGATGCTCTACCAATTGAACTACTGGCGTGTGCAAAAAGCCTATCTCAACGAGCCTAGCGAGTCTCGCGGTGCACCGTGTGATGCTGGCACCACTTGCAGTACTTCTTGAACTCGAGGCGATCGGGGTTGTTCTGCTTGTTCTTGGTGGTCGTGTAATTGCGACGCTTGCAATCGGTGCACGCCATCGTGACCAGGGTACGCATTTGCTCTCCTTATGGTTCATTACGTAACGCGAGCTTCGAAGATCTGCACATGGAATCCCTCTTCGCGAAAACCGGGCCCGTCCGGTGAAGGGACGGACCCGGTGCGCGATGCAGCCTCAAGCGAAGCTACTTGATGATCTTGGTGACGCGGCCAGAGCCGACGGTGCGGCCACCCTCGCGGATAGCGAACTTCAGGCCCTCTTCCATGGCCACGGGGTGGATCAGCTCACCCGTGATGGTGACGTTGTCGCCAGGCATGACCATTTCCGTGCCCTCGGGCAGGTGCGCAACACCGGTGATGTCGGTGGTGCGGAAGTAGAACTGCGGACGATAGCCATCGAAGAACGGGGTGTGACGGCCGCCCTCGTCCTTGGTCAGGATGTAGACCTGGCCCTCGAACTCAGTGTGCGGGGTCACGCTGCCCGGCTTGCAGAGAACCTGGCCGCGCTCGATGTCCTCGCGCTTCACGCCGCGCAGCAGAACGCCGATGTTGTCGCCAGCCTGAGCCTCGTCCAGCAGCTTGCGGAACATCTCGATGCCGGTGCAGACCGTCTTCTCCGTCGGACGGATGCCCACGATCTCAACCTCGTCGTTCATGTGCAGCACACCGCGCTCCACACGACCGGTGGCGACGGTGCCGCGGCCAGTGATGGTCATGGTGTCCTCGACAGCCATCAGGAACGGCTTGTCGACGTCGCGCTCCGGCGTGGGAATGTAGGAGTCCACCGCGTCCATGAGCTCCCAGATCTTGTCCTGGTAGCCCTTGTCGCCCTCCAGCGCCTTCAGCGCAGAGCCGCGGATGATCGGAGTGTCGTCTCCGGGGAACTCATAGGAGTCCAGCAGCTCACGGACTTCCATTTCCACCAGTTCGATGAGCTCTTCGTCATCCACCATGTCGCACTTGTTGAGGAAGACGACGATGTAGGGGACGCCCACCTGACGGGCGAGCAGGATGTGCTCGCGGGTCTGGGCCATGGGGCCGTCGGTGGCGGCGATGACCAGGATGGCGCCGTCCATCTGAGCAGCGCCGGTGATCATGTTCTTCACGTAGTCAGCGTGGCCCGGGCAGTCAACGTGCGCGTAGTGGCGCGTGTCCGTCTGGTATTCGATGTGAGCGATGGAGATGGTGATGCCGCGCTCACGCTCTTCAGGCGCCTTGTCGATGTCCTCGAAGGCGGTGAAGTCAGCGGTGGCGGTGCCGTGGCTGCCATCGTTCTCAGAGAGCGTCTTGGAGATGGCCGCCGTGAGGGTGGTCTTGCCATGGTCGACGTGACCGATGGTACCGATATTCACATGCGGCTTGGAACGCTCGAACTTCTCCTTGGCCATTTCATCCTCCTAATAAGGTCTTGTGTTGCTTTAGCATATCCAAAGGCCTTGCGGCCGAAAGTGCTGGTAGCGGTGACTGGATTTGAACCAGTGACGCCACGGGTATGAACCGTGTGCTCTGACCAACTGAGCTACACCGCCGTTTTGATTCCTTTCATGCACGCCAGCTGCTGCGTCAAGCTTCGTTCGATGCTCGGTCACAGCGCTGAGGCTGCTCCCTGCGCGTCGAACTTCGCTTTCCTTGCATCGGACGCACCTGAAAGGCTCAAAACATCTCACCTGCAAGAGAGATGTTTTCTTGGTGATGGAGCCTGCGACCGGACTTGAACCGGTGACCTCTTCGTTACCAACGAAGTGCTCTACCGACTGAGCTACACAGGCGAAATGGTGGGCGCGCTAGGATTCGAACCTAGGTAGGCAGAGCCAACGGGTTTACAGCCCGTCCCCTTTAACCACTCGGGCACACGCCCATGCTTGATGGCGGGAACAAGGAGGATTCCCTGCTCCCTCCCAGATGGGAAGATTTCCATGTGAGATTTTCAAGTTGCGGCCTGCATCAGACGGCTTCGTCTTCAAGCAAGCGAAGTGGAATGATACGGGAGTGAAAATTGCCTGTCAACACTCAACACGCCACCGGGCGTATCTATCTCCTGACGGCACTCTGACCTGCATGGATTTCAATCTGCCGTTGGGCTAGAATCTGGATTTTCGTGGCGCGACCGAAGGAGGGTCAGTGGAGAAGCTGGGCATACTGGGGGGCATGGGACCGGAAGCCACCGCATCGCTCTTCAGCCGCATCGTGAGCTTCACCGATGCGGCCACTGATCAAGAGCACCTGGACATCACCATCTTGAACGACCCTTCCATCCCTGACCGCACGGCCCACTTGCTCAAGAAGCCCGGATCGGCCGATTTCACCGCGCCCTTGCAGAAGCTGGCCGCGCAGCTGGAGGCTTCGGGCTGCACTGTCATCGCCATGCCCTGCTCCACCGCCCACGTGCTGATCGACGACATAGCCGCGCCGCTGCGCCGTGCGCGCATCCTCAACATGCCGCGCCTCACCGCGAAAGCGGTGAAAGAGACTGGGGCTCAGAAGACCGCCATCCTGGCAACGGACGGCACCGTGCGCTTCGGGCTGTACGACCATGCGCTGGCAGATGAGGGCCTCGCCTCTTTTCTCCCCTCCCCGGCCACGCAAGCAGACGTCATGGCGGTGATCTACGATCATGTGAAAGCCGGCGTGCCCACGCCCGATGCGCTCGTGTCCTCCATCTTCTCAGAGCTGGAAGCAGAAGGATGCGATGCAGCCATCCTGGGATGCACGGAACTGTCCGTCGTCGGCATCCCGTCCGCATTCGGCAGCGTCCGCGTCATCGACGCGCTGGACGTGCTGGCCCGTGAGAGCGTGCGCGCCTGCGGTGGCCGCGTGAAGGATGCGGCTCACAGATAGGGTTTGAACGCCTTCGTCTGCTTGCTCAGGAAGATCTTGGGGTAGATGCGGCGGATCAGCTTGCGCTCGGCCGCGTAATCGATCGGGTCCACTGCGCGCCCGGTGCGGAAGAGCTCCCGCACCTCTTCCTTGAGCGCCGGGTCCTTCACATATTCCAGCAGCATCCTCTTCGGCACCACATGGAACAGCGCTTTCGAACCATCTTCATTGGCGATCTTCGTGCCACTGAACCGTTCGTGGAAGATGAGGTCGTCCACAATCCACTTCACCGTGTTGTTCCCGCCCGCGGTGACGTAGTAGTTGCTGCGCCCCAGGCGCGGGTTGATCTCGAAGAAGCGGTATGAGCCGTCGCGTTCATCGTATTTGACATCGAAGTTGGCGAAACCGGTGTAGCCCACGCCTTCCAGGAGCCGCCGTGCATGCTCCACCACCTCCGGATTCACCCGATTGATGATGGCCACGGGGTTCCCGATGCCGTTGTCCGTGGGGTCTTCCATGAGCGTCTGTCCGAACGCGGCGAAGCGCACCTTCGAATCCTGATCACAGTAGCAGGTGAGGATTCGCATGTTCGTGTCATCCCCGGGGATGAAATCCTGCACCAGCAGCTTCTCGTGGTAGCCGCTCGCCACCAGACGACGGAACATCTCATCGAACTCTTCCCGTGCGCTGAATTTGAAGACCTTCTTCTTGCCCTCGAACTCCACGTAATGGTAAGCCGGCGTTGAGGCCGCTTTCGCGATGACAGGGAAGCTGAACGGGATGTCCACTGCGCTGATGTCTTCCGGCGGGTTCGCGCAATCAAGAGCGAGCGTCTTCGGATACGGCACGCCGAAGCGATCGCACATCTCGCAGAAGCGGTCCTTGAACACCAGGCTGTCGTGCAGGTCCTTCTGGATGTAAGGGATGACGAAGCGCTCCTCCAGCGCTGCGCGGTTCTCCATGATCAGATCCACATACCAATCCCCGCAAGCCATGAGCAGGAGCTTCTCTTCCGGCAGTTCATCGGCGATGGCCAGCAGGCGCTGCGCGAAGCCCTCGGGGTCATCCATGTCCTCTTGGTAGATGGAATGGATGATGGAGGAATCACCACAGAGGTGGTACTTCCCCTTGCTGAGCGCCACGGACGTGATGCCGTACTGCTCGTGGAAGGTGCGCGCCAAACTGTAGGTGGCGATGTCCGATCCCAGGATGACGGGCAAGAATCCCGCGTCGTTCGCGTTCAGTTCCATGTGCTGCGCGCCTTCTTCCGTTCGCTGTGCCGTGAAGCCCGGATGGGGCGCAAGCAGCCTACCTCAACGGACGCGGCTTTTCAACGCACTGGTGAATGAAGCCACCAAGGCCGCCTCTGGCATCTTCGCTGCCAGTGCGATGCCGAACGTGACCGCCAAAGACACCACGCCCCCTGCCACCACGGACACGAGCGCCGCCCAGATCTCCGTTTGACCCGGCCCCCAGAGAAGCTGGAACCCGAAGAGCACCGCAGCCCCCGCCGCTGCGCCCAAGGCCCCCAGCATGAGCCCCATGAGAAGCGACCGGACCAAGGCCAGAAGGCTGAAGCCGCCGAACCTCATCCGCAGATAGACCAGCCCCAGCACGTCCACCACCACGTAATAGACCGCTGAAGCCCAGGCGATGGACTCAAGGGGCACCGGCCAGCCCGCTTGGTGCGCCCAAGCCGCGCCCATGGTGAGCGCCACCTGCACGACCGATGCCGCAACGTTGAACCAAGCGAACACGCCCAAGCGCCGCAAGCTGCTGAACGCCTTCTGCAGGTAGGCGAGCACCCCATAGAACGGCAGCGCCAGCGCGAGCGCTGCCAGAAAGCCGGCGATCTGCCCGATGCGGTCGGCCGTGAAGGCACCCGTGTGATAGAGCGTCACCAGCGGCTCTGCGAACACGATGAGATACAGCATGAACGGCGCCAGCAGGAAGAGGATCTGGGCCGTGCCCGTCTGCACGCCCCGCATGACGCCAGCCATGTCCCCTTCCGCATGCATATCGGACAGCTCCGTGAACATGGCCGTGGTGATGGGGATGGCCAAGAACGAATACGGAAGCGTGTACCACAGGCGCGCGTACGCGATGACCGAAGGCCCGTTGTCCGCGAACGCGTAGGAGGCCGCGTTCATGACGGACACGGTGATGAACGAGAACACGGTGACGGCGACGGCCGGCACGCCCAGCCTCAGCGTCTCTTTGAGCGCAGGGTCAGCCAGGGATATGCGCGGGCGCAAACGGATGCCGCACTTCTTCAGCGCGGGCACCTGGATGAGCACCTGCACCAGCACGCCTGCTGGGTTCCCGATGGCGATCACATAAAGCGCCAGTTCGGGATCTGCCGGAGCGATGGCGGCATAGGCCGCGAACGTGGCGATGACGATGAGGTTGTTGAAGATGGGAGCGGCGGAGGACCAGAGGTATTCGCGGTTCGCGTTCAGGAGCCCCGAAAGGATGGTGGACGCACCATAGAACACCGTCTGGATGGCGAAGAACTGGAACAAAAGGACCGCCACGCCCATGTCGGATTGGTCCGTCATGAAGGATTGCGTGTACACGATGGCCTGCGGGAACACCATGCAGAGCGCGGTGACCACGGCAAGCCCCAAGAGCACCAGCGTGAGCAGATTGGACGCGTAAACGTTCCCCGCTTCGCGTCCCGCCCGTTTCTTGACCGACAGATACACCGGCAAGAACGCCGTGACCAGCATGCCCCCCATCACCAGTTCATACAGCTGGTTCGGTAGGTTGTTCGCCACCTGATAGGAACTGGAGAGGAACGTGGCGCCCAAGGCGAACGCCATCGACCACGTGCGAGCGAACCCGGTGATGCGGGAAATGGCCACGCAGATGCTGATGATGCGCGCAGAGGCTGCCACGTTGGGAACGGCTTCAGGAAGCCCCTCTTCGGCCGCGTTGAGGTCAGGGTCGCCCAGCGGAAACGGCTGCTCCTGCGCCTCGCGCATCATGAGGCGGCGCTGGATCCATTCTTCAGTGTGCTTCGCGCGCGCCAGCTTGTTCGAGAGCCTGCTCACTCATCCTCCAACGGTGACCAACCGGAAGATGATATCAGAAGGGCTGCAACCCACACGACGCATGCCCGCACCTACGGCTGAGAGTCCACCGCCACAGGAAGACGGCTCAAGGCTGACGGCGCGTGCGAAAGGGATGTTCCGGGATGTGCGAAAGGGATGTGCAAAAGGGACGTTCCAAATTGCACATAGGAAAAATCTTGCGCACTGAAAGACTGTTCCTATGTGCGATTTGGGACGTCCCTTTCGCACATCAGCATCAACGTTTCCTATGTGCGGATCCGGGATGTCCCTTATGCACATCCTGTAGGCGCTAGTAGCGACGATAGACCATGGATGACCAGACAGGTGCCTCCACCACGCCGCGGGACACAGAGGCATGCACCATCATGCCGTTGCCCACATAGACGCCGCAATGCTGGGCATTCACGCAGATGTCCCCCGGTTGCGGATCGGTCACGGCCGTGTAGGTGAGGAACGTATAAGTGGTGCCCAAGCGAGAGAAGCTGCCGGTCAAGCAGTAGCTCACGAAACCGGAGCAATCGAAGCTGTTGGGGCCCACGGCCGCCCACACATAGGGCTTGCCGTACTGGGAGTACGCACGATCCACCACCACGTTGCCAGTGACCGTCTGCGCCTTGGAATTGTCAACCGAAGAGCTGCCGCCGCTGACGGACTGCTCCTGACGGCGACGCGCTTCCTCCTCAGCACGAGCGCGCGCCTCTTCCTCACGACGACGGGCTTCCTCCTCTTCGGCCAGCAAACGGGCCGCTTCCGCCGTGAGAGAGTCATAGGTGGCCTGCAGTTCGCGGACCAGCTGGTCAGCCTCAGCCTTGACGGCGGCGGCCTGTTCGGCCTGTTCGGCTGCCACGGCTTCCTGGGCAGCGTATTCCGCCTTCTGAGCTTCCACCTCGGACTTGAGCGCCTTGGTCTCCTCCACCATCTTGGAATCGTTCTCGTTCATCTGGTTCAGCGTGTCCCAGTTGGTGGTGAACGCCTGGAACGTGGTGGCGGACAAGAGCACGTCCAAGAACGAGAACGAACCGGAGCGGTACATGCCGCGGGCGCGGGTGCCCAGCTTGTCCTGCAGATCGGCGATCTGATCGGACGCTTCGTCGATCTTCACTTGCGCCTCATCCATCTTCTCCTGCGCCGCTTCCTGTTCGGAGAGCGCCGTGAAGTAGTCATTGGATGCCTGGTCAAGCTTCACTTCCATGGCTTGGAGACGGTCCAGCGTGGCCGCAGCTTCGGCCTGTTTCTCAGCGGACGTGACCGCGAAGGCTTCCATGGGGTTCGCAGAAAGGATGCCCGCGCCGGCCACGGTGGCCAGCCCGGATGCAAGGAACGTCCGTCTGCTCAGTGCGTTCGAATGCTCGCTCACAAGCGTAGATCCTCCTAGATCGAGCAACTGGTATGTTTCAGCAAACAGTTCAAGCATGGTATCAATGGCCGCAGCGCCTTCGTATTCAATGAAGGTGATTCAACTGAATCTGCATATATGACCTTCGCGCTTTTGAAGAAACCGTGGAGACATGAAAAAGCGCCCCGGCAAGGGCGCTTTTTTAACATTGCTGACGAGACCCGGAAAAGCAGGGCTACGGCTGGCGATGGATGGTCATGTTGGACTGCACCGGGCCGATGATGACGCCCACGCCGTAGTCAGAGGCATGGATCATCTGGCCACCGCCGATGTAGATGCCCACATGCCCTGCCCTCCAACACACGTCCCCCGGTTGCGGGTCAGAGGTCTGCGGCCAGGCGCCATAGAAGGCGTCGCTCCCCTGGCGGCCACCGGCGATGCACCAGCCCACCAAGCCGGAGCAATCGAAGCCGCCCGGGGCGGCACCGCCTGACACATAAGGCTGGCCCAGCATGGCATAGGCGTTCGCCACCGCATTGCCTGGACTGTAGCTGGCGGCGCCATTGTAGTAATTGGTGGATCCTTTTCCACCGCCCGAAGACGTGGAACCCGAAGGCGTGCCCGTGGCCGCCATGTTCGCCTGCACCGTGGTGAGCATGGCCGCAGCACGCGCCTGGCGCTCAGCCTCCAGAGCCTCAGCCGCTTCCGCCGTGAGGGAATCATAGGTGGCCTGGGCTTCATCCACCAGCGCTTCGGTCTGCGTCTTGGCTTCTTCCGCCGCAGCGGCTTTCTCCGCCTCCACCCTCTCCTGCTCTTCCACCACCGCGCGCAGGTCCTTCGTCTCCTGGACCATTTCCGCGTCAGACTCGTTCATGTCGTTCAGGATGTCCCAATTGTTGGTGAAGGCCTGGAACGACGTGGAAGACGTGAGCACGTCCAAGATGGAAAGAGAACCGGAACGGTACATGCCACGAGCGCGGACGCTGAGCTTGCCTTGCAGGTCTTTGATCTGCACGTTGGCATCTTCGATCTTGCCCTGGGCCTCTTCCTGGGCAGCCAGCGCCTCCACGTATTCAGCGGATGCCGCGTCCAGCTTTTCCTGGAGCGCCTCCAGCTTGTCCAGCGTGGCAGCGGCTTCAGCCTGCAGCTCAGCTGCCGTGGCAGCATGGGCAGGAAGGGGCATCATGAGCGTGAAAGCCATGGCGCCTGCGACAGCGCAGGACGCAAGAACGGAAGCCCTCTTGGCAAGGGTGCCAGAAACCATGATCCTGTTACCTCCGTGGAATGATGAGCGATGCAGTGTTTTTTCTGTGAACATGGCTCACCATGATAGCACGCGCGGTGCAGAACGCAACCGCGCGCCAGATGCCACGCTTAGCGATAGCGCTTGTAGGTGCAGGGACCCAGAGCCGATTCGCTCCACGCCACGGTGGTGCTGACCACTTTGCCTTGGGACAAAGACGCGTGCACCATGCCGCCTCCGCCCACATACAGCCCCACATGGCCATCCCAGTAGCAGATGTCTCCCGGCTGCGGATTGCTGACCGTAGGGTAACCTGCCATGGACCAGGTGGTGCCCAGCACGCGCCCGGTACGGCCCGTGAGGCAGTAGCTCACGAAACCGGAGCAATCGAAGCTGGAAGGGCCGCCGCCGCCCAACACGTACGGAACGCCGATGCAGCTGTACGCACGGGACACGGCATCTGGTCCGCCGATGACAGGAAGGTTGTCCCCCGAGCTGGAATTGTTGGTGGAGGGCTTCTTCTTATCGGAAAAAGAACCGGAGGAAGAGGCACCGTTGTTGGATGCCGTGGTTCCTCCTGCCGCCGCGGCTGCCGCAGCCTCCTGGCGCGCTGCTTCTTCCGCCGCCACCAGCTCAGCCGCTTCAGCAGACAAGGAATCATAGGTGGCCTGCATTTCAGATTGGAGCGCAGCCGCATCGTTCTTCACCTTTTCGGCTTCGTCAGCCTTCGCAGCCGCCTGCTTCTCCTGTTCGGCGTAGACCGCCTTCTGCTCTTCCACTTCCGCGCGCAGGTCCTTCGTCTCCTGGACCATTTCCGCGTCAGATTCGTTCATGTCATTCAGAAGGCCCCAGTTGTTGGTGAACGCCTTGAACGTGGTGGCGCCCAACAGCAGGTCTATGAAGGTGGAGGAGCCCGTGCGGTACATGCTGCGGGCGCGTTCGCCCAGCTGCAGCTGCAAGTCCCCGATCCGGTCGGACGCTTCGTCGATCCGGCCCTGCGCATCATCCATGGCGTCTTGCGCGCACTGGCGTTCGTATTCAGCCAGTTCGAAATCATTCTCTGCTTGATGGAGCTTCTCATTGACCGCATCCAGCTTGGACAAGGCGGCGTTGGCTTCCGCCTGCTTCTCAGATGCGGTGGCCGCGTGGGCCGTGAGGGGTGAGATGGAGCAAAGTCCTGCGGATATCCCGAGCACGGACGCCCCGCGAACGAAGGAACGCCTGCTCAGATTGCACGTTTGATCGCTCATCAAATGCAAGCCTCTCTGATCTGGACCGCCATTCGGCAGTTCGTCACGGTGAAGCTTGGAATTGTAGCACGAATGAACGCGCGAACGCCCCTGAAAGCTGAGGCGCACATGCAGCTCCCTGTGCGCCTCACGAAATCAACAAACAGCCTCCGAAAGACCGGAGAACATCAGTCCCCCAGCGCCTCTGCGGCCGTCTTCTCCACTTCGATGGAAGTGAGCGCGGCACGTTCCTCGTCCTCCGGCGTGACGTCCATGTAGTGGTCGAACAACTCCAGCACCTCAGGCGCAGGTTCAGGCGTGAGCTTGCTCACCACGATGATGGCCAGAAGCGACACGATGAAGGCGGGCAGAAGCTCATAGATTCCGAAGATGCCGCCCAGCGGTGCCAAGAGGTTGTGCCAGATGAGCACCGTGGCCGTGCCTGCCACCATGCCCGCGATGGCGCCCTGCATGGTGGTGCGCCGCCAATAGAGGCAGCACAAGGTGAGCGGCCCGAAGGAAGCGCCCAGGCCCGCCCAGGCGTAGCTCACCACGAAGAAGATGACGGAGTTCTCATCCGCGGCCACCAAGATGCCGATCAGGAACACCACGATCAGCGTCACGCGCGCCACGATCATGACCTGCGCGTCCGTGGCGTCCTTCTTGATGACGCCACGGAAGATGTTCTCCGCCACGCTGGACCCTGCGATCAAGAGGTACGAAGAAGAGGAGGACATGGAGGCCGCCAGGATGCCGGAGACCACGATGCCGCACATGAAGGAGGGCAGCATGATCTGCGACAGCACGATGAAGACGTTCTCCGCCGCGGAATTCGTGGCGAACATGGACGGGATGGCCGCACGTCCCACCAACCCGATGCAGATGGCCGCGAACAGCGACACCGCGCACCATGTGACCGCGATGATGCGGCTCTGCTTGACCTCCTCAGCAGAACGGATGCCCATGAAGCGCACCAGCACCTGCGGCATGCCGAAGTACCCCAAGCCCCAGGCCAACATGGACACGATGGAGAGGATGCCGTATTCGGCGGGCATGTCGAACACGGGCGCGTTGTCGTTCATGATCTGCGCACCGTCCTCCCCCACCACCGGCACCGCGATCTCAACGCCGGAAAGAAATCCGGGGATGGTGTTCAGGAACGTGACCACGTTGTCCACCCCGCCCGCCATGGTGACGGACCCGATCAGCACCACCAACAGCGCGAAGAACATGAGGCAGCCTTGCACGAAATCAGTGGCCACCACCGAAAGGTAGCCTCCCACCAGCGTGTAGAGGAACACGATGATGGCGCCCAGGCACATCATGGTGAGGTAATCCAGCCCGAAGAGCGTGTTGAACAGCTTGCCGCACGTCACGAAACAGCTGCCCACGTACACGCAGAAGAACACCAGGATGATGAGCGCGGCGATGGTGGAGACGATGTTCCTGTCGTCCCCGAAGCGCTTTGAATAGAAGCCCGGCAGCGTGATGGCGTTGCCCGCCTTCACCGAATACATGCGCAGACGCTTCGCCACGAACTTCCAGTTGAGGTACGTGCCGATGGCCAGGCCCACAGCTGTCCAACCCGCATCCGACGCGCCGGTGAAGTATGCCAGGCCCGGCAGGCCCATCAAGAGGTAGCCGGACATGTCGGATGCCTCAGCGGAAAGCGCCGTGAGCCACGGACCCACCTTGCGTCCTCCGATGAAGTATTCGGATGTGGATGAGTTCGAGCGCTTCGCGTACACGAATCCGATCGTGAGCACCACGATGAAATACACGAGCATCGCGAACAATACCCAGAAATCTCCTTCGACCATGATCTGAATCTCTCCTTCTGATGCGTGCGAACGAGCAAGGGATTATACTTTACCGCAGTAAAGCGATGAGCCCGATCCCTGCGGCCACGGGGATCGTTTCGGCGAAAGGACGCAGCCATGGCAACCTACGCAGAGATGTCCGAAGACCAAAGACGGGCCGCGCTCCAAGAGGCGCGCCACACCTATGTCGGCTTCTGCGAAGCTGGGCTTTCCCTCAACATGGCGCGCGGCAAGCCCGCCGCAGCTCAGCTTGACCTGTCAACGCCGCTGTTGACGCAGTTGAGCACCCCTGAGGACTGCTTCTCCGAAGATGGCACGGACTGCCGCAACTACGGGGTGATCGACGGTATCCCGGAAGCGAAGCGGCTGATGGCGCTCTTGCTGGATGACGAACCGGACAACGTCTTCGTGTTCGGGAACGCCTCCTTGACCGTGATGCATGACGCCATCGCGCGCTGCCTGGACCACGGATGCTTGGGAAGCACGCCTTGGGCGCAGCTGCCTGAAGTCTCCTTCCTCTGCCCCGTGCCCGGCTATGACCGCCACTTCGCCATCCTTGAGCAGTTCGGCATCCGCATGATCGCGGTGCCCATGGATGAGAGGGGCCCGGACATGGATGAGGTGGAGCGCCTGGCGGCCGCTGATGCGTCCGTAAAGGGCATCTGGTGCGTGCCGAAGTACTCCAACCCCTCCGGCGCCACCTATTCAGATGAGACCGTGCACCGGCTGGCGCGCATGGAGTGCGCGGCGGAAGACTTCCGCATCTTCTGGGACAACGCCTACTGCGTGCACCACCTGCACCCGGATGCCGGACGGCAGGACCGCGTGCTGGACATCAGACGGGCCTGCATTGAGGCGGGAAACCCCGATCGATGCCTGAAGTTCGCCAGCACCTCCAAGATCACGTTCCCGGGCGCGGGAGTTTCCGCCATGGCGGCCTCCACCGCGAACCTGGCGGAGGCGAAGCGGCTCTGTGGCTCTCAGATGATCGGCCATGACAAGCTGAACCAGCTGCGGCACGCGCGCTTCCTGCCGGATGCGGATGCGCTCGCGCGCCACATGGCGGCCCACGCGGACATCATGCGCCCAAAGTTCGAATTGGTGCAGCACGTGCTGGGAGAGGAACTGGACGGCTTGGGCGTGGGGTGCTGGACCGACCCGCGGGGCGGGTACTTCGTGTCCTTCCAGGGACTGCCGGGAACCGCGAAGCGCACGGTGGCCCTGGCACGGGAGGCCGGCGTAGTGCTCACGGATGCCGGTGCCACCTGGCCCTATGGACAGGATCCGGAAGACGCGAACATCCGCATCGCACCCACCATGCCCACGCTGGATGAGCTTGCGCAGGCGCTTTCGGTGTTCTGCTGCTGCGTGAAGCTGGCCGCCCTGGAGACGCTGACCGCCTAACCCCCCCCTGCGTCCATAATGTGCAAAAGGGACGTTCCAAATTGCACATAGGAAAAGACCTTCGCCAAAAGAAACGGCATTCCTATGTGCGATTTGGGACGTCCCTTTTGCACATTCTGTTGCCCTACGCGATTTGAAACGCGCCTTTCGCGCGTTCTGGGACAGATGGGCTGAAAACTAATCCAGCTGTTCGGCTATCTCATCCGTGATGTCGGCGGTGTGGTAGACGTTCTGCAGGTCTTCCAGCTCCTCCAGCTTGTCCACCAAACGCATGACCTTCTTCGCATCAGACAAAGACACTTCCGTGGGGTTGGACGCGATCATGGTGAGTTCCGCGCCCTTCGTCTCCACGCCCTGGGCATGGAGGGCTTCCTTCACGGCCGCCAAGTCAGTGGGACCGGTGTAGACGATCCACTCGTCTTCGGCATCTTCGTAATCGTCACCGCCGGCTTCCGCCACGGCCATCATGAAATCGTCTTCGTCAGCCGCAGCGCCGTTCGGGCCGGTGGGGTTCTTCTTATCCCCCGTCTCCACTTCCTTCGGGACCATGATCTGGCCCTTCTTCTCGAACTGGAAGGCCACAGAGCCGGAGGTGCCCAGGCTGCCGCCCGCATGGGAGAAGGCGCTGCGCACGTCAGCCGCGGTGCGGTTGCGGTTGTCCGTCAGGGCTTCGCAGTACACGGCGATGCCCGCCGGGCCGTACCCCTCATACACCACCGTCTCGTAGTTCGCAGCGTCCTTGCCGGAACCGAACGCTTTGTCGATGGCGGTCTTGATCTTGTCCTTGGGAAGCGAATAGCCCTTCGCCTTTTCGATGGCAGCCGCCAAAGAAGCGTTGTTGTCAGGGTTCGGGTCTCCACCCTCCTTCGCTGCCACGGTGATGTTGCGCGAAAGCTTGGAGAAGAGCGCCGACCGCTTCGCATCCTGTGCCGCTTTGCGATGCTTGGTGGTGGCCCACTTTGAATGTCCTGACATAAGACGTGCCCTTTCAGATATGCATGGCTCTTGGAACCCGCTGATGGTACCACAGTGCGCTAGCGGGATTCTGCGCGGAAGAACTCGTAGCTCATGAGCGCATCCTCTGAGCCCTCGTTCACCGCAGCCGCCACCTCTTCAGGACGGATCTGCACCACATACATCACGTTCGCGGGCGCGAAGCGCTCCACAGTGCCGTCAGGGTTGTGCTTGACAGGGCTGGTGAAGCGGTCGCCGCAGGTGAAGACGGCGATGTCCCCCACCTCCAGGCGCCCCGCTGCGACGACTACATCCCGCGCGTTATCTATCACGGACTTCATGGAGCCTTGAACGTCTCCCAGCATGGGCGCAACGCCCCAGAACAGCTGCATGGAGCGCATGACGCGCCGATTGGGGGACACGGCGTAGATGGGCACGGGCGGCCGGAGGGAGGAGATGAGGCGCGCAGAGCGGCCCGTCATGGTGGGACACACGATGCAGCGCGCATGTATGTCCAGCGCCGTCTGCACCGCGGCTATGCCCACGGCATGGGAAACGCTCTTGAGCCCCGCGTCTTCCTGAGGCTTGAAACCATCCTCGTACCTGTTTGCTTCTGTCACTTCGGCTATCTTGCGCATGACGGTGACCGCTTCCAGCGGGTGCTTGCCCGCAGCCGTCTCGCCAGAGAGCATCACGCAATCAGCGCCGTCATAGATGGCGTTCGCCACGTCCGTGGCCTCAGCCCGTGTGGGGCGCGGGTTGGCCGTCATGGATTCCAGCATCTGCGTGGCGATGATGACGGGCTTGTGTTCGGCATTGCAGGCGCGAATGATGCGCTTCTGCAGATGCGGCACCTCGTACTCCGGCACCTCCACGCCCAGATCCCCGCGCGCCACCATGACCGCGTCCGCTGCTTTGATGATCCCATCCACGTTCGCCACCGCGTCCGCGTTCTCTATCTTGGCGATGATGCCCACATGTTCGTCCGTGCAGCTTTGGATGAACGCGCGCGCCCGGCGCACGGCCTCCGCGGATTTCACGAACGAGAGCGCCACGAAATCCACGCCTTGCTGGATGCCGAAGGCGATATCCTTCTCATCCTGTTCGGTGATGGGCGGGAACGGGATGGACACGCCCGGTACGTTGAGGGATTTCCGAGACTTGAGCTCACCCGGGTCCACCACCTGGCAGATGACGTCCGCGCCTTCCGTTGCCGTGATGGAAAGCCCGATGAGGCCGTCATCCAAAAGGATCTGGTCCCCCGCGTGCACGTAACGGGCAAGATCGGCATAAGTCTGCGGAAGCGCACCTGGCCGCGCCTGATCCTCTGGCACCAGGATGACCTCTTGGCCTTGCTCCAGCGTGACGGGCGCCTCTAGCGCGCCGATGCGGATCTCAGGGCCCTTCGTGTCCAGCATGATGGCCGTGGGCGTGCACGCCTCTTCGCGGACGCGTTTGATGCGCCTGATGCGCTCCGCATGTTCCGCATGGGTGCCGTGAGAGAAGTTCAGACGCGCCACGTCCATGCCCGCGTCCACCAACGCGCGCAGCGTCTCGTCGTCGTCCACCGCCGGGCCCATCGTGCAGATGATCCGCGTTCGCTTGTCCATGATGCCTCCTTGCAGATTCGCCCTTAACGAGCATGGTAGCGAACGCGCCCGCGGGCAGCGCCGGTGCGGATGCAAGGGAAACCAGTCTGTCAGATTCCCCCTGCGCGAAAGGGTGTCACGAATCACGCGAATGCCGCGTCAGGAATGTGCAAAAGGGACGTTCCTTTTGCGTGCGCTCGGGTCAGCGGGTCCAGAGGCCGCTCTTGCCGCCGTCTTTCTTGAGGAGGCGCACGTCACAGATCTCCATGCCGCGGTCCACCGCCTTGCACATGTCGTAGATGGTGAGGCAGGCCACGGACGCCGCCGTGAGCGCCTCCATCTCGATCCCCGTCTTGCCGGTGACGCCGCAGGTGGTGATGACATGGATTCCCACGCGCCCGTCTTCGCGCTCTCCTGTCCGGACCGGCTCCAGCTCCACTTTCGCTTTCGTGATGTTCAGCGGGTGGCACATGGGGATCAGGTCAGACGTGCGCTTCGCGCCCATGACGCCCGCCACGCGCGCGCAGGCCAGCACGTCTCCTTTCGCCGCCTCACCGGACGTGATGAGATCCAGCGTTTCAGGGTGCATGAAGATGAACCCCTCTGCCACCGCGATGCGTTCCGTGTCAGCTTTCTGGGACACGTCCACCATCCGGACGTCGCCCTTTGAGTCTATGTGCGTGAGTTCCACGATCAGCCTCCTATGGCGCTCATGTTGCGTTCGGTGCCCACCTTATCATGATGCTCGTCCGGCTTCGCGCCCAAGGCCTGCAAGAGCACGCGCGCCACCTGGGCATCATCCCCCGCGCGGAGAGCCGCGCGCACGTCGTATTCTTCATCCGAGAACAGGCACGGGCGGATCTTCCCGTCAGCCGTCAAGCGCAAGCGGTTGCATTCGCTGCAGAAATGGCGGGACAGCGGCGATATGAACCCGACGGTGCCCTGGGCGCCCGGGAACGCCATGTACTTTGCCGGACCCCACCCGAGCGGGTTCTTGTCCGCAGGCGCGAGCGGCTCCATCCCAGCAGCCACCGCATCCGCATTGATGCGCTCTAAAAGCTCCTGGCTGGAGATGACGTCCTCCTTGCCCCAACCCGCAAGGCCATCCCCCGCCTCTTGGCCCAAAGGCATGTATTCGATGAAGCGCACATGCAGCGGACGGTCCACAGAGAGCTTCGCGAAGCCCAGGAAGTCCTGGTCCAGGCGTCGCACCGTGACGGCGTTCACCTTCACGGGGCTGAAGCCCACCTCCAGCGCCGCATCGATGCCCGCGAGCGTGTCTTCCAGACGCCCCACGCGCGTGACCTCCCGGAATTGCTGCGGGTCAAGCGTGTCCAGCGAGATGTTCACCCGCGAGAGCCCCGCCGCTTTCAGGCCGTCGGCCATCTTCGGCAGCAGAACACCGTTCGTGGTCATGGAGACGTTCTCTATCCCCGGCATGCGCGTGATGGAGCTGATGAGGTCTTCCACGCCCTTGCGCACGAGCGGTTCACCGCCGGTGAGACGCACGCTCTTGATGCCATGCTCAGCCGCAATGGCCACCAAGCGTTCGATCTCTTCAAGAGACAGGATCTCATCGTGGCTCATCTGACAGACGCCCTCTTCGGGCATGCAATAGATGCACCGGAAGTTGCACCGATCAGTGAGCGAGATGCGCAGATAATCTATCACTCTGCCGTGCGAGTCTTTCACGGAGTGCCTTTCGGTCCGCTGCTGTTCATGGTTGAGATTATATACAACTGCGAAGGATTCGCACGTTCAGCCTGAGACCAGATAGATGCGGCCCTTCGGAATGCGGATCCAGAGCTCATCGCCCACGCGCGGCAGCCCATCTTCCGGGCACGCCAGCTTGTCCACGCGCCAGAACAGATGCTGATGCAGAAAGCGCATCTCGTCGTCTTCCCGGCTGACCGTGGCACAGTCCTGCTCTGCGCGATCGACGAATGCCAAGAGCACCGATCGATCGAACCGCGAATCGCTCACGCGATCGACCCGCATCCGGTAGCAGTTCTCCCCTGGCCCCGCGGCGCGTTCCAAGAAGAACGCGCGCACGCCCAGCACGCCTGTCTCGAACGGGACCTCCTCTTCGGTGCCCACATGAACGCCCCAGCGCGGGACCCATACCTCACGCGGGCCCGACTTCGCATACGCAACGGCGTTCTTGCACCCGGAAAGCTTGAGCGCGGCCTCAGATTTCGGATCGTTCACCAGTTCATCGGCGGTGTCCACCTCAAGGATGCGCCCTTTGTCCACCACCGCGATGCGATCACAGAAACGAAGCGCCTCATCTATGTCATGGCTCACGTAGAGCACCGTGCCCTCGAAGGCGGCGAACAGGTCCACCAGATTCTGTTCCAGCACGCCCTTCAAGTGTGAATCCAGCGCGCTGAACGGCTCATCCAGCATAAGGATGTCGGGCTTGGCCGCCAGCATGCGCGCCAAGGCCACGCGCTGCTGCTGGCCGCCGGAGAGCTGCGCGGGGTAGCGCTTCTGGAACCCGGCGAGGCTGAAGCGCGCCAGCTCACGTTCCACGATGGCCGCCGCTTCCGCCTTCGGCACCTCCCGTCCGATGCCCGCGGCCACGTTCTGCTCGATGGTCATGTTGGGGAACAGCATGTAGTTCTGGAACAGGAGCGCGGTCTTGCGCTCCTGCGGCGTGAGGTTGATCCCCGCCGCAGAATCGTAGAACACGCGCCCGTCCACCTTGATATAGCCCTCATCAGGCCGTTCGATCCCCGCGATGCAGCGCATGGTGAGCGATTTCCCACAGCCGGACGCACCCAGAAATCCCAGCGTCTCAGCGCCGGCCTGGATGTCCACATCCAGACAGAAGCTGCCGAAGTCCTTGCGGATGCGCGCTTCCAACGCCATCACCCATCACCCCGCTTCCGGTAGCGCGTGGTGCGCCTGCCCCATAGATTGATGAACAGGATGACCGCGAACGAGAAGATGAGGATGACCACCGTCCAGAAGATGGCCACATCCGTGTTGCCGCTCATCCATTCGAAGTAGATGGCGATGGGAATGGTGCGCGTGATGCCCACGTAGTTGCCTGCCAAGAACAGCGTGGCGCCGAATTCGCCCAAGGCGCGCGCGAACGCCAGCACCGTGGCCGCCGCGATGGAGCTCCAGGTGAGCGGGATCATGAGACGGAAGAAGATGCGCGCGTTCGACCAGCCCAAGGTGCGCGCCGCATCCAACATGTTCGGGTCCAGGTTCTCGAACGCGCCCCGGCTGGAGCGGTACATCAGCGGGAACGCCACCACCGTGGCCGCGATGACCGTGGCCGGCCAAGAGAAGATGAGCGGGAAGCCGATGTCGATGAACCATTGGCCCACGGCGGTGTTGCGGCCCAGCAGCAACAGCAGCAGGAAGCCGCAGACGGTGGGCGGCAGCACCATGGGGATGGTGAAGATGGTGTCGAAGATGTCTTGCGCGCGCTTCGGGATGCGCATGGTGAAGTACGCGGCTGCCAAGCCCAGCACGAAGATGAGCACGATGGCGCAGCCCGTGGTCTTGAGCGTGACCCAAAGCGGGCTCAGATCAATGCCGGCCAAGAATTCGAAGAAAGCCGCCAAGCCGGTGGCGGGCATTTGGATGGCCACGTCCCCCGGATCCGCGATGGTGAGGATGTCCGCATGGTCTGGCCGCAAGACGGTCCAATCGGGGTCAGCCTGGCCCCCTGCCGGCAGCATGCCGGTGTAGAAACTGCCGTCCACATCCAGCCCGAACGTGATGTCAAGACCAGCGAATGCAGCCGTGCGTTCGCTGGTGAATTCCCACGCCGCATCAGCGGCGATGGCGCCGCTCCCCTTGTCAGCCGCCGCATCCAATGCCAGGAAATAGGCCTTGAGCTCTTCGCGGGACGTGGAATCCGACACGTCGCACAGAGCATGCAAGCTCTGTGGGACGTAACAGATGACCCCGTCTGCGAACACGAGCGCCACGGCCGCATCAGCGCTCCCGCCCGTATAGTAGTTGTAGCCGATGTCCTGGCCGCCGCGCTCGTTGGCAGAGCCCTTCTGCGCACGGGAGAATCCATCCACTGCGAAGGTGGCGCCCTCTATCTTGGCCGCGTCCGCCCCTTCGGAGACCACCACCTCATAGGCGTCTTCCGCCAGCGCAACGCACGGCAGCAGCGCCCCCACGAACAGGAGCGCCGCTGCCAGAGCTGCTATTTTCTTGAAGCTGGTCATCAGGAACGATGATACGCGATTCTCGACTCCGGATCGGAGCGCCTATGCCATTTCAAAGCCCCATTCCTGCCAAACCTTGATGGCGTCTTCGTTGGTGAAGCACCACTGCAGGAAAGCTTCGGTCTCCTCAGGATAGGCAGAATCAACGCACACCGCGGCCGGGTACAGGATGGCCTTGTGGGTGTCGTTCGGGGCCACGCCCACCGTCTTCACGTTGCCGAAGCGGTACACGTCAGAGCTGTACACCATGGCCAGATCCACGTCACCGGAGTTCGCATAATTGCAGACGTTGCCCACGCTGGAGCCTTCCGTGACCTTGCCCGCAAGCGGCGTGCCGTCGAACGTGCCGTCCTTGCCGGCGCTTTCCGCGCCGATGGCGCCATCAGCGCTGATCCAGCAAGGCGGCGTGGTGGTGGACAGGGACTGCTTGGCATAGTTGCCAGCCGGAACGGATGCGTCTCCCACGGCCAGCGTGTAGTCTCCAGAAGCGATGTCCTCCAGGGTCACGTTCTCCAGCGAAGAATCCAGCGCGGACACAATGACCAGATCGTTCGTGAACATGTCGAAACGCGTGGAATCGTCCACATAGCCCTCTTTCACCGCAGTGTCCATGGTGGCTTTGGAGGCCGTGATGAGCGCGTCGGCGTAGGCGCCGCCGCCCAGCATCTCATTCAGCGTGCCGGACGCCTCGTACTGGGTGTCGGCGAAGGCGACCCCGGTCTGCTCGGCGTAGATGGCCTGGACCTCCTCCATGGCCTTCGACAGCGAATTGGCTGCGAAGATCTGCAGCTCCACGCCGCTCTCGGCAGCGTCGGAGCTCTCCGCCGCAGAGCTCGCGCTGGATGCGCTCTGCCCCGTGCAGCCCGCGAGGGCCACAGTGGCCGTCAAGGCCAGGGCGGCAGCGCTGGCGGTCACCTTCTTGAACGATGCTTTCACGTTTCCTCCTTGCGATTCGTCTTCGCGGAGGAGCCCTGAGGGGACAGGCCTCCTTCGCCATCACGATCTGAAGCGTAGCACATATATATTCTTGAATGTACATAATATCTTCAAAAGGTTATATTCTCATGTGAATATATATCGGATCGCACATCGGACGCCAGGACCGTCCCGACGAAGAAGATCAGGACTGCCAGTCAGAGCCGATGACGATGAGGAAATCGCTCTCGAAGAGGAATGCGCCATCATCCTTCTCAGGCTTGCCGCCCAGCGCGTTCGCGATGGCCTGCGCTTCAGATGCCTGCGAGTCCTTTTTGTAGATGACCAGCGTCTCGGTGTAATCGAAGTTGTCCGCATTGCCGGTGTTGATCAGCTCATACCCCATCTTCTGGAGCTTCTTCTGGGCTTCCTCGCACACACCGTTCACGCCGCTGCCGTTGCGCACGCGCAAAGAAGTGCCCTTGTTCACCTTGTAGGTGCTGCCCTCGGATTCGCCGCCCGCCGAGGACAGAATGGTGCCAGTGCTCAGGTCCACCTCGCCGTTCGCCACCGGAGGCAGCCCCGCGTCCATGCGGCGGATCATGTCCTTCCATTCGGCCTGATCCAAGATCTCGTACCAGACGCCGTCCTTGTATTCGGAGGTGGTGGGCGCCACGGCCGTGTAGATGTCTTCGACCGCGTCTATGCCGCGCATGCTCTGGGCGATGCCCACGATGGCAGCCACGTCAAGATCCGTGGTGATGTATTGGGAGAGCGAACTGACCGAACCGCTCAAGCTGAACGGATCAGCCGCGAGCATCTTCTGCGCAATGGCGGAGATCACCATGCGCTGGTTGGCAGCCCGGTACAGGTCTCCCGCGCCATAATCATCGTAGGTGTGGCGCGTGCGGCACAAGATCAGCGCGCCCGCGCCGTCCAGCACCTGTTCTCCCGCCTCCAAAGAGCCGCCCGCCTCATCGTCATCGATGGGGATGGGCACGTCCACTTCGATGCCCCCGAGCGCATCCACCACCGCCGAGAATCCATCGAAGTTCACTTCGGCATAATGGGTGATGGGCACCCCTGCCAGGCGGGAGACCGTCTGCACTGCCAAGGAGGGGCCGCCGAACGCGAGGGCCGCATTGATCTTCTGTTCGCCATGACCGGGAATGGCGACCTGGGTGTCTCGCGGGATGGAGATGATGGCCGCTTTCTTGCCTTGCGGGTCCACCCGCGCCAGCATCATGGAGTCGCTGCGATACGATCCTTCGTCCAGACCCTCTTCAGCCTCGCGCTGGGCCGAGCCGTCCGTTCCCAGCAGCAGCACGTAGAACGGATCGGTGGGCGTGTCCACCGGTTGCAGCACGGAGAGGAGCGCGTCATCCACGCGGCTCTGCAGGTTCTCATTGATGGAATAGATGTAAGCGAACGCCGCGCCCGCCCCGATGACCAGGACGGACAGGACGGACACCAGCGTGCCGACCAAGATCTTCCGACGCCGACGCTTCTTGCGCGAGGCTGCGCGCACGTTCGAATCAAGGTCCGCCGGCTCAGAGGTGTAGCTGCGCGCATGGCCAGCGCTGCCATCCTTGCGCCTCAGACGCTCATAGGCGTCGTCCTCTGCTGCTGAGCCGGGAGCGGCCGAGGCCCGGGACGGGCGGGACGCTGCCGTGCGGCTGCGGATGACGTCCGCTGAATGGGCCGGCGCGCGGCCAAGATCGGCCGAGTCATGCGCGCCCCGCTTGTGGACGGAAGACTTCCTCTGGACTGCGCGGGGCGAGCGTTCCGCTCGGACCGAAGGGGCGTCAGCGGTCTGCGGCGCTTCCTCTTTCGAAGACCGTGGGGACCCCGCCAACTGGACGTGGCGCACGCTGCGTGAATGGCGCGGCACGTCCGATGCCGATCTGTCACGTGGATTTCCGTGCCGCGAAGCCATGGGCGATGACAGGCCAACCGATCCTCTCAGGGCGCAGGATCAGCGGATCCTGGACGCCGTGGGCAACGTGTTCCAGTTCGTTCTTGAACGCTGCATTATATGACAGGCGGCTCGCCCGTGTCCAACACGGCCTTCAGCTGCGCCTCATCCAGCACCGGCACGCCCAGCTTCACCGCCTTGTCGTACTTCGAACCGGGATTGTCGCCCACGGCCACGAAGGAGGTCTTCTTGGACACGCTGGAGGAGACCTTCGCGCCGTAAGCCTTGAGCGCATCCGCCGCCTCGTCGCGCGACATGCGCAGCTCCGTCAACGTGCCCGTGAGCACGAACGTGAGCCCGGCCAGCGTCTGCGCCCTGTCCTCCCCCTCCATGCGGATGGCTGCCATGGCCACGCCCGCGCGCTCCAGGCGGTTGATGACATCCACATTGTCCGGCGTGCGCAGAAACGCCCAGATGCTGGCTGCTGCGCGCTCACCGATGCCGTGGACGGCGGTGAGTTCCTCTTCGCTGGCATCCTTGAGCGCTTCCATGGAGGGGTAGACCTCCACCAGCTGGGCCGCCGTGTTCTTGCCGATGTGCCGGATGCCCAGACCGCACACCACGCGCGCGAAATCGCGCTCCTTGGACGCTTCGATGGCGCTGATGAGCTTCGCCGCCACCGTGTGGCCCAGCGTGATGGCCTCCCCTTCCTTGTTCGTGCGGCCCATCTTCAGGCACGCAAGCTCTTCTTCAGTGAGGGAGTAGAAATCCGCCACATCGCTCATGCGGCCCACTTCCACCAGGCGCCCCACGATTTCCTCCCCCATGCCGTCGATGTCCATGGCGTCCCGGCTCACCCAGTGGAGCAGCCGCTCCAAGGCTTGCGCCGGGCAGTCGATGGAGACGCACCTGAGCTGCGCCTCCCCCTCCTCGCGGATGACGCGGCTGCCGCAGCTGGGGCACGTCTTCGGCGCCTCCCACGGGAGCGCGCCTTCAGGGCGGAGCGTGATGACCGGCCCCAGGACCTCCGGGATGACGTCACCTGCTTTGCGCACGATGACCGTGTCCCCCACGCGCACGTCCTTGCGGTGCACTTCATCCTCATTGTGCAGCGTGGCGCGCGCCACCACTGATCCCGCCACTGCCACCGGCTCCAGTTCGGCCACCGGCGTGAGGACGCCCGTGCGGCCCACCTGCACGGTGATGGCGCGCAAGAGCGTGGTCTTCTCCTCCGGGGGAAACTTGAAAGCGATGGCCCATTTCGGCGCGCGCGAAGTGAAGCCCGCCGCATCTTGCAGCGCGAAATCGTTCACTTTCACCACCACGCCGTCTATCTCGTACGGCAGGCTCCCGCGCTTCTCCAGGGACGCGGCACAGAACGCCAGGACCTCTTCCCGGCTCTGGCAGAGCTGCACATCCGGGTTCACATGGAAGCCCGCTTCCTTCAGCCACTGCAACAGCTCCCATTGCCCTTTCAGCTTGAGCGCCGCATTGTCCGAGATGGCATAGAGGAACGTGGCCAGGTCGCGCGATGCGGTGATGGCGGGGTCTTTCTGGCGCAAAGACCCCGCGGCAGCGTTGCGCGGATTGGCGAAGGGCTTGCGCCCCTCAGCCTCCGCTTCGCGGTTCAGCGCTTCGAAGCTGGCTTTGGGCATGTAGATCTCACCGCGCACCTCAAGGGGCGCATCCGGGTCAGCGGCCACGTCAAGCGATCCCGGCCTGAGCGCGCGCGGGATGTCCTTCACGTTCATGACGTTCGCCGTGACGTCCTCGCCGGTGGTGCCATCCCCGCGCGTGGCAGCCTGCACCAGAAGACCCCCACGGCACGTGAGCGCGATGGAGGAGCCGTCGATCTTCAGTTCACAGCACAGCGCCGGCAAGTGCCCGTAGAGTTCTTCGATGCCGCGCATCCATTCGATGAGCTCCGCCTCATCCATGGCGTTGTCCAGCGAATACATGCGCTCCGCATGGCGCACTGGCGTGAACTGCTTCTCCACATACCCGCCCACGCGCTTGGTGGGACTGTCATCCGTGGCCAGCTGCGGATAAGCCGCTTCGAGGCTGCGCAGCTCGCGCATGAGCGAATCATAGGCCGCATCCGATATCTCCGGAGCATCCAAAGCGTAGTAAAGGTAGGTGTTCCGTTCTATCTCTTGCCGGAGCGCGTCTGCGCGCTGGGCCGCCTCTTCCAACGTGCGCTGCGCGGATGCGCCCATCCGTTCGCCATCTGCTGCCATGTCCGCTCCTTCGCCTCGGGCCTTCACAGGGTCTCCGCAATGTTTTTCCAAGTTTGCGTAGCATTCAGTGGATTATTGACTATAATTCAAAAAGACCGTGTGCAGGCATGGATTGCTTGCCGAACGTTTACGTGAGAAGGAGCAGCTACATGAATGAGGGACTGAATCTCCCACGCCTGCAAAGCCTGAACGACTGGATGGTCACCAAGTCTGAGATCGACCGCATGTCTGAATCCGAGCTGATCGACATCGTGAAGGACCAGAAGGTCAAGGTCATGATCACTGACGGCCAGGTGTCCACCGTGCTGATCTCCCCTGATCTGTACAACACTTTCGTCAGCACCGTTGAGAAGTTCGCCGCTTCTCGCGCTGGCGAATAAGCCTCAAGGCTTATCAAGCACTCGAAAAGGCCCGCTCCGGCGGGCCTTTTTCATGCCTGATGTGCAAAAGGGACGTCCCAAATCGCACATAGGAATTCCCATTCTTTGCAGATGATCTTTTCCTATGTGCAATTTGGAACGTCCCTTATGCACATCTGCATGCTGCGGGTGCGATTTGGGCGCCCCTTCTGCACATCATGTCATTGGGAGATGATCTTGAATTCGGGGGCGTTGGTGGAGAGCAGCTCGGTGTAGGAATCCCGGTCAAGGTCATCGCGCGGGAGCACCACCGTGCAGGTGACGCCATTCTCTGTGGCCTCCCCTTCGGTCAAGCTCTCACCGAATTCCTGCTTCAGCTGGTCCAACAGCTTCTCAGCATCCATCTGGGATTCCGCCTTGATCTCCAGCGTGCTGGAGGTGAGCTTGCCGTCTTCATTGAACGTGGCCGTCTCCATCGCCTCATGCGTGCCGCCATCGACGCCGCGCACCACGTACGAATAGACCACTTGGCCCGACTTGCTCCCCGACTGCGACGTCATGGCCGGCTGATCGGTCGTGCCGCCATCACTCGAACCAGTTGCGCTGGGAGACGCCTGGCTGGAAAGCTGCGAATCAGAAGAAGAAGACTGGGCCGCCGGGTTCGAATTGATAGCCGAAAGATCGATGACGCCAGTGAGCAGGCAAATGGCGAACGCAACGCACACGGTGGCGATGAGAATCAGGATGGCTCCCACGATCTGCGCCACTCTCGAAGAAGCTTGCCCGCGCTCCAGGTCCTCCAGGGCTTCACCCGTAGGAGGCTGGATGACCGGTTCGACATAGGGCGGAGCGGCCGGCATGCTGGGCGCAGCAGGAGTGGGCGGAGCGAACGAAGGCTGCTGGAAAGCAGTTTCTGCAGCGGGCCCGGCAACGGCCTGGGGCATCTGTTGCGTCTGCGCTCCTTCAGGAACCGAAGCCATGGCAGCCGGAGAGGGGGCCGGCATCTCCGACGCTTGAGCGAACTGCGCAGCCTGAAGGGCATCAGCGTCCTCCCCTTGCGCAGCAAGCGTTGCCGGCTGCTCCGGCAGAGGCTGCGCTGAAGGCTGAGGCTGGGTTTGAGCGGAGATCTGAGATACAGCCTGGACCGGCGGTGCGACTTGAGCCTGCGCATCTGCGGATGCGCTGTCCACAGCTGCCGCAGCATGCGCGGCGCTGACCTGCTGGGCCATCTGCTGCTGCCACGGAGCGACGACAGCGGGCTGGAACGGTTGCGCCCTCTGCTGCGGAGCAGCGCCCGGGATCGGCTGTTGCATCCTTTGCTGCGAAGCCGCTTGATCCACCACCGGAACCGATGACGCTGCAGACGCGCGCTCGAGCGGCTGCAGCGGCGCACTCTCCAGCGTCTGCTGCTGCAATGCCTGATGAGGAAGCGGTGACTGCTGCATGGGCTGGATGGAGCCCGTCGCTGCATCCACCGGCTGCAGCGGCTGCAACGGCATCTGCTGGGCCTGCTGGAGCGCTGACCGAGGCGCTTGCTGCACGCCTTGAGCGACAGGCACCTGCTGCTGACCCTGCGCCTGCTGCGGGAAAGGCACACCGCCCTGGCCCAGAGGGACGCCTGCACCGGCACCGGACTGCCCCATCCCTTGAACGGGCTGAGGCTGCTGTTGCGCTTGCGGCTGGGCCGAACCTTCCAGAACACCGATGCGCGCAGGTTGCGCGGCAGCACCGAAAGGCTGGATGGAGCCTGAAGAGAGCGAAGGCAGTGCGGAGACGCTGGCCTGAGCGGGTTGCGCTGCCGTGACCGGAGCCGCTGCAGGCTGTCCGCCAGCAGCCTGCAGCTCCTGCCGCCATTGGCGTGCGCGGTCGGCTTGAGACCCGCTCTGCTGGGACTCCTCCGGTGCCAGCCCATCAACGCTGGCGGCCGCGGCCGTTCGCTTTTCACAAGCCGCTGTCTGCGAGATGCCGAGCGCGGTCAGCAGGTCCTGCTCGGTGGTGTCTTTCGAATCCTGCGCCTTTGTGGCAGGAGCCGCCGATGCATCGCCAGCGGATGCGCTGACGCCGACAGCAGCGAAAAGATCGTCAAGGGAGATCAGATCGTCATCAGGGCTTGTCATGGAAGTCCTATCGTGCGCGAGGATGTCATGCTTTCAGAGCATTCCCGTAGGAGTATGAAGCCAGGGCAGCGCGCATCCGACGAGCTCTGACGATGGAGCGCATGCCCACGATGCCCAGAAGGAAAGAGACCAGCAGCGCGAACGTGCCGCACAGAAGCTCCAACGTGCGATCAGGCTGCGCGGGCTGATTGACGGAGATGGCGCCGATGACGGCGTTCCGCTCAGCCGTGGCAGCAGTGACCGCCTGGACGCGCTTCTTGGCAGCGGTGACCGCTTCATCATCCAGCGCGATGCCGGGGCCCGTGGTCTCCGTGACCGAAGCGTTCACTTTGGAAGCCGCGCGCACCGACATGGCCGCGCCTTCATCGGCGGATGCTGCTCCAGCATCCTGCGTTGGCTCTTCGGAGACTTCATCCTGATACGCGTTGTCATTGATGGGGCCAGCGAACACCGTGGCACCTCGCTGCGAAGTGAGGCCTTCATCCCAGATGCTGGCTGCGAAACAGGGCACCGCGAAAACGACGAGCATCATGGACAACAGGAGCAAGAGCGCCCCTGTCATCTTCGCGCGCAGCGCACGGCGAGCATGAGCTCGCCTTTCAGCTGCAAGTTGGACCCTTGTGCGAGTGCTGGCTGTGCTGCCCATGCGCAAGTTGCATTCTCCTCATTCGTTGATGGTTCGTTTTGAGAATGTGTGTTTTTTGTATGATATCAGAAAGAAGGCCGTGATGCGACCCTTTCCTGGCCAAGGCGCATCCGCATCACTTCTTCAGGATGACCAGGTCATCCACGCTGTAGCGGAGCGCGTTCTCATAATCCTCCCGGTTGAGCCCCAGCGCGCTGTTGTCCACCGTGACCGTGGCATTCGCGCCGTTCAGGCTGTCCAACGTGTACTTGGAGCCCAGGTCGCGCGCCAGATCGTCCGTGAAGTCCTTCGCCGCAGCATCCGATGGGAACTGCATCTTCATGGTGGTGAACGTGCAGTTGCCTTGGGCATCGAACGTGGTGCTCTCCTCAACGTTGTACTCCACGCCGCCGGGCGTCTTCGCCGTGTACTTGTACGTGACCGTGCCCGCACCGGTGACAGGAGCGGCATTGCCGTCCTCCCCCGAAGCGGAGGACTGGTCGGATGTGGAAGAGGATCCACTCTCGTCAGAAGAGCCCGAAGTCCCACGGTCGGTGGTGGTGATGTTGATCTCGGGGATGGTGATGCTGCCATGGCTGCTGAAGAAGATGAATCCGCCCACCAGGGCTGCGATGACCAGAAGCAAGAAAACGATGATGAGCGTGCGCCCCTTGGATCTGCTCTTGTCGGCATCCTTCATGCCCTCATGGATGGGAACGGGCGGCTCGTCGAAAATGGTGCTCTCCTCGATGGCGTGCGGATCCAAGAGCGGCTTGCCCGGCGTGGGCATGAGCGAACCGGTGGCCGGAGCCGCCCCCGCAACAGCGCCTGCGGGCTTCAGAGGGATGGGCCCCGAAGTGGGCAGCAATGGCTTGGGAATGTTCAAGCGCGAAGTGCGCCCCGGTGCTCCATACGGACGCGCGGGCGCGGCAGCGGATGCCGCCATGCGCGGACCGAGGGAGCCTGAGGCGGAAGGCGCGTTCACGGACATGCCCGTGTTGGCAGCGGGCCTGCACGCAGAGAACGGACCGGGACGCTCGGGCACAGAGGCGGACAACGGACCAGAGGTGCGCCCGAACGAGGCCGCCGCGGCACCGGCGAAAGCGCCTTGACCCGCACGGATGCCCGCACCTGCGCCTTTGCCCTCGAACACGCTGGGCGCTGCTGGGCGCGCCACAGACTGCAGTCCGGTCCGCTGGGCCGTTGCGTCCTTGATCATCTTCTCAAAGCGCGGGTTGCCGTCAGGCACCAAGCGCTCAGAAGCCGCCGCAGCGCGCGTGCGGCGCCGCTCTGCCGCACGGGGGTCGCTGCGCACGACTGCTCCGCCGCCCCGCCACGGTGCAGCACCCGGCAGCTCTCCTTCGTCGAGCCGGATGGTGCGCGTGCCTTCATCGTCAAGCTGGTCAAAGCTGCCTGCATCTTCCTCATGCGCCGCGTCTTCGGAAGCGCTGGCTTCGTCTTCGTCATCACCTTCCGGCGTTTGGAAGATGAGGCCGTTCGGGATCTTAGGGAAGCTGGAGACGAACTGCGCGAGGCTTTCCGGTTCTTCCTCCTGGATCGGCGCTTCTTCTTCAGGGTCAGGTTCCAAGAAGATGTGCAACGAAGGCGAGAGCGGAGCGGAAGGCGTCTCGTCAAGGCGCATGGAATCAGCAGCGCGGCGTGGCGTGCGCTGGACCGGCCGCTCCACGCTGCCACCGCGCGGGACGCGCATCCTCTTCTGACGGCTGATGGGCGTCTGGACCGTGGTCTGGACAGGAACGACCTCGGCTGGGATCTGCACGAACGCATTCGGTGACAACGGCTCGGATGCCTTCAGCTTGATGCCCGAACCGGAGCCGGCATGGTTGCCCTCATCATATGTGTATCCAGCATGCATTGCTTTCGCATTATACGCCCCTGAACACGCGTTCGCGTATCCTCACAGAATCAACGCTCCTGCTTCAGGTCCGTTTCAGGTAGATGCGCTAGCGGCAGAGACAGCCGCAAGACCGCTGCCGTCAGAGAGCTTGGAAAGCGCACGGAAGCGCCTCCAGGACGTCTTCTGCCGTCACGCTGATGACGCCCCGCTCCTCTGCGGCCGCGCGTCCTGCTTCGGCGTGCACGGTGGCGCCCATCACGCAAGCCGTGGCCGGATGCAGCCCTTGCGCCAAGAGCGCGCCCACCACGCCCACCAGCACATCCCCGGTGCCCGCTTTCGCGAGCGCAGGCGTGCCTCGATCCATGAGGAAGACCTCTGCTGAAGCAGGCGAAGCAATGAACGACACCGGGCCTTTGAGGAGCACGTGCGCGGCGAAGGCCTCCGCAAGGGCCGCCGCGAAGGCAGCCAGCTCTTGTTCGGGCGCATGGCGGCCGGGCACCGGGATGCCCACCGCCCGGGCAAGGGCGGCCGCCTCTCCCCCGTGCGGCGTGAGCACCGTCTGCCGTCCCGCCCGCCCGCGCGCCTGCAAGGGCTCAGAAAGCCCGCGTTCGGCGAGGGTTCGCAAAGCGCCGCCATCCAACAAGAGCGGAGCTGCGCATCCATCGATCATCTGCGCCACCAGCGCATCCTGGAAGCCCCCATCAGAGGCCATCCCGCAACCCATGGCGCAGGCCTGGGGATGCCGCCCGTCCTGCGCATCCAGCTTGAGCACCGTCGCGTCTGCGCCCTCCCAAACGCGCACCACGCACGAGGGCGCGAACGCGCGCAGAATCGGCACGGCAGCGGCGCTGCAGGCACAGGCCACGTATCCCGCGCCCCCATAGAGCCCCGCCTTCGAAGCCAAGCAGACCGAGCCCGGATACGCATCCGATCCGCCGATGACCGTGAGCTTGCCGCGCGTGCATTTGTCCGCATCCGCCGCCGGGAGCGGCAGCGCTGACGCGAGCCGCTCAGAGGGGAAGCGGACCACCTTGACAGAAGATGCTGCGCGATGCGTCACGGCAGATCATCCAACATGGCCCGGGCGCCTTTGAACTGCTGCGCCAGTTCTTCATCAGGCGAGAGCTTCGGCTCTTGCTTGCGGACAGCGTCAGCCGTGAGCGCCATGGCGCAGGCGATGGCGTCCGTGGCCGTGTGGGACAGAGAGACCGGCACCTCCGTCACGCCCATCTCCCGCGCGACCTCTTGTGCGCGGCCGGAGAGCACCGCGCGCGGGCGCCCCCCTTCTTCGCGGACCACTTCCACGTCCCGCACGGAGATGCCGCGGGAAAAGCCCAGGCCGAGCGCCTTCACCACGGCTTCTTTCGCCGCGAACCGCGCCGCATAATGCATGGCCGGGCGCGCCTTGCCGTCGCAGTAGGCGCGCTCCTCTTCGCTGAAGACCTTGCGCGCGAAGGAGGGCGTTCGTGCCAAGATGGCCTCCATGCGCGCCACTTCCACCAAATCCACGCCCAATCCCACGTTCGCCACCGCTTGATCCAGGGAGAGCGCCCCTTCGATGGCGGCCTGTGCCTTCTTCGTCCGAGCCATGGGCGTTACTCCACCGTGACGGATTTCGCCAGATTGCGCGGCTGGTCTATGTTGCAGCCGCGCAGAAGCGCGATCTCGCGCGCCAGCAGCTGCAGCGGGATGATGGCCGTGATGGGAGAGAGGGCGTCGCGCACCTTCGGGATGAGGATCACGCGGTCGGCGTGCTGGCCAATGCGCTCGTCCCCTTCGGTGGCCACCGCCACCACGAACGCCCCGCGCGTCTTCGCCTCCTGGATGTTGGAGAGCACCTTCTCATAGGTGGGGCTTTCCGTGGCCACGGCAATGACCGGGAACCCGGGTTCGATGAGCGCGATGGGGCCGTGCTTCATCTCCCCTGCCGGGTAGGCTTCTGCGTGCAGGTAGCTGACCTCTTTGAGCTTGAGCGCGCCCTCTTCGGCCACCGCCGCGCCCATGCCGCGCCCGATGAACATGGCAGATCGCGCATCCTTGCAGGCCAAGGCCGCCTCCTTCACGCTTTGGACGTCCCGGAGGATGGCCTCGGCCTGCGCCGCCGTGTCCACCAGCTCTGAGAACAGCAGGCGGATCTGGCCCTGGTTCAGACGTCCTTTCGATTGCGCCAGCAAGAGCGCCAACAGCGTGAGCGAGACGATCTGGCCCGTGAAGCTCTTCGTGGAGGCCACGGCCACTTCCTTGTTCGCCCGGGTGTAGATGACGCCGTCGGATTCGCGCGCCACCGGGGACCCCTGCACGTTCGTGATGCCGAAGACCTTCGCGCCCTTGATGCGCGCATCGCGGATGGCCGCCAGCGTGTCGGCCGTCTCCCCTGATTGAGACACGGCCACCACCAGCGTGGACGGGGTGATGATGGGGTTGCGGTAGCGGAATTCGCTGGCAACCTCCACCTCGCACGGGATGCGCGCCCAACCCTCTATCAGGTTCTTCGCCACCAAGGCGGCATGATAGCTGGTGCCGCAGGCGATGATATACACCCGTTCTATCAGGTTCAGCTCCTCATGGGTGAGGCCCAGTTCGTCTATGGTGAGACGGGTGCCATCGAAGCGGTCCTCCAGCGTGTCCCGGATGACGCGGGGCTGTTCATGGATCTCCTTCAGCATGAAATCGGGATACTGCCCGCGGTCTGCCGCATCCATGCGAGCATCCAGCACCATGAGGTCCGCATCCACCTTCGTGAGCATCTCCCCGTCCTGCGCGAACACATTGAACGCATGCGCGTCCAGCTCAGCTATCTGGCCATCCGCCAACACGCAGGCTTGCTCCACGTGGCCCGCCAGCGCCGTCACATCCGATGCCACATGCACGCCGTCCGCACCGCACCCGACGAGCAGCGGGGACTCTTTCCGCGCACATACGATCTTGCCCGGTTCGAACTCCGCCATGACGCAGAGCGCCCAGGAACCGATGAGGAATCCGCAGGCCATGCCCACCGCTTGGGCCAGAAGCGACGGCTCTCCGGCCGACATCTCCGCCGCCACGGTGTGGGGCACGCGCATGCCCGCAGCGTCCGTGAGGTCATCCTCTTCCGACGCCTCGAACGCCAGCATGGAGTACGCATCCTCGATGAGATGCACGATGACCTCGGAATCCGTCTCAGATGCGAAAGCGTGACCGCGCTCCTCCAGGATGCGACGCAGTTCGCCATGGTTCTCTATGATACCGTTGTGCACGATGGCGATGGAGCCGTCACAAGCCAGATGCGGATGCGCATTCGCCTCCGTGGGTTCGCCGTGCGTGGCCCACCGCGTGTGCCCGATGCCGCAGGCACCCGTCAGATGCAACGGCGTGACGGACTGCTCCAGTTGCGCGATCTTGCCCGTACGGCAGACCGCCTTGATGGACGCGCCCTCTTCAACAGCGATGCCCGCGGAATCGTATCCGCGGTACTCCAGCCGCTTCAGACCTTCGATCAAAAGGGGCGCCGCCGGACGGCTTCCCGTGTATCCCACTATCCCGCACATGGCGCCTCCTTGAAGGGAGCTTGCATGATGTTCGTGCCATCAGGATTCTAGTGCATCTGCGATCGCCGGGACACGCTGAGAGCGGCGTGTGGAAGACAAGTGGGCGTTCCACCGAGGAATATTGTCAGTCTGCCATTGTTCATGCAACGAAATATCGACAGCGCCCGCATAGTTGTGAGATTATTTCCCGTGTTTCCAGACTCGACGAAAAGGATGCGCCATGTGGAGCAGCTGTCACCCGAAATCCGATGCCGATCTGGCCGAATGCTCTGAGCTGGGAAAGTCGCTGAGCAGGCTTTCGCAGCCCACCATCTTGACGCTCTTGGCGCAAGCGGGTGAGCCCATGCACGGCTACATCATCGTGCAAAAAGCGGCCGCCTCCCCCATGTTCGGCGGCAAGAAGCCGGATGCCACGGGCATCTACCGCGCGCTCAAGCGCATGGAGAACGCAGGATACGTCACCAGCGAATGGGCCACGCCCGAACAGGGTTCCGCCAAACGGATGTTCTCGCTGACGCAGAAGGGCTATGACTGTCTGCGCCGCTGGATCGATGCGCTGGCGTGCTATGAGGTGACCATCGAAGAGCTGCGCGGCCAAGCCGCCACCGCGCTGGGGATAGACCTGCCCCCCACGCCCACCTGCATGCACGAATAAGGGCCGCGTCCCTGAATATGCAAAAGGGACATCCGCTTGATGTGCAAAAGGGACGTCCCAAACCGCACATAGGATGAACGATGCGGGATGTGCAAAAGGGACGTCCCAAATTGCACATAGGAACAGTCTTTCAGTGCTGGTTCTCTTTTCCTATATGCGATTTGGAACGTCCCTTTTGCACATTCATCCGTTGCAGGTGCGATTTGGGACGTCCCTTTTGCACATTCAGGGGCGATCTGGGATGTGTCTTTTGCACATGGGCTTGGGGTGGCACTCTGCTGCCAAAGGGCAGCCGTCGCACTCTTCGGTGACGGCGGTGTCCACGTCCTCCCAGGAGCAGGGCACGAAGCCCAAGCGCTCGTAGAACGGCACGGCCTGCCCGCGCGCCACCAGGCGCAGCTCCCCCTTCTCCGTGAGCGCCCATTCCGTGAGCGCCTGACCGACACCATGACCGCGCCAGGAGGCGTGCACCACTACCGGGTTCACGTGCCACGCCCCGTTGGCGCCCAGCGCCAGCCGGATGAATCCCACCGGCTCGCCGTCCGCGTTCTGCGCCACGGTGACGTCCTGCAAGGATGGCAGGTTGTCCATCCCCTCCCCGTAGCAGTACGCGTTGAGGTACGGCCGGTCGGCTTCCCGGGCGGGACGTAAAGTGAAGAGCGCATCCATGGGGGCTACATGATGGGTTCGACGTAGATCTTGTTGCGCGAATCCGGGATGGCCTTCTTCGCCAGTTCCGCTGCGCCCTGTGCGATGGTCTCCAGGCGGTCCGTGGGCACGCCCATGAACATCATGTCCTCGCCTATGTCAGAGGCCGCGCGGCAGCCATAGCAGCCGAACGTGATGTTGGGCTCATCCTTCTCCAACGGCAGCAAGACCGCCTCCACGCACATGGAGTTGAAGCCGCTGGCTGCGAAATCGAAGCGGTGGCCGTCGTAGTAGCTCATGGACATGCAGAGCCACATCATCTGCTCCGGCGTGCCCGTGAACACCACCACGTCCGGCTCGCGCACCGTCTTCGCCAGCGGCGCCACGTAGGTGGCCCGGCGGCTCTTCGGCGGCAGCGTGGGGCGTTCGGCCACCATGCGCGCCGCCGCCTCCGCGTCCACCACCTTGTGGAAGAGCACGTAGATCTCTCCCGTGGCCAGCTTCTCCGGGACTCCGGTCATACCGAAGATGGACGTGCCGTCCGGGCACGAATGGCGATGCGGCGGCTGCAGGATGGATGCGCCGCGGCGGGCCGCCATCATGGCCTGGCAGAAGCGCAGGTTCTCAGACGGGATGGGCGCATCCGGCAGCGGCTCATCCGCGCCGATCAACCCCACGGCCACCGGCTGCCACCGCAGCCCCAGGCTGTCCATGATGGAGCGCTGCAACTTTGCCAGATGCTGCTGACGTTCAAACGGGATGGGCTCTGCCCGCGGCTCATCCGCGAACGGGTCGTAGACGGCGTCTCCCGTGGCCTCCACCGTGAGCGCGCGGCGCGGACAGTTGCCGGAACAGGTCTGACAGCCCACGCAGGGTTCGGCGTCCACCACCTGAGGATACCCCTCAGGTCCCACCTCCAGGACGTTCGGGATGGGGCAGAACGCCACGCACAGGCCGCATTTCACACAACGGTCCGGGTGGTTCGTGATCTGGTATTCAGCCATAGGGTCCTTCCTTTGTCACCTGGTTCCTCTTGGTCGCTTCGCAGGCTGAAGCCTGCGCTACGCAACATTCAGTACGAGTTTCACGGTACGGGCATTGCGGTAGAGGCGCACGGCACGGGCCTGCATCACGAAGCGCCTAGAGCTCTTTGCACCAGGGGGCGTAGATGCGCTTGCCCGCGCTGTCCGTCAGGTGGTATGAACAGAACGGAATGGCGCGGCCGTCCGGCACGCAGACCATCATGGAGCAATCCCTGAGGCGTTCGGTGTCCATGCTGTAGGCGTCCATGTAGTTCATGACGATGACAGAAAGGCCGTCAGAGACCGGCATGCCCTTCTTGTGCAGGATGTCCAAAAAGACGGACCCCTGGGGCGAATCCGGGCTGTAGCCTTCGGCGTACTCTTCCATGGACATGAGGCGCGTGGCTGGCACGAAGCCGCTCTCATGCGGCGCATCCGCTGATCTCAGCAGAAACACGCCCGTGTCGCACAACGGGTGCGAACAGCCCAGTGGCCACACATCCCGGACATCCAGCAGCCCTTCGGACTGTTCGCACAGGCCGAAGATGACATCCCCTGAAGACATGGGGATCACACGGTGCGCCTCGAAACGGCCGGAGGTGAACGCCGGCTGGAGCGCCAAGCCCGCCACCACATCCGAATTCTTCAGAGCGAACCGCAGAAGGTCACCCAGCTGCCCATCATTCACGCCGGCCACCACGGCCACGGAGAGCACCACCTGGATGCCGCATTCCCGGCAGCGTTCGATGGCGCGCAGCTTCACATCCAGGATGTCCCGTCCGCACGTGGCCTCATACGCCTCAGGCGTGAGGCCGTCAAAGGAAAGGTACACGCCGGTGAGGCCCGCGCCCACCAGATCTTCCAGATACCCTGGCTTGTTCGCGATGACCAGGCCGTTCGTGTTCACCTCGATGCCCCAGAAGCCCATCTGGCGGCCCAGGTAGATGATGTCCTTGAGGTCTTTCCGGCAGGTGGGCTCTCCCCCCGTGAGCTGCACAGCGCCGTCCGTTCCAACCGCGTCCGCGATGACCTGGTACATGGCGCGGATCTCTTCCAGGGACGGATCGTCTTCTCCGTTCTCAGCAGAGGCGAAGCAGACCGGGCAATGCAGGTTGCAGTTGCGCGTGACCTCTATCTCCAGGAGCGTGCCGCGCCGCTCATGGCGCGCGCAGGTGCCGCAACCGAAGGGGCACGCCGCCCTCGCCGGGATGGTGTTCTGCGGACGCGTCTTCGGGAACGCCTCAGATCGCAACCATTGGTAATGGCTGGCATCCGGCCACATGCGCGTGGCCAGCATCCCGTGTTCGGGACAGGTGCGTTCCATCCAGACCACGCCCTCTGCGTCCGCATACACCTCTGCGGGCAGTTCGCGCAAGCAATCCGGGCAGAGCGCCCCCGTGTCATGCAAGTGGATCCGGGCTAACAACAATGCCTCCTCGTTCATAGATCACTGATCTATATATTGCCGGGGATCGTGTTCTTCATTGGGCGGCGTGGACACCTGGATGCCCATCATGTCGCACCAGAGCAGCACGCGGTTCGGCACGAACAGGTCCTGCTGCATCTCAGCAGCCTTCTTGATGGCCTTCATACAGGAGATGGCGTGGGCCAGGTCCGTGGCCTCGTCGATGTCGGCCACCGGCGAGAAGTACGCCACCGGGATGTCCTTCTCCTCTATCTTGACCATGTAGCCGTCCAGCGCCGGCACGCCGTCCATGTTGTAGTACACGCCTTGATTGTCGATGGGCGTGTCGAAGGACTGCCCGATCAGCGACGTGCCGCATTCCTGGCACGGCGCCATGACGAAGCCGGGCTTGCCCGTGGCATGGAAGTAATCCAGCCACTGGAACGCCTGCTTCAGGTGCGATTTCGGCAGCGTGGGGATGTCTCCGCTGATAGCCACGATATGCTCATAGCCTTGGGCGAAGATCTGCGCGATGGCGTCATCGAAGTGGTCATCGAACGTGGGACCGGCATCCGTCATGTAGTGGATCTCCATGGGCCACGGCCCGATGGCGTCGAAGGTCTGGCGCATCAGCTCCAGGTTCTCCGCCGGCGTGGTGGACACGAAGAAGTCATAGGTGATCTTGTCAGCAGACGGATCAGCCGCCACCAGCGCGTCGTTCTCACGCTGCATCTCTATCAGCGCATGCATGGACAGTTCGCACACATCGTACAGGCACAGCTTGAAGAACTCCGCCGCCTGCTCATCCGTCATGAAGCCGCCGTGTTTCTGAGTGAGGCGCGTCTTCACCATGCCCGGGATGGGCGGCTTGCTGAACACCAAGAGCGCTTGCTTTCTCTCTGCCATCTTCTCCTCCTTCTCAAGGCCGCCTCAAGCGGGCGCAGCCTGCTTTTCAATGGGGCTACCGAACGTGAGCGCCTCCCCGCCCGCGCGCACCATGCAATCCATGTCGTTGTAGGCCCAGGTGCCGATCAGGGGCTCCGCCCCCTCCAAGCTGCAGCTGGTGAGCACGTTCACGTTGCTCTCGAAGATGCCGCCGAAATCCGGTGCCTGCACCGGGCCTTCCGGATGCCACCAGCCGTAGTCAGCATGGATGACGCCGTCGGCCATCCGGATCACATCCAGGACGAACCGGGCCTCCCCTTTGTCCGTGGCCAGCGTGACCACATCTCCCGGGGCCGCCCCCAGCATATCAGCCGTGGCCTGGCTGACCTCCGCCAAAGGGAGCGGACGCTGCGCGCGGAAGGGCGGATGGTTCAGATACATGGACGCGTTGTAGGGCTGGCGCCGCCCGCCGGTGATCAGCGTGAGATGCGTCCAGCCTTCCGCCTGGCGATCCTGGATGAACTCATCAGAACAAAGGCGATAGCTGCTCCCCGGCGCCGGCAATGCGCCGCCGCCCAGGGAATCCAGGTACGCGCTCGCCAGCTCCACCTTGCCGGAAGGCGTGGCGAACCCGCGCGGGCTGCCATCCTCGTCCAGCTGTTCGTGCTTGAAAGGCGGGTTCGGCATGGCGTACATGCCCATCTGGCAGTAGCCGTCCCAGTCAAGGCCCGTGGGCGCCAGCGTCCGTTCGCAGGCCTCTTCGAAGGTGGCGTCCGGCCAGTGCTCCGCCTGGCCACAGCGGATGCCCAGCTCACGGAACACTTCGTAGTCCGCCTTGCGCTCATGGTAGGGTTCCACCGCTTTCGCGCCGCCGTAGACGAAGTTCGCCACCCCGCCATGGGCCTGGAACGTGGCGCGCTCCATGGCACCGGCCGCGGGCAGCACGTAATCCGCCAGCGCCGCCGTGGGCGTCACGTAGTAATCCAGCACCACCAGCAGATCCAGTCCTGAAAGCGCCGCCAGCATGCGGTGCGTGTCCGCATAGGTGACCAAGGGGTTCGTGGCCTCCACGATGACAGCGCGGATGGGATAGGGCCCCGCGCCCTCCATGGCGCGCAGCAGAAGATCAGGATGCACGCTGGTGAGATAGCGCGCGGGCAAGCGCCGGCCGTCGGCGTCCATGCTCTCCTTCACGTGCGCATACCCGGCATAGCTCTGGAGCGGCGTATGGCCCGTGTTCAGGCTCAGATCTGCAAGGACCTCCCAGTTATCCAGCGTGCATTCCAGGTCCAACTCTGAGATGAAATCGCTGGTCTGGAGAAGCGAGCTGCCGCCAGGGCGGTCCAGGTTCCCGCAGATGGCCAAGAGCGCCGTGCGCGCCCGATGGGTGGGCAGCACGTTCTCCCCCACCTGGTCGATCCCGCGTCCGGTGATGATGGTGGAAGGCCTCTGCGCGAAAGCGCGCGCAACCTCCCGCACCACATCCGCCGGGATTCCGCAGACGCCCGCCACCGCCTCTGGTGCGTAGGGCGCCACATGAGCCGCCAGCTCTTCGAAGCCTATGCACCAGCGCTCCACGAACGCGGCATCAGAGAGCCCCTCATTGATGATCACATTCAACAGCCCCAGCGCGAACGTGCTGTCCGTGCCAGGCAGCAAGGGCACCCACACATCGGCGATGCGCGCCGTCTTCGTGAGGCGCGGATCTATGACCACCAGTTTCGGACGTCCTGCCTTGTGCATCCTGAGAAGGCTGCGCCAAAAGACCGAGTTGTCCGATTCGGCCGGATCCGTTCCCCAGATGATGAGACAGTTCGTGTCTTCCGTGATGTCCGGTTCGATGGTCCAACCGTAGGCCAACACATCGGACCAGATGCGCGGATTCCAGCAGATCTGCCCGATGCCCGCATTGTTGGGCGAACCGAACAACGACATGAAGCGGTGCAGCGGCCAGAACGAGGTGTGCGGGCCGCCGATCATAGAAGCCACCACGCCGGAGTTGTGCTCTACGCGCAATGCCATCAGCTTGTCCGCGATGTCATCCAACGCCGCTTCCCAGCTCACGCGCTCCCACTGTCCGCTGCCGCGCTCTCCCACCCGCTTGAGCGGATGGTTCACGCGATCAGCGCCATCCAGCACGTCCAGGTTCATGCGCCAGCGCTGGCATCCGTTGAGCACCTGCTCGTCGTAGGGGTAACGCTCAGGATCCGGTTTCAAGGCAGTGATGCGGCCATCCTCCACCTGGGCCGTGAAACCACAGAGATACCCGCAGAAATGGCAGTTGGTCTTGCGCGCCTCTGCCATCACTGCTGCTCCTTTACCGCGTTGGTGAGGCCGTCGAACGAACGGCCGCTCTCCGTGGCTTGCCCCGGCGTGTCCTCGAAAAGGAAGCGCAGCTTCATCCACGCGCCCACCCGGGACCAATCTATGCGCCAACTGAAGAGGAGTTCCAGATAGTGCACGCACTGCAGATACGGCTGCGCCATGTTCAGCTGGAACGTGCAGCTCATGCAGGCGCAGACGATGGCATCGGCTCCCACCGCTTCCGATTCCTGGCCGCAGAGATGCGCGCACTTGTCCGCTTGGGCCGTCTTGCCCGCGGCGCGCGGGAGAGACCCGCAGCAGACCGAACGGTTGCGGCAGTGTTCCGGGTCCTGCCAGCACCCTTCTGGCAAGAGCGCGCGCAACCCGTCCGCGAACGCTCCCCATTCACGGTCAGGGCACGAATCGTGCGGACAGAGCAGCACGGGCGCATCAACGCTTCCTTTGATCATGCGCGCGCAGGTCTGCGCATCAAGCCGATAGCCCAGATCCGCCAGCACCTCAGGGAGCGCTACCAGCTGCACGTCCTTCGTCCGTGAATCCAGGCTGAGCGCCTCCCGCAGCGCACGCACGCAATTCGGGCACGCGCAGACGATGCGCTCCGGCTGCATGAGGGCGATGTGGTCGCGCAGCTGGCATTCGAAAGCCTCGCGCACCTGCGCGCCGTCCTCCTCATAGGAGAGGATCTTGCCGCAACAGAGTATGGAGATGCCATCCACCGCGCCCGCCTTGTGCAACAGGTCATGGACCGCCGGCACCAGCGGCATGGCGTAGTTGATGAACGAGCAACCCGGGAAGAAGAGCGACGTGCATGCCTCATCCACGTGTCCCGCAGAGCTGCGATCGACCTCAACGCTGCCCGTGGCGTAGTCGAACCCGATGATGTCCCCGGTCAGCGCATCCGTGAACGTGCAGTCAGCCATCGTCCCACCTCCCCTATGAGACCGTGTCCTATGTTCCGAGAGATTATACGGTGAGGCCAGCAGGAGGCGCAAGGAGCGCGCAGAAAGCCCCCCCATATGCAAAAGGGACGTCCCAAATTGCACGCACGACCTCCCATGTGTAAAAGGGACGTTCCAAATCGCACATAGAAAAAGAGCATCTGTGAGGAAAGACCATTCCTATGTGCAATTTGGGACGTCCCTTTTGCACATGGCGACAGCGAACAGGGGGCATGGATGAGCCGAGGCCGTTCGCGTTCGCGCTGATGCTTTTTTGGGGCCTGTCCCTCACGTGCGCTGCAGACGATCTGGGACATCCCTTTCGCGCACGCTGCGCTCAATATGACGGAATGGGACGCGGAGGAGACGAGGAGCCCGGGGCAAAAAAAGAACACCCCGCGCTGGGCGGGGTGTTCGGCAGGACGTGAGAGGACTTAGAACAGGTTCTCACCGTAGGTCCATTTGGTGATGAATTCAGCGTCCTTCGGCGGGAGCTTCTTGAAGTACAGATCCTCGCCGGGCAGCGGCGCGCGCTCATCAGAGTTGACCACCATGAAGCGGAGCAAGAGGCCGCCACAGAGCACCAGGATGGGCGCGATGACCGTGGAGCCCACGGTGTGCGGCAGACCGATGTAGAGCAATTCCGGGATGACCAGGCCCATGGCGATCATGCCGCCCCAGAACGCGAAGGCGTAAGAGCCGTGCACCCACTTGTGCGCCACGCGGTTCGCCGTCTTGTTGCCAGCGCCCAGGAAGGAGAGCACCATGACCAAGAGGACCACGATCTCGCACACCACCAGGATGACGTCCACGATGTGCACCATCTCATGCACCACTTCAGCAGCCAGCAGGTTCAGCAGAGCCGATTCAGAGTAAATGCCCTGCGGTGCCGGCCACCAGCCCGCGGACAGCGAGATGGCAGCGCAGGCCGTGGAGAGCGCGGAGACGGTGAACAGCACCGGCAGCGCCGGCGTGGCCCAGAAGGCGTGCGCCTTCAGCGTGGACAGGAAGATGCCGGTATACAGCATGATGCAGGTGCCCGCCACGCCCGCGATGGCCAGATTGAACGCGCGGAACGGCACGAAGAAATCAGCCACGGGCAGGAACCACTCCCAGGGGATGTAGCTCACGAACCACAGCAGTCCGAAGATCATGCAGACCGTGAGCAGACGGGCGCCCCAAGCCAGCACGCTGGTGGACTTCACGAACGCGCGATAGAACACCATGGGCTGGCCCAGGTCGGCCACCAGCATCAGGCAGCCGAAGCCCAGCGCCACGATGGCCAAGAAGCCCGGCCATGCCATGGCCGCAGGCACCGCCTCCACCGTGGGGTAGACGCACAGAGACAGCACGGCGATGAGGCAGAAGATGCCGCCGCCCAGGCCGCCCAGGAACAGATACGTGGGGATCGGCCATTTCCAGAAGTGTCTTCTCATCGGGTACCTCCAAGATCAGGGATGTAGTAGATCTGCGGGCCGGTGCCCATGTCCTCCAAAAGACGCACGGTCTCAACGGAATTCACGAGCTTGGACACCTCGGAGTTCGGATCGTCCAGATCCCCGAAGATGCGCGCCTTCTGATGGCAGGTAAGCACGCAGTAGGGCTGGGCGTCCGGATCCATCTCACGCTTGTCACGGCAGAACGTGCACTTGCGGACGAAACGGTGCAGATGCGGCTGCATCTTGCTCTGATCGCGCATGCCATAGGGGCAGGCGTTCACGCAGGCCAGACAGGCCATGCACTTGTCGTATTCGATCCAGACGGTGCCATCAGCATCCTGCTGGCTGGCACCGGTGGGGCAGCAGGGCACGCAGGCCGGCTTCTCGCAGTGCATGCAGAGGGTGGGCGTCCAATTGCGATGGACGTTGGGCCACTCTCCCTGCACGCCTTCGGTGAGCACCGGGTTGTACACGATGTCCATCGGAAGATCGTTCCACGTGCGGCAAGCCACCGTGCATGAATGGCAGCCGATGCAGCGACGCTGATCGATGACCATGCAATATCTCGTCATTTATTTGACCTCCTCATTCACCGCAGCCGGATCTGATGAGGCCTCAGCCAGCTCTTGGGCCAGCGCCTCATCGCCCGCGTCCGCCGCCGTGGCCGCAGCCGCATCCACCTCAGCCTGCGCAGCGTCCGCAGCCGCAGCATCGGTGCTCGCCTCAGCCTCGATGGCGGCCTCGTTCACGGGCAGCTCCTCATTGCCGGTGATCTGTTCATAGTTCATGGTGTAGCGAAGGCCCGTCTCCATATCCACCAGGTTGTTCTCCGTGGGATCGTAGGCGTACCCGCGGTGCTGGTCGTAGTAGACGTTGTCCTCAATGCCGATGACCCACTGGGTGTCAGGGTTGAAGATCTTGCCTTCGCCCGCCTTGCCGGCCAGCGTGGCATAGCCCTTCTCCTTGTCCCACACCAGCGCCTGGCCGGTGATCTCATAGGGCGCATCCTGACCAGGATAGGTGCGGATGCCGGCCACTTCGATGATCTCTTCACGGTCCATGGTGTACTTCTTGCCGGTGCTCACATCCACCAGGCAATCCATGTTGGCATCATAGCGCCAGCCCGTGTAGGAATCCACGTAGCTCTTGTCCTTCGGGTCCACCAGCCAGCCGGACTCGTCCAGACGGAAACCCGTGCCCTTCTGATAGATCTGGTCATCCTGCCACGTCCACACATATCCTTCCGGAACTTCGCGCGTGGGCTGCGGCTCCTCGAACGGGATGGGCTCACGGCAGAGCTTCATCTCAGAGGGCTTCATGTGGATGCCCGGCGTGGGCGCGTTGCCCGGGATAGAGAACTGCGCATCCTCAGCGGTGAACTTGGAATCGATCTCACCGCACTTGTAGACCTTGCACATGAGGCCGCGGTTGTTCCACGAACCGCCCATGGGATCGCAGTCAGGATCGTCCACGCAGGTCAAGGTGTTGACGTTGGACTCCAGGCAGCCGAACGGGTTGTCCAGGTCAGCCGAGCCATCGCGTTCGGGGAACCACCAACCGCGCGGGCACATGACCACGCGCGGATCCACGATGGGCTCCACGTTCGCGCGCATCTTGATGCGGCCGCGGCGCGTCTCGATCCAGCACCAGTCACCCTGTTCGATGCCCAGATCCTCCGCCAGATGCGGGTTGATGAAGAAGTACGGATCGGGGTACAGGTAACGGATGGCCTGCATGTTGAAGTGCTCAGAGTGGTGGTACGGCATGAAGCCGCCGCCGGTGGTGAGCACGATGGGATATTCCGCAGCCACTTCCGGCGTGGTCAGTTCGGATTCGGCCATGCCGGTATAGATGGGCATGCCGGAGTATCCCAGTTCGCGCAGGATGGAGGAGTTGCACTCCACCTTGCCGGACGGCGTCCAGAAGCCGCCGTTCTGTTCGTACTTCGTCTGGTGCAGCGGCGGGTAGTACATGCGCACCATGTCGACGAAATCATTGTAGTTGTCGATGGGCAGCCCGATGCCCTCCATGATGTGCCAGTAGGCTTCCTCTTCGGTCTCCCACGGCCACATCTCCGGATCCTGGCCGCAGGCCAGGCCCAGCTTGCGCCAGAACACCATGTCCGTATGACGATCGTACTTCGGCTGGATGGCGCGACGGCCCGCCATGAGGGAGTCCGTGGCGCCATAGTGGGTGATGATGGTGGGACGCTCCAGCGCGCCGGCCGCCGGGAAGACGTAGTCAGAGAAGAGCGCCGTCGGCGTCATCCAGTAATCGACGGTGACCAAGAACTCCACTTCCTTGAGCGCCGCCAGGACCATCTTCGCATCACCATAAGAGTTCACGGGGTTGGTGGCGTTGCAGATGAGCGCGCGCACCTTGTACGGGTCTCCGGTGAGGATGGCCTTGAACACGGACGGCCCGTGGGCCTCGCAGAACCACTCCACCGGGAGCGTCTTGCCCCACTTGCGCATGGCGTTATCAGAGATTTTCTGATAGCCCGGCCAACTGGTGAGCTTGAACTTGTCGGAGCCGATCTGCTTGGACTTCATCTCCTCCGGCAGGCACTCGTTGGCTTCCATCTCTTCGTCCGTGAGGAAGTTGAGCGCCGGGCCCGGCATGCCGTCGCCACCGGGAACGTCCAGGTTGCCGCAGATGGCGCGGCAGAGCGCCAGCGCGTGGCTGGCCGTAGTGGACGTGGAGCCGTTCTGGTCCCACGTGCAGCCCCACTGGATGCAGCCGGGCTTGTTCATGGCGTACATGCGAGCGGCGTTGCGGATCTGATCCGGCTCCAGCCAGGTGATCTCAGAAGCCCACTCCGGAGAATAATCCGCCATGTGGCCCATGAGCTCTTCGAAGCCGTCGCACCACTTCGTGACGAATTCCACGTCGTAGAGGCCTTCGAAGATGAGCGTGTGCAGCATGGCCATGGCCAGCGCCGCGTCAGAGCCGGGGCGCAGCGGAAGCCAGAGATCCGCCTTCGCAGCGGTTTCAGAGTAGCGCGGATCCACCACGATGATCTTGAGGCCGGCCATCTGCAGATCGGTGTAGCCGTGCATGCCGCCCAGGGTGGAAGCGCCCGGGTTCATGCCCCAGAGGATCAGGCTGCGCGCAGCGCCCAAGTCCGTTTCGAAGGGCGACCAGCCCGCCACGCAGGTCTCCGCCATGAAGGTGGGGATCCAGCACAGAAGCGCGTTATGGAAGCCGTTAGGCGTGCCGAACTGGTTCAGGAAGCGGCGGCGCGCCCAGTCGTCCGTGCGCGTGGTGCCGCCAGCGGATGCCACGTACTCAGCGCCAGACTCTTCCTTGATCTGGTTGAGCTTGTCAGCCACTTCTTGGATGGCCTGGTCATAGGGAATCTGCTCCCACTTGCCTTCGCCCTTCTCCCCCACGCGCTTGAGCGCATGGTTGATGCGGGCCGGGTGGTTCACGTGCAAAAGGGCGCTGGTGCCGCGGCAGCACAGGCCGCCCTGGCTGGAATAATCAGGATCGCCTTCGATCTTGATCACATCCCCGTCCTTGACATAGGCAAGAACGCCGCAGTTCGCATGGCAGAAGTAGCAAAGCGACTTCACCATCTCGACTCCCTCTGCGTGGATATCGATCTCCGCCATATACCTTCCTCTCTTCTTCTCGCTCAGTCCACGCCGGAGACCCGGCGTGCTCTGCAAGGGAGCGCTCCGATGCCGGCAGCGCAAGCGTGCGGGCATGAGAGCGCAGTCCTCCCCCTGTTGCTCCGGATTATAGCGGCTGGCACGTATAATCGGGGACAATCAGGCCACATTTTCCCCCGAGATGGGGCGAACGGCGGATGCGGACGCACCGATGAGCGGCACCCGCCCCGCCCTTCTGAGCGAAGGAGCAGCATGAAGGAGCACCTGTTCACGTTCATGGGCACCGCGGCCGGCTGTGGCGTGCCCTCGTTCTTCTGCACGTGCCCGGCTTGCGAAGAGGCGCGGGCCGACCCCACCCTCGCGCGCGGGGACTGCGGCGTCATGGTGCGCCGGACCGGGCTTCCCGAAGCGGAAACGCCCACGGTGGTGATCGACACGCCGCCGGATGCGCGCCACCAGCTTCTGCGCGAGGGCGTCCATCATGTGGATGAGGTGCTGTTCACCCACTGCCACTTCGACCATATCGGCGGCCTGGGGGAATACGAGTACCTGGTGGGACTCGTGCGCGGGGGGGTTCCGTTGCCCGCGTTCGCCTCTGCGGAAGCGCAGGCGGGCATCCGGGCGGAGTTCCATTACATGGACTGGTGCCTGGATTTCCAGGGCATCGCGCCCTTCGAGACGCACGTCTTCGACGGGGTGCGCTACACGGCGCTGCCGGTCACCCATGCGCCGGGCACCTACGGGTATCTGGTGGAGACGGACGCCACACGCCTGTTCTACGCGTCAGACACCGGGCCCTTGCCGCCGGAGACGACAGAGGCCGTGCGCGGCGTGGACATCCTGGCCATGGACGCCACGTTCTGGAAGCGGAACTGGAACGCGGAGGCGCACCATTCGGTGCAGGAGTGCATCGAAGAGGGCCTGGCGCTGGATGCGGGCACCATCTACCTCACGCATCTGTGCATGCACTATGACGAACCCATCACCTGCGCGGAATTGGAGACGTACCTGGAACAGTACGGCGGCCGCGTGAAAATGGCGAAGGACGGCCTGACCCTCCCCCTCTGAGCAGGGCCTCGATGTGCAGAAGGGACGTTCCAAATTGCACATAGGAAAAGGTTTTGCGCATTGAAAGACTGTTCCTATGTGCAATTTGGGACGTCCCTTCTGCACATCAGGCAACCTCGCGGGTGCGATTTGGAACGTCCCTTCTGCACATCAGGCAACCTCGCGGGTGCGATTTGGAACGTCCCTTTCGCACATCAGGCAACCTCGCATGCGTCAGATGTCCAGGGCAGCGTGGTAGGCCTCGTAGATGGCGAAGGTGATGTTGGCCGGACGCAAAGCGTCTCCCACCACGCGTACGAAGGGGGCACCGTCTCGCAGGGCATCAACAGCGTCGCTGCGGCTGCGTCGTCCGATGGCAGCCACCACGGATGATCCGATGCCACCAACCATACGTTCGCTCCCATCCGCAAGCGCCACCTTCACGCCGTTCAAGGTGACCGCTTCGGCCCGAGAATCCGTCAGCACCTCCACCCCTGCTTCTTCAAGCTGAGACAGGAGAATGGGCCTGTGACGCATGTTCGCATCCGGCGCCAGTTCAGGCCCCATCTCGATCAGATGGGCATTCCTGCCCTGCTGAGCCATGAGCAGGGCGCATTCGCAACCGGTGAGGCCGCCCCCGATGATCACGACATCATCACCGGGGCCAGCGTCCTCTAGGTACAGCTCATCGATGGATATCACCCACGCGCCCTCTGCTACGGGCATAGGCAGCCCAAGCTCATCAGAGCCCACCGCGATGATGAGGGCATCGGGCTTGAACGCATCGCAGAAAGCGGCATCAACAGCTCGGTTCAAACAGATATGCACGCCCGCCTCTTCGCACAGACGCTCATAGGTACGCGCTAGATCATACATGTCATGCTTGAAGGGCAGCGCTTCTTCGGTGTTCAAGATACCACCCAGACGCGCCCCCGCTTCGCAGAGGGTCACATCATGACCGCGCAGAGCAGCGGTATGAGCCGCCTTCATGCCCGCAATGCCTCCACCTGCCACCAGCACGCGCTTCCTTCGAAGGGCGATCTCTGCGATCAGGTTCTGCTGGGGCAATACGACCGGGCGTACTTCCAGCCCTTCCAGCTCACGTCCGATGAGCGGGTTCACCGCACAGCGACGCGTTTGGGTGACCGGGCGCTCAGCCATGCAGGTGAAGCAGCGTACGCACTTCACCACGTCATCTCCCCTATTCGCCATGACCTTGTTCGGCAACTCCGGATCAGCCAGAAGCCCGCGAGCCATGGCGACGATATCCGCCTTGCCAGAGGCGAGAATGGATTCCATCTGAGCTGGATCGGATAGGCCACCGACAGCAGCCACCGGAACGCTCACGCATTGCTTGATGCGCGCCGCCAGGTGCACATTGCATCCATGCTCTCGAAACATGGAGGGATGAGTGACAGAAAAACCAAACTGATAGGACCCTGCAGATACATGGATGATATCCACCAGGTCCTCTAGGGCCTGGGCGATACGGCAGCCCTCTTCGATATCGTAACCGCCCGGGAAGAGCTCGGATCCGCTCATGCGCAACTCTATAGGGAAACGCGGACCCACAGCCTTGCGCACAGCGCTCAGCACCTCCCGAGCCAGGCGCAGACGATTCTCAAGGGGCCCACCATAGCCGTCGGTTCGTTTGTTGAAATAGGGTGAGAGGAATTGATTGATGAGCCATCCATGACCCGCGTGCACCATGCACATCTGGAACCCTGCCCGCTTCGCCAGAGCGGCGGCGGTGCCATAGGCTTCCACGACATGCGCGATCTGTTCTTCGGTGAGCGCACGCACCGGCAGCCCGTCTGGACGTTCGCTGTCGCTGGGCCCGTATTGGACAAGTTCTCCTTTGGCCTTTTTGTCAACCATGTAGGTGCCTGCGTACTGGCCGGAATGGGACAGTTCGATGGACGCCACGGCGCCGTGGCGCTTGATGGCGTCTGCCACGTAGGCGAACGCGCCCAGCTGGCCGGGGGTGGACAAGGAGAGATGCAGCATCTGGGATCCGTCCGTTTCCGGATGCACCACCAGTTCGCTCACCGTGACGGAGGCTGCGCCGCCCTTGGCGCGGGCCTCATAGAACCCGAGCGTGCGCGGGCCAGGAGTGCCGTCCGCCAGGATGTCAGTGGCGCCCATGGGGGCGGATGCCATGCGGTTCCTGAACGTGAGGCCGCCGATCTGGATGGGCTTCGCGAGGTTCGGATAGTCTCGGTTCATGAGCGCCTCCATTCCGTCCGATGCGCACAGGTTACGCCGGACAGCCGGCAAGGACAAGCCTTCGCCCTGCAAAGAGGGAGCCCCTTGTCGCCGGATGTGCAAAAGGGACGTTCCAAATCGCACATAGGAATAGAGCATGCGCACTGAAAGACTGATCCTATGTGCAATTTGGGACGTCCCTTTTGCACATCGGGTGCAGGTATGGGAGGTGCGGCGCTTGGCGTCAGCCGCCGTGCCCACCTGTTGCGGTCTTCGCCAAGCCGGTCCTCCCCTATGGTCAACCGGTCATATGTCCTTCGTAGATGCGCAAACTAGTTTGCGCATCTTGGCCGAGTCAAGGGTGCGCAAACCAGTTTGCGCACCCACGGGACGATGACGCAGGGTCAGGCGCGGACTTCGGCTCCGGTGGCGGACTGGACTTTCTGCACCAGCTTGGCGTGAGCCTTGTCCACCTCGTCAGCGGTGAGCGTGCGGCCGTCCGCACGGTAGGTCAGGCGATACGCCAGGGATTTCTTGCCAGCGCCCACGCGTTCCTCATCCCGGTACACATCGAAGAGCGCCACGCTCTCCAGAAGCTTGCCGCCCGCAGAGGCCATGACCTGCTGCATCTTCTCGTGGGTGACGCCCTCCGCCACCACGAACGCCTGATCCACCTCAACGGCCGGGTGCGTGGGCACGTCCACGTAATCACGTGCCGGACGCGCGGCCTTCGTGAGCGCCGCCAAGTCCAGCTCGAACGCGGCCACCGGCCCCGTGACGTCGAAGGCGGCCACGGCAAGCGGGTGCAGCTCTCCCACCCAGCCCAGCTCCGCCCCGTTCGCCATGATGACTGCGGCGCGACCCGGCTGCAGGTACGGCGCTTCTTCTTCCGAGAGCGGCTTGAAGCGCACCTTCGCGCAGGCCAGTTCGTGCAAGAGCGCTTCACAGATGCCCTTCGCGTCGAAGAAATCGAACGGGACGCGCGCAGCGTTCCAGCCGCCCGGTTCCATGGCGCCCACCAGCACAGCCGCCACCTTCGTGGACTCCTTCGGCTTCTGGCGCCCTTCAGTGGTGGAAAAAACGGTGCCGATCTCATAGAGCTGCACGTCCGCCACGCCGTGCGCCTGGTTGTGCGCCACCGAACGCAGAAGGCCCGGGAAGATGGAGCGGCGCATGATGGCGTGGTCGGCATTCATGGGGTTCAGCAGCTCCACCGCCTGCCCCGCTGCCACGCCGTCCATGCGCAGCCGCTCCAGATCCAGCGCATCTGCGAAGGAATAGGTCATGGTCTCCGAAAGCCCGCAGGCGCGCAGCGTGGCATCCACCGTACGGCGGATGCCCTCCGCCCGGGTGCGGCGCCCCACGCGTTCAGGGGATGCCGGCAGCGTGGGCGGGATGCGGTCCATGCCCCACAGGCGCAGCGCCTCTTCATAGAGGTCCACTTCACGCTCCAGATCAGGGCGGAACGTGGGCGTGAGCACGCGGAGCACGTCCGCATCCCCGGTGGTTTCCACCGTGCAGCCCAGCCGCGTCAGGGAATCCCGCACGAAATCCTCAGGGATGTCCGCGCCCATCATGGCGTTGAAGCGCTGCATGCGGAACCGCAGGTCATGGCCTTCGGGGCGCTCCAGGTATTCATCCACGCACCCCGGACGCGCATGGCCGCCGGACACTTCCGCCATGAGCGCGGCGGCCGCTTTCGATATCTCGTCGATAGGGGCAGCATCCACCCCGCGCTCGTAGCGCAAAGACGCCTCAGAGATCAACCCCAAGCTGCGGGAAGTGCGCGAGGTGTGGGCGCGGGAGAACGTCGCCGTCTCCAATAGCACGCAGGTGGTGTCATCCTCCACTTCCGAATCAAGGCCGCCCATGACGCCGGCCAGCGCCACCGCCCGCTCCGGCGTGGCGATGACGGTCATGTCCGGGTTCAGCACGCGGTCCTGCCCGTCCAGCGTGGTGAACTCCTCCCCTTCTTCCGCCGGGCGCACGATGACGTCCACTGTGCCGCCCTCCCCCTTCAAACGATCGTAATCGAAGGCGTGCAAGGGCTGGCCATAGAGGAACAGGATGTAGTTCGTCACGTCCACGATGTTGTTGATGGAACGCGCACCGGCCGCGGTCACGCGCTGGGCCAGCCAATCCGGTGACGGACCCACCTTCACGCCTTCCACCACGCGCGCGTTGTAACGGGCGCAACGCGCCTCGTCGGCGATGGTGACGGTGACATCTTCAGACACCGGCCGCCCTTCGATGAGGCTCTCAAGCCGCGCGGCCGCCTCTGGCAGCGGATTGGCCACGTCCTCCTGATACATGGCGCCGATCTCCCGCGCCAGGCCGGTGACGGACAGGCAATCCGGGCGGTTCGGCGTGATCTCCAGGTCCAGCACGGTGTCCGTGTTCGCCAGGTACTCCGAATAGAGCACGCCCACCGGCGCGTCCTTTGGCAGGATGATGATGCCGTCATGGCCGTTCCCCAGGCCCAGCTCCCGCTCAGAGCAGTTCATGCCGCAGCTCACCACGCCGCGGAGCTTGGACTTCTTGATCTTCACATCCCCGGGAAGCACCGCTCCCGGCAGCGCCGTGACGATATGGTCTCCCGCTTCGAAGTTCTGGGCGCCGCAGACAATCTGCAGCGGTGCGGGGTTGCCGTCGTCATCCAGGTTCGCCGCGCCCACGTCCACGGTGCAGACCCACATGTGATCCGAGTCCGGGTGCTTCTCCTTCGTGAGGATGCGCGCGGTGTAGACGTGCTCGAAGGCATCCCCGATGATCTCAGCGCCTTCCACGCCCGTGCCCGTGAGATCCAGCCGGTCGCAGAACGCCTGGAGGTCATCCGGCACCTTCACGTATTCGCGAACCCAATCAAGCGACAGCTTCATTGCCCTCTCCTCTGTCAAACAGTAAAACTTGTGGAAGCCTTTTCAGAATTGCCTGAGGAAGCGCATGTCCCCGTCCAGCAGCATGCGCAGATCGGGCACGTCGTACTTCAAGCACGCGATGCGCTCCACGCCCATGCCGAACGCGAAGCCGGAGTAGACTTCCGGGTCTATTCCGCTCATGGACAAGACGTTGGGGTCCACCATGCCGCAGCCCAAGATCTCGAGCCAGCCGGTGTGCTTGCACATCCGGCAGCCCTCGCCGCCGCAGATGCCGCAGCTCACGTCCACCTCTGCGGAGGGTTCCGTGAACGGGAAGTAGTGGGCGCGGAAGCGCGTCTTGCGGTCAGGCCCGAAGACTTCCTTGCAGAGGAAATCCAACGTGCCCTTCAAGTCTCCGAAGGTGATGCCCTTGTCCACCACCAAGCCTTCGATCTGGTGGAACTGGGGCAGATGTGACGCGTCCGCCACATCACGCCGGTACACCTTGCCCGGCGCGATGACGTAGATGGGCAGTTCTTCGTCTTCCATGGCATGCACCTGCACGCCTGAGGTCTGCGTGCGCAGAAGGATGTCCGATTCGCCCTTGACAGCGGCTTCGCGTCCCGTCATGTCGCGCACATAGAACGTGTCCTGCATGGAGCGGGAAGGATGGTCTGCCGGCGCATTCAGCGCCTCGAAGTTGTAGTAGTCCGTTTCCACTTCCGGGCCTTCGATGACCGAATAGCCCAGCCCCAGGAAGATGTCTGCTATCTCGTCCGTGATGGCGTTGATGAGGTGGCGCGTTCCGATATGCTGCGCGCGGCCCGGCAGCGTCACGTCCACTGCATCAGAGGCGATGGAAGCAGCCAGCTCTTGGGCCGCAAGCGATGCCTTCGCCGCATCCAGCGCTTCCTCCACGGCCGCTTTCACCTGGTTCACCGCGCGACCGATCTCCGCCTTCCGCTCCTTCGGCACAGAACCCATGTTGCGCAGGTGCGCCGTGAGCGTTCCGGATTTCCCCAGAACGGCAACGCGGATGGCTTCCAGCTGGGCGGTGTTTTCAGCGCTGGCGATCTGGGCCAGGACGCTCTCCTTCAGAGAGCTGAGCTCTTCAGCGGTGGTCATCATATCCCCTTTGGATGGATGGAGCATGGATGGCATCCGATTATAAGCATCTGCGCGCCTGACCGCACGCGAGAGATGACGGTTTCAGGAACGATGCGCTACAGAAAGCGGTACTTGACCGTGCGCAGGCCCCACGCGTAGCAATCAGGGTAGCCGAACGCCTTGAAGACGCCGGGCTGCAAGTCCAGAGCACGGGAACCGCCGCCCATCGATCCGCAGTCGTTCACCGTGGCGTAGACCGTCATGCCGTTGTAGACGATCTCTACCGTGCGCCCGAAATAGCTGCGGAAATTCGGCATCGACATGGGGACGGCCACGCCCATGGAATAGTCATCGCAAACGGCTCCCGTGGCCGTGGTGCCGGGATTGTCCGTGTACGGATCGGATGATCCTCCATAGGCCGACGCCACGCCGGAGCGATATTCGCCCGCATCCGGAGCTGGAGCTGGGTCGGGGATCACCGGCGTGCTGGGAGAGACGGCATCATCCCGTTCGGTGGTGGTGGCATCCGGATCCACCTCAGGCTCTGGAGCCTCTGACTTCCAGATGAACTGCTCAGCCTGCTGCTTCAGATCCGCCAGTTTCTCAGAGCTCTCGTCAGCATAGCGCGCAGCCTCCTCTACCACAGCAGCCGCCTCAGTGCGCTTGCCGTTCAGCACTTCAAGCTTCTCATCCTGCTGGTTCTTCTGGGCTGTGAGCTGGTCAGAAGCCTTCGTGAACTGGTCCTTCAGTTCTTTCTGCTGGGCTATCTCTTCGCTCTGCTGGTCCATGATCTTATCCACGTAGTCCACGTTGCGCGACAGCTCGTTCCAGCTGCGGGCCCCCAGAAGGGAGCTCAAGAACGTGGAGAGGGACGAAGAGCGGTATTCGTAGACCGCCGCGTTCGCCAGAGCGCTGCGGCCTTCCAGCATGGAAGTCTGCGCCTCCAGCACCTGCGTTGCCAATTCATCTATCTTGACCTGGAGGGCGTCCACTTCAGCGGAGAGCGCTTCGTATTCGGCAGAAATGGCGGACAGCTTCTCTTCCGCCGCATCCAGCGCCTCCTCTGCGCCGCCATAGGCGGCTTCAGCTGCATCCACCTCTGAAGAGGTGGCCAGCGCCTCCAAAGGACCGGTGAGCGCGAGCGCTGCGGAACACGCGACAGCGAACGCTGCGCGAGCCAGGCATTCCAAGTATGTGCTGCGTTTTGCCATATCTTCTGAATCATCCCGTAAAACAACCGGTTTGGCAAGATGGGATGCGAAGTTCACAGAGACATCACGCAAGGAGCTCTTCAGCATGGGCCAGGGATGCCGCGCTTTCCGTGCCGGAGAGCATGCGCGCCACCTCCGCCACGCGAGCATCCCCGGTCACCTGAGTGATGGTGGTGGCCGCCACACCGTCCGTTTCCTGCTTGGAGACCACGTAGTGCTTCTGGGCGCGGGATGCCACCTGCGCCAGGTGGGTCACCACGATCACCTGATGCGTTGCCGCCAAGCGCCCGAGCACGTCCGCCAAGGCGTTCGCCACCGCGCCGCCCACGCCGGCATCTATCTCATCGAACACCAGCGTGGAGGTGCCGCCGGCCTCCCCCATGACCACGTGCAGCGCCAGCATGATGCGCGAAAGCTCGCCTCCAGAAGCCACCTTCGCCAGCGGGCGCGCGCCCATGCCGGCAGACGGCTTGAAGAGGAGCTCCACCTCATCCGCGCCTGATTCCGTCCAGGCTTCCCGCGAAAGCAGGCGCACTTCGCATTCCACTGAAGCGCTTCCCATCTGGAGGCCTTCCATCACCTTCGTGGCCTGCGCCGCTAGATCAGGGGCCGCCTCTGCCCGCACATCATGCAACGTGGCCGCCGCCTCTGCCAGCGCCTCTTCTGCTTCGGCGAGGACCGCGCGCGCTGCCGCCTCCGCGCCTTCGGTGTCCTCCATCATGGCCACCACGCGCCGGGCCTCGTCCGCCCGCGCGATGACGTCCTCCAAGGCAGGACCGTACTTGCGGATGAGGTTCTGATATTCCGCCACGCGCGCCTGGCATTGATCCAGCGTGGACATGTCCAGGTCTATGGCGTCCCGGTACCGAAGCAGTTCACGTGAAACGTCCTCTGCCAGATACGTGGCCTCCCGCAGGGATTCCGCGTGCTCCTTCAGCCCTTCGTCATAGCGGGCACCCTCTTCCACCAGCGCCACCGCCGCGTTCAGCCCATCCAGCGCGCCCTCATCCGAACAGAGCGCATCGTAGGCGTCATTGGACGCGCGCGCCAGAGCCTCCGCGTGCTCCGACTTGCGCACGAATGCGGTGAGCTCTTCGTAATCAGCAAGGCTGGGACTCACCGGTTCTATCTGAGACAGCGTGAAGCGCGCCTCTTCCAAACGCGCGTCCGAGGTGCGCTTGGCCTCAAGGATCTCATCCAGCTGAGCCTGCGCCCGTCGGGCCCGCGCGAACGCTTGGGAGAAGTCAGCCAGCGCCGCAGTCGCAGCTTCGCCCGCGAACAGGTCCAGCACGCGACGGTGGGCACCCCGATGCAAGAGCGCCTGTTGGTCATGCTGGCTGCAAAGGTCTATCAGCGGTGCCACCAGATCCGCCAGTTCCGCCACGGTGGCCACCTGCCCGTCCAGCTTGACGCGCGTGCGCCCATCCGCGCTCATGCGGCGCACCACGGCCAGCTCCTGTTCAGGCGCGCCGTCGGCCGCTCCCTCCACGCCTTCGCCGACGTCCCGCGGCACGAAGAAGCGCCCGGACACCACCGCTTCTGGCTGCCCTTCGCGGACCATGGTCTTGTCTCCGCGCTGGCCGGACAAGAGCCGGCAGGCATTCAAGAGCGCCGTTTTGCCCGCGCCCGTCTCTCCGGTGATGGCCGTGAGACCCGGCGCCGGTTCGATGGACGCCTCTTCGATGAGCGCGATGTCATGTACGCAGATCTCGTCGATCAACCGTGCTTCCGCCTTCCATACTTGGAACCCTTGCGGGCATTCTTCTTCAGGTTCTTGAGCGCGTCCTCTTCGGTGGTGCCCTCGAAGGCCGAGCGGAGAGAGACCACCTGGTCGCGCAAGCGCGCCGCCTCTTCGAAATCCATGCCGGCAGAGGCGGCCTGCATCTCTTCTTCCATGGACATGATCATGCGCATGACCTCTTCGCGCGAAAGCTCTGCCAGTTCCTTGTTGATATCCACGGCGTCCACGCCTTTGGAGTCTTCGGTGATGGCGCCCATGATGTCGTTGATGGCCTTGCGGATGGTCTCCGGCTGGATGCCGTGCTCTTCGTTGTAGGCCATCTGGATGGCGCGGCGGCGGCGCGTTTCCGTGATGGCGCGCTTCATGGAATCCGTTTCGCGGTCGGCGTACATGATCACCTGGCCGGACACGTTGCGGGCCGCTCGCCCGATGGTCTGGATGAGCGAGCGGTGATTGCGCAAGAAGCCCTCCTTGTCCGCATCCAGGATGGCCACCAAACTGACTTCCGGAAGGTCAAGCCCCTCGCGCAGAAGGTTGATGCCGACGAGCACATCGAATTCGCCCAAGCGCAGATCGCGCAGGATCTCAACGCGGTCCAGCGTGGCGATGTCCGAATGCATGTAGCGCGCCTTCACGCCCTGGTCCAGCAGATGGTCCGTCAGGTCTTCGGCCATCTTCTTCGTGAGCGTGGTGATGAGCACGCGTTCGTTTCTGGCGGCGCGCTCCTTCGCTTCATCGATGATGTCGTCGATCTGGCTCTTGGAGGTGCGCACGATGATCTCAGGGTCCAGAAGGCCGGTGGGGCGAATGATCTGGTCCACCTTCGCCTGGCTGACCTTCTCTTCGTAATCCCCCGGCGTAGCGCTCACGTAGATGAACTGCGGCACGCGGTCTTCGAACTCATTGAACCGAAGAGGGCGGTTGTCCAGCGCCGACGGCAAACGGAACCCATGCTCTGCCAGCGTCACCTTGCGGGAGCGGTCTCCCTCGTGCATGCCGCGGATCTGCGGCACCGTGACGTGGGACTCATCTATGATGCAGAGGAAATCCTTCGGGAAATAATCTATGAGAGTGTAGGGAGGCTCGCCCGGCGCGCGGCCGTCCAGATGCCGGGAATAGTTCTCGATGCCGGAACAGAAGCCCATGGTCTCCAGCATCTCCAGGTCATAATTCGTGCGCATCTCCAGCCGCTGCGCCTCCAGAAGCTTGCCCTCTTCGTTGAACTCCTGCAGACGGCCGCGCAGCTCATCCCGGATGGTGGTGAGAGCGCGGTCCATCTTCGGACGCGCGGTGACATAGTGCGATGCCGGCCAGATGGGGAGCGCCTGGTAGGTGTTGAGCACCTCGCCCGTGACGTTGCTCACCTCTGCGATCTCTTCGATCTCATCCCCCCAGAAATCTATCCGGATGGGATTGTCAGCATAAGGCGGGAAGACGTCCAGCGAATCCCCGCGCACGCGGAACGTGCCGCGCGAGAGCTCATAGTCATTGCGGTCGTATTGGATGTCTATCAGGCCGTAGATGACGTCATCACGGTCCTGCGGCACCTGCTTGTCCACGAACACGGCCATGCCCGCGTAATCCTGGGGGGACCCGATGCCGTAGATGCAGCTGACGGATGCCACCACGATGACGTCGCGCCGGGACAAGAGCGCGCTGGTGGCCGCATGGCGCAGCTTCTCCACCTCTTCATTGATGGAAGCGTCCTTTTCAATGAACGTATCAGAGGAGGGAACGTAGGCCTCCGGCTGATAGTAATCATAGTAGCTGACGAAATACACCACGGCGTTGTTCGGAAAGAGCTCCTTCAGCTCTGAGGCCAGTTGCGCGGCCAGCGTCTTGTTCGGCGCCATGACCAACGTGGGCTTCTGCACCGCCTCTATCGTCTTCGCCATGGTGAACGTCTTGCCCGAACCCGTCACGCCCAGAAGCGTCTGGTAGCGCAGCCCCTCTTCCACGCCCTTGGCCAGCGCAGCGATGGCTTCGGGCTGGTCGCCTGAGGGCTGATAGGGAGAGACGACCTCAAGGGGCGTGTCCGACAGACGCACCTCTGGGAGCTTGCCCGCCATGGGAACGCCTTCGATGTTCTGCAAGTGCGTGGACATGCCAGCCCTCCCCTCTCCTGCGCCTCCGCGCCGTCAATTGAAAAAGCCCGATGCGGAAAGCGTTTCCGCATCGGGCTTCAGACTATACGTCTTTCCGCTACTCAGCGTAGGATTCCCACCAAGCCAACACTTTGTTGTAAAGCTCGTCCTTGGAGGAATTGTTGTTGAACACCACATCGGCAGCTTCCACGCGATCGGCGTCCGTGATCTGGCGGGCGATGCGGCGGCGCACGTCATCTTCTTCGAACCCGGAAGCCACGGCGCGTTCGATGCGCACATCCGTGGGCGCCAACACCGCGATGACCACATCCGCCGAATAGGCCAAGGACGTTTCGCGGTTCTTGAATGCGGAATACTCCACGACCACGGCATCCGTGCCCGCTGCCTCCAGTTCGCGCATGCGGTCAGTGTAGGCCTCTTCGATGCGCGGCATGGTGATGCGGTTGAGCTTGCGCGTGTCAGCCGGAGTCCGGAACGCTTTGGCGGCGAGCGCCGGACGGATGACCTCTCCATCATTCCCGAAGATGTCATCCCCGAACGCTTCGCCCAGCTCCTCCTTCACGACCTCCCACATGAGGATGTCGTGACCGACCTTGTCCAAGTCGATCAGCGGAAGCCCTTGGTCGGTCAACGCGCGGCTTGCCGTTGACTTCCCTGCCCCCATGCCTCCGATGATGAATAGCTTCTTCAAGGCCGTCCCCCTGGTTCTTGCGCCTATTCGGTGGCGCTGGTGTCCTCGATGATGGCCTCTTCCACTTCCGCTGCGTCATCGGAAGCGGTTTCCGCAACCTCAGCTTCATCCTTCTTGCGCGGCTTCGGCTCAGGTGCTTGGATGGACTCATCCACTTCGATCTCAAAGCCCAGTTCCTCAGCGGCAGCCTTCATGGACAAGCTGATGCGCCGGCGATCCGGGTTGATCTCCATGACCTTGACCTTGACGTCCTCGCCCTGCTTGACCACCTGAGCCGGCGTGTCAATGTGCTTCGGGGACATTTCGGAGATGTGCACGAGGCCTTCCACGGCTTCTCCCAGTTCCACGAAGGCGCCGAACGGCACGATCTTGGTGACATGACCGTCCACGATGGTGCCCACCGGGTAGTTCTGCACCAGCTTGATCCACGGGTCTTCAGTGGTCTGCTTGAGGCCGAGGGAGATGCGTTCACGCTGCAGATCCACATCCAGCACTTCCACTTCCACCTCGTCGCCCACCTTGACCACCTCGGAGGGGTGGTTCACGTGGTTCCAGGACAGTTCGGAGATGTGCACCAGGCCGTCGATGCCGCCCAGGTCCACGAAGGCACCGAAGT
>CANSWY010000002.1 GCA_947650915.1 uncultured Eggerthellaceae bacterium | reverse complement strand
GGCGCACGGCCGGCGGCACCCCTTCGGGGCGCGCACCGGCCGTGCGCGCTTCGCGTGTGCGCGGTGCGGAAGACCGCCGCACCGCAGATTCATTCACAGGCTTCAACGCGCTGCGCGCGTAGCGTCCTTGATCCGGGTGGGGGCGTTGCCTTTGGCTGTTGCTGGGTTCGGGTCGTTGCGGGGAGCGCCGCGTGCGCGGGAGGCCTGCGGCCCCCGCGCGGCAACGCGGCGGCGCTGCGCGCGGCGGCCTGCAAGGGGAATCCGGCTCCGTACGACTTTCGTAGCAAAGGCGCTCTTGGAGGTCACGAATCCTCCGTCCCTTTGTGACCCTGGGCTGTAACAGAGTGAGCAAACAAAGTTTGCTCACCCACGGACGACCAGCAGCGGAACCCGGTCAACCGGTGGTAGACCTTCGTAGGTGCGCAAACTTGCTTTGCGCACTCTTCCCGAGTCCTGCACCAGCCCCGAAGGTCACGAATCCTCCGTCCCTTTGTGACCTGGGGGTCAGGCGGGGGTGGCGGAGTGGAAGTAGCCTTCGGGGAGGTGCGTGCGGATGTGTTCGGCGAAGCGGCGCGCTTGGTCGGAAGGCAGCCGCTCTGAGCTGCACGCGATGCTGACCGGGTACACCAGCGGCGCCGTGTTCACGCGGAACCGAACGATATCAGGGCTGTTCCGGCACTTCTCGTAGATGCATTCGGGCACGCAGCACCAGCCCAGGCCCGCCTTCACGCCTTCCACCATGGCCTCGTGCGTGTCGAAGCAGGCCACCATGTTGTGATCCTGCAGTGAAAGCCCGTAGCGTTCGCGGAAATGGCGGTTGCCCACCATGTGCCGCCCGGAGTTCCATTCGTAGATGATCATCGGCCAGATCAGCAGCGTCTCGATGGGCAGCGGTTGCGTGATCTGGTTGTAGGGCGGCTTGTTCGGCGCGATGAACACAAGGCGCTTGTAGCCCAGCACCTCGTTCGTGAGCTCCGAGTCTTCCGGCTGGTTCTCCAGCAGGGCGAAGTCCAGTTCGCCGGCTTTCATGCGCGTCACCAGATCCGGTTCGTAGCCGGCATCCAGATGGATGCGCGCGTCCGGTTCTTCTTTCATGAAGCTGGCCACCAGCGGCGGCAGCAGCGCGACCCCGTCGTTCATGCTCATGCCCACGCTCAGCGTCGCCTCGAACGTCTCGCCGATGGCGGCCAGCTGGGATTCCAGCACGCGTTCCAGATCTGCGGCGTTGCGGGCGAAGGCGGTGACGTATTCGCCGGCCTTCGTGATCTCTATGCCGGATGAGGTGCGTTTGTACAGGGTGGTGCCGAAGCGTTTCTCCAGCTGGGCGATGCGCTGCGACAGCCCCGGGCGGGACATGAACAAGCGGTCCGCTGCCTGGGACAGGCTGTTCGCTTTTGACAGCACGATCAGCAGTTCGATGTCCTCAAAGAGCATGGTGCGCCTCCCTCTCCTGCCCGCAGCAGCCCCCTCAGAGCGCGCGTGCCGTCTGTGCCAGCGCACACGGCATACCACATTCAACCACATCGCTCCCGTCCGCGCAGAAGCGGCTTCGCAAATGGCTGCACGAAATGCTTGCAGCCCCTGTCAACGAATGTTGCATGGCGGGATTCCCTGCAACAGCCGTTCGGAACTGCGTCAGCGAATCCGTGCATCTGCAACTTTCACGCCCGTGCCTCTTCCTATATTCAGAGCCAGAGCGCGGGGTGAGGGGAATCCCGCGGCGGAGGAAACAGAGAAAGAGGAGGAGGAAGCGTATGGACAAGCAGGGCATCATCGATGCGAGCAAAGAGCGCCGCGAAGGCGAGCGCATCTTCTACACGTCGTGCCCGGCGAACGGATGTTGGGACTCAGCCTGCGTGCTGAAGTGCCATCTGAAGGACGGCCAGTTGATCGCGGTCGAACCGGACGATTCCGTGAACCAGAACGACAGTCGCGAAGACTGCGGCTGGGAGAACATCTGGAAGGGCAACGTCCAGATGCGCCCCTGCGCCATGGGGCATTCCTGGAAGAAGGAGCTCTACGCTGAAACACGCCTGCTGCATCCCATGAAGCGCGTGGGCGAAAAGGGTCCCGGCAAGGGCTACTTCGTCAAGATCAGCTGGGAAGAGGCGCTGGACACCATCGCGGAGAAGATGAAGGAGATCAAGGGCAAGTACGGCCCCTACGGCATCTTCCATTCCCAGTATCCCAGTTTCGAAAAGAACGGGTTCCCGCTGGCTCCCTGGTGGGAGGCCGGCTTCGGCGCTTGGGGTGAGCATTCCACTTCCGGCCATGCCGCCGGCGAGATGATGCACCTGGGCGTGGACCTCACGAAGGTGACGCGCGGCCTGCAGAATTCGCTGCCTGGCTTCGAAGCGCCGGACCTGTTCCACTCCAAGCTGCTCATCATGTGGGGCATGGACCCGGTGGTGGCTTGGTTCGGGCCGACGTCCTACTACATGCAGCTGGCGCATGAATACGGATGCAAGACCATCGTGATCGATCCGCGCTACACGCAGTCCGCAGAGCTTCTGGCCGATCAGTGGATCCCCATCCGCCCCGGCACGGACCTGGCCATGATGCTTGCCATGGCCCAGGTGCTCTTCGAAGAGGACCTGGTGGACCACGAGTTCATCGACCAGTGGGTGGACAAAGAGGGTCTGGACGAGTGGCGCGCCTACGTCATGGGTGAAGGCGAAGACGGCATCAAGAAGACGCCGGAATGGGCCGCTCCCATTTGCGCGGTGCCGGCGGAGACCATCCGCGAGCTGGCGCGCCTCTACGGCACGGAGAAGCCGGTGCATCTGCAGTACTTCTACTCCTGCGCCAAGCGCCACATGGGCGATTACAGCGCGTCCGCGTCCATGATCCTGCAAGCCATGACGGGCAACATCGCCTGCCACGGCGGCTGCGAATCCGGCGCGTGCCTGCCCACGCCCGGCCGTGTGCCCACGCCGCTGGCTGACTGGAAGCGCAACCCGGGCGGCTACCAGGTGCCGGTGCTCTTCAACAACAACTGCCTCACGGAGATCCTGGCGAAGCAGAAGGACTACTGGGAAGGGCGCATGAGCGAGAGCGAGTTCCGCCACCTCATCGGCTCTCCCACCAATGATTGTCCGCTGCCCAACATCCAGATGATCATCTTCGAGAACAACTATGCCAACAACCACTCCAACGTGAACAAGCGCTTCAAGGGCATGGCGGACACGGAGTTCAACTGGGGCTTCCAGTGGCATCTGAACCAGCCCACCGCTGAGTTCTGCGACATCATCCTGCCGGCACCGGTGTGGCAGCTGGAGGGCATGGACGAATACATGTACGGCCACCAGCGCTTCGTCAGCGGCCCCAACGGCATGCGCAACTACTTCACGTTCTGCGCCCGCGGCGCCGACATGCCGGGCGAGGTGCGTTCCAAGGAATGGGTGTGGACGCAGATCGCCAAGCGCCTGGGCGATGAGGTGGTGGAAGGCTACAACCCGCGCATGAAGGACGTGGCCTGGGAAGACTGGATCGACGAGCAGGAGAAGGTCTATAAGGAAGCCTTCGAGGAGTGGGCGAACAACGAGACCATCATGGCGTTCTTCGACCGTGACAAAGCCATGACCTGGGAAGAGTTCAACGAGAATCCGGTCATCCGCGTTGAGATCGACGAGCCCTACTACCCGTTCATGTCCGCTCTGGAGCGGGGCGAGAGCCCGTTCAACACTCCCACGGGCAAGATAGAGCCGAAGTCGCACTTCGTGATGGAGCACGACATGACCGAAACGCGCTGGCGCGGCAACATCGAGCCCATGCCGGTGTGGAGCCCCAGCTACGTGGAGGGCGACATCGGGTCCGCCTCCAACGACGGCTTCTACAACCCGAAGGTCAAGGAGTACCCGCTGTCACTGGTCACGCCCGTGTCCGTGTACCGCCAGCACTCCTCCAACGACAACAACCCGTTCATGCGCGAAGACGTCTACCGCCACGGCGTGTGGATCTCCGGCGTGGATGCGAAGGCGCGCGGGATCAAGGACGGTGACATCTGCCGGGTGCGCTCTGACCGCGGCGAGGCCATCCTCACGGCCTACGTCACGAACCGCTGCATGCCGGGCACCGCAGCCGTGCACCACGGCGGCTGGTACCAGACCAATGGCGAAGAGGCGGAGATGAACGCCTTCGGCCAGGACATGCGCGGCACGCCGAACATCTTCCTGGACGACGGGCATCTGCCGCACATCCTGGGCGCGCTCATCATCGCGGGCCTGGTGGAAGTGGAGAAGGTGGCCGACGGCGACGCGGAGGGCTTCGGCACCGAAGCCGAGCGTGGCGGCATGCGCGGGGCCAGCGTGGCCATCGGCGTGCGCGATGCGCTGGCTGCCAAGGACGGCACCCATGACGGCGGCGTGCAGTAGGCCCTGACGAGGAGAGGAGGAGACATGACGCAATACGGATTCCTGTTCGATATGAACCGCTGCTATGCCTGCCAGGCGTGCAGCATCGCGTGCAAGGACTGGAACGGCATCGAGCCGGGCGCCGAGAAGTGGATGACGGTCTATGAGTGGGAGCAGGGCACGTTCCCGAACATCCGCCTGCATGCGCTGGCGTTCCCCTGCGCGCACTGCGAGGACCCCACCTGCCTGAAGGCGTGCCCGAACGGCGCCATCTACAAAGAGGACGAGTTCGGCGCCGTGCTGGTGGACGACGAGAAGTGCCAGGGCTGCCGCAAGTGCTACGACGCGTGCCCCTACGGCTCGCCCAAGTTCGCCACCGATGAGGCGGACTGCAAGATGACGAAGTGCACCATGTGCGTGGACCGTCTGGCCGAAGGCATGCAGCCCATCTGCACCATGAGCTGCCCCTTGCGCGCTTTCGACTTCGGCCCGCTGGACGAGCTGGTGGAGAAGTACGGCGACGTGCGCTACTGCGAGGGCATGCCGTCCCCGGACGCCACCAAGCCGGCGTTCTTGGTCTGGAACCCGCGCGAGAAGAAGCAGCTGGTGCCGTACCCGGTGGACGAGGCCATCAAGCTGAACCAGCAGCGTGGGGACCTGGGCACCATGTTCGAGAGCGAAGAGGATCTGACCTCTTTCGACGCGGACACCATCTACCGCGATGAGCTGCGCATGAAGCACAGCGACAACACGGAGCTCATGCGCGCCACGCGCAACGACATGGCCTAAAGAGGCTTGAGCGGCTCCGGGCGGGAGGGCGTCCGGAGCCGTTTCCGGCACATGCGGGACGCGCCAGGGGGTGCGGCGCGCATGGAATGGATCGAACGCATCAAGCAAGCAAAAGGAGGGAAAGTGCAATGGAATGGGTAGGAGTAATCGGCATCATCGTGGCCCTGGTGCTCTTCATCATCGCTTCGATGAGGGGTTGGAACGTGCTGATCTCGTCCATCGTGACGGCGATCATCATCGCGCTCACGAACGGCATGGACATCATGAATTCCATGGTGGGGACTGAGACGTCGTACGTCACGGGCCTGGCGGGCTTCATCCGCGGCAACATCCTGATCTTCATGGGCGGCGCCATCATGGGCGAGTTCATCGACAAGTCAGGTGCGGCGAAGGCCATCGCGAAGACCATCATGGACAAGGTGGGCACCAAAAGCCCCTATCTGGTGCTGTTGGGGATAGCGGCTGTTGGTGCCATCCTGACGTACGCGGGCATCTCCATGTTCGTGGCCATGTTCGCGCTCATCCCGCTGGCGCGCCCGATGTTCCGCGAGTGCAACATCCCGTGGCATCTGTTCGCGGCGGCCTGGGCGCTGGCGGCGTGCTCGTTCACCATGGCGATGATCCCGGGCGTCCCCGCGGTGGCTTGGATCAACGCGGCGAACGGCTGCGGCGTGTCTCTCACGGCAGCCCCCATCATGGGCATCGTGGGTTCGCTGATTGCCATCGTGGTGAGCTGCATCTACATCAAGTTCGCCCTCAAGCGTGCTCAGGCGAAGGGCGAGACGTTCAAGGCTGACGCGGACGACGTGGCGCTGGAAGAGGACCAGAACATCCCGAACTTCTTCCTGTCGCTGCTGCCGCTGATCCTGCTGATCGCCACCATCATCGGCCTGTCCATGACCGGCATGAAGAACGTGGTGTACATCGGCATGATCGTGGGCATCGTGGCTTCCATGATCTGCTTCTTCAAGTACGTTCCCAGCATGCGCGACGCGCTGGGCAACGGCGCGAAGGCGGCGTTGGGGCCGGCGGTCTTCACCTCTGCTGCCGTGGGCGTGGGCACTGTGGCTGCGGCTTCCGTGGGCTTCTCGGTGATCTATGAGGCCATCTTCAACATGCCGGGCGGCACGTACGTGTCCGCGGCAACCATGGCGGCGGCCCTGGGCGGCATCATGGGTTCCGGTTCCGGCGCTGTGGGCATCATCGCGCAGAACTTCCTGGAGCCGTACCTGGCCACGGGCGTCGACCCGGCGGCCTTGGCGAAGATCCTGGCCAGCGCCGCTTCCATCGGCGGTGCGCTGCCGAACGCAGGCGCCATGTTCGGCATGTTCGCGGCCATGGGCCTCACGCACAAGAACGCGTACAAGCACATCGCGGCCATCTCCATCGGCGCGGGACTGTGCGCTCTCATCGTCATGATCATCATGGCGAACATCGGGATCGTCTAAGAACCTTCCCCGCGCGCGGCCTCTCCGCCCCCTTGGAGGGGCCGCGCATCCCCTTGATTCTCAATCAGCGTTCCTTCATCCAGGAGGCGCATCATGGCGCGCAACGCAACGGGTCAAGTCTCGCTCTTCGAAAAGGTGCCCGAATCGGCCCGCCTGGCGTGGCCGGACATCGCGGCCATCCTGTCCGGCGTGGTCTCCAGTCTGTCCAAGCTCATGGGCGGCGGCATCGTGGCGTTCTACGCGGGCTGCCAGATGGGTGGCGTGGCCGTGGCCATCACGTTCGCGCTCTCGTTCGTGCTCACGTACTTCGTGGGGAAGATCTGCTTCCGCGAAGGCCTGGCGAACAACGTGGTGTCCCGGTTCTACATCTTCGGGAAGAAGGGTTCGGCTGCCGGTTCGCTCATCTGGATCTTCGTGCTGGTGGGCGTGCTGGCAGTGGGCACCGTGCAGCTGGGCAACGCCATCCTGTTCGCGTTCGACCTGACCGAGGAATGGATGCGCTGGGCGCTGTTCATCGGCATCTCCTGTGTGTGGGTGGTCATGGCGCTGTTCGGCACGAAAGTGATCGCGCGGATGAACGCGGTGTTCGTGGTGGCGCTGTTCTGCGTGATGGGGTATGTGGTGTACCTGATCGCCGCCGAAGGGCAGCTGGCCGACGCGGCCACCCATGGCATCCTGATCCCCGGCGTGCAGCCGCTGGAAGGCTTCGCCTATTCCGTGAACTACGCCATCATGACCAGCGGGCTGCTGGCGCTGTTCGCCGCTGACTTCACCCGGTTCGCGCGCAAGGAGCGGGACCTGGTGCCCATCTCCTTGGTGGGCAGCCTCTTCGCCATCATCACGTATCTGTTCGGCGCGCTGATCACCTATTACGGCTTCACCCAGTCCGTGGCCTACTTCACGGAGCTGGGGTACCAGGGCGAGGCGGCCGCGAACATGGCCGTCACGAACCCGGGCGTGTCGCTGGTGCTGGCCGCTGGCGGCGTGGGGCTGGCCATCATCTGCCTGTCCCAGATGAAGGTGGAGACGTCGAACTCCATCGGCGGCGCGAACGCGGTTTCGAACCTGATCCACAGCCTGACCGGGAAGTCCGTCAGCTGGACGTTCGCGGTGATCGCGGCGAACGCCATCGGGCTGGTGTTCATCCTGGGCGGCATCCTGGAGCAGATCAACGCGTTCATGGGCTACGGCTCCATCCTGACCACGTCCTGGTGCATCCTGCTGATCACGGATTACTACTTGGTGCGCGGACGCCTGGGGATCGGCGAACGCGGGATCTGCGTGGGGAATCCGGAGCAGAACGTGAACTGGCGCGGCGTGGGCACTCTGGCTGTGGCCACGCTGGTGGGCAGCGTGCTGTATGCCACCGGCTTGGTGGCAGTGCCCTTCCTGGTGGTAGCGCCCCTGACGGCCATCCTCTACACCGCCGCCAGCCTCCTCACCCGCTCCCGCACTTCGTGGTAAAGGCTTCAGCCTTTGTCGGTTCAAAGGTGCCCCTGGAGGTCACGAATCCTCCGTCCCTTTGTGACCCTGGGCTGTCACAGAGTGAGCAAACGGAGTTTGCTCACCCACGGACGACCAGCAGCGGAACCCGGTCGACCGGTGGCAGATCTTCGTGGGTGCGCAAACTTGCTTTGCGCACTTTTCCCGAGCCCCGCAGTCGCCCCGAAGGATTCGTGACCTCACAGGGTCAGGCGGTCGACCTCCACATGGGCGAGGGCCTCTTCATCAAGCGTGCAGCCCAAGCCGTATTCGAAGCCTTCGGGATTCAGCTGCACGGTGCCGGCCGTGACGGTGTAGGGCGGGAAGGTGACATCCGTGTCGAAGAAGCGCGAAACTGCTCCGATGTCTCCCGGGAACACCATGTCCGGCAGCGTCTCGAATGCGGCCGCCACGCGGCGCGCCACGCCGGTGTCGTACATCCCGCCCATCCAAACAACACGCCCATTCATCTTCGCCCGGGCGATGAACCTGAGCGCTTCGGTGAGGCTGCCGAACTTCGGCGCCTTGACGGCCACGCAGCGGATGTCCGGGAATTGCAGCACGCGTTCAGCCTCAGCCACGTTCGCGTAGGATTCGTCCGCGCATACGGGCGTGGCCATGTAGGGCTGCATGGATTGCATCTTCAGCAGCGCGTCGCGCCGTACGGCGTTGGAACCGTTGCTGACGTCGAACGGTTCTTCGATCCAGCCGATGTTCAGCGCGTCGTAGGCCTTCAGTTCAGCGAACGTGTCATCCGTGAAACTGCGGTTCGCATCCAGCGTGATGAGCAGCTGCGGAAACGCGCGACGAATGGCCTCCACGGTGGCGTAGCCCACGCCGGGCGCCACCTTCATCTTCAGGCGCTTGTAGCCGGCGGCCACGGCGGCCGTGGCGTTCTCCATCATGACGGGCGTGGGCGCCAGCCCGATGGTGGCACCGGATGCCACGAACGCCTCGTTGCCGTTGACCTCCACCACCACGGGCAGCCGCAGGTATTCGTCCAGCCGCCCCGCGTCCGCCCAAATCTGGCGGTACTCTTCGCCGATGAGCTGCCAGAGCGGCCGTTCGGTGGCTTGTCCGAACAGGTCCCAGAGGGCGTTGTCCACGGCGCTGGATGCCATGGGGTGCGCGTCCGCGCCGGGCAGCGCGGCCACCAGTTCGGCCGCTTCGCGCGGGTGCAGGAACACCCGGTCCTTGATGGCGGGCACCAGCACGTCCCGCATCCAGGCCACGTCATCCGGCAGCGTTTCGGCCAGTCCGTAGCCTTCGCCGAACGCCACGCATTCGCCCAGCCCCGTGCGGCCCAGCGCGTCCACCACTTCCACGATGACGGTGTCCCGTTCGTGCAGGGTGCCCAACGCTGTCTGCAGCGGGTGGATGAACGGGATGCGCACGTGGTGCAGCACCACCTTCGCCACCTGCAGGCGGTTCTTGAACAGCTCTTCAGTGCGTTCGCGGTCCACCTTGCCGTCCTCGCGCCGTGGCAGCTGGTCCACCACCACCACGCCGTCCAGCTGGCTGCGGCCGCCCATCCAAAGATACGCGGTGTCTTCCACCACCTCAGGCGTGAGCGTGGGGTCCTCCCGCTCCACGATGGCCACCGGACGCCGGCCCTTCTTCGCGTCCGGCACGCCGAACACGTGCGCGCCGCTGACGCCGGGCACGTGTCGCAACACGTCCGCCACTTCTTCGGGATACACCGTTTCTCCGGCGCTTTCGAACTGGTTGGCAGTGCGGTTGCGCACATAGATGCAGCCTTCATAGAGCGCGGCAACATCACCGGTGATGAAATAATGGTCCACCGTGAATGCGGTGGATGAGTTCAGGTAGCCATCGAACACGCCCGGGCCTTGCACGGCCAAACGACCGAAGCCGGATTCGTCGGGGTCAACGATGTGCGCGGTGTAGCCATCCATGAGGCGCAAACCGCCACGGAAATCAGGCGTGATGAGGGACGTGGCGATGAAGCTGGAGGTTTCTGGCATGCCGTAACTGGCGAACATGCGCGCGCCCACGTCAAGGCCGCGGCCCACCGTGCGCGGGTTCAGCTTGTGGCCGGCCAGAAGGATGCACTGGTATGCGGCCAGGCGGCTGATCGCGTGCGGTTGGATGTCGCTGCGCCATTCTTCCACGGTGAGCAGGTCCTGCATCATGCGGTCGGACACGGTAATGTGCGTGACCTGTTCAGCTTCCGCGTCGTTCAGCACGGCTTCTGCGTCGAAGCGTTCATACACCAAAAGCGGCGTGCGGCCGATGACGGACCTCACCAGGATCTGGAAGCCGGAAATGTGGCAGAGCGGCAGCACGCATTGCCACGTGATCTCTGGCGCGGACTGCGCGTTCGCGCTGTGCAGGCTGGTTGGGTTGCCGCTGCGACCAGTTCCGGAGAGCGGCAGCTTCTCCTGCCAGAGATGGCCGCCGTGCTCGGCCAGCGATCGGTTCGCGCGCGCGGACGCGCCGGTGAGCTGTGCCCAGGTGAGCGGCACGGCGCGCGTCTTCGCGGACGGCGCGGTGCCTTTCGTGAACAGGATGTTCGCGCGGGCGGAGCCGTCGAAGATGTGCGCGGCGCGTTCAGCGAAGTGGACGGTGTCGTCAACGATGTCCTGCTGTTCGCCCATGATGGAGCGCGCGCGGGTTGCCGATTCGAAAATGCCCTCCACGATCTGCGCGGCCTCGTCTTCAGTGTTCCCCGGTGGCAATGTGCGCGCGTTCGGCATCAAGTCACGGACGCGCGCAGCGTCCACTTGCAGGCCGATGCGCAATCCGTCCCGTTCCAGTTCCAACACGCGCGAGAGTTTCTCCGTCTTGGTGAGGGAATGCTTGAGCGTGACCAGCGTGAAGTCGCCGTAGGCGGCGGCCAGCGTCAGGAAGATGAACTCCGGGCAGTTCGGCAGGTCCGCCACCACCAGTTCGCCCGGACGCACGCCCAGTTTTCGGATGCGGCGCGCCAGCGCAGCGGAGACCAAGCGCGCTTGCTGATACGTGTAAGGAAGATGCGTGCCGTCGTCAGCGATGAAGGTGAAGAAGATGGCGTCCGGCGTGGTGCGAGCGGTGCTTTCGAAGACGTCTATCATCGGGGCGCACGCGTCCTGTCCCCGATATGATCAAGCGAAGCAGCTGCGGTCATTCGTTCCCTATGCGGTGCGTTTGTGTTCTATGGATGCAGTGAATGCAGCGGGCGGAGGAGGTTTGATGGTCGTTTGCCCGCAGCCAAAGACATAGTAACGCCTGCGAAACGGTTTTTCTGCGGGATTCCACATTATCTTGTGACTTTTTTTCGAGCAGACCACAACGGAGCGCATGAGCGCGTGACCCCCCCTGTCGCCCGTACATGCGAAAGGAATATCCCAAATCGCACCTGCGGGGTTGCCTGGATGTGCAAAAGGGACGTCCCAAATTGCACATAGAAGAAGCCTCTCAGCACAGTCTCTCTTTTCCTATGTGCGATTTGGAACGTCCCTTTTGCACATCCGGAAAGTCGATCCCTCTGTGCAATTTGGAACGTCCCTTTTGCACATCTTCGCGGGGGGGGCACATCAGGTGCTGGTGCGCGCGGGGTCCGCTACGCCGTATAATCGGCGCAGCGAATCGAACAGCTGGCATCCTGACGAAAGGCGCTCCATGTCTGACACCCGAACCTCTTCCATCCATTTCGGCACCGACGGTTGGCGGGCCATCATTGGTGAGGATTTCACCTGTGCGAACCTGGTCAAAGCTGTGGATGCCGCGGCGCGCGTGTTCAAGGCTGCGGCGGTCGACGAAGGCGCGGCGCCGGAGGATCCGGGCACGCTGTACGTGGGTCACGATTGCCGCCAAGACGCGCATGCCTATGCCGCCCTGGCCGCGCAAGTGGCGGCCGAGCACGGCTTCAACGTCATCCTCACGAAGGATTATTGCCCCACGCCCGCGCTCTGCTGGTCGGTGGCGCATGACAGCGCCGCGGTGGGCGGCGTCATGCTCACCAGCAGCCACAACCCGGCGGAGTATCTGGGCGTGAAGCTGCGCATGGCGGATGGCGGAGCCAGCCCGGCGGATTTCACGGACATCGTGGAAGGCGTCATCGCTGAGACGGAGGCGGGCGGTTTCGCTGATCCAGCAGTGGCGCACCTGGCCGATCTTCAGGTGCCGGACATCCAAAACGCGCTGGCGGAAGGCCGCAGCCTGGCCAGTTTGACAGCGGAGGAGCCGGCTGAGACGAAGCCGGTGCAGGTGCAAGATCTCATGCCGCTGTACCTGGATGCCCTTCGCCAGCTGGTGGACGCGGACGCCATCCGCGCGGCTGGTCTGCGCGTGGTGCTCGATCCCTTGTTCGGCGCGGGCAGGCGCTACCTGGCAGATCTCCTGCGCAGCATGGACGTCACGGTGGAAGAGCTGCACAACGTCGAAGATCCTACGTTCGCAGGACTGCATCCGGAACCCATCCAGCCCTGGGTGGATGAAGGCATCGCGCGCGAAAAGGAGCTGGGTTACGACGCGCTCTTCATCAATGACGGGGACGCTGATCGCATCAGCGCGGCGGATGCGCAGGGGCGTTTCGTCAATCCGCATCGCATCATCACGCTGGTCACGGAGAATCTGGCGCGCCGTGGGCTGCTGGAGCGTCGCGTGGTGTCCACGGTCACGGCATCCCAGCAGCTGGCGAACGCGTGCGAAGCGCTGGGGCTGGAATATGTCACCACGCCGGTGGGCTTCAAGTGGATCTATGGCGAGATGGAGAAGGGCGGCGTGCTGGTGGGCGGTGAAGAGTCCGGTGGCATCGGGCTTCCCGGTCACGTGAAGGAGCGCGACGGCCTTCTGATGGCGCTCCTGCTCACGGAGATGATGGCGAAAGAGGGCAAGGACTTGGGCCAGCTGGTGGATGCCGCGAATGGAAAGTACGGCACGTTCGAATTCTCGCGTCGTGGCCTGCGCCTGAGCCCGGATGATGAGGTGCGCGCAGACGCGGTGCTGACGGGCAGCAAGCAGCCGGAGAAGATCTGTGGCATGACCGTGGCCGGCAAAGATGCGCGGGATGGCGTCAAGTTCATGCGCGAAGACGGTTCCTGGGTGATGATGCGCAAGTCCGGCACCGAACCGCTGGTGCGCATCTATGCTGAAGCGCCCACGAAGGACACGGTGGAAGAGCTCCTGGACTGGGCGGAAGCCTTCCTCTTGAGCTGACTCTCTCACTGCGAAAGGATGTGCAAAGGGGCGTCCCAAATCGCACCTGCGGGGTTGCCTGGATGTGCAAAAGGGACGTCCCAAATTGCACATAGGAGAAGACTTTCAGTGCGCATCATCTTTTCCTATGTGCGATTTGGAACGTCCCTTTTGCACATCAGGACACTCACTCCTCTGTGCAATTTGGAACGTCCCCTTTGCACATACGAGGGTGGGGGTGTTTGTGTGCGACGGGTGTTTTCCCTGTTCGGAGGCGGTTTTCTTGTTACCGGATTGTTATAATTCCCGCAACACTGAGAGCTGCGGGTGACGTGCGCCCAGCGGCGGCTGCGTCCAGAGGGACGCCTCCTCAGGTCAGGAGGTCTGGGATTGAAGAAGATCGTATCCAGCGTCAGCGCTTTCGCGTTGGCCTTTTCGCTGTTCGGAGCGCCGGCCGCGGCGTTCGCCAGCGCGGATCGCACAGAGGTCGGCATGCGCGAGGCCATCGCCAGCGAACAGGAGGGCGCGCTGCCTGAAGGCGCCACGGGCCCGGTCAAGAAAGAGGACGTTGATGCCTCCGCGCCAACGCAGCCCGAAGAGTCCAAAGAGCCCGTCTACAACGACGAAGCGGACACAGCCCCGAACGCCCCTGCACAGCAACCAGAGGAGGATCCATCCTTCATCGACGCCATCATCGGCTTCTTCACCGGCGGAAACGGGGAGGACGAAGCGAAAGGCGCGGACGGCGAAAGCGCGCCTGCTGAAGAAGAGGTCTCCATCGACAAGAGCCGTGCAGCCGATGCGGCCAGCGTGGAGGTCACGTTCCGCACCGCCCATCCCATGGCCATGGACGCGCTGGAGGCGGCCGGGGATGCGCTCACCCTCAGCGTCAACGGTGCATCTGCGGCCTTCGCGTCGGCCGGCGCGGGCGGCACGGTGCGCTCGGCCACGCTCACGGGCATCGCTCCCGGCACACATTCCGTCACGTTGAGCGGCGCGAAGCACCTCTCCCTCACGTTCGATCTGGAATGCAAGGCGGGCATGAAGCACTCGTTCACCGTCGTGGACAGCGCGGACCGCGCTGAAGAAGATGCGGACGCGGCCTTCCTTCCCTATGGTGACTTCAACGGCAACGGCGCGCTGGATGATGAGGACACACGCCTGCTCTCCGAAGCCTATGTGCAGGGCAGCGAAGATGTCCTCTACGACCTGACAGGGGACGGCATGGTCACCCTGAAGGACGTGCAGGCGCTCACCGCGGTCAAGGGCAGCACGTCGCGCGCTCCGCAGAACGTCACGGAGCTCCCGGACACCACGCAGACTGATCCGGAGGTTCCCGAAGGCACCTCCATCTTGCTGGACGGCAAGGTGGTCACCGGTGCCGAAGCCGAAGCGGCGCTGCGCTTGCTGCTGGAGAACCGCGGCCGCACCGTGGGCTTCACGGCCAGCGCGAACACCGTGCCTGGCGCTACCAAGGTGCCCGTGTCTGAGGATCTGCCGGTCACGCTCTCGTTGAACGCGAACGGCGTGCTCATGGACCGCATCACGCTCTACGCGCCCCGGGAAGGCGGCGCGGGCGCCAGCATGCCCACGGCGGGCACGCTCACCATGGCATTCGAAAAGGACGGCGAAGACTGTCAGCTCACCATCCCCATCCCCTGCGATCATGCGTTCGAAGCGCCGGACCACACGGTGCTGCCCTATGTCACGGCGAAGGTGGACCGCGCGGCGGGCTACATCCACGTGAACCTGGGCGAGAACGTGAAGATGTACGACCTGGATTTCACGTTCACCGAAGCGTCGGGGCCGGATGACACGCTGGTGCAGCTCACGCGCATCCGTTATGAGGCCACGAACGGCGCCGGTCCGGAAGGCCCCGGCCCTGACCAGCCCGGTCCGGACGAGCCGGATCCCACGCCGCTGCCCACCACGCCGGAGGGTCTCACCATCACCAAAACGGATGACCGCCTGATCGAAGCCGAGTGGAACGCCGCGTACAACAACGTGGCCTACGAAGTGGAGCTTTCGCGTGAAGGCGCGGATCCTGAGATCGTCAGCACGATCCAGCCGCGCATCCAGGTGACCGCGTTCGGCGGCCAGCCGCTCGAGAACGGCACCACCTATTCCCTGCGGGTGCGCTCCGTCAGCGAAGATGACGCCAAGAGCGACTGGGGCCCCACGGTCACGGCCACGCCCCAGTTGAAGGCGCCGCCGGCCAATCCCACTGGCCTGGCGCTCACGGCCGGCTACCAGGAGATCACGGCCACATGGAACGCCGTCGACCGCGCCGACCATTACGTGGTGCGCTGGTCAGAGGTGGGCGGCACGGTCAGCGGCCAGCATGAGACCACGGACACCCAGCTCACGGTGCGCCCCCTGCCGAACGAAACGGAGTTCGCCATCACGGTGGTGGCGGTGAACGAATTCGGCTCCAGCGAAGAGACGGGCACGCCGGAAACGCTCACGGCGCGCACCACCTACGTCACCACGAAGGTGCCCTGGTACGGCCTCATCAACCGCGCCGTGCAGGATCCGCAGGCCAACCCGCCGGAGAACGTCTTCAGCAGCGTCACGCTGGGCGGCAGCGAAGAGGCCGGCCGCGCGATGGTGGACGGTGACTACAACACCGCCGTTGAGCTGCCAACGGACGCACTGCCCTCGTTCAGCACCGGCGCGAAGGCCACGTTCCGTCAGTCGCACAACATCCGCGACCTGGCGCTGTCCACGAACTTGGGCAACGGGTATGCGGATGGCATCGAAGACGTGCAGGTGCGCGTGGTGTCGGGCGTCCGCACCACCACCACGTACACGAAGGACAGCGGTCTCACCTGGGACAGCGCGCCTCTGCGCGACGGCTCAACAGAGGTGGCCACCAACACCATCATGATCACGTTGCCCACCATGGTGCGGAACGTCAGCCAGGTGGAAGTCTTCTTCACCCGTGCGGACGGTGCGCCGATCACCATCTCTGAACTGGCGTTCTATGATGCGGCCACGTTCCAGGAAGAGGTGGAGAACCTGTTCGTGCCCGGCTCGTTCAAGACGGAGCTGAACAGCTCTGTCGACGCGGGCACCATCCGTTCGCTGCGCGAGCTGCTGAGCACGCCCGACACTGACTCGAACACGCCGCCGAACGAGACGGCGGAGCTGTACTGGCGCGCGGACGAACTGCTGGCAGAGCTGGACCTGGCCGAGGCGCTGCTGGGGCAGGAGGTCTCGCGCACGGTGACGGCGAACCCGGACATCAACAGCGCTGCGGGCACGCGCGCGGGCATGAATGCCTGGCAGCCTTTGGGCGTGGTGGCCGCGGCTGGCGCGAAGGTGCAGGTGAATGTGACGCCTGCTGGTGACGCGGATGGCGCAACGGTGGGCGACGCCACGAAGCTGCGCCTGGTCCATGTGCAACAGCACGGTTCGGAAACCGAATGGGCTTCGCTGGGCTATCTGAAATTGGGCATCAACTCCTTCACCGTTCCGCAGCTGAGCCACGGCGTCGAACGCGGCGGCGCTCTGTATGTGGAGTATGAGGAGGCGGGCTGCCCGGCATATCAAGTGAAGACCGTGGGCGCCCAAGAGATCCCGCTGCTGGACATCTCGAGCGCGGTGAGCGCAGGCCAGATCAGCGCGGCGTGCACGTCCTATGCGTCGCAACTGCGGGATCACGTGAACGCCATCAGGCAGAAGCACGCGGACGGCGCGCACACCGGTGACTACGACGAGACGCTCTGCATTTCGAATGCCACGGAGATCGTCACGTCCAGCGCCGTCATCTCTGCTCCGGCCACGCTCATGCTGGAGAACCTTGATGCGGGCTCGCTGGCGCAGGGCCTGCCGCTCACGGACAAGATGCTCCGGCTGCTCTACCAGCAGGCGGGCCTGTTCGATGTGGCTGACCCGGCGAACGCGGGCGCGGTGGCCGCTTATGGCGAAGACAACGCGCTGCCCTCCGCGCGCATGAACTTCCGTTATCAGCGCGCTGACCTGGGCACGGATGGCGCGCAGGCCATGAGCAACTTCTTGGCGCTGGAGTGGGATCAGCTCAAGGGGATGGGCACGGCCCCCACGCTGCAAACGGACGCCAGCGGCAAGCGCACCTATGGCGCTCTGTACGGGTGGGATGTGAGCCTGGCGGCCGCGAAGGCCCTGGTGCCCGCGGATGTGGATCTCCCGCAGGCGTTCGCCAGCTTCGGCGCGCAGCTGGTCACGGCTTCGGACACCAATGCGTCCAGTGTGGACGGCGGCCCAGGTCTGCGCTTCAGCTATGACAAGGTGAGCGCTTATCTGGACAACCCCACGGCCCGCAGGTTGGATTCCATGCCGGACGATCTGGCCACCGCTGTGCTCTGGCAGCTGCATCTGGCTTACGATGATGGTTTCTCGTACACGGAGTTCGCGAATGCGGATGAGCTCATGGAGGGTTCGATCTTCGCGCGGATGAACGCGTACGTGCGCAATCCGCAGCTGGCGCCCACGGGACTCAACCTGGGGAGCATCAGCGCGGATGACGCGGTCATGCGCCTGGCATGCGCGGCGTCCGGCAAGAACCTGCTGCCGTTCTTCGAGAAATGGGGGCTGGCTCCCAGCGGTGCCACGCGCGTCTACGCGCAGAGCTTCCCCGAGGAGAGCCGCAGCATCTGGCTCATCACGGATGAGAGCCGCAACGGTGCGCAGAACACGGCGCAGGCGGACGTGCCGCAGGTGGCGGCCACGGTGCAGGCCACGGGTCCGAACGAGGTGGGCGAAGTGGAGGTCACGGGCATCCAGCTCAAGGAGGGCGTGCGCGCGAACCTGGGCGTGGAGGTGCTGCGCCAGGTGGGTGCGGACGAATCCACGCGAGAGGTGGTCGGCTTCGTTCCTGCGGGTCAGACCACCTTCACGGACCGGTTGACCTCGGACAACGGGCAGACGCTCACGTACTTCGTGCGCGCCGTTGACACTTCCTTGGCAGTTTCGGATGTGACGCCGGCCGGCGAAGTGCAGGCGGCCTTCCCGCGCAACCTGAACAAGGCGTACTGGACGGTGGAATCCACCATGGAGAGCGCTGACGATCCAGCTGTCATCGTGGATGGCAGCGTGGGCACGGTCTACACCGGCACCCCGAACCGAGAAGCGGTGGGCACACTGGGCGGCGCGGCCACGGACGGCAACGCGTATCCGTCCGTCATCATCGCATTCGGCAAAGCCACGGACGCGTGCGGCATCCGCTATTTCCCGGGCGCTGACGTGCAGAACACGTTCAAACGCCTGTGGGTGCAGGTGTCGGATGACGGCGTGAACTGGACCAGCGTGGGATACAAGGAAGTGGGCGAGGCCACGTTCGCGGCGTCGAAGTGCGCCACCGTCTACTTCACGGAATCCATGGTGATGCCCAGCGCACATGGTTCTGACGGCGCGCAGATCAGCGTGCAGAACGCGCGTTACCTGCGCGTCACGGACTTGGATGGGTCAGATGGCCCGCGTTCGGTGGCTGAGATCGATGTGATCGGCTCGTTGCCGGATTCCGTTTCTTTCCAGAAGGATGACGAAGACCAGCTCACGGGAGTGGGCGTTGCTGACGAAGACGTGCGCGTGGAGGCGGGCGCCCAGGGCGTGCAGCCGGGTGCGATGACGGTGATCCCGGCCGGTTCGCTGGTGGTGTCCGGTGCGTTCACGGGCGATCCGGCGAAGAGCACCATCGTGCTTCGCGACGTGTTGGGCAACGAGATATCCCAGGATGCGCGCCAGATCATCGTGGCGGACGCAGATCCAGGCGGCAACATCTCCTACAGCGCCAGCGGCACGTGGGTGATGTATTTCGAACCGGGCACCTGGGAGGATGCGGTGGACGATTGGAGCTTCGTGAGCGCTCAGCTCTACCGTTCTGGCACGGTCCTCACAGCGTCCTGTTCGTCAGAGCGCCTCCCTGTTTCGGCGTGACGTCGCGGATGCAATGCGAAAGGATCTCATGATGGAAACGATCAAGCCCTTCAGCGCGTTCGCCAGGCTGTTCGCAGCCGGTGCGCTTGCCTTCGGCCTCATGATGGGCGCTGCGTCTGTGCCGCAAGCCGCTTTCGCTGATACGGATGGCGGCGCTTCTTCCGCGGTGGATGCTGAGAGCAGCGTCGCCGTGGCGGAGGGCAAGGTGACGCTCACCAAGCAGGGCGACGATGCCGTGCTGGTTGCGCTGACGGATGCGGACAACCTGCGCGCGGCCGACGTGGGCCTGGAGGCGCGCAGTGCAGACGGCACGGCGCTCGCCGGCGCTTCGTTCACGTTCTCTCCGGTGGCGGAGGCGTTGCCCACAGACCACGTGGTGCAGAATGGCGCCGAGCTGCGCGTGGTGGTGTCGAACGGCACGGGGGCGCTGTCAAGGGACGCTTCGCTGGAGCTGGGCACGTTCACGCTGCCCGAAGGCGCTGCGAAGGTGGCGGTCACGCAGTTCGTGCAGATCGGCACGGACGGCGCTGAGGGCAGCGCCACCATCTCCCCTGACGACGAGCTGGTGATGGCCGAAGGGGGCAGCACGCCTCCGCCGGATGAGGGGAACACTGCTCCGGGCGGGAATACCACCGTTCCCGGCGGTAACACCACGGTGCCGGGCGGGAATACCACGAATCCGGGCGGCAACACCACAGTCCCTGGCGGCAACACCTCTGATATCGGCGGGTCGCAGAATCCGGATGGCTCCGGCGGCGCTGGCAACAACGGCAACAACGGCGGCACGGGCAGTGGCGCTGGCGGCGCGAACGGCGGCAGCGGGTCCGGCAACAGCAATCTTCCGCAGACCGGTGATGGCCAGCTGATGGACATCAGCGCGCTGCTGCTGATAGCGGGCGCAGCCGCCCTCATCGGCGGCGTCATCCTCATCCTCCGCCGCACCACCCGCAGCTGACCCATCACCTGCACGAGGACGCCGCCCATGTGCAAAAGGGACGTCCCAAATTGCACATAGAAACAGTCTTTCAGCGCGTTCAGCCATTTCCTATGTGCAATTTGGAACGTCCCTTTTGCACATGGCAGGGGGTTGCGCCTGCCCTGCCGCGCTCTTATGTCATGGCCTCTGCCTTCGGCTCCGGCCATGTCGCGGCCTTGCGGCCGCTGTTTTCAAGAGCGGGCTTCAACGCGCTCCGCGCGTAGCGCCCTTGCACCCCGTGCATCATCCTCTGATGTGCGAAAGGGACGTCCCAAATCGCACATAGGAGCAATCTTTCAGTGCTGGTTCTCTGTTCCTATGTGCAATTTGGAACGTCCCTTTTGCACATCCCGGAACGCTGACTCTCTATGCGCATCGCAAGCAGAAAGGCCGCCCCTTCGGGCGGCCTTTTCAATGCAGGGAGCGCGCTGAGCGTCAGTGCTTGATCACTTGCACCGCCGCGTTGTGCGGGGTGGCAGGTGCTTCCAACACGCCCTTCTGCGTGAATTCCTTCACCTGATCGGCCGTGTATCCCAGGCCTTCCAGGATCTCCTGGTTGTTCTCGCCCAGGTCGGGCGCGCGCTTGTAGTCCGGCTTGAAGTTCGACATCGTGAACGGCAGGCCGATGGTCTTGAACTTTCCGCGGGCGCCGCCTTGGTCGATCTCCAGGATGGTGCCGTCCGTGGTCAGATCAGGGTCGTTCTCCAATTCGTACCAGTCCAGCACCGGCCCCACGGGCACGCCCGCCTTGCCCAGCTGATCGGTCAATTCATATTTGTCGTACTGTTTCGTGTACTCTTCGATCAACGGGTACAGCTCTTGCTTGTGCAGCTGGCGGTTGTTCCACGGCACGAACTTCGGATCCTTCGCCAGCTCCGGCTTGCCAATGGCGTTGCACAGGATGTCGAAGGCCTTGTCAGAATTCTCGATGACGATGTACACGTAGGCATTCGGATCCTTTTCCCAGCCTTTTGCCTTGTAGCACCAGCCGATGACCTGGCCGCCCTCGGTGTTCTCGGCGCGCGGAATGGCCTTGCCCCAGTTGAAGTCCGGGTACACCTCGTAGTGCGGCAGCGCGCCCAAGTTGTCCAGCATGATCTGGTCGCGCAGCTTGATGCGGCAGAGGTTCAGCACGGCGTTCTGCATGGACTGGTAGACGTAGCAGCCCTCGCCGGTGCGTTCGCGCTGCAGCAGAGCAGACAGGATGCCGATCAGGAAGTGCATGCCAGTGTTGGAATCGCCCAGTGCGGCCGCTGATTGCGTGGGGACGTTGAACGGGTCTTCGTTCCAGCCGGTGGTGGAGGCCGCGCCGCCAGCAGACTGGGCCACCGGTTCGAACGCCTTCACGTGGGCGAAGCGGCTGCCCTGGTTGAAGCCCTTGAGCGATGCCATGATGCACCGCGGGTTCAGCTTGTGCACCTCGTCCCAGCCGAAGCCCATCTTCTCCACGTCCCCGGGGCCGATGTTCTCCACGAACAGATCTGCTTCCTTCAGCAACTTCGTCAGGATCTCCTTGCCTTCGTCCGTTTTGACGTTCAGCGTGAGGGACTTCTTGTTGGCGTTCAGCTGCAAGAAGTAGACGCTCCAGGAATCAGCGATGTCCAGCAATTCGGAACGCGTGGGGTCGCCGCCGGGGCGTTCGATCTTGATGACCTCAGCGCCCATCCACGCCAAAAGCTGCGTGCAGGACGGCCCGGATTGCACTTCCGTCCAGTCGATGACCTTGATGCCCGCCAAGGGCGCGGTGTTCGTTGAGTCTGTCATGAGGTGTCTCCTTCTCTCAAACGTGTGCGTTCGGTTGATGCCGAATATAGGCGTGAGCCGCGCGGCTCGGCGCGGGTGCATGCGGTTTGGCACGGAAGCGCCGCGGGGCCGTTGCCGTTCAGTTACCCCTGCGGCATCCTCCGCGCGAAGGCGGCGGGGGCGAGGCGGTGGCGCCAGCCATGCGCAGCGGAGCGTCCAGGCGGTTTGCAAGCTGTCAAGAAGTGCTGCGTTGCGTTGTCATACAATCGGAATGACGTGTCAATCGGCAAAGGGAGGGGACACATGGACATCTTCGCCGACCAGGTCTTGTTGTCGCGGATCCAGTTCGCTCTCACAGCCAGCTATCACTTCATCTTCGTTCCCATCACGATAGGCATCGGCCTGATCATGGCCATCTTCGTGACGCGCGCCTATCGCACGAAGGACGCAGAAGATGACGCGCTAGCTCGCATGTGGGTGCGCATCTACACCGCAACGTTCGCCATCGGGGTGGCAACGGGCATCACCATGGAATTCTCGTTCGGCACGAACTGGGCGAACTATTCGCGGTTCGTGGGGGACATCTTCGGTGCGCCGCTGGCGGCCGAGGCGCTGTTCGCATTCTTCCTGGAATCCATCTTCTTGGGATTCATCATCTTCGGGCGCAACAAGATCAAGCCCGCCCTATACGTGGCCAGCGCATGGCTCACGTTCGCGGGCTCGGCGCTGTCGGCGCTGTGGATCTTGATCGCGAATTCATGGATGCAGACGCCGGCGGGCGCGATGTTGTCTCCGGACGGCAACGAAGCCTGGATCACTGATTTCTTCGCTGCGGCGTTCAATCCGTCAACGCTGCCGCGCTACGCGCACACGGTGCTGGCGCTTTTGGTCATGGGCGCGTTCGTCACCATCGCGGTGGCGGCGTGGTATATGCACAAGGGCCGGAACAGCCGCGCGGCGAACGCCATGCTGCGCGTCGGCGGCGTGGTGGGCGTCATCTCCGTGGCGTTCTTGCTGGTGGCCGCGCATGCGTCCGCGGTGGAAGTGTGGGAGCAACAGCCCACGAAGCTGGCCATGATGGAGGGCCAGTACGAAACGGAGGCACCAGAGCTTTCGGCGTTCGGCTTCGTTGACGAAGAGAGCCAAGAGGCCGTCACGCTGGGCATTCCCGGTGGCACCAGTTTCCTGGCCACGGGCACCTGGGATGCAGAATATCCGGGCCTCAACGAACTGGCCACCTATGAGCAGTTCGACGGCCTTGAGGTGGATCAGCTGCCCGTGAATTTCGTGTACCAGGTGTATCACATCATGGTGGCCATGTTCGGGCTGATCGTCATCTGCCTGCTGCTGGCGCTCATTTTCGGCCGGGCGCGCGCGAAGCACGGCGTCAAGAATATGAAGTGGCTGCAATGGCTGCTCATCATCTCTCCGGTGTTCCCGTTCCTGGCTATCCAGACGGGCTGGCTCACCGCGGAAGTGGGGCGCCAGCCCTACGTGGTGTACCCGTCCAATTCGGGGCCGGAAGGCGTGTTCCTGCACACGGATGTGGCCACCAGCCCGTCCGTGCAGCCCTTCGAGGTGGTCATCACGCTGGCGTTGTTCTTCCTGGTGTACCTGCTGCTGTTCGTGGGTTGGTGGCGCGTGGTGGCCCGCTTCGTGAAGGCGGGTCCGGTGCACGACAAGCCGGCGAACGTTGCTGATGCGGCTGCTGTTGAAGCCGCTGGGATCAGCTTCAAGAACGTGGGCACCGACGGCGCTGTTGAGGCTGTTGCCGTTGAAGCCGTTGAGACGGAAGGAGGCGCGAAATGAGCGCATTGGCCGTTCTCTGGTTCTTCCTCATCTTCCTGTTGATCGCCGGCTATTTCGTGCTGGATGGATTCGATCTGGGCGTGGGCATCCTGTATCCGTTCATCTGCAAGGACGACCGTGACCGCCAGATCTGTCGCCGCGCCATCGGGCCGGTGTGGGACGGCAACGAGGTGTGGCTGCTCACGGCGGGCGGCGCGCTGTTCGCGGCGTTCCCGGATGCGTACGCCACTACCTTCTCCGGGTTCTATCTGGCCATCATGCTGGTGCTGTTCGCGCTCATCGTGCGCGCGGTCAGCTTCGAGTTCTATGAAGGCGACGCAAAGTGGCGCGGCGTGTGGAACGTATGCTTCTTCCTGGGATCCTTGTTGCCGGCGGTGCTGTTCGGCGTGGCCATCGGCAACGTGGTGGCGGGCATTCCGCTGGACGCGGCCGGCAACTACACGGGCATTCCGCTTCTGGGCCTCATCACGCCGTTCACGCTGCTCACGGGGCTGCTGGGCCTGGTCATGTGCATTGCGGCCGGTGCCTGCTGGCTGGCGCTCAAGGCGCCGCTGGGCTCTGGCTTGCAGCAGCGCGCGGCGAAGCTGCGCCTGCCCAGCCAGCTGATCGCGCTGGTGCTGTTCATCACGCTCACGGTGGTGCTGTTCGCGATGATGGGCGGCACGGAAGAGATGGTGGCCGAATTGGAGGTGCCGCGCTTCCTGCTGGCGGCGCTCTTCGTAGTGGCGCTGGGCGCGGCCATGTTCCTGGCGTACAACGGACGGAAGTCGGAAGAGGGGCGCAACAGCCTGTGGGCGTTTTTGGGGCAGAGCGTGTCTGCGGTGGCGCTGGTGTTCCTGCTGGCGTGCAGCATGTTCCCGGTGCTGGTGATGGCGTCACCTGAAAGCACGGGTGCGGCGCTCACGCTGATGAACGCGGGTGCCACGGATGCCTCCCTGGGTTACATGACGGTGATCCTCTGCATCGGTCTGCCGTTCGTGCTGCTGTACCACGTGCTCATCTATCGCACGTTCCGCGGACGAGTTGCCTTGGACGCCGAATGATCTGACCCCGCGCGGCAAGGGCTCCCACCCTTGCCGCCTTCCCGTGCGAAGAGGATGTGCAAAAGGGACGTCCCAAATTGCACATAGGAACAGTCTTTCAGTGCTGGTTCTCTATTCCTATGTGCAATTTGGAACGTCCCTTTTGCACATCCTGAGAAAAAGCCATCCCTCTAGGTAAAAGTGCCAGGCATCTGCCCTTCGGGCAAACGCCTGTCGCGGTGCTCGCGCACCGCTGTTTTCAATAGCGGGCTTCAACGCGCTGCGCGCGTAGCGCCCTTGCTTCGGGTGCATCCTCTCCTCCACTGACAGAGGTGTGCGAGAGGGGCGTCCCAAATTGCACCTGTGATGTGCAAAAGGGACGTCCCAAATCGCACATAGGAACAGTCTTCAGTACGTACCATCTATTCCTATGTGCAATTTGGAACGTCCCTTCTGCACATCAGGCAGCCCCGCAGGTGCAATTTGGGACGTCCCTCTTGCACGTTCTGTTTCATGCGCCTATCAGCTGGTATCCTGAATGCATCCGCACCGCTGTTGTCGAAGGGGAGGGGTGCGCCATGACTGATGGACGGTTGCCGATAGAAGAAACGCTTGTAGAGGGGTCCCAGGCAGAGGAGCTGCAAGCTGATGCTGTGCAGCCAGTGAAGAAGAACCGCAAACCGCTGCTCGTTGCGGCGGGCATCGTTGCGGCGGCAGTCGTCCTCGGCTGCATCCTGTTCTCCGTTCAGTGCGCTGGTGATGCCGGCGCCCGGGACGCCATGGTCGCAGGCGCATCCGAAAGCCCCGCCATCACAGAGCGCGTCATCCCCAGCACGTGGGGTGACCAGAGCGGTTTCACCACCTCATCCGTCGAAGTCGCTGATTTCAGCCGCGGCTTCCTGAGCAGCACCGCTACAGGCACTGTTGCGGTGGTGGCGGATAACGGCATATACCGTCTCACGGACACGTTCGACGTCCTCTGTCAGAACCAGAATGGCGCGTGGACGCTCACGCAGGCGGATGTCACCAGTGAAAAACATGCGCCTATCGCGAAGATCCCTGACGAGGCGATCGTGGCCCATCTTCCAGAGATCATGGCGAAAGCGGATGAGATCAACAAGAGCTTGGCGTATGTGAACCCGCTCAACGTGAGCGATTTCTTCAACGTTGACACGGAGGCGAACGTCCTTTCCAACGAACTTGACGGCGGGGAAGAGGATGTGCGCATCGCGCTCACGCGCACGATCGACGGCGTGCCCTATGAAGGCATGCTCGATGTCGTGCTGGCCTGGGATGCCAGCATTGAGGTGCCGGATTGGAAGATGCTCTCGGTCACGGCCGATCAGGAGACCGAGCGGGTCATGGGATCGGTGGTGCGCGATGGTGTGCCGGCTTTCATGACGAATGCGCAGTTGGCTCGCTCCCATGATGGAGAGCTGTCAGATGGGCAGTTCTGGATCAGTTATCAGACGGTCATGCAGGGCTTTGAAGGGTCTCGGTATGCAAATATCAGCTTCGCGAACGACGCTGAGAATCCGAGCGACATGGATTTCACGGTCATCTCGAACGAGACGGGAGAGGTCCTGTACGCGTCTCCCCGCCTTGTGCCGGGCACTTGTCTTGATTACATCACGCTGCCGGAACCGCTTGAGGTGGGCAGGCACCCCGTGACCGTCCAGCTCACCAGTTATAGTTTCGGTTGGGCCTATGAAGACACCACTCAGACCAACCGGGATTGCACCATCGATGTCCTCTGAGGAAAGGAGCATCATCTCATGATCGATCGTTACACGCTTCCGGAAATGGGCCGCATCTGGGATTTCCAGAACAAGTTCGACATCTGGCGTGAAATAGAAGTGCTGGCCTGCGAAGCCCAGGCCGAACTGGGCGCCATCGGCATCACGGCCGAAGAAGCGCAGTGGATCCGCGACCATGCAGCGGCGGATGCAGCGCGCATCGCGGAGATAGAGAAGACCACCAATCACGACGTCATCGCGTTCACCACCAACATGGCGGAGAACATTGACGCCGACGTGCCCGCGGGCCAAGAGAAGCCCAGCCGCTGGGTCCATTTCGGCATGACCTCTTCTGACCTGGGGGACACGGCGCTCTCTTATCAGATCGCCCAAGCGCTGGACATCATCATCGAAGACACGCGCAAGCTGGGGGAGACCTGCAAGCGCCGTGCGCTGGAGCTCAAGGACGTCCTCTGCGTGGGCCGCACGCACGGCATCCACGCGGAACCCATGACGTTCGGCATGAAGTTCGGCAGCTGGGCGTGGGCGCTCCACCGCTGCCTCGTTCGCCTTCAGCAGGCGCGTGAGGTGGCTGCGGTGGGCGCCATATCCGGCGCGGTGGGCACCTATTCCAGCATCGATCCGTTCGTAGAGCGCTACGTCTGCAACAAGCTGGGCCTCACGCCGGACCCGCTGTCCACACAGGTCTTGGCGCGCGACCGCCATGCACAGGTGGCCTGCGCTCTGGCCACCTGTGCATCCACCTTGGAGAGCATTGCCATGCAGGTGCGCCTTTTGCAGCAATCGGATGTGATCGAAGCGGAAGAGCCGTTCACGAAGGGCCAGAAGGGCTCGTCCGCCATGCCTCACAAGCGCAACCCCATCACGGCCGAACGCGTCTGCGGCATGGCGCGCATCGTGAAGGCGAACGCGCAGGTGGCGTTGGATGACGTGGCGCTCTGGTACGAACGGGACATATCCCATTCCAGCGCGGAACGCATCGCGTTGGCAGACAGTTTCATCGCATTGGATTACATGTATTCCAAGATGCAGTGGATGCTTGACGGCTTGCAGGTGTACCCGGACAAGATGGCGCACAACCTGTGGCGCACGCGCGGGCTGATCTTCTCCAGCAAGGTGCTGCTGGCGCTGGTGGAGGCTGGCATGACGCGCGAAGACGCTTACGTGGTGGTGCAGCGCAACGCCATGCAGGTGTGGGAAGACATCCAGAACGCGGTGGATGGTCCCACGTTCCAGGAGCGTGTGCTGGCGGACGAACAGGTGCAGGCGCTGCTGGACGCAGGCGCGCTCACCCGCGAAGGCGTGGATGCGCTGTTCGATCCGCAGGCGTTCCTCACCCGCGTGGACGGCGTCTTCGATCACCTGGAAGCCCTCACCTTCGCGTAAGCCCCCTTGTGCAGAAGGGACATCCCAAATTGCACCCGCGAAGTTGCCTGATGTGCAAAAGGGACGTCCCAAATCGCACATAGAAGATGCCTCTCAGCACAGTCTCACTTTTCCTATGTGCAATTTGGAACGTCCCTTTTGCACATCCCGGAACGTTGACCCCTGTGCAATTTGGAACGTCCCTTTTGCACATCAGGGGGCTTCGTTCGGGAAGCGCAAGGTCACCTGCGTGCCTGCGCCGGGGGCGGACGCCACGGTCATGGAAGCGCCTTCACCGAAGAACCCGTGCATCCTATCGTGCACATTCTTCACGGCGATTCCCAAGCCCGTGGATGATTCCGGATGCATGATCTCCAAGCGCGTGGCCTCGTCCATGCCCACGCCATCATCGGTCACATGCACCAGCACATCCTCGCCGTCCACCACGGCGGTGATGCGCACGGTGAGCAGCCCGGCTGGCGGCATGGCGTGTTTGACCGCGTTCTCCACCAGCGGCTGCAGCAAGAACGGCGGCACCAGCATCTCCTGGATGTCCTCCGCTGCATCTCCCAGATCCACCTCCATGGCCAGCCGGTCCTCCCCGAAGCGCGCCACCTCGAACGAGAAGTAGCGCTGCGTCTGCTCCAGTTCGCGCGCCAGCTGGATGCGGTCTTGCGCGTTCTCCAGCGTTGAACGGTAGAAGACGGCGAAATCGCGCAGCAGCACGCGGGCCTTCGCCGGGTCCGTGCGGATCAGGGATGCGATGGTGTTGATGGTGTTGAACAGGAAATGCGGGTTGATCTGGTTCTGGAGCATTTTCAGCTCCATGGCAGTGGCCAGTTCGCGCTGCTCTTCCAGCTCCGCCGCGGCGATCTGCGTGGACAAGAGCGTGCCGAATCCTTGAGCGATGGACTTCTGCGTTTCGGTGATCTTGCGTGCGCTGCGGTAATAGAACTTGAGCGTGCCGAAGATCTCACGCCCACTGGTGAGCGGGATGATGATGGCCGCTTCTATCATATGTGCGCCTTCTGGGAAGCCGATGTCCTCCCGCGTGTAGATGACGCGCGGCTCTCCTTCGGCGATGACGTCGTGGGTGGCCTGCGTGCGGATGAGCGCGCCGGAAGGGTTCTCAGTGGCCAAGTAGCCGGCGTACCCGAGGATCATTTTCCGGTCCGTGATGGCGACAGCGATGGCCTGCGTGCTGGGCAGCAGGAATTCGCAGATGCGCTGGGCGGCCTCTTCATCCAAGCCTTCGCTGGTGAGATCAACCATCTTGCTGGACAGGCGCAGCATGGAATCCGTTTGGCGTGCGCGGATGGAGTCCGGGTCCAGCAGCAAGCGGATGATGATGGCCACGCTGATGGTGAAGATGAGGCCCGCGCAGAGCACCGTGGGCACCGCCAGCGGGGATGAGAAGATGGACCAGATGAGCGTGACCGCCGCGATGAGCGCCACCAGCCCTGCCAGCATCTCCAAGGACAGCGGCCGCGGCACCATGTGGCGCAGCCGCTTTTTGCTGTCGTAGGTTCGCATGATCCCTCCTCCTAGCAGACCTTCACTGTTCGAAAAGAGTTTCCACAGGGTTTTTACAAACGATACCCGAACCGTTAATATACTCACAGCTCATTGTGCACTTCGTGCATCACAAAGCCGGAAAGCAAGGACGCAACATGACGGGAACCATGCAGAACGGGTCGGCACCGCAAGGCGGCATGCCGGGTCCTGCTTCGAATAGACCAGCTTCTCAGCAGCCGCAGTACCAGCGCGCGCCTCAGACTCAGCAGGTGCCGCAGCAGATGCCGAACGTGCCTCCGCAAGGCGTTCAGCAGCCGCAGCGGCAGCAGCCCGTGGCTGGCAGCATCCCGCCCCAGCAGCCGAACGGTGGCCGTCCGGTACCGGTAGCGGGCGGCAACGGCAACAAGGGCGGCAACGGTGCCGGTCTTGATGACGCCAAGAAGCGCAAGCTGGCCATCATCATCGGTGCCGTGGTCGTGGTCATCATCGTGGTGGTGTGCGCGCTCGTGTTCGTTAACAACGCCAACAACGGCTTCTATGACCCGAATGCCAAGGAAGGCCAAGCCTCCTACAAGACGCTGGAAGAGATCGAAGCCGAACGCAACCGCCAGATGCAAGAGGGCATGCTGAACATCTCCATCGCCAGCCAGATCGAATTCGAGAACGGCACGGCCCCCGGCACCGCCTTCATCGAGAACGTTCCGTCCAACAAGTACGTGCTGAAGGTCACCATCACCACTGACAGCAACGGCGAAGTGGTGTACCAGTCCGGCGGCATCCGTCCTGACAGCACCATTGAGACCATCACGCTGTCCCAACCGTTGGCCGCAGGCGTGTACCCGGCAACCGCCACGTTCTCCGCGTATGATCCTGACTCCCTGCAAGAGGTGGGCCAGGCTGCCGCGAAGGTGACGCTGGTCGTCAAGAACTAGCGGCGCGCGGCCCTCGGGAATCGGTGTGGCGCACGTGAATCCAGCAGTCGTGATCCCCACCTTCATCACTGGTGCGCGCAGGCGCGCCGAGGTGAAGGGCATCATCGGGAATTACGACCACGCCACCAACATCAACAACGAAGGCGAACTGGACCGCTGTTTGACCTCCCTTGAAGGGGTGCAGCATCTGGGTCTGGTCATCATCCTGGTGGCGGCTGACCGTGGGCTTGAGGCTGAAGCGGCTGTGAAGGTGCGCACCGTCACAGCGGCACATCCTGAGTTGTCCACGCTGGTCATCACCCACGTTGAACTGGGGCTGGTCCGCCAACGCATGGAGCAGCTCGAGATCACGGACGTCAACCAGGAGATCGGTCTGCGCGGTTACAGCGCGGTGCGCAATCTGGGCCTGGTGGTGGCCAACGCGCTGGGCTTCGATGCCGTCATCTTCCTGGACGATGACGAAGTGGTGGATGACCCGGAATTCATGCGCAAAGCCGTCTACGGGTTGGGGAAGCTCACGAAGAAGGGCGTGCCCATCCTGGCGAAGACGGGCTATTACATCAACGACCAGGGTTCATACTATTCGAAGTGGCAGGACCGCTGGTACAACCGGTTCTGGCAGCAGGGCCGCGCTTTCAACGACTGGATCCGCCAGGCCATGAAAGGGCCGCGCCTGTCTCGCAGCAACCATGTGTGCGGCGGCTGTCTGGCCATCCACAAGGAAGCGTTCCGCCGCCTGGCGTTCGACCCATGGATTCCGCGCGGCGAAGACCTTGACTACATGCTGGATCTGCGGATGTACGGGTCGGACATCTGGTTCGACAACAAATGGCAGCTGCGCCATCTGCCCCCGAAGACGAAGCACGAGGGCAGGCGCTTCCGGCAGGACATCTTCCGCTGGCTGTATGAGCATGACAAGCTGGAGTACAGCCATTCGCTGATAGACCTCTTGCGCATCACGCCGCAGTCTCTGGAGCCGTATCCGGGCCCGTTCTTGGAGCGCAGCCTGCAGAAGCGCATCGCCATCACGGCGTTCTTGCGCAGTTTGGCGCGGCCTGACAAGAAGGCGTACCGGCGCGCTGCGAAGGAGGCGCTGGGCGAAGCGAAGCGCTACGCCGAACAGCACTGCTCCAACTATTTCGAGTTCCAGCGCGTCTGGCCGCAGATCATGGACCGCATCGATTCCGATCAGCTGCTGACGAACGCGCTGGTGCAGTCCGCGCTGCTGGGGCAAGAGGTGGTGCTTGAGGCTGCACCAGCGGCGGGGCCGGAAGCCGCGCCTGCGACGGAGGCGGCGCCGGCGGTTCCCGGCCGCGACGCCCAGGTGGACCCGGGCGTCACCAGCCAGATCCGGCTGGACTTGGGCGATGATTGATCTGCCGCTGTCCATGCTCGCGGCGTTCGTGAGCGTGGGGCTGCTGGTGGGCGTCCTGTCAGGGATGTTGGGCATCGGCGGCGGCACCATCTTGGTCCCTGTGTTCAAGCTGGGGTTCGGCATGCCGGCGCTGGGTGCCACGGCAACGTCATTGTTCACCATCATTCCCACGTCCATCTCCGGGGTCATCAGCCACGTGCGTGGAAAGACCTGCGTGCCGCGCTTCGGTGTGGCGGCGGGGCTGGGAGGCGCGGTCACCTCGCCTTTGGGCGTGTGGCTGGCATCCTTGTCCCCGGCCTGGGCCACGATGGTAGCCGCCGCGTGCGTCATCGCTTACTCTGCGTGCACCATGCTCTCCAAGGCCTTCGCCCTTTGGAAAAGGACCCGGAGGGACGGGGGCAATGGACCGGCCCAGAGGGACGGGGACAATGGGCCGGTTTCCTACGAGGTGCCGGAACCCAATGGGGACGGGGATAATGGGCTGCTTCCCTATGTGGTCCCGCAGGGCGTGAAGCCGGTGGCGCTGGCAGCGCTGATCGGGCTGGTGGCGGGCGTGCTGTCCGGGTATGTGGGCGTGGGCGGCGGGTTCCTCATGATCCCGTTGTTCATGCAGCTTCTGCGCATGCCCATGAAGCTCACCAGCGGCACGTCGCTCATCGGGGTGCTGATGCTGTCCGTGCCGGGCACGGTGATGCAGGCGCTGTTGGGGAACGTCCAGTGGCTAGCGGGCATCTGTGTGGCCGTGGGAGCCATCCCGGGTGCGGTCATCGGGACGAAGCTGCTGGCGCGCGTGCCCGAATTGGCGCTCCGGTTCATCTTCGGCGCGTTCCTTCTGGTGGCCACTGCCCTCTTGGTCTACGACCAGGTTTCGTGACCCGTTCTCGGCGGGATTTCGGAGGATGGAAAGCGGGTGCCGGAAGGATGCAAAAGGGACGTCCCAAATTGCACCTGAGAGGTTGATCGATGTGCAAAAGGGACGTCCCAAATTGCACATAGGAACAGTCTTTCAGTGCGTTCAGCCATTTCCTATGTGCGATTTGGAACGTCCCTTTTGCACATCGCCGATCCAGACATGTGCAATTTGGAACGTCCCTTTTGCACATCAGGCGGTTTCCCAGACGCGGACGGTGCATTCGCGGATCTGTTCGCCGTTCATGGGGGTGTAATCCACGTTCGCGAACGTGACCACGCGGTTGCCGGTGCCCATGCTTGCCAGGTATTCGCCGTATCCCTGCGTGGCTGATTCCGTGGTGATGGTCACGTATTTGCGCGCATCCAGGTTCACCGCAGCCACCACGTTGGTGGATTTCACGAACACCCAGTTGCCTGCGAACGCTGGCGGCGTGACGGGCGCGCGCGGGAAGCGGAACCACTCCGCGGCGCTGTACAGTTCGCAGACGGCGTCCTCGGCCTGCGCACGGGCGGATGCCCGCTGATCATCTGTCAGCTGGACGTCCGCACCATCCTTCGCGGCGGCCTCCGCTTCAGCCTGCATGCCGGCCAGCGCGTCCTCTTCCGCCTGCGCCACCGTCAGGGGCACCGCAGTGGCGGGCGTGTAGGTGCCCAAGTTTGAGATGCCGTCGCCCACTTGGTAGATGCTGCTGAACGTGAAGCCGAACCCGTTCGGGCCGTAGGACACGTCCTGCGGCGTCATGGTGGAGGGCAGCGTCAGGCTGTCCGTGACCTGGCCAGATTCGTCGGCCAGGTACAGCAGCTGCCAGGTCTTGCCGGTGCGGCTGGTGCGCTGGCAGGCAGCCACGCCAGCGCCGGCGGGAGCAGGCGCGCACCCGAAGCCGCCCGCGGATTCCAGCACGGTCTCCGCTGCGTCCGTTCCAGCGCCGAAGGGCACGCGGCGCAATGCCGCCGAAAGCGTCTTGTCCGAAGCGTCGGCCGGTTCGGTCTGCCACCAGGCGTATCCGTCGGATACCGCCAAGGACGGCAACAGCCAGGCGCTGTCGCGCTCTTCGGCCAGCGCCGGGTCTCCCACGGCAGCTCCGTCCAGCGCGGTGGTGTAGACGCGCCACGCTCCGGTCAGCAGGTTGGATTCCAGCCAGATGAGGCCGCCGCCGTGTGCGCGGGCATCCAGGATCTGGAAGCCGTCATCAGCCCCGGCGGCGTTCGTCAGCGCGTAGGTCAGATTGCCGGATCCCAGGTGGAAAAGCCCCACTTGCAACAGCGGCGCGGCGTCTTCAGTGGGCACCAGGCAGGCGGCCACGGAATCACCGCAAGCTGTGAGGATGGTGCCGAACGGCAGCGACGCGCGCGTGCGCATGGCCACCAGGCCGCTGGCATCCTCCACGTATTCGCAGGCCTCGGTGGTGAACACGTCCTCTTCGGGAACGGTGAGGGAGCCTTGGGAGGCGTCCGCCTCTGAGCTGCCGGATGTGAGCGCGAACGCGCCTCCGCCCACGGCCGCCGCAGCCACCAAGCCGGCGGCGCCCACCAGCAGCTGGCGGCGCGTGAGGTTGACGTCCGGCAGGTGCGCCCCGTGCCGAGCCGCAGCGGAACCAGAGGCCGGAGCGCTGTTCCGCGCCCGTGCGGGACGATTCACAGCATGGCTGGCTTTCCGTCTGCGGGGCGTTGGTCTCTCTGAGCTGTTTCGCATCCGGTCATTATGTCAAACGGTCAACCGAACGTCATCAGATGTCCTGCAAAGGCTACAATATCAGCAAATCACGATTTCGCGGAACCGGCTGGATGCGCGTGCGCCTGACCGGGAACGCAGGTCAGGGAGGAGACGCGCATGAGTTCCGAAACACGGCGCATCCTGTTGGTGGAAGACGAGAAGAACATCCGCGAAGCGGTGACCGCCTACCTTGAGAAGGAAGGCTACTGGGTCACGGCTGTGGGGGACGGCCAGGAAGCGCTGGATGAGTTCGCCAAGCACAGCTTCGACCTGATCATCCTGGATCTCATGCTGCCCACCATCTCCGGCGAACGCGTCTGCAGCGTCATCCGTGACACCTCTGACGTGCCCATCATCATGCTGACGGCGAAGGGCGAAGTGGAAGACCGCATCATCGGGCTGGAGCTGGGCGCGGATGACTACCTGGTGAAGCCGTTCTCCCCGCGCGAACTGGTGGCGCGTGCCCGCGCGCTCCTGCGTCGCGTGCACTCTGATTCGGAGCCGCTGCGCGAAGTGCTGGAGTTCGGAGAGCTGACCATCGATGTTTCGGGCCACAAGGTGTTGGTCAATGACAAAGAGATAGAGCTCACGGCATCTGAGTTCAAGCTGCTCACCACGCTCTCCCGCTACCCGGGGCGCGTTTATTCGCGCATGGAGCTGGTGGAGAAGGTGCTGGGGTATGACTTCGAAGGGTATGAGCGCACCATCGACAGTCATGTGAAGAACCTGCGGGCAAAGCTTGGAGATAATCCGCGCAGTCCGAAATGGCTTCACACTGTCCATGGAGTGGGATACCGTTTCGAGGATCCAACGAAGAAATAGCCGGACAGGGAGAGCATGCTCGCAGAGGGGACGAACAACGAAGCGCGGGGGACGCATCACCCCGTTGCGCCGTCCGGCGTTCCGGCCCCTTCGCCTCCGTTCGCGCTGTCCTATGACGAGGCAGCTTTAGCGGCGGAAGAGGCCGCCATCGAAGAGGTGGCGGGCGTGGCGCCGCATGACTTGGAGGATGCAGCTCTCACATACCCGGGATATGCGGCGTATCCTTCCGTTGAAGAGGATGCGCTTTCGCTCTTCGACACGCCGCCTGACGCCGAAAGCCAGCTCAGCGGACCGGAGCCGTTCGCGGGGACGCCAGCCCCTGAGGAAGCGCCGGATTCGTTCTTGGATGAGCCGCCGGCTGAGGCGTTCCCGTATGCCGATGACGCCTCAGGGGCCGCTGCTCCTGAAGAGGCTGCTGCGTCTGGTGAGGGGGCTGCTGACGCGGATTCTGCAGATGCCGCAATCAGTGCAGCGACGACGCCGACGAAGCGGGACAACCGTCCGCATCCGCGCCGCGCGCCCAAGCAGACCAGCGGCCCCCGTTCGCCGTTCGCGCTCTCGTACAAGACGCAGACCATTCTGTCGTTCGTGGCCATCGCGCTGCTCACCGTGGGTGCCTGCATGGGCATGGTGGCGTTCATCTGGGGGCAGTTCTTCAGCACGTACGCCGCCAACAACATCGAATCCCTGGCGCAGCAGACGGCCAACCGCGTGGCGGCGGCCTATGAGCGCACGCTGGAACTGGACGGGGACACGCTCACACCCGCTGTGGAGATGGCTGATACGTCCGATGAGCTGGGCGTGGTGGTGGCGAACGAGACGGGCGCCATCATCTACAACTCCGCTGGCGATGACCCTTCGCAGGCCAACCCCAGCGATGCCACGCGCATCGCCGTGGCGCCCATCGTGACGAACACGGGCGAAGTGGGCAGTGTGCGCGTGTGGGTGTACGGGTCCTCTTCGTTGATGAGCAAGGTGGACCGCGAATTCCAGCAGGAGACCTACGCTGCGCTGATGTATGCTGGCATCATTTCCCTGGTCATCGCGTTGGCGCTGGGCATCCTGTTCGCCCGTGCACTGGTGCATCCGGTGAACCGCGTGACGCGCACCGCGCACGAGCTGTCCAGTGGCAACCTGGCTGCGCGCACGGGCATGCAGGGCACGAACGAGATCGCGCGTCTGGGCGAGACCATCGACGGCATGGCCGAGTCGTTCGAACGAGACCGCAAGCTGGAGAAGCAGCTGACCTCTGACGTGGCCCACGAACTGCGCACGCCGCTCATGGCCATCCAGGCAACGGTGGAGGCCATGATCGACGGCGTGTACGACCGGGACGATGAACATCTCATGCAGGTGGACGCAGAGGTGCAGCGCCTGTCCAAGCTGGTGGGCGCGCTGCTGAAGCTGTCTCGCATGGAGATGCGATCCCAGCCCATGCGGGAGGAGACCGTCGATCTCACTGCCTTGGCGGATGACGTGGTGGTCTCCCATGAGGCGTTCATCGAAGAGTCCGGGCTGTCCATCCATTTGGACGCGCAGCCGAACGTGAAGACCATCGGGGACGAGGATTTGATCAAGCAGGCCATCACGAACCTGGTGTCGAACGCGGTGCGCTATACGGACGAAGGCGGATCCATCACCATCTCCGTGGCGCGCGAGGGCCGGATGGCGGCCATCTCCGTGGCGGACACGGGCATCGGGCTTTCGCCTGAGGAAGAGAAGATGGTGTTCTCGCGCTTCTGGCGTGCTGATTCCGGTCGCGCGAAAGAGAGCGGCGGCTTGGGCATCGGCTTGGCGCTGGTGAAGGAGATCGTGGACCGGCATCATGGCCGCGTCAGCGTCAAGGGCGAAAAGGGTGTGGGTTCCGTGTTCACCCTGTATTTCCCGCTGTATGACGAAGAGAAGTCCCTGGCGCAGGCCCGCATGGCCGTGCGCGCCATGGAACGTCGCCAGCGGGGGGGGGTCTTCACTGACAAGCGAACGTGACCCCCTGCATCGCGCGTAGGCTTCCCCCTGCCGATGTGCAAAAGGGACGTCCCAACTCGCACATAGCAGAAGGCTATACGTGCCGAAAGCATTTCCTATGTGCAATTTGGGACGTCCCTTTTGCACATCACAGGTGCGGGGCGTTTCTGCGCATCAGAACACGCCGCAGGAGTGGAGGCCGAACATCAACAGCGCCACCAGCGCCAGCAGGAACGCCCAGCTGATCACGTAGCACCCCTTATTGCCTGCGCGTCCTTGGTCTATCACGCGTTCGGTGATCTTGCGTCGCACCTTGAGGTATGCGGTTCCTTTTCCGTTCTCCGGCAGCGGCACGGTCTGCGATGGCACCCACGTGCCGCCGGATTCCGCCACCTTCGCCGCGCCTTCCGCGCCCAGGTCCACGTTCGTGCGCAAGCCTTGACCCATGCGCTGCGCCACGGTCTGCACGAACGCGTCGAACGCTTCGGCGTCAGCGGGTTTGTAGCAGATGAGCGTCACCTGGCCCCAGTAGTGGCCGTCACCCGGGTGGTCCGTGAACGCCACGAACGAGAGGACGGCCTTCGTTTCCAGGCCTTCGGCCTGCAGCGTGCGCACGGTGCGTGAAACGTCCGCATCCAGATAGCCCACGCGGGCACCGAACCGGTTCTCAAGCCAGGCGCGCGTTTCGCCGTCTTCCTGCACGACGGCCAGCTGGTACACGTCACCCACGGAATTGTCCGCGCCCAAGAGCGCGCCCGCATCCTTCTTGGATGCCGTTTGGAAATCAGCGTATGTCCCGAAATATTCAGCCATGATGGTGGGTGAGTATAGCACGCCCTCCAGCGCAGGCCCCGCCCCGAACCCCTCGCAGCAAAGGCCCGCAACAAAGGCTCGTAGCAAAGGCTTCAGCCTTTGCTCCCCGGTCCGACGCAGGCTGAAGCCTGCGCTACGGAACCCTTGCCCCTGTGCCTCTTGCGAACAAGATATCCGGGTAGAATGAACGCACATCCCGAACGTCATCCGAAGGTGGCCCATGAGCGAACCGAAACCCTCCAGCGCAGCAGCGCCGCAGCTCCTTGTGAAGGAATCCGTGACCGACGGCACGCCGCCGGACATCCTGGCGCGTTACGAGGGCCTGTCGCAGGTGGCGCAGGAGGCGGATTTCGGTCCCTACGATCACAATGTGGTGGTCATAGACACGGAGACCACGGGCGTCTCCCCTAAGAAGGACGAGCTCACCCAGATCGCCGCGGCGCGCCTGGAGCGCGGCCAGATCACGGATTGGTACGTCACCTTCGTGAACCCCGGCATGCCCATCCCGGATGAGATCAGCCATCTCACCCATATATATGATGCGGACGTGGCGGATGCGCCCAGTCCCGAAGAGGCGCTGGAGGGCCTGGTGGCGTTCGCGGGAGACGCGAAGATGGTGGCGCACAACGCTGAGTTCGACCGCACGTTCACCACGAAGCACCCGGCAGGCTATCCGCTCTTGGAGAACGTCTGGGTGGATTCGCTGGAGCTTTCCCGCATCGCGCTGCCGCGCATGAAGAGCCACCGCCTGCTTGATCTGGTGCGCGCGTTCGGCGCCCCGCTGTCCACGCACCGTGCAGATGACGACGTGGCCGCCCTTTGCGCGGTCTACCGCATCTTGTTGGCAGCCATCAGCCAGATGCCGGAAGGGCTGCTGTTCACCATATCCCAGCTGGCCACGCCGGAGGAATGGGCCACGCAGCCGCTGTTCGCAGAATTCGCGGACCGCGCGTTCCAGGCGCGCGTGGCAGCCGTGCAGGTGCCACAAGGCGAAGACGTCAGTTTCGCGCCGGAGCATTTTTCCCTGCGGGCAGCGCGGCGCGAACGCATGCCGAAGGAGCGGCGCGCTGCCAAGCAGGACGCGGCTGAGATGGTGTCCGCCGAAGTGCTGGCCCATGCTGCCATGCGGGTGGAAGGCGCTGAAGAGGTGCGCACCATCACGTTCCCCTCCGCTGAAGAGGTGGCTGCGGCGTTTTCGCCCGATGGCCTGGTGGGCGGCTTGTACGAGGATTACGAAGAGCGCGCCGAACAGACGGAGATGGCCTGCGCCGTGCGCGACGCGTTCGCCACGTCCACGAACCTCTGCGTGGAGGCGGGCACGGGCGTGGGCAAATCCATGGCGTATCTGGTGCCCGCCGCGCTGACCGCGCGCATGAATGACATCGCGGTGGGCGTGGCCACGAAGACGAACGCGCTGCTGGATCAGCTGGTGTACAAGGAGCTGCCGCTGCTGTCCGCCGCGCTGGACGGCCAGCTCACCTACGCCCCGATCAAGGGCTTTTCGCACTATCCGTGCCTGCGCAAGGTGGACCGCCTGGTGGAAGGCGGCGCGCAGATGCGCCTGGTCATGAACGAGGAGAAGACGCAGGCACCGGCCATCGCGGGCGTGCTGTCATTCATCGAACAGACGGCCTACGACGACATGGACACGCTGAAGGTGGATTTCCGCACGCTGCCGCGGGCCGCCATCACAACCACCAGCCATGAATGCCTGCGGCGCAAGTGCCCGTTCTACGGGCAGAGCTGCTTCGTGTTCGGCGCGCGCAAGCAGGCCGAAGACGCTGATGTGGTGGTCACGAACCAGAGCCTGTTCTTCTGTGATGTGGCGGCCGACGGCGGTCTTCTGCCGCCCGTCCGCTACTGGGTGGTGGATGAGGCCCACGGCGCGGAGGCTGAGGCGCGCAGCGCGCTTTCGTTGGAGATCGGCCTGGACGCGCTGGCGAACCTGACCCAGCGCGTGGCGGTGGATGCTGGTTCGCGCAACATCTTCGCGCGCGCGGAACGCAAGGTGGACGTGGGGGAGCCGGCAGCGGAGGGCGCGCCTGCCACGCCCGGCACGCTGTTCTACGCGCTCACCAGCAAGGCGAAGGCGGCGGGGCGCGCGTTCGGGGAGGCGGAAGTTCAGTTCATCACGCGTGTGCGCGACCTGCTCCAGTTCGATCCGAACAAGAAGTCCAGCTACGATATGACGGACATCTGGATCAACGAACACGTGCGCGCCACCACGGTGTTCGCGGAGGTGGCCGGCACCGCGCGGGATCTGATCGACGCGGCGGAGAAGCTCATCAACGCCTGCCAGGAGCTGGTGGGCTTTCTGGACGACGTTGAAGGCGCAGCGGTCATCCAGCGGGAGGTGGCCGCGGTGGCGCTGGAGCTGAAGGACCTGGTGCGGGCGGCTGACGTGGTGTTCATGCACTCCACGGATGCCTACGTGTGCTCCGCTTGCCTCACGCGCCGCCCTGACAAGGGCCGCGGCATCAAGAACGATGTCATCCGCGCCATGCTCTACAACGTGGGCAGCGAACTGAACGAAACACTGTACGCGAACACGCGTTCTGTGGCGTTCGCTTCCGCCACGCTCACCGTGAATGGTTCGTTCCAGCCGTTCGAGCAGGCCATGGGTCTGAACGAGGGCGAACAGTCGCGCGCGAACACGCTGGCATTGCCATCCAGCTATGACTTCGACGCCAACATGGCGGTGTACGTGGTGAACGACATCGACGAACCCAACAGCCAGCGCTATCTTGATCAGCTGAAGGCGCTGCTGGTGGACGCGCACGTGGCGAACGGCGGCTCCATGCTCACGCTGTTCACCAACAAGAAGGAGATGGAGGCTTGTTTCTCGGACGTGTCGCCGCGCCTGAAGGAACAGGACCTGCGTCTGGTCTGCCAGCGTTGGGGCGTGTCCGTGAAGAACCTGCGGGATGATTTCCTGAAAGATGAGTCGCTGTCGCTGTTCGCGCTGAAGAGCTTCTGGGAAGGATTCGACGCGCCGGGCAACACGCTCAAGGGCGTCATCATCCCGAAGTTGCCGTTCAGCAAGCCCACGGATCCGCTGTCCTGCGAACGCGCCGCGCGCGACGATGCGGCGTGGCGCCACTACGTGCTGCCCCAGGCGGTGCTGGAGGTGCGCCAGGCGGCAGGGCGCCTCATCCGCAGCGCTACGGACACGGGCGTCTTGGTTCTGGCGGATGCGCGCCTGATATCCAAGGGCTACGGCAAGGTGTTCCTGCGATCGCTTCCCAGCAAGAACGTGCAGTTCGTCAGCACGCAAGAGCTGCTGGAGGCGCTGCGGTCGCGGGGCGCGTGATATCATCATCTGCACGCATTCGCTGTCAAACTTGCTGTCAAACGCATCGGAGGGGCCATGTTCGCATCACCCATCACCACCGTGACGCCCACCTCGCAGGGCAAAGTACGCGACCTGTATGACCTGGGGGACAAGCTGCTGCTGGTGGCCACGGACCGCATCTCTGCGTTCGATTATATCCTGCCGGATGAGATTCCGAACAAGGGCCGCGTGCTGACGCAGCTGTCCGTGTTCTGGTTCCAGCTGCTGGACGGCGTGGTGGAGAACCATCTGCTGTCCACGGACGTGGCGGACCTGCCGGCGGAGTTCCAGCCCTACGCCGACTGGCTGCGCGGGCGCTTCATGCTGGTGCGCAAGGCCCAGATGTTCCCGGTGGAGTGCATCGTGCGCGGGTATCTGGCGGGCAGCGGCCTGGCGGAATACCGCCCGCGCGGCACGGTCTGCGGCATCCATCTGCCGGAGGGGCTGGAGAATTCGTCCCAGCTGCCGCAGCCCATCTTCACGCCGTCCACGAAGGCGGACGTGGGCGGCCACGACGAGAACATCAGCTTCGAACGTTGCGCCGAACTGATCGGCGAAGATGATGCGCAGGAGCTTTCGCGCCTGTCCGTGCAGGTGTATTCCACGGCGGCGGAGTACGCGGCGAAGCGCGGGATCATCATCGCGGACACGAAGTTCGAATTCGGGCGCATCAACGGCGCCATCGTGCTGGGGGATGAAGTGCTCACGCCGGATTCGTCGCGCTTCTGGCCGGCCGACCAATACCAGGTGGGGAAGAGCCAGCCCTCGTTTGACAAGCAGTACGTGCGCGACTGGCTGTCCGCCAACTGGGACAAGCAGGGCGAGCCGCCGCACCTTCCCGATGACGTCATCCGCCGCACGTCTGAGAAGTACGAACAGGCCTATGAGATGATCACAGGCCGCACGCTGGACGTTTGAGCCAGCACTTGACGTACCATAAGCAGTGAACGAACCATCCCAGAGAGGCTTCTGATGTCCCAGCGAAACCCCATGAACGAACGGTACACCTCTGACAAGCGCACGGGCACCACGCGCAAGAGCGCAGCCAGCGCCAAGCCGAAGACGAAGGCGGCCGGCACGGTCACCATGGGCACGTCCAAGAAGACGCCCCAGCAGCGCAAGGCTGAACAGAAGGAAGCCCGCAAGAAGGAGCAAGAGCGCCAGCGTGAGCTTGACCGCAAGTATTACAAGCCGGACACCGAACGCTACAAGAAGCTGAAGCGCATCTGGTGGGTGTCTTTGGCGGGCGCGGTGGTGTGCACGCTGCTCTCGTGGCTTTTGCGCGAAGTGCAGCCCACCTGGCTGGCGTTCGTCTGCCTGTTCGGCGCCTACGCTCTGATCATCTTCGCGTTCTATCTTGATTTCTCCAAGATCCGCAAAGAACGCCGCGCCTATCAGGAGCGCATGATCGCCCTGGAAGAGGCTGAGGCGAAGAAGGAGCGCAAAGAGCAGGCGCGCATGGGCGGCCGCATCAAAGACGAAGCCCCTGATCCGGAACCCGAACCCGAAAAGAAGCCTTCCCTCAAGCAGAAGCTCTTCGGCAAGAAATAGCACAAAAGGGACGTCCCAAATCGCACCTGCGAAGTCACCTGATGTGCAAAAGGGACGTCCCAAATCGCACATAGGAATAGCCATTCAGTGCTCATTCTCTATTCCTATGTGCAATTTGGAACGTCCCTTTCGCACATCAAGGGCTGCTGCATTCACTGGCGGGCTTCAGCGCGCTCCGCACGCAGCGCCCTTGGACCGGGTGGAGGCGTTGCCTTTGGCTGTTGCTTGGTTTCGGCTTGTTGCGGGGGTGCGCTGCGTGCGCGGGAGGCCTGCGGCCCCCCCCGCGCGGCAACGCGGCGGCGCTGCGCGCGGCCGGAGGGCCGTTCGTATTGGTACCATATGCAGCAATGAGGCGGCGTCGGAGCGGGGAGGCAGCATGGTCAAGCGGGTGTACGTGGAAAAGAAGCCCGGGTTCAATGTTGAGGCGCAGCAGCTCACCGCTGAGCTGCGCGACATCCTCGGGGTGGCTGCGCTGGATGGCGTGAGCGTCATCAACCGCTATGACGTGGAAGGCGTGGATGACGCGCTGTTCGCCCGCTGCGTTGATACCGTGTTCTCCGAACCGCAGACGGATGACGTCACCTTCACGCTGGACGATGCGGTGGACCTGCACAAGCCCGCGCCCCATTGCGAAGGGGATTTCTGCACGTTCCCCGGCCCCCGCACGGTGTTCGCGGTGGAGTTCCTTCCGGGCCAGTTCGATCAGCGCGCTGATTCCGCCAGCGAATGCATCCAGCTCATCAGCCAGGGCGAACGCCCTGCCGTGCGCAGCGCCACGGTATACGCGCTGGATGGCAACTTGACGGACGAAGACGTTGCCGCCATCAAGCGCTACGTCATCAATCCGGTGGAGGCGCGCGAAGCCTCCCTGGACGAAGCGTCCACGCTCCAGCAGGCTTTCGAAGAGCCCGCGGACGTGGAGGTGCTCACCGGGTTCTGTGACCTGGATGCTGCGGCGCTGGAGGCGTTCATCCAAGAACGCGGCCTGGCCATGGATTTGGCGGACATCACGTTCTTGCAGGCGTACTTCCAGGACGAAGGGCGCGACCCCACCATCACGGAAATCAAGATGGTGGACACCTACTGGTCGGACCACTGCCGCCACACCACGTTCGGCACGGAGCTCACGGACGTGCAGATCGAAGACCCCCAGGTCAAAGCTGCGTTCGATGCCTACCTTGATCTGCGCCACGAACTGGGGCGGGACGAAAAGCCCATCTGTCTCATGGACATGGGCACTATCGGTGCGAAGGCGCTCAAGGCTTCCGGCGAACTGACGGGGCTGGACGAATCCGAAGAGATCAACGCCTGCACGGTGCGCGTGAACGTGGATGTGCGCGGCGAAGACCAAGAATGGCTGTACCTCTTCAAGAACGAGACGCATAACCATCCCACAGAGATCGAACCGTTCGGCGGCGCGGCCACCTGCCTGGGCGGCGCCATCCGCGACCCGCTCTCCGGGCGCGCCTACGTCTACCAGGCCATGCGCGTGACGGGCGCGGCGGACCCAAGGGCGCGCGTGGAGGACACCATCCCGGGCAAGCTGCCCCAGCGCAAGCTGGTCACCACGGCGGCGGCCGGGTATTCGTCCTACGGCAACCAGATCGGCCTGGCCACCGGCCAGGTGCATGAGCTGTACCACCCCGGCTACGCGGCCAAGCGCATGGAGATCGGCGCGGTGGTGGGCGCCACCCCCGCTTCTGATGTGCGCCGCGAAACGCCTGCGCCGGGGGACGTCATCGTGCTTCTGGGCGGCCGCACCGGGCGCGACGGCATCGGCGGCGCCACCGGTTCGTCCAAGGCCCACAGCGCCACCTCCATCGAAACCTGCGGTGCGGAAGTGCAGAAAGGCAATCCGCCGGTGGAACGCAAGATCCAGCGCCTGTTCCGCAACTCCGAAGCCTGCCGCATGATCAAGCGCTGCAATGACTTCGGCGCGGGCGGCGTGTCCGTGGCCATCGGGGAGCTGGCGGACGGCCTGCTGGTGCATCTGGATGCGGTCCCCAAGAAGTATGAAGGCCTGGACGGCACCGAACTGGCCATCTCTGAAAGCCAGGAGCGCATGGCCGTGGCGCTAGCCGCCGAAGACGTGCCGCGCTTCCTGGAGCTAGCGGCTGAGGAGAACCTGGAAGCCACGCCGGTGGCGGAGGTCACCGAAGAGCCGCGCGTGCGGATGGAGTGGCGCGGCAACACCATCGTGGACGTCAGCCGTGCGTTCCTTGCCAGCAACGGTGCGCCCAAGGAGGCGCGTGTGAGCATCCCGAAGCTGGATGAGGTGGATGGGACGGAGCCGTTCGTGCCCGAAGGGGCCACGCTGGAAGAGGTGCTGCGCACCATCGTGTCCGATATCAACGTGGCGTCCAACAAAGGCCTTGCGGAGCGGTTCGATTCCACCATCGGCGCGGCTACCGTGCTCATGCCCTTCGGCGGCGCGCGGCAGCTCACCGCGCCGCAAGCCATGGTGTCCAAGCTGCCGGTGCTGGGCGGCCAGACCACCACGGTGTCGGGCCTGTCCTGGGGCTTCGACCCGTATCTTTCGGAACAGAACCCGTATGCGGGCGCGTATCTGGCCGTGCTCCAGTCCATCGCGAAGCTGGTGGCCACCGGTTTCGAACGTCGCCAGATGTATCTCACGTTCCAGGAATACTTCCCGAAGCTGGGGAACAGCCCGGAGCGCTGGGGCCGGCCCATGGCTGCGGTGCTGGGCGCGCTCATGGCGCAGCTGGCGTTCGGCGTGGGCGCCATCGGCGGCAAGGATTCCATGTCCGGCAGCTTCGAGGACCTGGACGTGCCGCCCACGCTGGTGTCGTTCGCCACGGCCGTGGGCAACATCGGCCGCGTGACGTCGCCGGAGTTCAAAGCGGCGGGCAGCGATGTCATCTGGGTCTGCCCGCTCGGGGATGCGCCTGCTGACATCACAGCGGCCATGGACGCCGTTGAGGCGCTCATCGGCGCTGGGAAGGTGCGCAGCTGCATGGCGGTGGGCACCGCAGGCGTGGCTGAAGCCGTGTTCAAGATGAGCGTGGGCAACGGGATCGGCTTCGCATTCCATGAAGATGTCACCTTGGATGACCTCACGATGTTGAATCTGGGCACGTTCATCGTGGAGCTGGCTGAGGGGCTCACGGTTGAAGATGCCCGCGCACTCGTAGGGCAGGGGCTTGCCCCTGCTGCCGGCGGGAACGATGATGCGGGATTCGAGATCCTCCCCTTGGGTGCCACCACCTCTGACTATGTGATGACTCTAGGCGCTGAGACCGTTGACCTGGCGCCCGCGCAGGAAGCGTGGGAATCCGCGCTGGAGGACGTGTTCCCCTACCGCACGCCCGCGGAAGAGGCGGCGGACGCCGAAGAGGTGCCCGCGCTCACGTGGGAGGGCGGCTGCGGCGCTGCCTATGGCGGCGTGGCGGTGGCGCGCCCGCGCGTCATCATCCCGGTGTTCCCGGGCACGAACTGCGAATACGACACCCAAGCCGCCTTCGAACGCGCTGGCGCTGACGTGACGGTGCAGGTGATCCGCAACCTCACGCCGGATGCCGTGCGCGAATCCGTGGATCAGCTGGTGCGCAACATCGAACAGTCCCAGATCGTGATGCTGCCGGGCGGCTTCTCCGGCGGCGACGAACCGGACGGTTCCGCGAAGATGATCTGCGCGGTGTTCCGTTCTCCTGAAGTGACGGAAGCCGTGCGCGATCTGCTGCAGCAGCGCGACGGCCTGATGCTGGGCATCTGCAACGGGTTCCAAGCGCTGGTGAAGCTGGGGCTGGTGCCCTTCGGTGACATCATGGATCCCTCCCCTGAGCTGGCCACGCTCACCTTCAACGACATCGGGCGCCACCAGAGCAGCCTGGTGCGCACGCGGGTGGCTTCTGACCTGAGCCCGTGGCTGGCCGAATGCCCGGTGGGCAGCACGCACACGGTGGCCATCAGCCACGGTGAAGGCAAGTTCGTGGCGCCGCCTGCGCTGTTGGACCAGCTGGTGGAGCGCGGTCAGGTGGCCACGCAGTATGTGGACGCGGAAGGCGCGCCGTCCATGGATCTGGCGGCGAACCCGAACGGGTCCGTGCTGGCCATCGAGGGCATCACGTCGCCGGATGGGCGCGTGTTCGGCAAGATGGGCCACAGCGAACGTGCGGGCAGCGGCCTGTACCAGAACGTCCCCGGCAACAAGCTGCAACCCCTCTTCACCGCCGGCGTCCGCTACTTCGCCTGAGGTCACAAAGGTCACAAAGGGACGGAGGAGTGTGACCTCCGCGTGCGGCTGCCTGATGTGCAGAAGGGACGTCCCAAATTGCACAGAGCAAGCGTCTTTCAGTGCGCATAATCTTTTCCTCTGTGCAATTTGGAACGTCCCTTCTGCACATCAGCGCGCAGGGCTCACTCCTCTGTGCAATTTGGAACGTCCCTTCTGTACATCCCTTTCGCGCGTTCATTCGCGTGATACGATGCACGCACGAAACGGCCGAGGAGAAAGGCGCGGAAATGGCGAAGACCGAACCGTCCATGGATGAATGGCTGAAAGAAGCGAAAGCGTCTGAGAACGCGGATCAGTGCGGCATGTTCCTCACGCACAACGGTGTGGTGCGCGTGACGCCGAAGCGGCAGGTGCGCGAAGGCGTGCAGGGCATCGGAGACGTGGCGCAGGTGGAGTTCTCTTACGACGCCGCTGGCGTCGACGCGGCCGTTGCGGAGGCGCTCACGTGGCCCGGCGTCCATTACGTGCGCGTCTGGCTGAACGAAGGCGCGCTCTCCGTGGGCGAATCCATCATGTACGTCATGATCGGCGCGGACATCCGCCCGAACTGCATCGACGCGCTGCAAAAGCTGGTGGGTCACATCAAGAACGATCTGGTGGTGGAAAAGGAGATCTATGCGTAAGCCAACCGCTTCCCGCAGCCGCGCAACTCGTGCCGCTCGCGCGGCGTTGTCGGCAACGCTGGCGGCTTCCCTTGCATTCGCTGCGTTCGCCATGGCCGCGTGCAGCCCGGCCATCACGAACGGTGGCGCGAACGACAACGAACAGGGCACCACGAACGCCGCCGTCTCCGACATGCGCATCAACCCCATCGATCTGGTGACGGACGAAGATCCGCTCAAGGCATTCGCGGCCAACGCATCCATGGCGGTGCTGAACGGCCAGGACGCGGACGGCTCCGGCGGGGATCCGGAAAGCTTCATGGAGAAGAACCTCTGCTTCTCGCCGGTATCCCTGTATCTGGCCTGTTCTCTTTTGGGCGCGGGCACGCAGGGCACGGCGCAAAGCCAGCTGCTCACGCTCCTGGGCGCGGCGGACACCGAAGCGCTGCTGGCTGAAAGCCAGCAGGTGCGCCAGCAGCTGGAGGAGACGTACGGGGACGCCATCATCAAGGTGGCGGATTCCGTTTGGGCGGGCGATGGGTTCGCGTTCACGGATTCCTATCTGGAAGACGTGCAGGCGCTGGGCGCGGGCGCGTTCGACGTGGCCTTCGGATCAGATGAGGCGAACCGCCAGATCAGCAGCTGGATCTCAGATCAGACGCAGGGCGTGCTGAAGCCGCAGGTCTCCACGGAGGCGGGGCAGGCGGCGCTCCTGCTCAGCACCATCTACTTCAAGGACGCGTGGGCGCAGCCCTTCGCCGTCACGGAGAACGTGGTGGAGCCGTTCAAGGCACCCGGTTTCGACGTGCAGGCGAACTATATGCGCCAAGAGGTCACGGATTCCCAGTACGGCACCGGAGAAAACTACACGGCCGCGCGCCTGGCGTTTTCCGGCGGGTCCACCATGACCTTCGTGCGCCCGAATGACGATGTCATGCTCTACCAGCTCTTCCAAAGCGCCGAGGGCGTGCAGGAACTGCTGAACTTGGAGCTGGATTTCCAGAGCGTCCAGTGGCAGCTGCCGAAGTTCCAAACGGATTCATCCCTGCGGCATCTGGTGGAGGCGCTGCGTTCGCTGGGCGTGTCGAACGTCTTCTCGCCGGAAGAGCCGGACGCGTTCGCGCCCATGCTGGCAACGGACGGCGGCCAGAGCTTCTGCGTGAGCGACGTGCTGCAGGACACGCACCTGGCGCTGGATGAGAACGGCGTGGAGGCGGCGGCCTACACGGCCATCGGCATTGAGAAGATGTCGCTCATGCCGGATGCGGAGCCGGTGGAGTTCAAGCTGGACCGCCCGTTTTTCTACTATGTTACGTCTCCGGACGGCGTCGTGCTGTTCGTGGGCGTCCTGTACAATCCGAATCTCTAGCCGTCAAGGAATGCGCTCTTGTTGCATGAACCCGTAGGGCAGGTGCTTGCCCCTGCCGCGAAACGAAAGGCGAACCATGTCGCTTCCCGCATCTGACCTCACGAAACAGCCGGACCTGCGCACCACCATGGATTTGGGTCCGGTGCTCCCGGAAACCGCGGAGGTGCGCGATGGCCGCCTGTTCGTAGGCGGCGTAGACCTGACGGAGCTGGCCCGCCGGGAGGGCACGGCGCTCTACGTCTTCGACGAAGCGCACCTGCGCCACCGCATGCAGGCCTACGTGGAGGCGTTCCGCAGCCAATATCCGGCGTCGGACATCATCTACGCCAGCAAGGCGTTCTTGAACAAGGCCGTGGTGCGCATCGTGGAAGAAGAGGGTCTCTGCCTTGACGTGTCCGGCGGCGGCGAACTGGCCTGCGCGCTTTCGGTGGACTATCCGGCTGCGCGTGTGTTCGTGCATGGCAACAACAAGACGCCGCGCGAACTGGAGGAGGCCATCTCTGCCGGCGCGGGCCGTATCGTGGTGGACAGCTTTGACGAACTGGCGCGCGTCTCCCGCATCGCGGGGGAGCACGGCGTGGTGCAGGACATCTATCTGCGCATCACGCCCGGCGTGGAGGCGGACACGCACGAATACATCAAGACCGGCTGCGAGGATTCCAAGTTCGGCTTCACCATGAAGGGCGATCTGGCGCTCACGGCCGTGGCCCGCGCGCTGGAAACGCCGAACGTGCGCTTGGCGGGGCTGCACTGCCATATTGGGTCGCAGATCTTCAAGTTGGACCCGTTCGCGGAGGCGGCGAACGTCATGGTGGCGTTCCTGGCGCGCATCCGGGATGAGGTGGGTGCCACGCTGGAAGAGCTGGATCTGGGCGGCGGCCTGGGCATCGCGTACCTGGCGGATGACGAACCGGCCAGCGTGCAAGAGTTCGCGGACATGCTCTGCGGCGCCGTGAAGGCGGCCTGCGAAGCCCACGCGTTCCCGCTGCCGCGCCTGCTGGTGGAACCGGGCCGTTCGCTGGTGGCGAACGCTGGCATGACCCTGTACACGGTGGGCACCATCAAGGAGCTGCCGGGCATCCGCACGTTCGTGGCGGTGGACGGCGGCATGTCGGACAACATCCGCACGGCGCTGTACCACGCGGATTACGAGCCCACCCTGGCGAACAAAGCGGACCAGCCCCGCACGAAGATCGTGACGCTCTGCGGCAAGCATTGCGAAAGCGGCGACGCCGTGGTGCTGGACATGCCGCTGCAGGAAACCGAAGTGGATGACATCGTCTGCGTGTTCGGCACGGGTGCCTACAACCAGACCATGGCCAGCAACTACAACGGCCAGCCGCGCCCCGGCGTGGCGTTCGTCCGTGACGGCGAAGCGCGCATGGTCACCCGCCGCGAAACCTACGAAGACCTCTACGCCCGGGACCTCTGACCCCATCTCCCGGGTGTGCAGAAGGGACGTCCCAACTCGCACCTGAGAAGTTGCCAGATGTGCAGAAGGGACGTCCCAAATTGCACATAGGAACAGTCTTTCAGCACAGGCTCACTATTCCTATGTGCAATTTGGAACGTCCCTTCTGCACATCGTTCACTCGGACATGTGCAATTTGGAACGTCCCTTCTGCACATCCCAAGCCTTTGTCTCCCGGAACCGGAGCGCGCCCGGGCGCATGCGCCCTCTGATAGAATCAACCCCTCACACGTTCGCGAACGCAAGGGAGATTCCCATGACCATCAAGATGGGCCTGGTGGGCACCGGCACGGTAGGCGGCGGCTGCATCGACATCCTGCAGAAGCACCGCGAAGGGTTCCAACGCCATCTGGGCGTGGATGTGGAACTGGCGCGCGTCTGTTCGCGGACGCCCACTGGGGCCGAAGCCCACGGAGTGGGACACCTATTCACCGCTGACTACCATGACATCATCAATGATCCGGACATCCAGATCGTGGTAGAGCTCATCGGCGGCACCACGGTGGCCAAGGACGTGGTGCTGGAGGCGCTGGCTGCGGGCAAGAACGTGGTCACCGCCAACAAGGCGCTCATGGCTACCTATTGGAACGAGGTCATGGACGCGGCGGACGCATCTGGCACAGACCTGATGTTCGGTGCCAGCGTGGGCGGCGGCATCCCCATCATCGGGCCGCTGCGCCATTCGCTCATCGCCAACCAGATCGACACCGTCATGGGCATCGTGAACGGCACCACCAACTACATGCTCACGAAGATGGCCAACGAGGGCATGAGTTACGCAGAGGCGCTGGCCGAAGCTCAGGCGAAGGGCTTCGCGGAGGCGGACCCGTCGGCCGATGTCGACGGCTATGATTCCGCGGCCAAGATCGCCATCTTGGCCTCCATCGCGTTCGACAGCCTGGTCACCATCGAAGACGTGTACACGAAGGGCATCACGGAGGTGTCCACCACTGATCTGGAAGCGGCGGATGAGATGGGCTACGTGGTGAAGCTGTTGGCCATCGCGCATCGCATGGAAGACGGCGTGGACGTGCGCGTGCACCCCACCATGATCCCGAAGGGCCACCAGTTGGCGGCGGTGAACGGCGTGTTCAACGCCATTTACGCGGTGGGCGATTTCGTGGGTGAGACCATGTTCTTCGGCGAAGGCGCCGGTGCGGGCGCGGCGGCCAGCGCCGTCATGGGGGATGTGCTGGACATCGCGGAGCGCCTGGAGCAGGGCGTGCAGCCGAAGGAATCGCACCTCTGCACGGACCAGCTGCCCATCCGCCGCATTGAAACGCTGTCCATGAAGTACTACATCCGCTTCACGGTGGCGGACAAGCCGGGCGTGCTGGCGCGCATGGCCGGCGCGTTCGCGGAGCACAACGTCAGCATCCACTCCATGATGCAGCGCGGAACGAAGGGGGACGGCAACGTGGATGTGGTGTACGTCACCCACGTGGCGCTGGAGTCCGACGTGCGCGCCGCCATCGATGCGATCGCCGCTGAAGACGGCCTCCTGTTCGGCGAACCCTCCGTCATCCGCGTCGAAGAATGATTCCGCGTGATGACGGTGATGCCGATGTGCAGAAGGGACGTCCCAAATTGCACATAGGAACAACCTTTCAGTGCGCGTCATCTTTCCCTATGTGCAATTTGGAACGTCCCTTCTGCACATCCGGAAGACCATCCCCATGTGCAATTTGGGACGTCCCTTTTGCACATCAGCGCATGAAAACGGAGCATATCAAATGACGCATCCCGCCGCCGTCATCTTCGATTGCGACGGCACGCTGCTGGATTCCATGGACTTCTGGCATTCGCTGGATGATCGGCTGGCTGCGCGCGCAGGCGTCACGCTCACGAAGGCGGACCGGGACTATCTGACCGCCTGCACGATGGAGGAGTGCGGCGCGTACTTCCACGAGCAGCTGGGCGTGGGTGCGTCCGCAGCGGACGTGGTGAACGCGTTCGACGACGAGCTTCTGCGCTTCTACCAGCATGAGGTCCAGCCGAAACCGGGTGCCTGCGAACTGGTGCGCGCCTTGGCGAATGCGGGCGTGCCCATGGCGGTGGCCTCATCCACGCCGCCACGGCTTCTGCGCATAGGCCTCGAGCGGGCGGGCTTGGCGGATGCCATGGAGGCCATCGTGTCCGTGGAGGATGTGCATTCGTCCAAGCGCGAACCGTTGGTGTATGACACGGCGCGCGCTGCATTGGGCACCGAACGCGCGGAAACCTGGGGCGTGGAGGATGCGCTCTATGCCGTGCGCACCCTCAAGCGCGCGGGTTACCGGACGCTGGCCGTGTTCGACAGCATGACCGCTGGCACCCCCGAAGAGCTGTCTGCCGAAGCGGACGCCTTCGTCATGTCGCTGGAAGAAGCTCTCACCTGGAGGCGCGAAAGGGACACCCCAAGCCAGTGACGCAGATGTGCAGAAGGGGTGTCCCAAATTGCGCATGTCCGGATGGGCGATGTGCAAAAGGGACGTCCCAAATCGCACATAGGAACAGTCTTTCAGCACAGGCTCGCTATTCCTATGTGCAATTTGGAACGTCCCTTTTGCACATCCCTTTTGCGCGTTGTCAACGCTGCGCTGACGGATGCGGTCATCATTCGAGGCACCTGATACGATGCGCCCATGGAAAACCATGTGAACATCGAAAGCGTCCCGCAGCTCAAGGAGGACTTGGACCGCAAGTTCAACGTGAGCTGGTACAAGCGCATGCTCTCCGCCCCGGTGGACAGCAAGAAACTGCCCCTGGGCATGAAGATCTTCGGCGCGCTCTGCGTCATCGGCGCGGCCTTCGCCATCTATGAGATCGTGCTGGCCGCCCTGGCCACGGCGGATCTGTTCACCTCCGGCGGCGTGAAGGACGAAGGCCTCTCCACGGTGGTGGTCACGTTCGTGCGTCTGGTGGACATCAGCCTGCTGGCCTTGGCGTTCGCCGTGATGGGCGTGCGGCTGCTGCTGAATCAGCGCCGTTACGCCGCGCTGGTCATCTATGGCGTGCACATCCTGCTCCTGCTGGGTGCCGTCTGCGCGCTCATGCTGTACGGAGTGAACCTGCGGCTGATCATCTATGGCGCGCTGTTCGCGCTGATGGTGGCGTTGCAGGTCTACCTTGATCCTTCCCTGCGCGGCGAACGCGAACTGCAACGGCGTCTGCGTGATTCCGAACTCAAGGAAGAACAAGAAGACGGCACTTTGGGCCGCGACCGTTCCGGCCACGGCTACATCGCGCTCAGCTTCTTCAACCTGTTCTGGATCTTCGTGGTGGCCAGCGTGCTGGGCGACATCATGGAATCCATCGTGCATGTGGCCATCGTGGATCCGGGCCACTGGCAAGACCGCGCGGGGCTGCTGTTCGGGCCGTTCTCGCCCATCTACGGTTGCGGCGCGCTGTTGATGACGCTGTTCCTCAACCGGTTTTACAAGTCCAACGTCGTGTTGGTCTTCTTCGTCAGCGCCATCATCGGCGGCGCGTTCGAATACTTCGTCAGCTGGTTCATGCAATGCACCTTCGGCGCTGTGGCCTGGGATTACACCGGGCAGTTCCTGTCCATCGGCGGCCGCACCTGTGGTTGGGCCATGGGCTGCTGGGGCCTTCTGGGCGTCGTCTGGATCAAGCTCTTGCTCCCGCTCTTGCTGAAGCTGGTGAACTTGATCCCGTGGAACTGGCGCTATACCGTCACCACCATCGCAGCGGTGTTCATGGCGGTGGATTGCGTGATGTCCCTGCAAGCGCTGGATTGCTGGTATGAACGCCTATCGGGCGATCCGGTGAACACGCCCATCCAGCATTTCTACGCTGACCATTTCAACAACACCTTCATGGAAGACCGCTTCCAGTCCATGACCGTGCATCCGGACAGCGCCGTGCGCGGTGGCAAGGTTTGATTTTCTGTCAGATTCTTTGCACGTATTCGCGCTTTTTCGTTACAATCCAACGGTTGCTTTCAAAAGCCCCGTATGCGAACAGGGCGCACCGCGCGGTGAGGGAGTCCAGACCCGCACCAGCGGGCCGGCGTAGGAAACCGGCTGTTGCCTGAGTCCGCACTTTTGAAACTGACACGCATGCAGATGCCGGGCCTGCGGGCGCTTCGCGCAGCGCAGGAAGCTTCAGCTGGCACGAGCAAGCAAGGAAGGAAAGAAGAAGTGAAGACTTACCACGCAAAGCCAGGCGAAGTCGAGCGCAAGTGGTACGTGATAGATGCCGAAGGCCAGGTCCTCGGCCGCGTCGCGTCCATGGCTGCGCAGATCCTTCGCGGCAAGACCAAGCCGCAGTACACCCCCCACGTGGACGTGGGAGATTTCGTCATCGTCGTGAACGCTGACAAGATCAAGGTGACGGGCAACAAGACTGCCAAGAAGGAGTACTTCCGTCACAGCGGATTCCCGGGCGGCCTCAAGTCTGAGACGTTCGAGGAGGCCATGCAGAAGCATCCGGAACGCGTGATTGAGCACGCGGTGGCCGGCATGCTTCCGAAGACCACCCTCGGCCGCGCCCAGGGCAAGAAGCTGAAGGTGTACGCGGGTCCTGACCATCCGCACACCGCGCAGAATCCGCAGCAGATCGAGATGGGAGCGTAAAGACTCATGGCAGATGCGAAAAAGCCGAACACTGAGGCTCTCTACTACGGCACCGGTCGCCGCAAGACAGCGGTGGCGCGTGTCCGTCTGGTTCCCGGAACCGGCAAGGTCACCATCAACGGCAAGGACGGCGCTGAGTACTTCACGCGCGAAGGCCTGCTGGCCAGCGCGCTCACCCCGTTCAAGGTCACTGACACGGTGGATCATTTCGACGTGAAGGCCCGCATCACCGGCGGCGGCACCACGGGGCAGGCCGGCGCGCTGCGCCTGGGCATCGCCCGCGCCCTGCTGGAGGCTGGCGAATATCGCGACGAACTGAAGAAGGCCGGCTACCTCACGCGTGACTCCCGCATGGTGGAACGCAAGAAGTACGGTCTGAAGAAAGCGCGCAAGCGTCCGCAGTTCTCCAAGCGCTAACGTTTTGTTCCGCTGTTCTGCCGAACAGCGGAAGCATTTGACACTGCGAAGCCCCGGATGCACCCGCATCCGGGGCTTTTTCACTTTCCCTCACAGCCCTCAGGCTGCTCGGCCGTGAAACGCCCCACCTGCGGGCACCCCGCGGCTTCTCGTTGCCCCTGCCAACAACGTATCGTTTCGAAGGTCACAAAGGAAGGTCACAAAGGGACGGAGGATTCGTGACCTCTTGCCAAACGGATGCCCGGAGAGCCGTAGTCGAACCATCTCCGCGCATTGCGATGGTGCCTGGACTCTAGCTCAAGAGCCAATCGACGAGCGACATGATCCTGATGCCGCTTTCCGTGGTGCCGACAGCAGAGGCATCCCGCGTCAGGATCACCTTTGCGTAAGAATCGCCGACCGCCTCCAAAGGGGAGACCTCGCGCTTCCTCGTGTCCTCGTCAAGAAGGGTTTCACATATTTGGAAATAGGTTCTATCAGAGCGTTTTTGTGCCACGAAATCCACCTCGCCGTGGCTCAACGTCCCCACGTTCACCTCGTATCCGCGCCGGATGAGCTCCATGAACACGATATTCTCCAGCTGGAATCCGATGTCCTGCATTCTGAAACCTGATTCAAGATTGCGAAGCCCGGTGTCGGGCGCGTAGTACTTCCGTTGCGGCTGCAGGACGGCTTTGCCCTTGAGGCCCATCTGCGTACAATCGTAGAGCGCGAATGCCCTCTTGAGCGCATCCAGATAGTTGTCCACCGTTTCTGGGTTGGTCTTGCGGCCCATGCTCGTGAGCGCACCTGCGACCCGGTTCGCGGAGAAAAGATTGCCCGAGGTGGAGTACACATAGCGAAGGAGCTTCTCCAAAAGCGCGATGTCGCGAATGCCGAAGCGCTTGGCCACATCATTCAAGAGCACGGTGTCCCGGATGGCTCCCAGTTCTCGCGCTATTGCTTCCTCGGTGAAATCCGTCGAAGCGAACAGTCCCGGCATGCCTCCGAATCTCAGATATGCATCGAAGAGTTCCGCTGGATTTCTGTCCACGTGGCCTTTTCGACAGTCTGCGAAGTTGCAATACTCTTTGAACGAGAGCGGGAAGACAGGGATCTCTATGTAGCGCCCAGAGAGATAGGTGGCAAGATCAGAAGAGAGCAGGAACGCATTCGAGCCGGTGAGGTAGATGCGTGCCCAACCGCTCTCGTACAACCTTCTTATGGGACGCTCCCATCCTTCGACTTCTTGGACCTCGTCCAGGAGCACGTACAGCGGATGCGCACTGTTCGCCTGGCGCGATCGGTCTACAAGCAGCTCATCGAGCCATGCTGCATCTGGCTCAAGAGGCACATCGAAGGAGTCAAGCCGAATATTCACGATATTCTCTGAGGGCGTGCCTTTTTTTCTCAACTTCTTTTCGAACAACCTGAGCAACGTCGACTTCCCGCAGCGACGGATGCCAGAGAGCACCTTGATCGAAGGCGTTTCAAGCGTCTCTTCAAGGATCCTCATATAAGAAGGACGTTCGCAGATGAGAGCTTCTGGGTTCATGATGTTCCAATCATATTTGAAAGTATTGCCAAAACAATATCACACTTTCAAATATGATTGAAGCTATTGCGCAAGCCGCGCAGGGTGCCGTTCCCTGCGTTGTCCGCCTGCCCCCGCAGCAAAGGCTTCAGCCTTTGTCCGTCGCAGGCTGGAGGGTCACAAAGGAGGGTCACAAAGGGACGGAGGATTCGTGACCTTGGACGGCGTATCATGGCGCAGGGAGAAAGGAGGCGTGCGTGTTCGTCAGGCTCAATACCTTGAAAGATCCGCGGCTGGATGCGTACGCGCGGCTGACGGACGTGCAGCTGCGGAACCGTCTGGAACCGGAGCTGGGCATCTTCATCGCGGAATCCCCGAAGGTGATCGAACGCGCGCTGGATGCGGGCGCGGAACCCGTGTCCCTCCTTGCCACCGAACGTCTGCTGCCCACCTCGGAGCCGCTCACTGCGCGCTTCCATGCCGCTGCTCCCGAAGCGCCCATGTTCGTGCTGCCGGGTGCCGAACTGGAAAAGCTGGCCGGGTTTCCGCTCACGCGCGGTGCTCTGGCGGCGTTCCGCCGTCCCGGGCAGCCGCCGCTTGAAGAGCTGCTGGCGAATGCCCGCCGCGTGGCCGTGCTGGAAGACATCACGAACCACACGAACGTGGGCGCCATCTTCCGTTCTGCTGCCGCGCTGGGCATGGACGGCGTGTTGGTCACGCCCGGTTGTTACGACCCTCTGTACCGCCGTGCTCTGCGCGTGTCCATGGGCGGCGTGTTGCAGGTGCCTTGGACGCGCATCGGAGAGGATGCGCCCGCAGCGCAAGGCGCCCACGGCAACGTCCGTCATTTGGGCGGCTGGTCAGCCACGGGCATCCCGCAGCTGCACGAAGCCGGGTTCAAGGTGGCCGCCTTGGCCCTTTCGGATGACTCCGTTCCGTTGGATGACCCGGCGCTGGCGGCGGAACCCAAGCTGGCGCTGGTGCTGGGCACCGAAGGCGAAGGACTCTCTCCGGCCACCATCAGTGCGGCTGACCACGTGGTGCGGATCCCCATGCACCACGGCGTGGACAGCCTGAACGTGGCCGCCGCCAGCGCTGTGGCCTTTTGGCAGCTGCGCATCCCATCTTGATGCGCTGCCCGCAAGGCTGCGCGCTATACTGCAACGGCAACATTCGCTCTTAACTGATGGGCCAAGGGAGGAACCATGGGCGGGTTCTTTGGGGCGGTTTCGTATGAGGATGTGGTGCTGGACGTCTTTTTCGGCGTTGACTACCACTCGCATCTGGGCACACGCCGCGGCGGCATGGTATTCGTGGATGCGGAAGGCAATTTCCAGCGGGACATCCATTCCATTGAGAACACGCCGTTCCGTTCGCGCTTCGAAGATGACCTGCCTAAATACCATGGCTGCGCGGGCATCGGCTGCATTTCTGACACGGATCCGCAACCGCTTTTGGTGCGGTCGCACTTGGGCACGTTCGCCATCACCACGGTGGGCATCATCAACAACGCTGAACTGCTGGTGGACGAATTCTTCGCCAGCGGTGAGAACCAGTTCATGGCCATGAGCTCCGGCAAGGTGAACACCACGGAACTGGTGGCTGCGCTCATCAATCAGAAATCAGATTTCGTGTCCGGCATCAAGCATGCGCAGGAGAAGATCGAAGGCTCCCTCACGCTGCTCATCATGACGCGCGACGGCCAGATCATCGCCGCGCGCGATGCCGTGGGGCGCCTGCCCGTGCTCATCGGCCAGAAAGAGGGCGGCTACTGCATCTCCTTCGAATCGTTCGCCTACCACAAGCTGGGCTTCGAAGACGCTTACGAACTGGGCCCCGGTGAGATCGTGCGCGTCAACGCTGGCGGTTTCGAAACGCTGGCGCCTGCTGGGAATCGCATGCAGATCTGCGCGTTCCTCTGGGTGTATTACGGTTATCCCAACTCCAATTACGAAGGCGTCAACGTGGAGTGCATGCGCTATGCGAACGGTGCCGTCATGGCGCGCGACGAGGCACTGGCCGGCGCGGTGCCGCAGGTGGATTACGTGGCCGGCGTGCCGGATTCCGGCGTGCCGCACGCCATCGGATACTCCACGAGGAGCGGCCAGACGTTCGCGCGGCCGTTCATCAAGTACACGCCCACCTGGGCGCGTTCGTTCATGCCCACCAACCAAGAGGTCCGCAACCGTGTGGCGAAGATGAAGCAGATCCACATCCCGGAGCTCATCCGGGACAAGAAGCTCCTGTTCGTGGACGATTCCATCGTCCGCGGCACCCAGCTGCGCGAAACGGTGGATTTCCTGTACGACAACGGTGCGAAGGAAGTGCACATCCGCAGCGCCTGCCCGCCCATCATGTACTCCTGCAAGTTCCTGAGCTTCTCCTCCAGCAAGTCCGAGATGGACCTCATCGCGCGCCGCGTCATCCATGAGCTGGAGGGCGAAGACGGCGTGCAGCATCTGGCGGAATACGCGGACAGCTCCACCGAACGCGGCAAATGCTTGCTCTCCACCATCTGCGAACAGCTGGGCTTCGATTCTCTGGGCTTCCAATCCCTGCCCGGCATGCTGGAAGCCATCGGCATAGACCCGGAACAGGTCTGCACTTACTGCTGGACGGGGCGCGAATAGCCGCTGTGAAATAATGGCGTTCCACGCCGGTAAACTCCTTGAAACATGGCGGGCCTACCGTAGAATGTGACGAACCGGACAGCGCAGCCCCTCACGCGGGCGCGCCCAATGAATGAGGAGCGGCACATGGCGAAGGTTCAAGACATCTACGGTCAGATGGTGTTCGATGAGCACACCATGCAGGAGCGCCTTCCATCGGCCACCTACAAGCAGTTGATGCGCACCATCAAAGACGGTGAGCCGCTCGACATCGAGGTGGCGAACGTGGTGGCGCACGCCATGAAGGAATGGGCCATAGAGCAGGGCGCCACGCACTACACCCACTGGTTCCAGCCGCTCTCCGGCATCACGTCCGAAAAGCACGACAGCTTCATCGACCCCATCAGTGACGGCCACGCCATCATGTCCTTCTCCGGCAAGGAGCTCATCCAGGGCGAGCCGGACGCATCCAGCTTCCCTTCCGGCGGCCTGCGCGCCACCTTCGAAGCGCGCGGCTACACGGCGTGGGACCCCACGTCCTTCGCGTTCATCAAGGACGAGGTGCTCTGCATCCCCACGGCGTTCTGCTCCTACAACGGCGAAGCGCTGGACAAGAAGACGCCGCTGCTGCGCTCCATGCGTGCGGTGGACGACCAGGCGAACCGCGTGCTGGCGCTCTTCGGCGAACCGCATCAGCGCGTGGTCACCACGCTGGGCGCTGAGCAGGAGTACTTCCTGATCTCTGAGAAGGATTACGAGAAGCGCCTTGATCTGGTGCTCACCGGGCGCACGCTCTTCGGTTATTCGCCCTGCAAGGGCCAGGAATTGGAAGACCACTACTTCGGCGCTATCCGCCCCACCGTGAACAACTTCATGAAGGAGCTGGACGAAGAGCTTTGGAAGCTGGGCGTGCCCGCGAAGACGAAGCACAATGAAGTGGCGCCCTGCCAGCACGAGCTGGCACCGCTGTTCGCCAACGCGAACCGCGCGGTGGACCAGAACCTGCTCACCATGGAGGAGATGCGCCTGCTGGCCAGCCATTACGGCCTGGTCTGTCTGGAGCATGAAAAGCCTTTCGAGCACATCAACGGCTCCGGCAAGCACAACAATTGGTCCATCGCGGCCGATGACAAGAACCTGCTGGAGCCGGGTGAGAACCCCATGTCGAACCTGCGTTTCCTGGTGTTCTTGGCCGGCGTCATCCAGGCGGTGGATGATTACCAAGAGCTGCTGCGCATGTCCGCGGCGTCAGCCGGGAACGATCACCGCCTGGGCGCGAACGAGGCGCCGCCGGCCATCGTCTCCATGTTCTTGGGGGACGAACTGGGCCGCGTGGTGGATGCGCTCATCGAAGGGCGTGACTACAAGTCCCATGACCGGGTGGAGATGGATCTGGGCGTGGCGGAGCTGCCGAACTTCCTGAAGGACAATTCAGATCGAAACCGCACCAGTCCCTTCGCGTTCACGGGCAACAAGTTTGAGTTCCGCATGCCGGGGTCTGAACAGAACCTGTCTGATGCGAACATGGTGCTGAACACGGCCATGGCGAAATCCCTGAAGGAATTCGCGGACCAGATGGAGGCCGTGCCTGCCGAAGAGTTTCGCACTGCTGCGCTGAGCTATGTCCGTCGCACGCTACGGGACCACCAGCGCATCATCTTCAACGGGGATGGCTACTCAGAGGAGTGGCCCGAAGAGGCCGCGCGCCGCGGGCTGGCGAACCACAAGACCACGGCGGACGCGCTGCCATGCCTGGTCAGCCAGAAGGCGTTGGATCTGTTCGCGGAGTTCCACGTGCTGGATGAAGCTGAAGTGCGCAGTCGCTATGAGGTCAAGCTGGAGAAGTACAACAAGACCATGAACATAGAGATCCGCACCATGAAGCGTCTGGTGCGGCGGGATTACCTGCCGGCCATCAACGATTTCGCGGCAGAGATCGCGCGGCACATCGCTGAGGTCCGGGCGATCATGCCGAACGCTGATCTGACGAACCAAGAGAGCAAGTTGGAGGCGCTGCTGGAGGGCGCGGCGGATATCAACCGCCACCTGGGCAAGCTGCATGAGCTGCACCACGCATCCCTTGAGATAGAGGACCAGCAAGAGCGGGCGAACATGAATGCGCACCAGCTGGTTCCGCTGATGGGCGCCTTGCGTGACGCGGTGGATGAGATGGAGCTCATCGTGGAACGCGAACACTGGCCCGTGCCCACCTACAACGAGATTCTCTTCTACGCCTGACAGCGCACCAAAGCTCCATGGGCAAAAGGGACGTCCCAAATTGCACCTGCGAGGTTGCCTGATGTGCAAAAGGGACGTCCCAAATTGCACATAGGATCAGTCTCCCCGTGCGCATGAACTTCTGCTATGTGCAATTTGGAACGTCCCTTTTGCACATCCGGAAGGCTGATCCTTTTGCGCATTCAGCGTGAGGCGGTCCGGCCGTGGGCGAAGTGGTAATACACCAGCGCCAACAGCGCCACCAGGGCGCACTGCCAGAACATCACGCGGTACCCGGCGGCCGCCACGATGAATCCCAGGAAGAACGGCCCCAGGCCGCAACCGCCGTCGCACAGCAGGAAGAATGTGGAGACCGCCAACGCCGTCGAACCCTTCGTCTGCTTGAGGGCTGCTGCCTGCCCCGTTGACATGCAGGTGCCGAATCCGGTGGCCATGAACACGCCGCAGAGCAGCAGCATTGCCGGATTCTGCACGCAGGCGGCCATCGCCAGCCCTACGGCCATGGAGAAGATGGACGGATACAGCACGGCGTTCTCCCCGAAACGGTCCATCAGCTTGCCGGTCACGGGGCGCGACACCAGCAGCGTTGCGGAATACACCAGGAACACGAACGGTCCGAAGACAGCCATATCCAGCTGGCTCGCATAGCTGTTGAGGAACGAATTCAAGGACGAATAGCTGAACGCCACCAGGAACATGAACACGGAGAGCCTCACGGTGGAGGCGTCGATGACGGACCAGATGCCGCGCGCTTTCGGCGGACAGGCCGCGCCCTGGGCATCAGCGCTCTTTTCCGGCACCTTCACCAGCAGCGTGCAGCCCAGGCACGCCACCGCCAGTCCCGTGGAAAGGGCGAACAGCACGTGGTAGTCGATCCCTACCGCCACCAGCACGGACATGAGCGGCCCTACGCCCACGCCCAGCGAATTGGACAGCATGAAATACCCCGTGCCCTCGCCCACGCGGTCAGGTGGGAAGGTGTCCACGGCCATGGCCGGCACCAGCGTGTTCGCGATGCCGAAGGAAAAGCCATGCACCAGCCGCACGGCGATCAGAAAGCCGATTCCCAGATCAACGAAGTACAACAAGCAGGCCACTAGCTGCACCACCAAGCTGACGACGGTCAGGTGCTTGTTGCCCACGCGCGTGCAGAACCGCGCGCTGGCGATGCGCCCGATCACGCCGCCCACCAGGAAAATGGAAGCGGTCAATCCTGCCGTGGCGTCGCCCACGCCGAACGCCTGCACTGCGTAGTAGGCCATGGTGGTGATCAACAGGAAGTAGATGGACGTCACGATCAGGTTCGCCGCGAACAGCAGGCAGAGATCGCGCGTGAAGATGCGCGGCTTCTGAGGCTTTTGCGGCTTCGTATGGGTGAGTTCGGTTTCGGGTTCCATAGCCTGTGATTGTGCTCTATTCTGGTGCGAAACGGCGCAGGCGCAACGGTGAACGGAGGGCATCATGACGAAGCGTTACGAGATGCAGATGGCGGATCGGGAGCTCACGGAAGCGGAAGCATGGGAGATCCTGGATGCGGGCGAATACGCCGTCATCTCAACGGTGGATCCGGACGGCACGCCTTATGGCGTGCCGGTGTCCTACGTCATCATCGATGAAAAACTGTACCTGCATACCGGCGAACGCCCCGGCCATAAGATTGACGATTTCCTGCATGACCCGCGCGTGAGCGTGGCCGTGGCCACGGAAGTGGAGCCGTGCTTCGAGGACACGTTCTTCACCACGCGGTTCGCTTCTGTGGTGGCGTCCGGGCGCATCTCCAAAGTGGATGATTCGGCGCTGGTCCGGCGCGTGCTGGTGGAGCTCTGCATGAAGTATCTGCCGGAACTGAAGGATGAAATCGGCCCGGCCATCGGGCGTGAGATAGACGTCACGGCCGCCTGGTGCGTAGAATTCGATGAGATTCGCGGCAAAGCCGGCCGCCGCCTGGCGAAGTAACGCCCCAACCCAGAAGGCCCGCAGCGAAGGCTCCAGCCTTTGTTTGTCGCAGGCTGAAGCCTGCGCTACGGATGTGCAAAAGGGGCGTCCCAAATCGCACATAGGAGCAATCTTTCAGTGCGTATCATCTATTCCTATGTGCAATTTGGAACGTCCCTTTTGCACATCTTCCCGCGGGGGCCACAAAGGGACGGAGGAGTGTGACCTCCCAATCTAGAAGATCCGTAGCGAAGGCTCCAGCCTTTGTCTTGGGCCTTTGCCCGTCCGGCCTCGTCCACTCCAGCGCGTTGGAGTAGAATACCGTCCAGTTCAACACACTCATCAACGCGCGGGAGGCTCACATGGCAGACATCACCGAAGTGGATTTCATCTGGAAGAACGGGGAGCTGGTTCCTTGGGCGGAGGCTACCACGCACGTGCTGTCCCATTCGCTGCATTACGGCTCCGGCGTGTTCGAAGGAATCCGCTGCTACAAGGATCCGGATTCTGACAAGAGCTTCATCTTCCGCCTGCGCGACCACATGGAGCGCCTGCATCGTTCCGCGAAGATCGCGGCCATCGAAATGCCTTACACGGTGGATGAGCTCTGCGAAGCAACGGTGGAGGTCATCCGCGCCAACAAGCTGCCAAGCTGTTACATCCGCCCGCTGGTCTACCGCGGCTACGGCGTCATGGGCGTTGATCCGTCCGGCGCACCCACGGACGTCATCATCGCCTGCTGGCCGTGGGATGCTTACCTGGGGCCGGAGGCGCTGGAGAACGGCGTCAGCGTGGGCATCTCCTCTTGGCGCCAGCGTTCCATCAACGCCATCCCGCCCGCGGTGAAGGCCACCGCCGCCTACTTCAATTCGCTCATGGCGAAGCTGGAGGCGAAGGAGCATGGCTATGCTGAGGCCATCATGCTGAACGAAGAGGGCCTGGTCTGCGAAGGCACGGGTGAGAACCTCTTCGTGGTGCGCGACGGCATCCTCTCCACGCCGCCGCTGTCCGACGGCGTGTTGGAAGGCATCACGCGCGACAGCGTGCTGGTGCTGGCGGACGAACTTGAGATCCCCTGCATGGAAGAAAGCCTCACTCGCAGTGATCTGTACGTGGCGGACGAGGTGTTCATGACCGGCAGCGCGGCGGAGCTCACGCCCATCGGCAGCGTTGACGGCCGCGTGGTGGGCAAGCCCGGTGACATCACGAAGCGCCTGCAAGACCGCTTCTTCGAAGTGGCTTACGGCCATGATGCCGAATACGCTGACTGGCTGACGGAGATCTAGGCAGCATGGCTGTGCGGTGGGGGGGCAAGCCCCCACCCTACGAAGACCATCTTACAGGTCAACCGCAGGGCAGGGGCAAGCTCCCACCGCATGAAGGATGTCTTGCAGGTCAACCGTAGGGCAGGGGCTTGCCCCTGCCTCCACTCACGAACGAGGCACATGACGAAAATACGCACATATGATTCAACCCTGCGCGACGGCGAACAGTGCGAAGGCGTCAGCCTGTCTTTGGAGGACAAGCTGAATGTGGTGAAGCGCCTGGACGCGTTCGGGGTGGATGTCATCGAAGGCGGCTTTCCGGCATCCAACCCGAAGGACATCGCGTTCTTCAAGCGCGTGGCTGAGCTGGGTCTGCAGCACGCGAAGATCGCGGCGTTCGGCAACACGTGCAAAAAGGGCGTGGCGGCCGCGGAGGACCCGGGCTTGCGGGACCTCTTGGAAAGCGGCGCGCCGGTGGTCACCATCGTGGGCAAGACCTGGGATGAACAGGTCACGCGCGCGTTGCAGACCACTCTGGATGAGAACCTGCGCATGATCAGCGAATCCGTGGCGCACCTGAAGGCCGCAGGCCGCGAAGTGGTGTTCGATGCCGAACACTTCTTCGACGGCTTCGCCGCGAACCGGGATTATGCCCTAGCCTGCATCCGTGCCGCGCACGAAGCGGGCGCGGATTCCATAGACCTCTGCGAGACCAACGGTGGCTGGCTGCCGTTCCAGGTGGATGACGTGGTGCGCCAGGTGGTGGGCGCGTTCCCCGGCCAGCGGTTCGGCATCCATTGCCACAATGATTCCGGTTGCGCGGTGGCGAACACGCTGGCGGCCGTGCGCGCCGGCGTCAGCCAAGTGCAGGGCACGTGCAACGGCATCGGCGAACGCGTGGGCAACACGGATCTGCTCACGGTCATCGCCGATCTGGAGCTGAAGATGGGGATGGAGGCCGTGGGTGCGCACAACCTAGAAAGCCTCACGGAGGTTTCTCGCTACGTGGCCGAAGCCACGGCCGTGCCGCTTTCGCCGCACCACCCCTACACGGGCACGTCCGCATTCGCGCACAAGGGCGGTCTGCATGCCAGCGCCATCGCGCGTTTCCCGCAGGCCTATGAGCACACCCGTCCTGAGAACGTGGGCAACAGCGCCCGCATGGTGGTGAGCGAACTGGCCGGCAAGGCGTCGCTGTTGCAGAAGGCGGCTTCCTTGGGCCTTGATCTTGAGGCGGCGGGCGTGGACGTCCAGGCGGCGCTGAATGACATCAAGGCGCGCGAAGCGCTGGGTTACACCTATGAGATGGCCGACGGTTCGCTGGCCTTGTTGATGATGCGCCATGCGGGCACGTACCAGCCCGCGTTCACGTTGGAATCGTTCCGCGTCATCGTGGATGACCGGGAAGACACCGGTGCGCTGGCGAAGGATGCGGCCTCTGAGGCCGTCATCAAGATCCACGTGGGCAGTGAACGCTTCGTGGCCACGGGCGAAGGCGCCGGCCCGGTGGGCGCGCTGGACACGGCATTGCGGGCGGCTATCGCCGAATCCTATCCGGAGGTGGCTGGCTTCGAACTGGTTGACTACAAGGTGCGTCTGCCAGATGAGAGCCAGGGGACGGATGCTCTCACGCGCGTGACCATCACCACAACGGACGAATTCGGTTCGTTCGGCACGGTGGGCCTGTCCGAGAACGTGATCGAGGCGTCGTGGAACGCGCTGGTGGAATCCATCGAATACGGCCTGGTGCGCAAGAAGCTGGCGAGCGGGTCGCAGAAGGAGGACGTTCATGCCTGAAACGGGGAACGCCGACATCCGCAAGCCCGAAGTGGATGACCTGCTGCGCGTGCTGGCGGCGCTGGATGACGAAGACACCATCTTCGCGCTGCTGGAAGACTTGTTCACCATCCGTGAGATCCGGGAGACGTCCCAGCGTCTGGCGGTGGCGCGCTTGCTGGCGGAGGGCAAGTCGTATTCTGTCATCGAACAGCTGACGGGCGCTTCGGCCACCACCATCGCGCGCGTGTCCAAATGCCTCACCTACGGCACCGGCGGCTACCAATCCGCCCTGGACATCCTGTCCTCATAAGATGTGCAGAAGGGACGTTCCAAATCGCACATAGGAAAGGAGATTCTGCACTGAAAGGCTGTTCCTATGTGCAATTTGGGACGTCCCTTCTGCACATCCGGAAGGCCATCTCCATGTGCGATTTGGAACGTCTCTTCTGCACATCGCCCCGCGCTTCAGGGCCTCAGGCGTAATCGCGGCTGGTGATGGGGTGCTGCGCCAGCTCCAGCCGCTTGCGCAGCACATTCGTCCGGCGCACGGATTCCAGCAGCAGCTGGCAGCGCGTGCCGATCAGGTCCCGGTTCTCATCCAAAAACCGCCCCGCGTCTTCGCGCGCCAGGGGGAACACCTGGATCAGCTCATGGTCAGACAGCTGGGCTTCTCCGTCCGGCTCCACGTAGGCGATCACTACCCGCACGTTCTCTTCGGTCATGCCAACGGACGAATGGCCGGATTGCGGAAGCGGGATGATGGCCTTGCCTTCCAGATCCGTCCGTACGCGGTGGCCGGTCTCCTCGCGCAGTTCGCGGTCGATGCACTCATCCAGCGTCTCGCCCGGCTCTATCAAGCCTGCCGGGAATGCGATCACCCAGGCGTTCACGGGATAACGGAACTCGCGGATCAGCAGGATGGAATCGTCCGGCAGGATGGGCACGATGCACACCGCATCCGTCTGCGGCTCCTCTCCCGCGGCGTTCGCCGCCAGCGCGGCGCGGTACTCCTCAAGCCCCTTGCGGGACACGGCTTCGTATTCGAAGGTCTCTCCGCCTTCAAGCCGGTAGGTCAGCACGTACTTCTTGAGCCATCCGTCTGAGACCAGGCGCACGTCGGTCAGCTTCGGCGCGGTCACGTTCGTAGTATCAGGTATCGCGTTCTTCATGGTCAGCCTCCTTGCTGCCTTGTTATATGAGAAAACGGGTCAGGCATGCGCCTGGCCTGCGAAAGCGTTGCCGGTTTGATAGCCAAAAGACAGTTCGGAGGGCGCTTCAAGGGGGATAAGCGCCCTCCGAACGAGGTCGGACGGGGGGTGTGCATGCCTCCCGTCCGGCGGGTGAAGACCGTGGGGAGGAGGTCTTCACGGTGGAAACCGAGGGGGCGGTTTCCGATCAAGGAAAGGGGGAAGGAGGAGCCCCTTTTCACTGCGGAACGATACGCCGCGCTGAGCGGTTTTGGAAGCGTTTCGCGCCCAGGGTTGCTGGCGTGATGAGCGGGCGAAACCGCGCCGTTTACTTTGAGCGCGCAGCTGTCAGATGATCTGCCCGTCCTGGTCAGGCCTGCAGGAATGCCTCGTAGCCGCGCTCCGCTTCGTAGATGTCCGCCTTGCTGGTGACCTCCCACGGGCTGTGCATGGAGAGCACCGGCACCCCGCTGTCGATCACGTCCATGCCGAACCGTGCGGGGATGTAGGCGATGGTCCCGCCGCCGCCCGCGTCCACGCGGCCCAATTCCGCCGTCTGGAACGTGACGTTGGCCTCATCCATCACGCGGCGCAGGTGCGCCACGTATTCGGCGCGAGCGTCGTTGGAGCCGCTCTTGCCGCGCGCGCCCGTGTACTTGTTGAACACCAGGCCGCACCCCAGATAGGCGGAGTTCTTCGGTTCGAACACGCTGCCATAGGCCGGGTCCACGCCCGCGGACACGTCAGAGGACAGCATGCGTGACGCCTTGAGCGCGCGGCGCAGGCGCAGATGCCCCTCTTCGCCGGCCAGCGCCATGACTTCTGCCAGCGTGTTCTCGAAGAAGGCGGATTCCATGCCGGTGGCGCCCACGCTGCCGATCTCTTCCTTGTCCACCAGGATGCAGATGGCGGTGCGCTTGAGCGACGCGTTCGCCAAGGCCAGCTGGGCGCGCAGGGACGTGTAGGCGCACACACGGTCATCCTGGCCGTAGCCGATGACCATGCTGCGGTCGAAGCCTAGATCGCGTGCGGCTCCGGCGGGCACCACTTCAAGTTCAGCAGAGAGGAAGTCCTCTTCGTTGATGTCGTATCGCTCTTCCAGCAGCGTCAGCGCGAACGCCTTCACGGCATCCTTGTCCGATGCGCTGTTCGCGCCTTTCGCATCTCCTCCAGCATCTTCGGCAGCTGCCGTGCGCTGGTTGCCCGCCAGGATGTCCAGGTCCTCGCCCTCGATGACCTCAGACCCTTTCTTCTCCATCTGCTTCGCGCCCAGATGCGGCAGCAGGTCCGTCACGCAGAACACCGGGTCATCCGGCCCATCGCCGATGCTCACGCGCACCACGGTGCCGTCTTTCTTCGCCACCACGCCGCGCAGCGCCAGCGGGATGGACACCCATTGGTACTTCTTGATGCCGCCGTAGTAGTGCGTGTCCAGCAGCGTGAAGCCGTCCTTCTCATACAGCGGGTTCTGTTTCACGTCCAGCCGTGGCGAATCAATGTGCGCGCCCAGGATGTTGGCGCCCATCTCCAGGGGAAGCGCGCCCAGTTGCACCAGCATGATCGCCTTGTCGTGGGAGGTTGCGTACACCTTGGCTCCAGCGCTGAGCGCCGTGCCTGCGGCGATGGCGTCTTCCAGCGCCACGTACCCCGCCGCGCGGGCTGCTTCCACAGCGGCTTCGCAGCATTCACGCTCCGTCTTGTTCTCAGTGATGAACGCCTTGTAGTCTTCGGCCAGCGCGTTCACGGCGTCAAGATCGGTGGCGCTGTACTTCTTCCAGGCGGTTTCGCGTTCCATGTGCGTCCTTTCCATGATGGTTTTGGGTGCATTTATAACAAAGCGGCGTCCATCCTTCATTCTTCAATCCTTATAATGTCCTGAAACCGTACTCTGTGCGGCGAAGCTTTTGTCTCAAAAGAAGAGGAGCGATCATGAACCTGCGCGACGTCATGCCCACGGCTGAGAATTCAACCAATTTCAACATCATGCCTGACAGCCAGACGGAAGTCGGCACCACCCTTGAGAACCTGAAGTCCGCTGTCAACGGCGAAACGGGCGCATCCGCTAAGTATGCTGAGTTCTCCAAGCTGGCGAAGGAAGCCGGCTATGACCAGATCTCCCGCCAGTTCGCTGCCACCAGCGCAGCGGAACAGATCCACATTGCGCTGGAAGTGGCTGAGATCAAGAAGCAGGAGCCTGACTATGTGCCGCCTGCGGCACCTGAGGTGGGCGGCAATCAGACGGACATCAACCTCATCAGCGGCGCGCTGGGTGAGATCTATGAAACATCCGATATGTACCCGAACTTCGTGAAGGTGGCCATCGAAGAGGGCAACTCCAGCGCTGAGCTGGTGTTCACCCGCGCGAAGCTGGCCGAGGCCGTTCATGCCGAACTGTACATGGATGCGTACAACAACATCGACGCACCGGATGACGACAAGTTCTATCTCTGCCCGGTCTGCGGCTACATCCACAAGGGTGACGATTTCGAAAAGTGCCCGATCTGCTTTGCCCCCAAGTCTGCTTTCAAAGTATTCTGATATTCATCAGAATACTTTGACTGACGCTGCGGACCCTCGCTGCCATTGCCAACATCCGAAAGAAGATGCCCGTCAGCGTGATCGGGCATCTTCTTTCTACATGTCAGCGCACTTGTCTGCTTTTCCGGCTCTATCGCTTATATAATGTCAAGCACATTGGCTGCTGGCATGAAGAGATGGGGGAAGCATGGCTTATTACTTCGAGGAACCGTCGCGCACATTCAATGAGTACTTGCTGGTCCCCGGATATTCTCCTGATACGTGCATCCCCTCTGAGGTGTCTCTGAAAACCCCGCTGGTGAAGTATGAGAAGGGCGCGGAAGAGTGCCCCATCAGCCTGTCCATTCCCATGGTGTCCGCCATCATGCAGTCCGTATCTGATGATCAGATGGCGGTGGCGCTGGCAACAGAGGGCGGCCTTTCGTTCATCTACGGTTCGCAGTCCATCGAAGACCAGGCAGCCATGGTGCGTCGCGTGAAGGATTACAAGGCCGGTTTCGTCACCTCTGATGTGAACCTTTCCCCCGACATGACGCTGGCTGACGTGGTGGAGCGCAAGGAAACGCACGGTTTCTCCACCATGCCGGTGACGGATGACGGCACCAGCCACGGCAAGCTGCTGGGCATCGTGACGTCCCGGGATTATCGCGTGTCCCGCATGGATCCCAACGAAGTGGTGCGTGATTTCATGACGCCGCGTGAAAAGCTGGTGGTGGCGCCTTCTGACACCACGCTGAAGGATGCGAACGACATCATCTGGGAACACAAGCTGAATTGCCTGCCCATCGTGGATGAGGCTGACAACCTGGTGGCGCTGGTGTTCCGCAAGGATTACGACTCCCACAAGTCCAATCCGGACGAGATGCTGGATGCCCACAAGCGTTACATGGTGGGCGCGGGCATCAACACGCGCGATTATGCCGAACGCGTGCCAGCTCTGGTGGAAGCGGGCGTGGACGTGCTCTGCATTGACTCTTCCGAAGGCTACTCTGATTGGCAGCGCCATACGCTGGAGTGGATCCGCGAACACTACGGGGATGCCGTCAAGGTGGGCGCAGGCAACGTGGTGGATGAGGAGGGCTTCCGCTTCCTGGCGAACTGCGGCGCTGACTTCATCAAGATCGGCATCGGCGGCGGCTCCATCTGCATCACGCGTGAAACGAAGGGCATCGGGCGCGGTCAGGCCACGGCGGTCATCGAAGTGGCGAAGGCGCGTGACGAATGGTTCCGCGAAACGGGCGTGTACATTCCCATCTGCTCTGATGGCGGCATCGTGTACGACCATCACATCTCTCTGGCGCTGGCCATGGGCTCTGATTTCGTCATGCTGGGCCGTTACTTCGCGCGGTTCGACGAAAGCCCGTCGAACAAGGTGATGGTGAATGGCTCCTACATGAAGGAGTACTGGGGCGAAGGCAGTGCCCGTGCACGCAATTGGCAGCGCTACGATCTGGGCGGAGACAAAAAGGGCATGACCTTCGAAGAGGGCGTTGACTCCTATGTGCCCTATGCTGGCCCCTTGAAGGACAATGTGGACCTCACGCTTTCCAAGGTGAAGAGCACCATGTGCAATTGCGGTGCGCTCACCATTCCGGAACTGCAGGAGAAGGCGAAACTCACCGTGGTGTCCAGCACTTCCATCATCGAAGGCGGCGCCCACGACGTGGTCCTCAAGGACAAGAACTCCTACGGCAACAACTAGCCTGCCTCAAGATGTGCAAAAGGGACGTCCCAAATTGCACGTAGCACGAGGTGATGCTGATGTGCAAAAGGGACGTCCCAAATTGCACATAGAAAAAGTCATTCAGTGCTCATCGTCTGACCCTATGTGCAATTTGGAACGTCCCTTTTGCACATCAGGCGGTGCACTGGGTTATCAAGCGGCGCAGGTCGTCTATACCGGTGCCGCTTTCGGCAGAGGTCAGGATCACCGGCGTGCCTTCCGGCAGGTCCAGCGTGCGCATGATGCGCTGTTTCTGGGTGTTCGCCTTCTGCTTGGACAGCTTGTCCGCCTTGGTCAACGCCACGGCGAACGGCAGCTCTGCCTCTGCCAAGAACTCCACCATGTTCCGGTCCAGCGCTGACGGATCATGCCGGATGTCCACCAGGCTGACCACCAGAGCGAACTGACGATCCTGGTTGAAATACCCTTCGATCAGGCTGGACCAGCGCCCCAGTTCTGATTTGGATACCTTCGCGTATCCGTATCCCGGGAGATCCACCAGGTCAACGCCATCCACGTCGTAAAAGTTCACGGTGGCTGTTTTGCCCGGGGTGGATGACACCTTCGCCAAGCCCTTGCGGAACATCAGCTTGTTCAGAAGCGAAGACTTCCCCACGTTGGATCGTCCCGCGAACGCCACTTCGGCGCGCACGCTCTCAGGAAGCTGCGCTTCAGTGCCGTATGCCGCCTTGAATGCCGCCTTGTGGAAGTTCATGCGCGCTCCCTGGGAATGCGTGGCCATGTGTGCTTTTGCGATTATAAAGGGGATGATCGGTTGCCACGCTTCGAATCACACTACATGGCTGATAGTATTAAATTAGTGATTTGTCAAGCATATACCGTTCGCCGATGAAATAACACCGTTGGCTGAGCTGCTCCCGAAAAAACTTGACCCCCCCCCTCCTCGCTAAAGTGGTCCTCGTATGTTCGCAGTCTTACTGCAGTGAAACTGGAAGGAAGGAAAGCTATGAAGAAAAGCAGTCTCGGAAAGAGGGCAGTCTCGGGCGCGTGCGCGCTCACGCTGGCTCTTTCCATGCCGGTGCTGGCGTTCGGCACTGGCGAGCAGGAGCCGGTGACCGACCAGCAGGCGTTGGCACAAGCTGTGGCCGATGAGGCGGCTTCCAACACCACGCTCAACGAGGACAACAAGACGGCTACCACGGTCATCAATCCTGATGACAGCGGCCTGTCCGTACAGCCGCCCAAGGATGAGAACGTTGAAGTCACGGATAACCTCGAGGTCACGGTGGACTACATCGTGAGCGATGAGATCACCACGCAGGATGAGCTGAATGCTGCCGTTGAAGAGAACGGTCCGGTGATCGAGCAGGTCACCACTCCGTCTGACGCTTTTGATCTGATCACGAAGGATCCGTCTCGGGTTGAGGCGGATGGCGTTGATGTCGATAAGGCTGCTGATCTCATCGCAAGCCCTGACAACTATATCTCTGCCAACACTTTTGAGATCAGCCCCGCCGGTCAGAGCGATACCACGACGAAGGTGACTGTGGTCTATGCGCCCGACGAGAATGCTCAAAACGTGGAATGCTATGCGTACTATACGGTGCGGAAGGGCAATACCACCACGAACGTGGTGAAGAAGATCACCGTTGGTGCAGACGGGAAGTATACTCTCGAGCTTGATGGTCAAGCGGCGCAGGTCACCTTCGTGCTGACGAACAGCGAGACCAGCGTTGTGGAGGAAGGTGAAACCAGCGGTAAGATCACTGGCAGCACTGCGGATGGCTACGACTGGACGTATACCACGGCTACCGTTCAGGCACTGATGGGCAATGGCAAGCTCAACTGGTCTGCATCTGCAAGCGCTGATGTGCATCAGGATGACCCGACTGCGAACGTTGCCAACCTTTCCATCGAAGAGTCGGCGAAGACGAGCGAAGCATATGATAAGCAGCAGGGCCTTGAGGAGACGCACTTTGATTACGCCAAGGTCATCAATCTGAAGGTTGCATCTGCCGTTGCGGATGACGTGTCGAATGCCAAGATCACCGCGAACGTGGGCGCTGCCAACCGTACTGTGCGCGTGTTCTGGGTTGAGGATGTCGACGGCACGCCGCTGGGCAAATACCGTGATCTGGTCTCTGACGCCAATGGCAACATCACCGTTGATGGCGTTGCGCCGGGCACGGTCTACACTCTGGCTGTGGCTCCTGCGGGCGAGGCTCCCTCTGATCCCAGCACGCCGGACATCCCGGTCATCCCGGATCAGCCGGTGAACCCGGATCAGCCGAACACGCCCATCATCCCGAACAACCCGGGCTCTGACGTGGACGGCTCTGGTGCGGGCACCGATAAGGGTGATGGCGCCGCGAATGGTGGCGCTGCGGCATCTGATAAGGGTGCAGTCTCTCCCAAGACCGGCATCTTCGCTTGAGCACCAACGGGTACCAGCGCGAATATACAACTCATAGCGAACATACACGCTATACCCAGGGAAGGGAGCGGGCGCAACCGCTCCCTTCTCCATTCTCAAGCAGATCGCAGCGCCACCAGCGCATCAAGATACCACGGAGGAGGGCACCCTGATGCCGAATGAAGAAAAGACCATAGCGGAACAGGAACGCGAGAAGAAGTCAGAAAAGGAGCCAGAAAAAGGGAAGGAACACCCGGGTGCGCATGTGCGCCAGAGCGCCCGGAAGACGGTTGATGTGCCGAAAAAGCGCCATAGAGGCGCAGCGATGGCTGTGGCGGCGGCTGTGGTGGTGGCCGTGTGCGTGGGCGTCTTCGTCGCGCTGCCGCAAGGCAAAGTGCCGGTGGAGCCAGAGACCCTGAAGGTCTCAGACGTCAGCCAAGCGCCCAGCACCGATCAGGAACAGCCAGAGAACCCCATCGATTTCGATGAGCTCAGGCGCCGGAATCCAGATGTGTATGCATGGCTGTACGTGCCGGGCACCGAAGTGAGCGTGCCCATCCTGCAGAGCGATATAGCAGACAACTACTACCTGTATCACAACATGGATCGCCAGGATGACCCGGTGGGTGCTCCGTACACGCAGTCGCGGAACAACCGCAGCTTCACTGATCCGGTCACCGTGGTCTATGGCCATACGTTCCAGACGGATGATGAACGGGCCAATGAGGCGTTCGGCACCTTGCACAACTACGAGGATCAAGCGTTCCTGGATGAGCACCCGTACTTCTATATATACACGCCCACCACGATGTTCACGTATCAAGTGGTGTCGGCGCATGAAACGGACAACAGCCACATTCTGAACACGCATGACTTCTCTGACCAAGCGGTGCTTCAGGACTACCTGGATCTGGTGGTGAATCCCAGCGATGCGGATGCGAACGTGGGTGCCATCAAGGAATTGGAAGCAGGGAAGGCGTTCTTGGTGCAGCTGTCCACCTGCACGCGGCCATCTGTGTCCGAAAAGCGCTTTCTGGTGAACGGCGTCATGGTGGGGGAACACAATTACGAGACCATCAGCACCATCACCAAAGCCTGATCCTCTGTCGCAAAAGGGACGTCCCGCGCGATGTGCAAAAGGGACGTCCCAAATCGAGGACGTCCCTTCGCGCATCTCTCCGCATGCATGGCTTCTCGTTCGCGCGGGTCCGCTGCGTGTTCTATCATGTCAGGCACAACGCTTCGCAGAAAAACGGAAGGCGCTCCATGAACGAGTACAACCCGCATGAGATAGAACCGCGCATACAGCTTCAGTGGGAAGAGGCTGGGTTGAACGCGGTGGATGAGCATTCTGACAAGCCGAAAAAGTACGTGCTGGAGATGCTGCCGTACCCGTCAGGTGACATCCACATGGGCCACGTCAGCAACTACACCTACGGAGACGTGGTGGCGCGCTATTCGCGCATGCGCGGCTTCAACGTGCTGCACCCCATGGGCTGGGATGCCTTCGGCCTGCCGGCGGAGAACGCGGCCATCAAGCACCACAGCCATCCCGCGCGCTGGACATATGACAACATAGACACCCAGCGGGACAGCTTCAAACGCATGGGCTTCAGCTACGACTGGGACCGCACCATCAGCGCGTGCGATCCGGAGTACTACCACTGGGGCCAGTGGATCTTCCTGAAGTTCTGGGAACGCGGTCTGGTGGAGCGCAAGAACAACCCGGTGAATTGGTGCCCCGGCTGCGAGACCGTGCTGGCGAACGAGCAGGTCATCCAAGGCCGCTGCTGGCGCTGCGACAGTGAAGTGGAGCGTCGCGATCTGACGCAGTGGTACTTCAAGATCACTGAATATGCTCAAGAGCTGCTGGATGACTTGGACCAGCTGGACGGTTGGCCTGAGCGCGTGAAGCAGCAGCAAGCGAACTGGATCGGACGTTCCGAAGGTGCCAACGTGGATTTCGAACTGGTGGGCACGGACGGCCAGCCCACCGGTGAGATGATCACCGTGTTCACCACGCGGGCGGACACGCTGTTCGGCTGCTCCTTCTTCGTGCTTGCACCGGAGTACGCGGGTCTGGCTGATCTGGTCAAGGGCACAGAATACGAAGGCCCGGTCATGGACTTGGTGGAGGCCTCCAAGAAGGTCAGCTCCGTCCAGCGCGCCCAGGGAGACCACGAAAAGCACGGCCAGTTCACCGGCCGCTACGTCATCAACCCCGCGAACGGCGAACAGGTGCCCATCTGGGTGGCCGATTACGTGGTGGCGGATTACGGCACGGGCGCGGTCATGGCGGTGCCCTGCGGCGACCAGCGTGACTTCGAATTCGCGCGCAAGTACAGCCTGCCCATCATTCCCATCATCCTGCCGGAAGATGACCCGCAGTACCAGCAGCTGAAGGACATGCAAGACCGCCAGGTCACCAGCGTTGAATGGCCGGAAGCATTCGCTGCCGAAGGCGTTCTGGTGCAGTCCGGCCCGTACACGGGCTTGCGCGGCGGCAAGGGTTCTGAAGGTGAAGCGGCCATCGTGGCTGCGCTGGAAGAGGCGGGCAAGGGCAAGCGCACGGTGGAGTTCCGCCTGCGCGACTGGCTCATCAGCCGCCAGCGCTATTGGGGCAATCCCATCCCGGCTATCCACTGTTCGCAGTGCGGCGTGGTGCCGGTGCCGGAGGAAGATCTGCCGGTGCGCCTGCCAGAGGACATAGACCTGGCTGCGGGCGAGACGCTGGCCACGCATGAGGGCTTCGTGCGCTGCACCTGCCCGGTCTGCGGCGGCGCGGCAAAGCGCGAGACGGACACCATGGACACGTTCACGTGCTCCAGCTGGTACTACATGCGCTACACCGATCCGCACAACGACGATGCCCCGTTCGATCCGAAAAAGGCGAACTACTGGATGCCGGTGGACCAGTACATCGGCGGCATCGAACATGCCATCCTGCACCTTCTGTACAGCCGATTCTTCACGAAGGTCCTGCGGGACATGGGCCTGCTCGGTTTCGGTGAGCCGTTCACGAACCTGCTCTGCCAGGGCATGGTGCTGGACGCGCACGGGGAAGTGATGAGCAAGTCCAAGGGCAATGTGGTGTCGCCCGAAGAGATGATCAAGACCTATGGGGCCGATGCGGTGCGCGCGGCCATGCTGTTCATGGGGCCTCCGGACAAGGAGAAGCTCTGGAACGAAGACGGCCTGGCGGGCATGTCCAAGTTCCTGAATCGCGTGTGGCGCATCGTGCATGACCTGGTGGGCCGGGCCGGGGACGAAACGCTCTATGATCCGGAGGCTGACGACGCGAACGCGCACAAGCTTGCCATGCAGATGAAGCGCGAACGTCATCGCGTGGTGGGCAAGGTCACGGAGGACATCGAACGCAACAACTTCAACACGGCGCTGGCCGCCATCATGGAATTGGTGAACGCTACGGCTACGTTCCTGCGCGTTCGTCCGGCAGAACATCGCATGAACTGCCAAACAGGGGGTCCGCTCTGTCAGGATGTGGCGGATGCCATCGTGAAGCTGATGGCGCCCATCGCGCCGCATTTCGCGGATGAACTGTGGCAGACGGCGCTGGGCCACGCAGGGCAGTCCGTGCACACGCAGCCGTGGCCGGAATATGACCCGGCGCTGGCTGCGGCGGATGAGGTGGAGCTGGCCGTGCAGGTGAACGGCAAGGTGAAATCGCGCATCACCGTGGCGGCCGATTCGGCTGAGGCGGACATTTTGGCAGCGGCACGGGAGGCAGTCTCGAACGCGCTGGAGGGCAAGGCGGTCATCAAGGAGGTCGTGGTGCCCAAGCGCCTGGTCAACTTGGTGGTCAAGTAGTTGACGCACGGGAAGAAGCCAAGCCTCCTCAAGCGTCTCATCGCAGCTGTTGTGTGCGTGGTGGCGGCGTTCGCGGTGTTCTCCGGCGCGGTCACTGCTTATGTGCTGTTCAGCACGCGCAATGATGTGCACACCATCGCGCAGATAGAGGAACAGGGCACCCGCGCACAGGCCGTGTTGGTGTTGGGCGCTTCGGTGTTCGCAGATGGCACGCCGTCTGACATCCTGGCTGATCGTTTGGAGGTGGCGGTTGATCTGTACCTGTCGGGGGCGGCGGACCGCATCATCGCAAGCGGCGACAACGGGGACGCGCACTACAACGAATCGGATGCCATGAAGGACTACTGCATCAAGCTGGGCGTTCCGGCTGATGCGCTCATCGTGGATGGTGCTGGCTATGACACATATGCATCCGTGTACCGGGCGAAATACGAATACGGCATGGAAAGCGTGTTCGTGGTCACCCAGGCGTACCACCTGTATCGAGCGCTGGCCATCGCACACGGCCTGGGCATGCAAGCCGAAGGCGTGGCTGCGGACAAAGGCAGCTATGACAATCAGATGGGCTACAGCTTGCGCGAGGTCATCGCTCGCGACAAGGATTTCCTCCAGACCCTCTTCCGCATCCCTCCCGCCTCGTGAGCCATGCTCCCTCAGCTCCAGGTGCAAAAGGAACGCCCCAAATCGCACCCGCGAGGTTGCCAGATGTGCAAAAGGGACGTCCCAAATTGCACATAGGAAAGGTCTATCTTTGCAGGCTCTTTATTTCTATGTGCAATTTGGAACGTCCCTTTTGCACCTGGGGACACTTTGCCGAAGGAGGGTCCGTGCTGGGATCTTTTGTGCGTGACAAGTATCGAATGCCCAGCTCGTAGCCATGCATTCATTGCGATTCTCTGAGCCTCTGTTTCCAAGAGCAGACTTCAATGCATTGCGTTCTTGTCTTGAATGTGCAAAAGGGATATTCCAAGTCACGCTTTACGTGAAGGATGTGCAAAAGGGACGTCCCAAATTGCACATAGGAAAGGTCTATCTTTGCAGGCTCTTTATTTCTATGTGCAATTTGGAACGTCCCTTTTGCACATTTTCCTTTCGCGCATTCGTTGAGTGTGGTGTCGGGCGCGCATGCTACACTCGCAGGCATGCAACCGCTGAAAGGAATCCCCATGTACAAAGTGCATTGCCTGAACAACATCTCTTCCAAGGGCCTTGACCTGCTGACGGATGAATATGAGCTAACGGACAACGTGGAGGAAGCGGACGTCATCCTGGTCCGCTCCGCGAACATGCACGACATGGACATCCCCGCGAACTTGAAGGCTGTTGCGCGCGCAGGCGCGGGCGTGAACAACATCCCGCTGGACGCGCTGGCTGAGGCGGGCGTGGCCGTGTTCAACACGCCGGGCGCCAATGCGAACGCCGTGAAGGAACTGGTGCTGGCCGGCATGCTGTTGGCGTCGCGCGACATCGTGGGCGGCATCCAGTGGGTGGCCGACAACGCGGACGATGAGAACGTGGGCAAGTCCGCTGAGAAGGCGAAGAAAGCCTTCGCGGGCGGCGAGATATCCGGCAAGACGCTGGGCGTCATCGGCCTAGGCGCCATCGGCAAACTGGTGGTGAACGCCGCTGAGGCGCTGGGCATGAGCGTGGTGGGCTACGATCCGTTCATGGACGCCGAGCGCGCGGCGTCCATTTCGAAGGACATGACGTTCGTCACGGATCTGGCCAGCCTGTATCCGGCGGCGGACTTCATCACCATCCATGTGCCGGCAACGGATGCCACGAAAGGCATGGTCAATGCCGAAGCCATCGCGCAGATGAAGGATGGCGCGGTGTTCCTGAACTTCTCCCGTGACTCGCTGGTGGATGATGCGGCTATGGCTGCTGCGCTTGAGAACGGCAAGGTGTCCCGGTATGTGACGGATTTCGCGAACCCGGCGGTGGTCAAGATGGATCGCGCCATCGTCATCCCGCACCTGGGCGCTTCGACCTCAGAGGCTGAGGACAATTGCGCGGTGATGGCGGTGAACGAAGTGATGGACTACCTGGCTGACGGCACCAAGAACCACTGTGTGAACCTGTGACCGCTTCCGAAAGCTGCCAGGCTTCGTCCAGACGTCTTCTTCTGCGAACGGTCTTTGTGGAGGAAGACGTTCGTAGGAAGCGGCGGCTTTCGGTGTGAGCGGGGGTGTTTTCAGTCTTTGAAGATATCCGCCCGGATGCCCTTGGCTTTCGGCGCGGCAGGGGCGGCTGCTTTGGCGGCCGCTTTCGTTTTGTTGGCCTTGCGTTTGGAGAGGCGCGGACGATCTTCCACCATGTTCAGCAGCTCTTGCTGGGTGTGGATGTCCATCTTCTTGTAGATGTGGTTGATATGCGTCTTCGCGGTGCTTTTGGAGACGCAGAGCTGCTCTTGGATGAATGTGGCGTTGTGCCCCTTCGCCAGGATCACCAGCACTTCGCGTTCGCGCGCTGAGAGCAGGTACTGTTCTGATAACTCTTCGCAGCGAAGCCGGAAGCTGCCCTTCTCATCTTCTGTCTCATCGGCTTCTGCGGCAGGCGCTGCCTCAGTTGCAGCAGGAGCAGGAGCTGCGGGCGCAACGGGAGCGGAGGCGGCAGGGGGTGCAGGAGGTATGGCCGCTGCAGCAATGTGCATGGCGTTCCCTCCATGGGCACCCAGCGGGCCGGTTGAGAGCGCGGCGGCCTCTGGCATGAGCGGGCGTCCTACTAGATTCGCCTGGTCATGCTGCTGGCCTGTGGTGTCCCACATCTGCACGGCAGCTTCAGTGCGCTCATGAGGCTGGTGCGCTTTCTTCACCATGGCCATGATCTCACGGTAGCGCGGCAGGAACGCGTATCCCATTGCCAGCGTCACGGCCAAGACCAGAGCAGAGCGCGAAAGCCCCATCTCGCTCATGTTCGATTGCACGATGGCGGTGATCATTATGGACCCGAAAATGCTGCCGAACTCCAGCAAGCCGCGCCCGATGCCGAACACGAAAATGGGGGAGATGCGGAACTGTTGCGCGATGCCCGCGAAGAACACCCAGAACATGATCTCAAGACAGACATAGCCCATGGAGATGCAGAAGGCGGCCAGCACGTCGTAGGAGCTGGTGAGCAGCGCGATGCTGGCGATGCCTGCCATGGTGACCGGCATGACCACGCGGAACAGCGTGTCCCAGAACAGATCCCGCTTGGTGAGCGCGATGGCCATGATGTAAATGACCAGCGAACAGATGCAGGATAGCCCGAAGACCAGCTGCACGGTCAGGCTGCCGTCGGGGAGCACCTGTCCGATGCAGATGCTGCGCAAGGCCCCCAGCGTGATGCCCACGATGACCACCGGAAAGCCGAAGCGGATGAGGAATGATGATTCGTTCACGCTGTCGGCAGCCAGCGGCTGGAAGATGGGCTCTTCGTGACGTTGATAATACGGACGCGGGATCAGCTTGAGCAGGATGGGCATGGATGCCAACGGCAGCAGCACGGTGATCAGGCCGCTGATGGGCGAGGGGACCCAGTTCGCGCAGATGACGGAGATGCCGATGCCCACCACGTAGGAGATGGCCGTGTTCAACACGATGGTGGCGAACTGGAAGCGGGCGAACGTGGTGCCCCAGATGACCAGCAGCAAGCTGGAACCGAAGCCCATCACGGCACCGGAAAGGATGGCGAACGCCGTGCCAGCTCCTTCAAGGCACCCTCCATAGAGGAGCGCTGTTCCCACACAGCAGATGACCGTGGCCGCGAAGAGCGCGCGTTTGCTGACGTAGAACTTGAGGAAGAGCTGATTGGTGGCCGCGATGATGATGAGGCACAATCCTCCCACCAGCAGAAACGATATGAGCACGATGTCTGACAGCGCGGGCGGCAGATAAGGGAAAGAGGGGGTCAAGGCTGAGGCGTCGAACATCTTGGCCGAGTTGTATACGGCCATGAAGAGCCAGACCTGGAAGATTCCGAAGCCCAATGAGAGCGAATTCAGTTCACCGGTAGCGCGAGAGCCATCTGCGCTCCGCTTGATGCTCACCGTGATGCGCGGTTCTGGAGCACTCACCCGTCCCCCTTCGGTATGAGCAGCATTCATGACGCCTGAGCAGGCATTATAGAAATCGGCCTCTCAAAAATCAACCTGCAGGTATGACGGAGGAACGCCTAATTACAATCTGCTGATACGACCGCAAGGAGGGGGTCATCCTTATATTTTGACCACGTTGTGACGGACTGTCGCAACCGATTTCGGCTTCCAAGCAGCCTTTCTGTTAGCTAGGGATAGCAGAGGGGTGCCGAATGGCTCATATATATGCGCCAGGAGGCATGCTTGTAAGTCCGCGTGTTCGCGCACGCGGAATAGGTTCCATAAGTATGGAAACGCGAGAAAGAAGGAAAAGTATGGCTTACAGCAAAGAGTGGCGAGTCGAGCGCGAAGACGGCACCGTCGCTACACGCTCCAACACGTGGTCTCCTCCGGGATCTCACCCCGTTGGGTATGGCGTCAAGGTCATCACCAAGGATGGCGAGCTCATCCGCATCGAGGGTGACGACGACAACCCGATCACCACGGGCCGCGTCAACGCCATGAACCTTGCTCTGCGCGAGTACACCTACGCGCCGAGCCGCATCATCTACCCGATGAAGCGCGCGTTCGAGGATCGTGGCAAGGACAAGTGGGAGCGCACCACTTGGGACGAGGCTATCGACACCATTTGCGAGAAGGTGCGTTACTTCCAAAACACCTACGGCCCTGAATCCATCGTCTGCTTCGGTGGCACCGGCCGTGAGGCTTGCATCTTCTACTACGCTCTGACGTTCTCCGTGCTGCAGTCCCCTAACTGCTGCTACACCCAGTCCGGCTGGTCCTGCTACGGCCCGCGCTGCTCCATCTCTGACTACGTGCTGGGCGCCGGCTACCCTGAGCTGGACTACGCAGGCCACCTGCCCGGCTCCTACATCGACCCGCAGTACACCCTCTCCAAGTGGGTCGTGCTCTGGGGCAAGGAGCCCCTGCCCTCCAACGGCGACGGCTTCTTCGGCCACTGCCTGGTGGACATGATGCGTTTGGGCACGCACATCATCGACATCGATCCCCGCGTCACCTGGGTGGGTGCGCACCGCGGCAACATCCTGCTGCAGGTCCGTCCTCAGACCGACACCGCCATGGCGCTGGGCATCATGAACCTCATGTTCCAGAACGACGAGTACGATCACGAGTTCGCTGAGAACTGGATCTACGGTCTGGACGAGGTCAAGGCTCGCGCGGCTGAGTACCCGGTGGAGAAGGTCTCTGAGATCACCACCGTTCCGGTCGAGGCCATCAAGCGCGCTGCCCACATCATCGGCACGGAGCGCCCGATCGGCTGGGCGTGGGGCCTCGCGTTCGACCAGAACAAGAACGGTGTGCAGCTGTCCCAGGCCATGATCATCCTGGCTGGTCTGTCCGGCTCCATCGACCGTCCGGGCGGCCTGACCCTCGGCCCGCCGTCTGCACTGCTGGGCAAGTGGCGCATGAACCAGCGCGGCGCTATGTCTGACGAAGTGTGGGAGAAGCGCATCGGCGCTGCTGCTTGGCCGGGACTGTCCACGGGCATGGCCACCACCCAGCCCGACGAGACGCTGAACACCATGGAATCTGACGAGCCCTATGCTCTGAAGATGGGTTGGTTCAACAGCTCCAACTTCCTGACCCCCACCTGCTCTGCGCAGCCGAAGCGTTGGCACAAGGCTCTGCAGAAGCTGGAGTTCGTGGTCATCCAGGACATCACCATGACCCCCACGGCCATGGCCGTGGGCGATTACTTCCTCCCGATGGCCACCTGGGCTGAGCACACGGGCATCGTGCTCACGCACTACGGCCGCAACACCGTGTTCATGGGCCCCATGAACAAGGCTCTCACGGTTGGCGAGTGCATGTCTGACGTGCAGATCTGCCTCGTGTTCGGCCAGCGCCTGAACCCGGAGTGGTATCCGTGGTACAAGCCGGCTGACGAGCACAAGCTGGATTGGGATCTGCTCGAGCAGGCTACGCAGGACTTCTACTCTGACCAGCTGAAGGAGCTGGGCTACGACTGGAACAGCTTCCAGGAGCTCGGCATCTACCAGCCTGGTGCTCATGGCTTCGAGTATGAGAAGTATGATAAGGGCCTGCTCCGCTTCGACGGCCAGCCTGGCTTCAACACCATCACGGGCCAGATCGAGGCGTACTCCATCCTCTACGAATCCTGGGGCGAGGATCCGCTGCCTTACTACGAGGAGCCCAACTACTCTCCGTTCTCCGAGCTCCGTACGGACGAAGAGAAGGAGAAGTACCCGCTGATCACGACGTCTGGTTCTCGTCGTTACAGCTCCTTCCACTCTGAGCACCGTCATGTGCCGTCGCTGCGCCAGATCGATCCGTGGCCGTGGGTCCAGATCAATCCGGAGACCGCTGCTGAGTACGGCATCACCGAGGGCGACTGGGTCGAGGTTTACAACATGTTCGGCGAGGCTCGCTTCAAGGCAGAGATCACGCCGGTCATGAAGCCGGGCATCCTGAACTGCGCTCACGGCTGGTGGTTCCCCGAGCAGGACGGCGAAGAGCCCAACCTGTTCGGCGTGTGGAAGTCCAACTTCAACAGCCTCGTTCCGCACATGAACATCGGCAAGCTCGGATTCGGCGCACCCTACAAGGGCGTTATGTGCAACGCTCGTCGCGTCCGCAGCCTCGATGCTGATTAATTCGAAAGGAAGTGAAATCAATGGCTAACCCCGCAATCGAAGCGCAGTACGAATCCGCTATCAAGGATCCGCGTTACGACGGTACCCGCTACGCCCTTCTTTGCGACTACCGGTATTTCTCCGGCAACCATGCCGCGGAAATCGCCTGCAAGGAAGAGTTTGAGCTTCCGATCGACCAGTTCGGCATCAAAGAGGTCGAGGTCGGCCCGTTCTTCAAGGGCGGCGACGAGACCTGCGGCGAGAACTGGGAATGGTTCTACATCCCGTGCCCCACGGAGATCTTCTCCAAGCACTACGGGCCCGAGGGTGACAAGGCCGGCCAGCGTCCGCTCGCGTGCCAGGTTGAAGAGTCCGGCACTCTCTACTACGGCACTCTGGACGAGATGATCGAAAAGATGAAGAAGTTCGATCGTCCGATGGTGCTCTTCCAGCTCTAAACCGTAGGCATTGACGGAACCTTCGGCTGGTATTGAAATATAATATCCAGCCGAAGGTACCGCGCGTTGAAGACCAAGGAGGTCGAAGATGACCAAAGAAGAGTTTTTGGCGATGCCCGCAAACGAAGCTGCTGACAAGCTGAATGAGCTGATCGCAGCTGGCAAGTCCAAGGATGAAGCCATGGCAGAGTGCGGCGTTGCTCAGGCTGACCTGATGAAGGCTCAGATCTTCTGGGTGAAGGACAAGTTCATCGCTCGCGCTTGGGGTGGGTATACCTCCACGAAGCGCACGGGCAACGAGGCTGGGGACACCGGCATCGGCGTTGGTGACAGCGATCCTTCGAAGGGCTACGTTGGCGTGTAGATCCGCTGACCAGCTTGCTTGAAAGAGCTCGCTCTGAACGAGCGGGCTCTTTTTGTATACCGTTCCCTGATTTGATGGTCCATCTTCCCCAAAGCCCATCCGCTGCATGGGTTCTGGGGAAAATGAATCCGAAAGAACAGGAGGAGCCATGGCAACTGAGGAAGAGATCCAGAAAGAGATCGACGAACTGGGCCGCTTGACCGACGAGCAGGAGCTGGTTCTGTACAACATCACCCTCAAGCAGGATGAGCTGGGCCGCCAGTCAACGAACATGCTGCTGGAGAAGGTCATCGGCGATCCGGTGCTCCAGCCCATGATCGATCGTGAGATGCTCACGTATGAGGTGTTCAACCAGGGCAGCGGCCATGAGATCGCATGCCTGTATGTCACGCTCAAGGGCATGCGGTACTGCATCATGCATGCTGATGAGATCGCGCCGCGCCGTTCGTTGAATCCGGCGGGCGCTCCGTGGGAAGCCTGCGGTCCGCTGCTGTAGACATTTGTCATGGGCGTCAGTCTGGGCATCGACATGAGCAGGCTGGACGTCTGCTTCGGCGGGTTCACGCCCACGGTCATGGGGGACATGACCGCCACCTGGGACGTGGCCGTAGAGGCGGAGCAGCGCTTGGCCGCGCGCAAGGATGCCGCCATCCGGGCGGAGGAGTTGGAGGCGGCGCGCGAATCAGAGCTGCTGGAATGGGTGGATGAAGCTGGCACCGTTTGGGAGCACGTGCTCTTGGACGGTGCCAGCGTGCGCATCAAGGGGTGCAGGACCCAGGCGCGCATCTTGGATATCCCGGCGCAGATCGAAGGGCATCCGGTGTTGGAGCTTGCGCCTGAGGCGTGCGCGAATCTGCTGTCCGTGGTGGAGGCCACGGTGCCTGACAGCGTCATCGTGGTGGGGGATTGTGCGTTCCGCGGATGCAGCCAGCTGGAGCGCGTGGTGCTCCCGGCCGGGGTGTCGGTCTATCTTGCGGACTGGTTCCGCTATTGCAACAAGCTGTCCTATCTGGAACTGCCTGGTGCCCTGGAGGCCATCACGCCGCGCGTGTTCGACCATGGGCACCTGAAGACGCTCGTCGTGGGGCCGGGCACGCGCAACGTGGAGCCGGGCGCTTTCATCAACAGCCATCTGGAATCCATCCAGGTGGCGGAGAGCAATCCTTTCATGGCCACGGATGGGCGCGCGCTGTACTCCAAGGACTGGTCCATCATGGCGGCGCTGGCCGTGCCGTCAGATGCGTATGCTGTGCGCGATGGGTGCCGTGCGCTGGGCAAGAAGGCGTTCAGTTCCTTCGCGGGCCTGTCTGCCGTTGATCTGCCCTCAACGCTTGAGGCCATCGGGCCGTTCGCATTCGCGGGCACGGCCCTGCGCAGTTTCCATGCGCCCAGCGCTTTGCGCATCATCCAAGAGAAAGCATTCTACGGGTGCCGCCAGCTTGCGCAGGTGCAGCTGGATGAAGGCCTGGAATCCATCGGGCCTTCCGCATTCGAGGACTGCGGCCTAGCTGAACTGCGCATCCCTGCTTCCGTGCAAGAGATGGGCGCACATGTGGCTGATGGCACGAACGTGCGCTTTTCGGGCGAAGGGGCCACGTTCGGCATTGAGAGCGATGGCGGCAGGCTCGTGTTCGATGGCCAAGGCGGCTTGTATGAGCACGATGGCGCAGGCTTGCGGTTCGTGCGCCTGATGGATCCGGATGCGATGTCCTATGAGGTGCTGCCCGGCACCGTGGAATTGGGGCGCCAAGCATTCGAATGCGCACGGAAGCTGCGGGAAGTGCGCTTGCCGGAAGGGCTGTGGAAGGTCAGCGGCGCGGCGTTCCGTGGCTGCATGGAATTGGTGCGCGTGAACGTGCCGGACACGGTGGCATGGATCGGCGGGGATGCGTTCTTGGACACGCGCATCGAAACGGTGCAGTTGTCCGCTGGGCTTGAGCACTTGGGGCCACGCGCGCTGGTCACCTTGGGCGCGCATCATGGGCAAGGCGGCCCGTCTCTGCATTCCATCGTGCTGACGGGGGCATCTGCGCGTTTCCGGATGCATGAGGGCATGTTGCTGGAGCGCAAGGATGACGGAGCAGAGCGCGTGGTCATCTATGTGGGGCCGGATGCGGCGGTGCATGTGCCGGAGGCGGTGGATGAGATCTGCGCCTACGCGTTCAACGGCGCGTCGCAGGTGAAAGAGCTGCATCTGTCAGACCGCATCACGACGGTGGGGCCGCGCGGCCTTGCAGTGGATGCGCCGCTGGAGCACATCCATGTGGATCTGGCGGATCCTGTTGAAGGCCATGCGGCGTTCGATATCTTCCCGCCGCGGACGGACCGCAGCGAACAGCAGATGATGCTGGCGCTCACGGTCCCCACGTTCGTGAGCATAGAGGCGCTGTTCGAACATTACGACAACGCCATCATCAACGCATCCAGTTTCGATGCGCTGAGCGAGAGTGGGTTGGGCGTGCACGAACAAGCTGTGCGCTTGATCCAGCGGTTGGAGGATCCGGTGTTCATGGGTCCGGTCAGCCAGGATATGGCGCGACGCGTGCTGCGGAACGGCCTTTGTGGGATCTGTCTGGAGATGGCGCGCCATGACGATCGGGATTCGTTGCGGCGCTTGGCGGACCTGGGTATATTGTCAGCTGAGAATATAGATGAGGTGATTTCGGCTGTTCAGCAGGTGCAGGATGCATCCATGACGGGATACCTGTTGGAGGTGAAGCGGATGCGGTTCGGCGTCCGTTCGTTCGATTTCAGCCTGTAGAGGCGGGCGTTGCGCGGGTTCCGGGCGGCGTGTTGGTTGTAGCGCAGGCTTCAGCCTGCGAAAGGCAAAGGCTGAAGCCTTTGCTACGGAGACTGGGCGGGAGGTGAGGATGCAGGATCAGAAGATGCAGCGGCGTCAGGCGGAGGACGCTTTGGGGCGCGACATCCTGGAGGAGGCGCGCGTGCAGCTGATGCTGAAGTTCCGCTTTCTTGACCTGGCGCTCTGGAAGATGGGCCTGGAGCCGGTGCGCGCCGGTTTCGCGTACCCCATCGCCACGGACGGCGTCCGTGTGCTGTATGAGCCGGATCGCGTGATCGCGCGCTTCCAGGAATCCGGTGACGAAGCGGTGCGGGACTATCTGCATCTGGTCATGCATTGCATCTTCCGGCATCCGTTCGACAAGACGCATCAGGATCGGGAGGCGTGGAGCCTCACCGCGGACATCATCGTGGAAAATGCGGTGATGGACATCTGCGGCCAGCGGTTCACCAGCGAAGGCGATGCGGAGCGCAAGCAAGCCGTGAGCGAAGTGCGCATGCATGCGGGGACACTGGCGCCCAGCAAGGTGTACAAGCTGCTGGATGCCATCATGAGCGCACCGGAGGGCACGGCGCATCTGGGATTCACGCGCAGCAAGGTGAACGACTGGCGCGCGCTGTTCGAACGGGACGACCACACGGCGTGGCCGGGGATGGCAGGCGCGCAGCCGGGGGATGAAGGCGCTCCGGCGCAGACGGCGGATGATGCGGCGGACGGCGAGCAGGAGTTGGCGGCTGAGCGCATCCATGCGGATGACCCGTCGGATGTGCAAGAGCAGCCTCCGCAAGAGACGGTGCCGCAGCTGGAGGAATCTGCGGCCGATTCGGATGAGTCCGACACGGCGCAGGAAGATGATGCCGCCCAAGACGCCGGCATGACCCAGGAGCCGGGCGCATCAGAGGAGGAGCGCCAAGCCGAGGAGGAGTGGGAGGACGTCGCGCGGCAAGTGCAAATGGACCTGGAGACGTTCTCCTCCCAGTTCGGCGAAGATGCAGGGGATTTGATGGCAGCGCTGGCGGTAGCGAATCGGCGGCGGCTGGCTTATGCGGATTTCCTCAAGAGCTTCATGGTGACCTCCGAAGACCTGAAGGTCAACATGGATGAATTCGACTACGTGTACTACGCCCACGGGCTTGACCTGTACGGCAACATGCCGCTGGTGGAGCCGCTGGAATACCAGGACACCAAAAAGGTGCGCGATTTCGTCATCGTGTTGGATACTTCGGAATCCGTGCGCGAGACGCTGGTGCGTCGATTCGTGGAGCACACGTTCGCCATCTTGAAGAGTGCGGAAACGTTCGCGTCCAAGGTATGCGTGCACGTGATCCAGGCGGATTCGCGCGTGCAGGCGGACACGCGCATCGCGGATCTGCGGGATGTGGACGCCATGATGGAGGGCTTCACGGTGCGTGGATTCGGCGGGACGGATTTCCGCCCTGCGTTCGACTACGTGCGAGGCTTGCGGAAAGCGGGCAAGCTGCCGGAGCTGAAGGGGTTGATCTATTTCACGGACGGTCTGGGGCAGTTCCCGGAGAAGGCGCCGGATTTCGATGCGGCGTTCGTGTTCCTGGATGAGGGGGAGCCGTTACCGCCCGTGCCGCCCTGGGCCATGAAGGTGGTCATAGAAGAGGAAGAATTGGAGTGAGAGGGTTCTGAGCGAACGGCAGGGGCAAGCCCCTGCCCTACGGGTCAGCCAAGCAGGCATCCGCCATGGAATCGGAGGTGGTCCAGTGAACATCACGCAGGCGAAACAACAGATCAAAGACACCGTCGAGGCGTACTTGGAGTGCGACGATGCGGGCATGTTCGTCATTCCACCGGCCCATCAGCGGCCGGTGTTCCTGCTGGGCGCGCCCGGCATCGGCAAGACCGCCATCATGGAACAAGTGGCCGAGGAGCTGGGCATCGGCATCGTGTCCTATTCCATGACGCATCACACGCGCCAATCCGCCTTGGGCTTGCCGCGGATCGAGCGGCGCGCGTTCGAAGGCCTGGAGTTCGACACCTCTGAATACACCATGTCAGAGATCATCGCGGCCATCTATGACTACATGGAGCGCACGGGCTTGCGCAGCGGCATCCTGTTCCTGGATGAGATCAACTGCGTGTCGGAAACGCTGTATCCCTCTATGTTGCAGTTCCTGCAGTTCAAGACGTTCGGGAAATTCAAGGTGCCGGATGGTTGGGTGGTGGCGTGCGCGGGCAACCCGCCGGAGTACAACCGCAGCGTGCATGAGTTCGACATCGTCACCCTGGACCGCCTGCGTGAACTGGACGTGGAGCCGGATTACGCTGCCTGGCGCGCGTACGCGGCTGAACACGGGCTGCATCCGGCGGTCACCACGTTCCTGGAAGCGAAGAAGGATTGCTTCTATCGCGTGGATGGCAAGCCGGGCGGCGGCAAGGCGTTCGTGACCGCGCGCGGCTGGGAGGACCTGGCGCGCGTCATCGCGCTGTACGAGCAGCTGGGCAAGCCGGTGGATGGGGGTCTGGTCAGCCAGTTCGTGCGCGACGCGGACGTGGCAGATCAGTTCACCGTGTACTACGCGCTGTTCGCGAAGTATCGTTCGGACTACCAGGTGGATGCCATCTTGGCGGGCGCTGCGCCCGTGCAGATCCGCGAACGGGCAGCAGCGGCGCCGTTCGATGAGCGGGTGGCGCTCATCGGCATCCTGTTGGACGCGCTGGCGCAGGAATGCGCGCAGGTGCTGGATGCAGAAGCGGTGGCCTATGCCGTGCGCGATGTGCTGCGGGAAGTGAAGCCGGAGCTGCTGGCAGGCGAATCCGTGGACGTGGCGCTGGTGCCCAAGACAGCCGCGCGCGAAGCCCATCTGGCACGCCTGGTGTCCACCGGCGCGGTCGCGGCAGTGAAGGTGCGCCGGGAGAAGCTGGCGCTGGCGCTGCTGCATGACCTGGCAGCAGCCTGTTCGTTGGCGAAGGAGACGGTGGGAGAGGCGGCTTTCGCTCTCATCCAGCAGGCTTACGGGGCAGAAGTGGCGAAGCTGGAGCCTGCGGCTGATGCGGCGTCCGCGGCCCTGGACCACGCGTTCGCGTTCGTGGAGGAGTGCTTCTCCGCGCGTGAGATGCTGGTGTTCGCGGCAGAGCTGGCCACACGGCGCTCCACCGCTGACTTCATCGCGCACTTCGGGAGTGATGCATATTACGTCCATGCGGACGGCTTGCAGGTGGATTCGGCCCGCGAAGGCCTGGAGGCGCGGGCGCGTGAGCTGGCGCTGGGCGCTGATGAGCCGGTGACGTCCAAGGATGCGGGGCTGGACATGGCCCAGGCGGTGGGGCTTTCGCGCATGGTCTCGGAGAAGGAGGATGCAGTGAGAGCGGAAACGACGCAAAGCGGTGCGTCTGGGCGGTTGGATGCGGCCTTCCTTGAGCAGTATTACGCGGGCAAGCAGTTCGAATACGGGTTCGCGTCCATTTGCAAGATGCTGCTGCCAGCGTCTGACCTGAGGGGCAAGACGGTGCTGGACATCTGTAGCCGGCGTGGGCGCGGTGTGTACAAGATCTCTTCCATGGTGGGCAACAATGGGCGTGCCATCGGCGTGGATTGGAGCCCGGCCTACGTGCAGGAATCCACAGACGGTATCACGCGCGCCTGGCACGATTCGGGCCTCAAGGGCAACAACATGGAGTTCCATGTGGCGTATCCGGAAGATCTCATGGCTGCTGGCCTGGGCACGAACACCATGGATGTGGTGTATGTGAACAACGTGATGACGCTCTTCGCCAGCCAAGAACAAGCGCTGGAAGAGTTCGCGCGCGTGTTGAAGCCGGGCGGCCTGTTGATCATGGAGACGGTGTTCGCCAGCTGCCAGAGGCCGGAGGCGGTCATCGAAGAGGCGCGGGCCATCGGGAACAGCATCCAGGCAGCGCGCACCAAGGAAGAGAACCTGGCGTGGCTGTCCGCGTGCGGATTCGGCAAGCCTGAGGTGATGGATTCGTACGAGGTGCGCCCTGACCAAGGCTTCAAAGCAGACCATGACGTGCCCATGGTGGCTGATGACAGCGGTGCTGTGTTCGAATCCGTCAGCATGTACGTGCACAAACGCTGAGGCGTGGATGTGTGAAAGGCTCCCCATGTGCAAGATGTGCAAAAGGGACGTCCCAAATTGCACATAGGATGAGCGCCCCGGTGATGTGCAAAAGGGACGTCCCAAATTGCATATAGGAAGAGACTTCCATCGCTCAATCTCTTTTCCTATGTGCAATTTGGAACGTCCCTTTTGCACATCAGGCAACCTCGCAGGTGCAATCTGGAGCGTCCCTTTTGTGCCTGGGCGAGGGGGCGTGGGGGCGGATGGAGGGCTGCTGGGATACAATGGGCGGCATTGGAAACCAGGGGATAGGGGTCACGTGAAAGTCAAAGACAAGTCCTTCGAAGAGGATGGACAGACGCGGGAGGCCGTGCTCACCATCACCGCATCGGCGGAAGAGGTGGACGCGGCAGCCAAGGCGTTCTTCAAGGAGCTGGGCCAGCGGGATGTGCCCGGCTTCCGCAAGGGCAAGGCTCCGCGCGAGGTACTGGAGCAGGGCGTGGGTGGCCACGAGAACGCCATGGGCGGTGTAGCGGAGAAGCTCATCAATGAAGGCGCGTTCGCGGCCATCGATGAGGCGGACGTGATCTTCATCGAAGAGCCGCAGTTCAACGTTGATGTCATGCCAGAAGACGGCAAGCCGTTCACCTTCACGGTGTCCGGGGCCGTGGCACCGGAGATGACGCTGGTCTCCTATGAGCCGGTGCAGATCAAAATGCCGCCGGAGGATCCCACGGATGCCGAAGTGGAGCAGGGCATTGCGGACATCCAGGATCACTACCACACGCTGGACAAGATCGAAGACGCTGATCACGTGGCCGCCATGGGGGACTATGTGGACACGCGTCTCACGGTCACCAACCATGGCAAGCTGGTCAGCGGCATGAACAACATCTCGCGCATGGTGGGTCTGGGCGCAGGCACCATGCCGGCCAGCTTCGATGAGCACCTCGTGGGCGCGAAGGTGGGCGACATCCTGGAGTTCGATTTCGAAGCCAAGGATGACGAAGGCAATTCAGAACACGGTGACGGCGAACTGCACGCGAAGGTGGAGGTGTGCGGCTTCCGTGCGCTCAATCTGCCGGCGGTGGATGATGAACTGGCCGTCAAGGTGGGCTGCATGGACGTTGATGACATGCGTTCGCAGGTGCGCCGCAACATCGGCATGCAGAAGGCCGAACAGCTGCCGCGCCTGAAGGTGGACCGTGCGGCTGACGCCATCGCTGAACGGCTGGCTGGTGACGTGCCGGAATACTACGTTGACTTCATCCGTCAGGATGTGGGGCAGGAATTGGTCCATGACCTGGAAGAGCAGGGCACCAACCTGCAACAGTGGATGCTGCAGAACAGCATTCAGGCTGATCAGATGAAGGAGGACGTGAACCGGGAGGCGCTGCGCCGCGCCGCCATCGATTGCGCGTTGGAAGCGGTGTTCGCGCATGAGAAGATGGAGGTCACGGACGCTGACATCCAGCAGCTCTTCGAAGGCGAAGATGACGCGGAAGAGAAGCTTGCATCCTGGGCGGAGGCGAACCGGATGGCGAACCTGCGCAAGATGGCGCGTCAGCGCAAGGCCACGCAGTGGTTGGTGGACAACGCCGTGGTAGAGACCGAGGAATAGGAGAAGCGCATGGAGCTTGGATCGACCGTCACGCTGACGTATGTGGGCACGCTGGATACCGGTGAGGAATTCGGGCATGCCACCAAAGAGAAGCCGATGAAATTCCAGACGGGCATGGACATGGCCATCGACGGCTTCGAGGAAGAGATCCTCAAGATGAACGAGGTGGGGGAGAAGAAGACGTTCGTAGTGGACCAGTACAAGGCCTACGGTGAATACCTGGATGACTTCGTGCAGAAGATCCCCATGGAGCAGGTGCCGCGCGGCAATGTGAAAGTGGGCCAGCGCGTGTGGATGTCCTCTTCAGAAGACGGCGTTCCCATGCCGGTCACGGTGACGGCCATCGAAGACGGCATGGCTGTGTTCGACATGAACCACCCGCTGGCGGGCCAAGATCTCACCTTCGAGGTTGAGATCTTGGACATCGAAGCGCCGCCGGAGAACTTCGTGTCCGCCGCTGAGAAGGCGAAGCACATGAAGGAGCAGCAGAAGCTTCTGGGCGGGGATCAAGCAGACGGTTTCCGCTAAGAAAAAGGGCCGCGCACGCGGCCCTTTTTCGTGGATGCGCCATGATGCAGCGTGCTTGAGCGGAAGACGAGCTGCCCGTTGGAGCAGTTCGTGAATCCCGTAGATGCCTGCGCGGAAGGAGAGTGCTCATTTTTGCATCTTATGCACGGGCTCTCCTTCTAAAAGAAAAGGCCCCGCGTTGCGGGGCCTTGGTTCTGGGGGAGTGCGGTGGTTACAGTGCGATGAAGTTGTCCGGGTACTGGTTCAGCGCATTCGTGACCTCTGCGCTGGTGTCCCCATAGCGCAGCCATTCCGCGTCCGTTTCATTGCGCTTGATCATGGCGTTGGCCATGACGTCCTTGAGGGCCTTCGTCTTCAGCGCGTATTCTTCCATCTGGGGTAGACGGCCGTCCAGTTCGATCTGGCGGCGCTTTTCGGCTTTGTCTTGGATGTTCTCGCCAGGGATGACGGCGTAGAAATCTTCCGGCTCCAGTGTGAAGTTCGCGTGATCCGCCCAGGCGGCCAGCGCGGAATCCTCTTTGAGCGACTGGATGGCGCGCTGTTCGGTGTTGGCGTACACTTCATCCAGTGACATGCCGTGTTCCTTGCAGAACTCCTGCATGCTCTTGCCGGAGCGGCTGACCATGTCCTCCAGGCGCATGTTGGCCGCGTACACGCATTCCTCCACCAGATCTTCCGGCAGGTCCTCCACCAGGCGCGTGGCCAGTTCGCGGCAGACGTAATCCTGGTCGGACAGCTCTTGCGCTTCGCGGTTGTCCTTGTACATGTTGTAGCGGATGAAGATGAGCACCTCTTCAGCGGTGTTGAAGTCATCAGAATGCTTGGAGATCCACGCGTCCGTCAGTTTCGCCTGCTCACCTGGCTTCGCGCAGTTCAGCTCAAGCCAGCGGACAGCCTGCTTGCGGATGAGCTCTTCGGGAATGCGCACTTCCGGGCATACGGCGTAGATGGGATCATAGGAGGTAAGGGTGTAGTGCTGCTGCGGCATGTTGCGCCTTTCAACGTGTTTTCAAACGTGGGAGCCATTGTACCTGAGACGCCTGCGGTATTCGGTATCATGGTGCGAACCACACGGGAGGAGCCGCATGAAGTTCAACAAGGTGTACCTGCAGCGGGACGCGTTGGCGCGCCACGAGGATTTCGACACGTGGTACGAAGACGGGGAGCTGTTCTACCGGTTTGAGAACAAGAAGGGCTGGACGGCTGAGAAGCAGAACATCTCTGTCATCGGACGGCTGGGCGGAGAGAACGGCGCCATCAAGCCGGACAACCGCTGTCTGAACTACTACCTGCGGTTCGAACGCTACGAATACGTCATGCATCCTTACGTCATCAACAAGCATTATTACATCGAAGGGATGTTGTGGGACCTGTACGGGTCGTTCTCCAATCCGCCGTTCGATTTCGTGACGGAGACGAAGACGTCGTACAACAAGAAGGACGTGCACGTGAAGACGCGTCTGTTCCGTGACAAGGGCGAATGCTATGAGATCCACGTGCCGGACCTGACGAAGCTGCGCGTCGCGGTCATCGCCATGGTGGCCATCGGGCTGAAGGAAGAGTGGAAGGGCCTGTCCGAAGGCGAGGATGTGCGCGGCAATACCTGGCTCGAACGCCTGAAGGACCGCGTATTCGAAAACAAGGGGCTCACCTACCAGCAGATCCAGGCGCTTGAGCGTGAAGGGTCTCCGCTGGTGCAGGTCATCAAGCCGCAAGGCCGTCCCATGGACAACGTGTAGAGGCGCAGCCTGGCAAGCAAACTGAAAGAGCAGAGCGTGGCTTCGCGTCTGCCGGCCAGCAGGCTGGGGCTTTCGGTGCAGGCGCGGGTCCTGCGTCCGGCGCGGTGCGCTTGCGCGGGCGTGCTGGCGTTGACGCTCTTGCTCTGCGCGGTGCCTGCGCGTGCGTTCGCTGAAACAGAGGACATCAGCGCGGAGGCGAACGGCTTGCAGGCGGCGGTGGAATCCACGGCTGCGAAGTACGACGAGGCCACCGAACGCGTGGCTGAGATCAAGCAGCAGATCGAAGACAACCAAGCACAGATCCAGGAACTGGATGAGCAGATCCCGGTCTACCGCGAAGCGTGCAATGACAGCATGGTGGGCGTCTACAAGCTGCAGCGGGGCGGCATGGGCATCTTGGCGGTGATCCTGGACTCGCAGGATTTCCCTTCGTTCCTCACCACGTATGATCAGTTCAACCGCATCTTCGATACCGCGAACGAAAGGCTGAAGACCTTGGCGCGGTCCGTGCAAGAGCGTGAAGACGCTCAGGCTGCCTTGGAGGAGGCGCAGGCGGATGCCGAGGACGTGCAGGCCGATGCGGAGCGGGCCATGCTCTTGGCGGTGGCCCAGCGCGAAGCGGCCCAGAAAGCCGCTGAGGAGCGGGCGCAGCTTGAGGCTCGCGAACGGGAGGCTGCGGAACAGGCGGCGCAAGAGAGGGGCGAAGAGGCGCCTGAGGCTCCTTCGGCATCGGCTCCTTCGGTGGGCGATGCTGACTGGTCGGGCAGCAAGGCGTCGTTCGTGAGCAGTTGGGCAGGCAGGCTTGACGGGTATCTGGCCGGGTCTCCGCTTTCGGGCCAGGGCAAGACGTTCGCGGCCGCTGCGTGGGATGCTGGCATAGACCCGCGGTTCTCCGCGGCCATCTCAGAGGTTGAGAGCAGTCGGGGCGCGGCGTGCTTCCGCCCGTACAACGCATGGGGCTGGGGTTCCGTGTCCTGGGGAAGCTGGGAAGAGGCCATCCCCGCGCATGCCATGGGTCTGGCGCGTGGCTACGGGTACACGGTGTCCGAGGCGGCCGCTCAGAAGTACTGCCCGGGCAACTGGCAGCATTGGTATGACCGCGTCGCCCAGGAGATGGCGAAGATCTGACCTGCGCAGGTCACGAAGGGACGTTTCAAATCGCACCCGTGAGGTTGCCTGATGTGCAGAAGGGACGTCCCAAATTGCACATAGGAGCAGTCTTTCAGTGCCCAATCTTTCTTCCTATGTGTAATTTGGAGCGTCCCTTCTGCACATTCCGGAACGTTGACCCCTATGTGCGATTTGGAACATCCCTTTTGCACGTTGAACGGTTGGACGCGGAGGGGGCGCGATGGCTGTCAGGAGCGCGGATAGAGCACTGCGGCGGCTGCGAAGGACAGCGCCAGCATGATGATGCAGCCTATGAGCGCGACGGTGTAGCCCAGGTTCTGGATCAAGAACCCCCACGCCACGGAGGCTGCAGCATTGCTCAAGTCAACACCCAGCAAGAACAGTCCATTCGCAGCGCCCCAACGCTCCGGGGGCGTCAGCTTCACGGCCATGGTCTGGTTCACGGGAATGCCCAGCCCCATGCAGATCCCGAACGGCAGTCCCATGGCGTAGTAGAGGGGTTCAGTGAAGTTGCCGAATGCTCCCGCCGAGCAACCCGCGCCCACGCCGAATGCAATGGCACCGCAGCCAGCAGCCACGCCCATCAACGCCAGCGGCGGCGTGGTGTCCATGAAACGGCCAGCGGTCACGCGCACCACGATCATGACCAATGCCATGACGGTGTAGTACAGTCCTGCGTTCGCCACGTGCAAGGCGTTCCCGAACGCGCCCATGAAGAAGACGTTGAACGAGAACACGGTGGCCATGAGGAAGATGATCGCTGTGCCGCGCAGCGCGGTGGGCTCCATGATGGAATCCAGCATGCGGTGCAGGGGGTTCATGTGGATCGGCGCTGCGGTGGGGTCGTGAGCGGCGCAGTGCGCGTGAGGTGCAGCAGCCTGTTCCCAACGCATGCGGTATGCGGAGGTGGCAGGCAGGCGGGCGGGGTCCTTTTCGTAACGGCAGAGCAGGCTCAAGATGAGCGAGAGCGCCGCGCATGCCGCTAAGCCTAGATAGAGGTTCTCGGGCGGGTTCGTGGAGACCAGGAACAACGCCAGTGCGGGGCCTATGGCCATGGAGATGGCTTGTCCCAGCCCTGCATATCCGATGCCTTCGCCCAGGCGCGAGAATGGCAGGACGTCGGCTGCGGCCGTGCTGGCTGCGGTGGTGGAGGCCGAGAAGCCCACGCCCTGCAACGCACGCCAGAGTATGAAAGGTGCTCCTTCGTTGCAGATGAGCGGGCCTGCGGTGCCCGTGAGCATGAGCGCTGCGCCCAGCACCATGACGATGCGGCGTCCGCGGCCGTCCACCACGGGGCCGCAGATGAGGCGCATGACCCCGGCAGCCGCAGAGAAGGACAGCGCGCCGATTCCCGCCAGCGCCACGGTGCCACCAGTGCGTTCCAGATACACCGTGGTGCCGGAATTCACGCCCTGCCCCACCATGAAGGCGAACAGGGTAGCCGCGATGATGGTCACGAATATGGGTGACCAGAGCCGTTCGGCGTCTTTCGAGCGCGTATGCATGGAAACAGCTTACCAGTGCTGGGCGGGGGGTGGAACGGTCATGAAGCGCTTTCATGCAACGATTCGGATTGGGAATAGCGCTTCTGTGCCGCTGAGGGTCGTACAACCGATACAATCCACCACGTTCCCAAGAGAAAGGTGTGTCGGTCATGAAGTTGACGAAGAGCATTGCGGCATTCGCGTCTGCTGCTCTGTTGGTGGCAGCGGTTGGCCTGTTCGGGTGCGCGTCGGGGAATCAGCAGGCGTCCTCTGCAGATTCCAGCGCGGGCTTTTCCACGGAATCGACCATCCCGCAGATGGGGATTCCGGTCAAGGTGACCAGCCCTGGCGCTGATGATCAGGTGGTCTATGACGAGACGGTGACCATCGGTGAAGGCGCTACGGCGCTCGATGTGCTGCAGGCGACCGGCCTTGAACTGGATGCCCAACAGAGCGAATACGGCATGTTCGTGAATGCCGTGGACAGTCTGGCGAACGAGGGCATGAAGGGTTGGACGTACACCGTGAACGGCGAACAGCCGCAGGTCTCCGCAGATCAGACGTATCTGAATGACGGCGATGTGGTGGAGTGGTCCTACATCGACATGTCCGAGTAGCTCACGCGCAGACCGCATCTTCGGCAGGGGTGCTGCAGGTTCGTGCAGCGTCCCTGATCTTTTCCAGGGCGTTCTCCAGGTTCGAGGCCAGGATGCGCGTGCGCGCGTAATGCTGCGCATCGGCGGTGCGGCTGGCCTTCTTGATGGCCGTGAATGATTCGTCCAACAATGCCGCGAACTCTTCAGTGCTCATGCCCCAGATCTTCATGGGATGCCTCCTGCTGCGTTTCTGTGTGCGTTTCAATGATTGCAGGATAGTGCGCGGGGTTGTTCTAGCTGTACCTCCTTTAGGACAGAGTCATGATCAGATGCTGAGCGCATACACCGCATTGGCACCGTAGAGCTTGCCGAAGAGGTATTTGTCCGAAGCGCTTTCGCAGGAGATCCACACTTTGCCGTCGTGCCATTCGATGCCCTCGCTCATGGGCGGCGCGGTGATGTCCTCTGCCAGGGAAGCCGAATCCAGGAAGAGGAGCGGCACGTCCGTGCCGTCCGCAGTGAAGGTGGCAGCGGTTTCAGCGGTGACCGCTTCGTTGGCGGCCACCAGCCCCAGGTCATACACCAGCAGGTGGGACGAAGCCAGCCCGTAGGACTGTGACAGGACCAGCTGGCCAGCTTCTGTGATGCACATGCCTTGGATGCGCGCGGGCAGCGAATAGGCGCAGGAGGTCTGGTCCGCGTAGCCGAAGGTGCCGTTCGCATCAGCCGGGTAAGCGTACATGATGGCCGCGTTCCAGTCTCCGCTGGGCGTGTCCATCTTGTGGTGATCCGGCGCTTCGTAGGGACCAGGGTGGTAGAACGTGCCCAAGAACAGCGTCTGATTCTCTATGTTCATGAACGCTGGTGCGAATTCCAGGGTGCGCCGTCCCTGCGCCTGGATGGTGGCGTCCTCCTCAGCCTGTTTGAAATCCGTCAGGCTGAACACGAGGAAGCCTTCGTCATCCGTCAGGAAGACGTGTTCGTCGTCTGAGGTGATGCCTGAGCCGTGGCCGTCGTAGGTTGAGCCATCCGCGCGCGTGATGGCCAGCTTGGCCGTGGTGCCGTCAGTGTGGCGCACGTAGACAGGCGAAGGGCCGCTGGTGGCATAGCCGCTGAAGAGCCACGTTCCGTCCTCCAGCTCATCGAGGTCTTGCACGATGAAGCCGTCGTCCGTGCCGGGGATGGCGAATTCGCGCGTGGCGTCTTGGTAGAAGCCGGCGTAGGTGGTGCGCACGAAGAGGTTCACGCCCGCGAAAGCCACCAACAAGAGCACCAGCAGGGCGAGACAGATGCCAGCGATGGCCTTGGCGGCCTTCGCTCCTTTGGGTTCGTTCACGCGTGCCATGGACTTCCTTCCGCAAGCCCGGCCGTTGTCATGTTGATTCTAGCTTCGCGCGCAGGCCCGTTCCTGCAGGTGGCCCGAACGTCAAAGTAACGTTCTCTCCACTGATGGGGCGTGGTGGGGAAATGATGAGCGTACTGGTCAATCATATGCGCAGTGCAAGGATGCGGGTGAAGGAGGAGTCATGGACATCAAGGATTCCCAGTCGTGGAAGAACATGGAGGCAGCGCTCAATCAGGAGGCGCTGGCGTACGTGGAGTACACCTACTATTCGCAGCAGGCGAAGAAGGATGGGTACGTGCAGATCTCCAACATCTTCGCGGAAACGGCGGACAACGAACTGCATCATGGCAAGCTGCTGTTCAAGCGCTTGCATGACGGCGGCGTGCCGCCCACGCTGGAGTGCCTGGCGCTTGCCAGCGAATCCGAACGCGAGGAGTGGGACGGAAATTATCCGGCCTATGCAGCCGTTGCGCGCGAAGAGGGGTTCGATGACGTGGCGGACCTGTTCGACGGGTTGGCCGCCATCGAGAAGAGCCATTATGAGCGCTTCCAGACGCTGATTAGCCGCATCAATGACGATGAGGTGTTCCACCGCTCTGATGTGCAGGTGTGGTATTGCACGGTGTGCGGCCATCTGGAGATCGGGACGGAGCCGCCGGAGGTGTGCCCTGTGTGCGCCCATCCGCGGAGCCACTTCCAGATCCGTGCCACGAATTACTGATCCAGCGTGCAGAGAAACAGGCCCGGGGATGACCCGGGCCTTTCGTTTGATGCTGGCCATTCACGATGTGCAAAAGGGATGTCCCGAATCGCACCCGCAAGGTTGATCGGTGTGCAAAAGGGACGTCCCAAATTGCACATAGGAATATTCTTTCAGCGCTCATTCTCTTTTTCTATGTGCAATTCGGAACGTCCCTTTTGCACACCCGGTGGGGTGAGCTATTTGGCGAAGAGGATGTTGTCTATCTGGGCGAGGCCAGCCTGTTCATCAGCTTCTTGCCAAGCGTTGTCAGTGAGCTGATAGTCAAGGTTCACCGTTTCGTTCCTCACTTCCAGTTCAGTGAACGTATCCATCACCATCTTGCCGGCAGCGGCACGACGATCTTCTTGGGAGAGCTCTGCGAACGCCGGATCGTTCGCCAAGGCTTCCGTGGTGTCGGAGATGCTGGAGAGCAGATCCATGTAGCTCTTGCCTGCGAATGTGACGGTGACCACGGCGGAATCTCCATTGACGGAAATGCTGTCTATGGCGTAGTCGAATCCGTCCACCACTGCAGTGGCGAATTCCGTTTCATCGATGCCCAGCTCTGTCAAGCCGTTGTTTTCCAATGAGGACACCAGCTGAGAAAGCACGGCGTCATCCGCATTCTTGTAGGCATCGTACTTTTGCGTGACGGCTTCGCGAATGAGCTCTTCATTGTCCGGCCCGCAACTGGGAAGGGTCACGAAGGCTGCAGCGCAGAGCGTGCAGGCCACGATAGCGGCAAGGGCTCTTTTCATGTCTGGTTCCTCTCTCGCAAGGCGCGCATTGATCGTTTCTGCTGATGGTAGTCCTTTTCGTTGTGCAAGCATTTCGCATGATGCGAGTGAAACGCAAGCGTCATCCTCAAAACGTTCTGGCTGTTCGCCCTCAGAATGGTGAGCGATAGAGGCGCATGCCGTGCGTGTCCCGGATGAAGCCTTCTGCGGCGAGGATGTCCTGCAGGTAGGTGCCGTAGATGTCCTGTCCGTTCAGCTTCTGGACGATCAGCTTCTCTTTCGCATCCATCCGTTTCGCTTTGAGCGCCTCTTCCACGAAGCCGGCCAGTGCTTTGATGGCGGCGACCAGCGCATTTTCGCACTGGGTGAACGTGATGAGGTGTTGCAGGCGTTTCGTGGCGAGCAGCACCGGGGCGCCTTCATCCAGCACGACGATGCAGCCAGTGCGATTGGCGGGGACGTGCTGGGCTTCTGGTTCCGGCCACGGGAAGACGGAACCGTACAGCATGGCCGGGTCCATTGCGCTCAGGGCCATCATGCTGCCGTTGTTGCCAGCAGAAGGTTCGCGCAGGGCCTCTACGGTGTGGCGCCGAGCGAATTGAGAGGCCCCCAGACCTTCCACGAATTCGCCGCGGATCACCTCACCGGCGTCTTCCATGCCACGCAGGACGGCATAGATGGCCTGCATGCCGCCCTTGCATCCTGCAGCATCGATGGTCTTCGGGCAGATGATGCCGTACAGATCCAGCAATGATTCCACTTGCGCGATGGCTTGTTCGGTGGGGCTGGCTTCTGTTGGGGCGATGAGGGACCAGAGGCCAGCCAGTGATTCCAGTTCACGTTGGCCCGTTGCCACGGCTGTGCGCGCTGCTGCCCGTGCGGCAGCGGTTGCCCGGGTGCGCCCTGACCGGCGCGAAGTGACGCGCCGTTGGTTGGCGGCAGGAGCCGGCTTGCGCGCAGAAGAGGCGCCCTGGTGGCGGAGCGCCGCGAATGAGGTGGAGGTGGCCAGACCTTTCGCTGCGGCTTCTTCCAGTGCGCGGATGGCTGCTTGGGTGCTGATGGCCTCCTCTGCTGAAGCCTCTTGCAGCAATCGCACCAGCGTGGTGAAGGTGACCGGACCTTCTTTCATCAGCAGTGCGCAGACTTCCGCTGTCAGCGGATGCGTGAACGCGGCACCTTCGGTGGGCACGCTGGTGGCGTTCGGCAGCGGTTCGGTGCCTGCGCCCAAGAGTTGCGGAGCGAAGAGCGAATCAGATGGATAGAACGCGGCTTCAGATGTTCTTTCCTGTTCTGAAGTTGCTGTCCAGATGATTTCTCCTGATTCAAGCAGTTCATCCAACAGGGCGGGGCGAAAGCCGGGCACGCGCGCTGGGAAGATGACGTGTTCCCACAGGGAAGCTGTGAAGCGTCTGCCTTCGAAGAGCGCGATGCATTCAGCCAGGTCATCCATGGCGGCATCTTCTGAGCTTCCGCCCACATGCTGTTGCGCCAGTACCAGTTGTTGGAGGGCGACCCCATGCACGGGCTGCACATCCGCTTCGTAGGCATCCCGCGAACGCAATCGCAAGCGTCGCAGCATATCCTTCGCTGCCCACACCGCGCCGCTGGTGGGCAAGTGAAGCGCATGAGGTGCTGCGGCTTGGATGAGCGCATCCGCCTCAGCGAGAAGCGCTTGCGCTTCTGCGCTGACCGTGAGCGAGGCGGCGGTGCCGAGGGAGGTCAAATGCTCAAGCAGCGTTCTAGCCAGCGCATCGCCGCAACCCAGGTGCGCTGCAAGGATGGACGTGTCCAGCAATGCGTTCGTGCGCAGCATCTTGGCGGCCACCGTGCTGCCCGCTGCTTCAAGGCTGCGTTCCAAAGCGGCATCCGCCCAAGCATCCGTCCAATCTGGGATGTTGGCACCCAGCACGGAGTGCAAGATCACGGCGTCTTCAGGGGTGGCCCAGAGCGTGCGGCCGCCTATGGTGGCGGGACACGCCCGGTGCTGCGCTTCCAGTTCGTGCAACAGCGCATCTGCATCCGCGCCCGTGGTCAAGCGTTCGTCTACTTCAGGTGCGGCGAGCGGACCCATCTGGCGCAGCAGCTCTGCTGCGCCCTCTGCACCGCTGAGCTTCCGATCAGGGAGGAGCCGCTGCGCTTCCAGCTGCACGCGCGCGATGGCCCGTGGGTCCAAGAGCGCAAGCTGGTCCGACATGCCCAGAAGCTCCGACAGCAGGCCGGAGTCCACAGAAAGGAGCGCGTGGTTGCGTTCAGCATGCGGTAGGTCTCCCTCATACAGATGCTCTGCCACATATCCGAAGAGCATGGGAGACGCGAAGGGGGAAGGATGGCTGGTCTGCACAGAAGCCATGCGCACTGTCCCTGCTTCCAGCTGTTCCATCAGCCAGCAAGCCCCGTGCAGATCGTACACGTCATTCAAGCACTCCCGCGCAGCTTCCAGGTAGATGGGGAAATCAGGCATGGTGCGCGCTGCTTCCAGCAACTGCCCGCCGCGCAGGCGCTGCTGCCAGAGCGGCGTGCGCTTGCCAGGGGTTGACGGGCGCATGAGGAGCGCGCGAGCGGAGCATTCGCGGAAGCGCGCGGCGAAGAGGGAGGTTTCCGTGACGGCGGATGAGACCAGTGAAGCAAGGTCATCCGGGGCGAACGTGAGCATATCCGGGGTGACGGCGTGTTCTTCTTCGGAAGAGATGCGCATCACGATGCCCTCATCCAGAGCAGCGCATTCCGGGTCATACCCGAAGGTTTCGCGGATGCGGCAGCTGATGGCCAGCGCCCACGGTTCGTTCACGCGCTTGCCGAACGGGGAATGCACCACCAGATACCACGCGCCTGTATCGTCCGGGCAGGTTTCCAGCACGATGAGCGCATCGGTGGGGATGGCATGCGTGCTGGCGCGCTGGGCGGCCATGAGCGCGCCCAGGTTCTTGATGCCGTTCGCGTTGAGGCCGTTGACGGTCAGTTCCGCATCCACGGCCTCAGTGAAGGTGCCGTTGGTTTCCGTGTGCTCTGCCAAGCGCGCTTGCAGCTTGCCGCGCCGGATGCCTGCATCCAGCGAACGGCCGATGCCTTCGCCGTGCCAGAACGGCAGGCGTGCCGTGCGCCCGGGCGCTGGTGCCACCAGTACGCGGTCGTTCGTGATCTGGGTGATGCGCCAGGTGCTGGTGCCCAGGATGATGACATCTCCCACACGGGATTCATGCACCATCTCCTCATCCAGTTCTCCCACGCGCTTGCGGCCGTTCTGCTGCGTGCCGGTGTTCAGCATGACGGGATACAGCCCTCTATCAGGGATGGTGCCCGCAGAGCCTATGGCCAGTTTCTGGGTGCGGGGGAGCGGTCGCAGAAGACCAGCGGCGCGGTCATAGTCAAGCCGCGGCGGCACATCGTTGGATCCTTCCGCGGCGAACGAGCCGGCCAACATGTCCAGCACTGCCTGGAACGCCGCTTCAGGAAGATGCTGGTAGCAGGCCGACTTGCGCACGGTGGCGAGCCAGTTCTCAGGCTTGAGGCCTGTGGGGTGCATGGCCACTTCTGCGGCAGTGTGCTGAGCCAGCACGTCCAGCGCGTCTTCGATGAGCGCCGTTTCCTCAAGGGCGCCTGCCAGCATTCCTTCAACGGTGAACGCAGCATCCAGCACTTCATGGCGGGTGCGCGGATAGATGATGCCGGCTGATTCACCTTGCACGTGGTGGTTGGCGCGGCCGATGCGCTGCAGGCCGGAGGATACGGACAAGGGCGCGGCCACTTGGATGACCAGGTCAACCTCTCCCATGTCGATGCCCAGTTCCAAGCTTGAAGTGGCCACCACGCATTTGAGCTTGCCGGCCTTCAGGTCGCGTTCTATCTCTTGGCGTAGATCCTTGGAGACCGAGCCGTGGTGCGCCTTGGCGATGGGGTCAGCGGAGCCGCCCGACAGGAGCGTGGTGGACCCCACTTCGGAGCGGATGGCGCCACCGCTGCCGGTGCCTTGCGAGGCAGAGGGCGTGCGCCCGCAGCGGCGGTCATAGGCGGCGTTCAGTTGCGCGGTGAGCCGTTCGCAGATGCCGCGCGAATTGACGAAGACGATGGTGGAGCGATGGGCCAGCACGTGGTCCAGCACGGATGCTTCTATATAGGGCCAGATGGTGGCCGAACCGGTGCGCGTGTCCGGCGCTCCAGAGGGCAGTGGGCTGCCTTGGTACGGCTGGATGTGCGTCATGTCTTCCACGGGCACGTCCACCTTCAGGCTGAAGGCCGGTGGTGAATCATCCTGAACCACGTGCACCGGATGCACGCCGCCCAAGAAAGCGGCAGCGGTCCCAACGGGCTTGATGGTGGCGGACAGGCCGATGCGCTGTGCGGGTTCCGGCAGCAGGCTGTCAAGGCGTTCCAGGGAAAGCGAACAGTGGGCACCGCGCTTGGTGCCTGCCAGCGAATGCAGCTCGTCCACGATGACGGTGCTCACTGTGGCCAGCGTGCTCCGCACGCGGGATGTGAGCATGAGGTACAGCGATTCCGGCGTGGTGATGAGGATGTCCGGCGGGGTCCGCGCGAGCCGCGCGCGTTCGGACTGCGGCGTGTCCCCCGTGCGGATGCCCACGGTGATCTGGGGGATGCTGTTCGCGCCTGTCCGTTGCTGGCGCTGCGCGATGGCCGCCAAGGGCGCTTGCAGGTTGCGTTCCACGTCTGCGCCCAAGGCTTTCAAGGGAGATATGTAAAGGATGCGCACGCCTTTGTGCGCAGGCGTGTTGGCATCCGCCTTTTCGGTTGCCAGCGCGTTGATGGCGGACAGGAACGCGGCCAACGTCTTGCCGGAGCCGGTGGGCGCGATGACCAGCGTGTTCTGACCCTCTTCGATGGAGGACCAGGCCTGTTCCTGGATGGGCGTGGGGGCAGGGAAGGCGCTGGTGAACCATTCGCGCACGGCGGGCGTGAATGAGGCGAAGGCGTGGGTGTTCGCAGCAGCGGTATCCATGACGGGATGATAGCACAAATGTTCGTGTTTTCTTACTTGTGCAAAAGGACGTCCCAAATTGCACCCGTGAGGTTGCCTGATGTGCAGAAGGGACGTCCCAAATTACACCCGCGAGGTTGATAGATGTGCAGAAGGGACGTCCCAAATTGCACCCGTGAGGTTGCCTGATGTGCAGAAGGGACGTCCCAAATTGCACATAGGATCGCTCTTTCTGTGCGCACGTTCTATTCCTATGTGCAATTTGGAACGTCCCTTCTGCACATCTCTTCTGCACATCTGGCGCACATCGCCTCTTGCCCTGGGCGATTTAGGACGCCTCTTTTGCGCGCGGATGCTTCGAACCCATTCGCATTTGCGCTATCATGCACGCAAGACATAGCTTGCCGCCGGGTAAGCACGCCAGAGCGCCTCGCCCCGTGTCATTAGGCCTGAGAAGACACGGTCTCCGCGAGGCGTTCGTGCATTCAGGAGGTATGGATGAAGAAGTTCGTAGCGGAGGATTCGTTCTGGGGGCTGTTCCCGGATGCGCGGATCGGCGTGGTGGTGGCCCAGGGCATGAAGCCTGCCAGCGAAGTGTCTGAGGAAGACGCGAAGGCCATCCGGCGCGCATTGGCGGACGCGAATGCGGCGGCTGACCAGCATCTGACATCCAACACCATCTCAGAGAACCAGGTGGTGCGCGTCTGGCGTGATGCGTATGCGAAATTCAAGACGAAGAAGGGCGCCAGGTGCAGCGTCGAGAACCTGCTCAAGCGCGTGCTGAAGGGGAACCCCGTGGGCTCCATCACGCCTTCGGTGGATGTGTACAACGCGGTGTCCCTGAAGCACGCGCTGCCGGTGGGCGGCGAAGACATCGACGCGTTCGAAGGGGACATCCGCCTGTGCATCACTGAGGGTGGGGACGCGTTCCGCGCGCTGGGGGATGAAGAGGATGCGCCCACGCTGCCTGGAGAGCTGTGCTATCTGGATGATGCTGGCGCCATCTGCCGGTGCTGGAATTGGCGTGACGGGCAGCGCACGGCGCTCACGGACGATTCGCAGAAAGCGTTCTTGATCGTGGAATCCGTCGATCCGGAACGCGCGGATGCGCTGCAGGCGGCAGTGGATGACCTGGCTGATCTGGTGAGCAGCCGTCTGGGCGCCACGGTCTTCGCGAAAGAGATCATCACCAAGGATTCCCCGGAGATGGTCATCAGCGACTGATCCGTGAACCCAAACATAAGAGCGCTCGCCTGATGTGCAGAAGGGACGTCCCAAATTGCACCCGTGAGGTCGCCTGATGTGCAGAAGGGACGTCCCAAATTGCACATAGGGTCAGTCTTTCAGTGCCCATGCTCTATTCCTATGTGCAATTTGGAACGTCCCTTCTGCACATCAGGATGCCCCTCTGCTCTGTGCCTTATGCCTGCTGGGCCAGTTCCAAGAGGGCGGCTTCCGTCTGTTCGCCGGTGAGCGTCTTCATCTTGGATCCGTCCACGAACAGGACATAGGTGGGAAACCCGTTCGGTGCGTATTCGGCGGCCAGATCAGGGGACTTGTCCACGTCAACCTGGTAAACGGCGCACGCGCCAGCCGCCTTCGCTGCCACATCATCCAGAATGGGCTGCATGCGCTGGCAATGCGGGCACCAGGTGGCGAAGAACTCCACCAGCACCTTGCCGTCAGATGCCAGCACCTTGGCGTCGAAATCGGAATCGTTCAGCACTTCTTCCATGGGAAACCTCCTCAAGGACGCGGCTGCGAAAGCGGTCGGGATCGGAATGTCGTCTCCCGGCATCCTACGCGCGCTTCTTCACCGTTGTGCGCGCAGCGGCGCGCCCGTTTCTGAGCGAAGCCGCAAACGTTGCTGCCGCGTTTATTGAGGGCTGGCGGGCGTCCCCTGCGGGTTGGCTGGACGCGCCAGGTGCTATAGTGTCTTGCATTCGGAACAGGCGCAGAGTGGAACGGAAGGCAGCGCTCCATGGTCAAAGAGATAGTCAAGGACGAGAAGATCCTGTCGCAGCCGTGCGAAAAGGCAACCATAGATGACATGCCCATCGTGCAAGACCTGCTGGACACCGCGGAATCCATGGAAGAAGTGGCGGGGCTGGTGGCGAATCAGATCGGCGAGACGAAATGCGTCGCCATCTATCTGGACGACCAGGATGAATTCAAGTCCATCTTCAACCCGAAGCTGGTGAAGGCGCTCTACCCGGTGAAAATGGAAGAAGAATGCTTCTCCGTTGATGGTTCCACGAAGGTCACGCGCTTCGAGTGCGCCACCATCGCCTACGAAGAGCCGGTGGACGGCAAGCTGGTTCCGCGCAAGCGTGAATTCCACGGACGCGAATCGCAGATCCTCCAACACGTGATCGACCACTGCAAGGGCAAGGTCATCTAGCCTCCTTGACGTCCTCGGTCACTCAACCGAAAGAGGCTCGGACGCGGCACGTCGAACGCGTGCTGTGGATCGTGCTGGTGCTCAACTTGGCCGTCGCGGCGGCCAAGTTCTTCTACGGCCTGGCATCCGGTTCGGCTTCCATGCAGGCGGACGGCATCCATTCGGTGTTCGACACGTTGGGCAACGTGGTGGGGCTGGTGGGCATCGCTCTGGCCGCGCGTCCGGCTGATGAGAGCCACCCTTACGGCCACGCGAAGTTCGAGACCTACGGCTCGTTGGTCATCGGCGTGCTGCTGTTGCTGGCGGCCGTGGAGGTGGGCACGGGCGCGGCCGGCCGGCTTGTGAGCGGGGAATATACGGCGCAGGTCACGCCCGTTTCCTTTGTGGTGATGGTGGGCACGCTGACAGTGAACCTGGCGGTGTCGTTCGCAGAGCGCAGGGTGGGCAAGCGTCTGGGGAGCGAGATCCTGCAGGCGGATGCGGCGCATACGTTCTCGGACGCGCTGGTGTCCGTGGGGGTCATCGCGGGCCTGGTGCTGGTGGCGTGTGGGTTCCCCATGGCAGACCCGGTGATGGCGCTGGTGGTGACGGTGTTCATCCTGGCGTCCGCGGTGGGTGTGTTCCGCCGGGCGCTGCGGACGCTGTCGGACCATGCGCGCTTGTCAGCGGAGGACCTCACGCGCGTGGCAGAGGCGGTGGACGGCGTTCAGCAGGTGCATCGCGTGCGCACGCGCGGCACGGAATCAGAGGTGTATGCGGACTTGCACCTGCTGGTGGATCCGGTCATGACGGTGGTCGCCGCGCACCGCATCGGGGACGAGATCGAACGGGCGGTCAAGCAGGCGCATCCGGAAGTGCAGGAAGTCCTCGTGCATATCGAACCGGACACGGAAGCGGAGCGCCGCGAGGCCTGAGCCATGCCTATAATCTGACGCGTTGTGCCAACAGCCTTCCGACGCCGCGGGCGCGCGAAGGCCCTTCAAAAGGAGAATGCATGAAGAAGTCCAAGGTCATGCGCCGGGCGCTTGTGGGCGCATTGGCGCTGGCGGCGTGCGCTGCGCTTGCAGGTTGCGCGTCCCCTGCGCAGGAGGGCAGCCAGGAGGCCGGTTCTGCGGAGCCTGCTGCTGACGGCGCTGCGGTGGTGCGCATCGGCACGATGCCCACCGAAGACATCCTGCCCTTGTGGGTGGCTGAGCAAGAGAACCTCTTCGCTGACGCGGACATCCAAGCTGAGGTGGTCACGTTCGATTCCGCGCCCAGCCTGTCCGCAGCCATCACCTCCGGTGACGTCGACATGGCCATGACGGATATCATGCGCGCGGTGAAGCTCTGCGAATCGGGCGCGCCCGTTGAGATCGACTGGGTCACCTTGGGCGAAGTGGCCGACCAGGGCCGCTTCGGCGTGCTGGCGGCGGCTGATGCGCCCTATTCCACGCTGCAAGAGATGGCAGCTTACGCTGCCAGCGGCAACGCGCCGGAGGGCTTCGGCGTGGGCGTGGCGGCGAACACGGTGCCGGAATACGTCTTCGACAGACTGTGCGAAGAGGCTGGGCTTGAGCCGGGCGCCATCCCTACGGTGGAAGTGGCCAGCCTGCCTGAGCGCTACAGCCTCACGGTGAGCGGCGGTCTGGGAGCGGCGGCGCTGCCGGCATCCCTGCTGGAGCTGGGCGAAGCGTCCGGTATGAAGCTCCTGGCCGACGACACGCAGGCGGACAACATCTCGCAGTCCGTGATGGTGTCGCGCGTGGCGTTCGCGGATGAGCATCCGGAAGAAGTGGTGGCAGTGGCGCACGCGTGGAACGTTGCGGTCTCGCTCCTGACGGCCGATCCGGAAGCGTACCGTGGGCTGCTGGCAGAGAGGGCGAACATCAACGACGCCATCGCGGATGAGTATCCGGTGAGCGCTTACCCGCAGGCCACGGTGGATGACGTGCTCTGCCGTGCATCCGCCATCGTGGAGCCGGTCCTGGCCTGGATGCAGGAGAAAGGCTACGGCGGAGACGGCGTCACCTATGACGCTGCAACGGGCAGGTTCGCCGTCAATTGATGATGGGCAGGGCTGAGCACGAGGGGGAGGCGGCATGAGCCGAGCGCTGCGCTATGTGTGGGCCACGGCCTTCGTGCTGGCAGCATGGTGGTTGCTGGCGCTGGCCGCCGCGTCCCCCGCGCTCCCTGGCCCTGTGCAGACCGCTTCAGAGCTGATGGCGAATGCGGACACGCTGGCACCGCAGTCAGCCATCAGCTTGGAGCGCCTTTTGGTCGGCCTTGCCATCGGAGCGGTGCTGGGCGCTCCCTTAGGGCTCTTTTCCGGCATGATCCCTCAGGTGGACCGGTTCATCGCCCCGGTGGCTTACATCCTGTATCCGGTTCCGAAGATCGTCTTTCTGCCGGTGCTGTTCGTCTTCTTCGGGCTGGGCGGCCAGGCGAAGGTGGCGCTCATCGCCATCGCGGTGTTCTTCCAGATGGTGGTCACCATGCGCGACGCCGCCCGGGCGGTGCCGAAGGGCCTCACGGAGGCCATGCTGTCTTTGGGCGGCGATCGTCGCACCGTTTTTTTTCATGTCATCGTGCCGGCCACGCTGCCGTCGCTCTTCTCCGCTCTGCGCGTCAGCACGGGCACGGCGGTGGCCATCTTGTTCATCGCGGAATCCATGGCGGGGTCCACGGGGCTGGGGTATTACATCATGCATTCCTGGTCCATGCTGGAATACGCGCGGATGTTTTCGGGCATCGTGGCCATGGCCGTCATGGGTGTGGTGCTCTATGAGGTGTTCGACCTGGCCGAACACAAGCTCTCCGCCTGAAAGCCGTTTTGTCGTGGCGGCAGGAGCACGCGGTGGCGCGTTCTCGGAACCAAGTGGGCCAGGGGGAGCGGGACTGCGCTGGTTCATGGATGGCTGTGAAAAAAAGAGGCTTGCGCAGTGCAGGCCTCTTTTCTGTTCGGGAAGATGGTGGTCGCGGCAGGATTTGAACCTGCGACCTTGTGCTTGTAAGGCACCTGCGCTCCCGCTGCGCCACGCGACCACGTGCAAGCATTATATCAAGGCACCGTCAGGCGGTCTCTGCCGTTCACCGGAAAGCGACTGCCGCGCAGAGCGCATAATGGCGCCACTGGCCGAATTCGGTCTTTTCAACCCGGCCTCAACCTCACAAATCAACCCAAAAGGATGATGCCTGAGCAGCGATTCCGTTGACCCGTCAACCCCCTTTGAATATTCTTAGCGCCATGGTGCTCCGTCTCATTTTCACCGGTAGCCATACATGCCGGAAGGATGGGAAAGCCCACGTTCTACAAGAGAAGCGAGGAAGGGGGAAAGCGGCGCAGTCGTTTCTTCTGGTTCGCTCCTGATCGCGGGAGCCGAGGCTGATTCCTATAGGTCTCGTGCAATTACTAGCACCTCAACAGCCCTAGATTTTTGAGGCGCTCGTAATCCCATTCATGGTGATGGCGCGTTCACAGTCTTGCTATTGCGCACGGACGTCACGTCCCATTTCGCAGCCATGGATCTGCTTCTTATCCATCAAACGGATCCAAGGCCCAATCATTTATCTAGGGGGTATTGATGGACGGCAAAGAGTTCACAGTATCTGAGGTCATCGACCGCGCTGGCATTTCCAGCCACACGTGGGTCGTCTTCGTCATCCTGGCGTTCGCCATGATCTTCGACGGCTATGACTTCATGATCGTCAATTCTACCAACACGTATGTTGCACCCACGTTCTTCGCAGAGCAGATCGCTTCTGGTCAGCCCATCGCGGCTCTCACCGGCTCTCTGACCACGTGGGGCCTGCTGGGCATGGTGCTCGGCGGCGCTGTCGGTGGCATCATGTCCGACGCCATCGGCCGCAAGAAGACGCTGACCATCGCGGTCATCTTCTATGGTCTGTTCACGCTGCCGCAGGCATTCGCGCCTGACTACGGCTTCTTCTGCGCATTCCGCCTGATCGCCGGCTTCGGCGTGGGCTCCTGCATCCCGGTGGTCACCACGGTGTTCTCCGAGAGCATGCCTTCGAAGCAGCGCGGCATCTTCGTGACCTGCGGCATGGCCTTCATGGTCATGGGCTGGGTCATCGCTGGTCTGGTGGCGGCTCCCATCTGCTCCAGCATGACGCCCATCATCCCGGGCCTCACCGATGGCGCCATCACGCTGGCCAACGGCACGGAAGCCATCGAGAACTGGCGCGTGTGCTACCTCATCGGCGCTCTGCCGGTGGTGTACGGCATCATCCTCATCTTCGTGATGCATGAGACGCCGCACTGGTACGCCAACCATGGCATGAAGGAGAAGGCCTGCGAGCGCCTCTCCCAGATCGTCAAGGCCACCCGTCACGTTGACGTGGAGTTCGACGCCAGCCTGATGATCGTTCCTCCGAAGCCTGCGAAGTCCGGCCCGGCGGTTCTGTTCTCCAGCAAGTTCATCGTCGCTACCTGCGCCATCTGGTCTGCGTACTTCGTGGGTCAGTTCTGCGTGTACGGCATGAATGCCTGGATCCCCACCTGGTTCCAGGGCAATGGCTTCACCGCTGCTGAGTCTGTGACCCTGCAGACGTGGAACAACGTTGCCGCTATCGCGTCCAACATCTGCGTCGGCTTCATCTCTGACGCTATCGGCCGCAAGCGCGCGCTGTGGGTCGGCTGGGTGGCCTGCATCGTGGCCATCATCGCCTGCTCCGTGTTCGTGCCCATGTTCCCGGGCGAGGCTCCGGTGAACGGCGCGGCTCTGGCTGGCGCTTCTGCTGGCAACTTCATTCCCTGCATCATCCTGATGCTGCTCTTCGGCTTCTGCCTGAATTACGCTATCACCGCTGTTCAGCCGCTGATGCCGGAGTCCTATCCCACCACGCTGCGCAACACCGGTACCTCTTGGTGCCAGGCGTTCGCTCGCTTCGGTGGCTCTGGCTCTTCCATCGTTCTGGGTGCTGCGGCTGGCCTGGCCATGTTCCAGCATGACGTGAACGGCACCATGTCCAACAACTGGTCCATGGTCGTTCTCGTGCTCCTCATCCCGTTCGTGCTCGGCCTGGTCTGCACGCTCCTGTTCGTCAAGAACACCGGCGGCAAGACCATGGACGAACTGCAGCGGTCCATGGAAGAGAACCCGCTTTCAGAGACGGACGGCAACGTGCGCTTCTGGATCATGATCGCCGTGGTGGTCATCAACTTCATCGGCTGCATCGTCTGCCCGCTGACCATCCCCGGCTTCTCCAAGACGGACATGGCGCTCCCCATCATGTTGATCGCCATGCTCCTTCCGTTCGTGTACTTCTTCATCTTCGGCGGCCAGGGCCGCACGAAGGAGAAGGCAGCGGGCGTGGAGTAACGCTTCTGCTGGATCTTCTTCAGGTCCACGAAAGGGCTCGCCGAAAGGCGGGCCCTTTTTTGTGCGCCAGCGTGTGCAGAGGGGACGTTCCAAATTGCACATAGGATTGCCCGCTGCTGATGTGCAGAAGGGACGTTCCAAATTGCACATAGAAAAAGAGAATGAGCGCTGATAGAACATCCTTATGTGCAATTTGGGACGTCCCTTCTGCACATCAGACAACCTTGCGGAATGCAATTTGGAACGTCCCTTCTGCACATCGAGCAGGAACGGGGCAAAACGAGGGCGAAGCCGTTCAGGATCGTGATGGTCCGCGTGCGGATCTCTGGAAGATTCCAGCTCAGCGCCTGGCGGGCGCATGTCAGGCATCTGGCAGGTTCCTGTCAGATGAGCACCTCACACTGTTGCCAAGCGATAGGAGAGGAGGTGCTCATGGCGCGGCAGCGGAAAAGGAGTCGGAACAAGAATCTGGTGGCAGGGTGCGCGTGCGGCATCGCGTGCGCGGTGTGCGTGGGCCTGTACGTCATGTCCGTGGATGCGGATGCCAAGGCGGCGGAAGCGCAGATGCTCTCCAAATATGGTGGAGACCAAGTGCAGGTATGTGTGGCACGCCATGACATAGCTGCAGGGGAGACCATCGCGGAAAACGACGTGGAGGAGCGCACCTGGGTGGCTTCGCTGCTGCCCGCAGATGCAGTGACCGTGCGTGCGGACGCGGTGGGCAAGCAGTTGGGTTCCACCATCCTGGAGGGCGAGGTCATCTCATCGGCTCGATTCGGTTTCGATGCTTCCGCCATCGACGTCCCCAACGGCATGTACGCCGTGAGCGTGCCCGCGCGCGAAGTGCAGGCAGTGGGCGGCGCGCTGGCTCCGGGGCTTGAGGTGGACGTGTATGCCATCGGCGCAAGCTCCACCGTGCGCATCGTGCCATCCGCATTGGTGCTGGCCACCAGCGCAGCGCAAGATTCCCGGAACACCGGCACGGATGCGTGGGTCACGCTGGCCATCGATCCGTCGCTGGTGCAGCAAGTGGTGCAGGCGGCGGAGAGCCAGACGCTCTATTTCGCCCTCCCAGCGAAGGAAGGCGCCTCATGATCGGGCGCATTGCGCTCTGCGCTGAACAGGAATGCTTGGTGCAGCCGGAATTGTTGGGGCTTCCCGACGTGAGCTTGGAGGGACTTTCCTGGTTAGAAGGATTCTCAGAAGGCCAAGCTCTCAGACGGGCGATGAGCGCAGGCGCCGCGTTCGATGAAGCATGGATCGTGTCGGCCGAGGACCTGTCGGTCATCAATCTGGCAGCAGCGCTCAAGCATGACGGGTTCACTGGAAATGTGTGCATGGTCACCGGAGAGGCCAGCGGTTCTGCTCTTTCGCGCGCGACGGCGGCGGGTGTGGATGAGGTGTACAGCCCAGAGCGGTTCGTGCAGCGGTTCTCAGTGGAGATGCGTCGGCGCAGGCGGATGGAAGAGGTCTCTGCGGGGATGACGATGCAGAGCGTGACCGATGTCCCTTTGCGAGCGCGCTTGCCTGAAGTGCGCAGCGCAGAACCGCAGCCTGCGCAAGGGCAGCGAGCATTGCAGGGACGATCTCCTGTGCGGAAGAGCGGAAATCCGCGGGCGGCAGCGCGGCCCAGCGCGCAGATCGCTCGGAAAGCGCAGACGTCAGGAAGCGGGCTGCTGGTGGCTGTCATGGGCGCCAGCGGCGGCGTGGGCAGGAGCACCGTGGCCGCGTGCTTGGCGGCATCGGCTGCGGCGCGGGGTGCGAAGGTGCTGGCGTTGGATGGCGACTTGCAGTTCGGGTGCCTGCATCGGCTGTTCGGGACGCAAGAGCCAGTCACATTCGATGACGTGGCGGTCGATCCGAAGGCGCTGGAGCGGCTGGCGGCCGCTGTGCATCCCGATGTGCCGGCGGTCCTGGCGGCGCCGGATCGTTTGGAGCACAGTGAAGCGCTGGCCGAGACCGTGGTGACAGTGGCGGCTGCGGCAACGGAGCTGTTCGATGTGGTGGTGGCGGACACCGGTGCCAATTGGTCTGATGCGCACGCGGCTCTCATGGAGATGGCGACAGCCACGCTCTTCATCATCGACCAGCGCGCGGGCAGCGTTCGCGCATGCCAGCATGCTCTGGAGCTTTGCCAGCGGATCGGTCTTCCCACAAAGAGCTTCACATTCGCGCTCAACCGGTGCGCGAAGGACGCGCCGTTCACCTCTGCGGACGTGTCGTGCGCGTTGGGCGGCGTGCGCGTCAATGAGCTGGAAGAGGGCGGGCTGGAAGTGGAGGAGCTTTGCGGAGGAGGACTGGCTTGTGCGCTGACAGCTTCAGGGAATGCCTTTGTGAAGAGCGTGGAGAGCGTGGGGCATCTGGTGCTCCCGAGCTTGTTCGGCGAGGACATGAGCGAAGAGGGCGCAGAGAAAGGCGTGTCGCTGTTCCGCTATCTAGGGCAGCGCAGGCAACGACAGAGAAGGAGGCAGCGACAGAGCAATGAGATCATCGTCAAAACAGGGACGCCGCATCCGGATTTCAAGAGCACCCTCGACAGGTGGGAGCAGCTTCGATGAGCCTGACCGCGCGCGTGAAGAACGTCGGAGCCTCAACATCATCGGCCCTGATGAGGTCCGGATCATCGCTCTCGGTCACGGAGCTGAGGCACGACCTCAATCGCGCTTCAGCCATGGACGCCATTGCCGGGATGATGGCGGATCGCCCCCACGCAGCGCGCAGCGAACTGCGGGCAGCCTGTCGCAAGGCGCTCTCAGCCAGCAAATGGGAATCACTCTCGGGGGCGGAGAAGCAGCATCTCACCGAAGAGCTGATGGACGTTGTGTTCGGCATGGGCCCCGTGGAGGCGCTCATCGAAGACGAGAGCGTGACCGAGGTCATGGTCAACGGAGCGCAGAGCGTCTATTACGAACGCAACGGGAAGATCTTCAAGAGCGAAGCGATGTTCGAGAGCGACGAGCAAGTGCGCGTGCTGATCGACCGGATCATCGGGCCGTTGGGGCGGCGCATCGACGAGTCCTCGCCGATGGTGAACGCGCGCCTGCCGCAAGGGCATCGCGTGAATGCCGTCATCCCGCCTATCACGCCCGACGGCCCGCACCTGACCATCCGTGCCTTCGGCAAGCGGTCTCTCACGCTGGGAGAGATGGCGGCGGTCGGTTCGGTGGGAACGGGGTTGGCGTGCTTCCTCACGTGGCTCGTGCGCCTGCGCAAGAACGTGGTGGTGTCAGGAGGGACCGGCAGCGGCAAGACCACGATGTTGAATGCGCTCTCGTACCTCATCAGTCCTGGTGAGCGCGTTATCACCATTGAAGACAGCGCAGAGCTGAAGCTGGCGAAGAGCGCGCACGTGGTGCGGATGGAAGCGCGTCCACCCAGCGCTGAGGGCACAGGAGAGGTGACGATCCGCGAATTGGTGATGAACGCGCTGCGCATGCGTCCTGACCGCATCATCGTGGGCGAGTGCCGCGGTGGAGAAGCGTGGGACATGCTGCAGGCCATGAACACCGGCCATGACGGTTCGCTCACCACGCTGCATGCAAACGCGCCCATCGATGTCATCGATCGCATGGTCACGCTGGTGCGTTATGCGGCGGATCTGCCGGTGGACGCCATCGAGGCGCAGATCGGGAGCGCGTTCGACGTCATCGTGCAGGTGGCGCGCGACCGTGAAGGCCACCGCTTCGTCTCTGAAGTGGCGGAGACGTCCTTCGATCGGACGGAGCGGCGTTGTGCGGTGCGGAGCATCTTCAAGCGAGATTCTTTCGAAGAAAAAGGCGCATGGTCGGCACGTCCGTGCGTGCTGGCGGAACTGGAAGAGCAGGCAAGGATGGATGAGAGCGTGCGAAAGGAGGTGGCGCAATGGGAGGCAGCGGAGCTTGGGGCGTGTTCGCAGTAGTGTTCGCAGCTGGCGGTGGTGCGTGTTTGGGCACATGGGCGTGGCGGCGAGGGTCTGCGCGCATGGCTCGTGCAGCGCAGTTGGATCTGGCATCCCGGGAGCGTGCGGTTGTGCTCATGCGCGCAGCGGCGCGTCCGTTCCGAGCCCCGGCTGCATGCGCGCTCAAGGTGCCAGCTGTGCAGGACATGGTGCAGGACGCCATCGCATATCTGCATGCAGAAGAGAGCTTGGACGCGCAGACATGCCTGAGTCTGCTGCTGGGCGCATCGGTCCTGGTGGGGATGCTTTCGTTCGCGCTGACGTTCTCCGTGGCCTTCGCGCTGGCGGCAGCGTGCCTCTGTTTCGTGGGAACGTGGTTGTATGTGCGCCATCAGGCGGAGCAGGCTGCAGCGCGCATGCGCGATGAAGTGCCCGATGCATTGCGTTCCCTTGCGGACAGTTTCCGCTCAGGCCATTCGCTTTTGCAGACGATGCAGCAGGCATCAGCGGATCTGGAGGGACGCTTGGGCGCGTCGTTCGGCCGCGTGGCGCGTCGATTGGAGACCGGTGATGCCAGCGCTCAGGCGCTCGCTGAACTGCGACGCTTGCAGGGTGTGCCGGAACTGGCGTTCGTGGCGGTGGCGCTGGACGTGCAGCACCAGAGCGGCGGCAGCATCGCGCCGCTTCTGGAGTCCGCCCGTGCTTCCGTTGAAAGCGAGCTGGAGCTGGCGCGGACGCTGCGGGTGCAGACAGCGCAGGCGAAGCTCTCTGCCAGCATCGTGACCATCATGCCCTTCGTGCTGGTGGCGTTCTTCTCTCTGGCAAGCCCCGGTTTCTTGGCTCCCTTCTTCGAGAGCGCGCTGGGAGTGGTGATGCTGACAGGGGCGCTGCTCATGCAGGCGGCGGGGGTGCTGGCCGTGCGGCGCATCTGCAGGGCGGACGGATGAGCGGCCCGGAAGCAGCGGCGGTGGCAGCCGTGGCTTTGGGCGCATGTGCAGGTTTCTTCGGGTGGCAGGCGTGGGATGCGCGTGCCCGTGCGCAACGGATGCGGGCGCGCGTCGTCAACGAAGCGATGTCCGAAAACGGTCAGCCGCTCGCGCGCGATGCGCTGGTGGCGCGGATGGCGCGCCTCTCCACCTTGCTAGAGCACGGCCAAGCGCAGATGCGCTGCCCTCCGCGTCTGGTGCGTTCGGGGTGGTTCGCAGAGCGTCTGCCGCGATCTGGTCTGGCGGGCACCGTGTCCGAGGAGGCGTTCTGCGAGATGCGGTTCCGCTCAGCGGCCCTCTTGGCGGCATGCGGCGCGTTGCTGGGGTGCCTGTTCTCTCTTGAGCTTGCCTTCGTGCTGGCTTGCGTGGGAGCTGTGGCGGGTTGGCGGTCGCCCGCTCGGGCCGTGCAGCGACAGTGCGAAGCGCGCACGCGCCGGGCAGAGGCGCATCTGCCGGAGATGTTGGATGTGCTGGCGCTGGGCATGGGCAGCGGGTTGTCCTTCGACGCGGCCGTGCGGCTGTATTGTGCGCACTTTCCGGTGGAGGCGGCGCATGATCTGGAGCGCGCCCAGCATGCGTGGGCATCGGGACTGGAGCGGCGTGATGAGGCGCTTCGCAAGTTCGCGGCTTCGTATGGGTCTCCTGCCCTCATGCGGGTGGCGGAGGCGTGGATCCGTTCGCTCAGGTTCGGCACCTCCATGGTGGAGAGTCTGACGGCTGAAGGCGCGCAAGCGCGGGCGGCGTACAAGGCGGAGCGGGAAGAGCGCATCGCGAAGGCTCCGGTGAAGATGATGGTCCCCACGGGCGTGCTCATCTTGCCCGCCATGCTGGTGTTGGTGATGGGACCCGTGCTGCTGGAACTGATGGACGGCGGATTCTGACCACGCGGATGCGTCAGAGTCGCCCTTGGACGGGATGCCCGTAGCGCAGCTCATCAGAGCTGCATCGATCGAGATGGAAGAAGGTCCTTCATGGAAGAGAAAGGTGCACAGCATGGATCAGGTTTCAGCGAAAGGGACGCTTTCAAGGATGCGCGCCAGAGCACGCGACGCCGCCGTGCGCGGGCAGTGCGCGTTGCAGCGGATCCGCATGCGGATGTGTGCGAAGCTATCAGACGAACGCGGCCAAGGAACCACCGAATATGCGATCTTGGTCGGAGTGCTTGTGGTGATTGCGATTATCGCGATCACTGTCTTCAGGCCCAAGCTCGAAGAATTGTGGAACGCGATCTCAAGCGGCATCAACAGCTTGTAGCGGACGAGCATGGGCAGTCCACGGTGGAATACGCCCTGGTGTTCACGGCATTCCTGGGTGTGGTGGCTGGGGTCGGAGCGCTCATGGGGGCCGTGGGTGATGGTCTGTTCGTCCAGCATGCGGTGATGTCCGCGTCGCACTGCCTCACCTCTAGCGTGGCAGCGTTGACGGACGTCTTCTGTTTCTAGGATGCGGGTGCGCATGCGTGGACGGTCGCGGCGACGCAGGCGCGCGGAACGCGGCCAGTCCACCGTGGAGGCTGCGTTCGCGCTGCCGGTGCTGATGCTCTTGTTCCTGTTGTTGCTGCAGCCGGGCATCATTCTGTATGACCGGATCGTCATGGAAGGGGCAGCAGCAGAAGGGTGTCGCTTGGTGGCCACGGCGCAGGATCCAGGAAAGGTGGAAGAGGACTACGTGCGCCGACGGCTCTCGGCGGTACCGGAAGCGGATCTGTTCCACGTGCATGCGCAGGGGTGCACCTGGGAGATCGTGCTGGATGGGGATGAGCGCTGCCAAGAAGTGGGCGTGCGCATCAAGACACAGGTGAAGCCGTTGCCACTGATCGGCGCGGCGGCGCAGTTGTTCGGCATGGCGAACGATGCAGGGAACTGGGAAGTGGAAGTGGAGCAGCGGATGCAGGTGAAAGACGCGTGGGTGATGGAGAGCCCGGATGGCGCAGATCCGGCAGGGTGGGCGCCATGATGGGCTTCGTGCGTGACGAACGGGGTGTGACCACCCCTGCCATGGCCGTGGCCTTGTTCGTGTCCATCGCGCTCATTTTCAGCGGCGCGCAGCTGTATCGCGTGCAGTCTGCGGCGGCGGACATCCAGGAAGTGGCGGACGTCTGCGCGTTGGCGGCGGACAATGAGGTGGCTGGCCTGGAGATGGTGGCGAACACGTGCGATGGTGCGTGCCTTTCGCTCACGCTTTTGTCTGTGACGCTGCATGGCCTGGGCTTGGTGGCGGCATGCGTGCCGCCGGCTGAAGGCGTTTCCGTGAAACTCATCGAATGGGGGCGGAAAACGGCAGAGGCGCGGGACGCGTTCTACCAGCGTGCATGCGCGGGGCTGAATGCGGCTCAACGCGTGCTGCCTTTGTTGGCCACCTGCAATGCCATGAAGGTGGCGCGCGCGAACGCGCAAGGCGCGATGGAAGCGGATCATGTGGCTGCTGCTGTGCTGGTCCCGCAACAGTTCACGGAGCTGGGCGCACCGGTGGATGATGGGTTGGCGGATGCCTCAGATGGCATCGATGATGAAGCGCAGCGGATCCGGGATAAAGCGCGCGAGGCGGAAGAGGCGGCTGAAGCGGCGAATGCTGCCAAGGAGCGCGGCTTCCAAGAAGATTGCGGTGCTGAACCGGCTTACTGCATGCGCGAACGCGCAACCTCCTTGGCGGGGCTTTCCGGGACAGACAATCCGGCATATGCCAGCGTGGACGCATGGTCGTTCCAGGTGGCGCTGGACCGGGCACGCGCCTATTATCAGGCGCGCTTGGCCGGCTGGCAGCTGGAAGGGAACAGCGTGGAGGCGCAGGCGGATTCCGTCATCCGCAAGCGGTTCTATCAGTATGCGTTGGAAGAGCTGGCAGATGCGTATGTGCATGACGAATCGGAAGGCTTCTCGGCGCACATTCCGCATCTGTTCCGCAATACGGATGAGATGCGTGCAACGCCGCTGTACACGGAGGCCATCTATCCCATCACATCTGTGGACGGAGGCCAGACCATGCATGCATGGAGCGGCTGCCCTCGTGCGGCAGGGGCAGGGCGGATGGGCAGCGTGAGCGAATTGGAGTCCGCGCGCGGTTCGTTCATGAAGTGCGCGTCCTGCGAATTCGTGCCCTCCAGCGTGGGTTCCGTGGCTGCCGCATCAACCTCCATCAAGAACGGATTCGAGAACCACTATGAACAGATGCGCCAGGCGTGCGAGGAGTACCAGCGGGCACGCGCGGTGTTGGATCCGCTGACAGCGGAAGTGAAGGCGGCGATATCGCCCTTGCTGGATGCGCTGGGCTTCGTGCTGGCGAACGCAGATGCGTGCCGCATCCATCTGGAGCCGCCGGGGCGGTTCGGGGCCATCGCGCTTGCGGTGAACAGTGCGCAGAACGCGGCAGATGCCGGGTTCGAGAGCTCGTTCGTTTCTGGGGGCGCCACGCTGGGCACGCGTGCAGCGGTGTCGGCTGCTGCGCTGGTGGAAGACGGCACGGAGAGCGCGGGTGCGTTGGTGACGGAGAGCATCGCTTCCCTGGTGCCGGGAACGGGCGGCATCGGTGCGGCTGCATCGGCAGCGGTCGGCGCGTGGATGGCGGTCTTGCGGGCGTATGAGGATGGACAAGCGGCGCTCCAGGATGCGGTGGAGCGCGGGTTGGATTCGTTCTCCCAGAACAGCGCGGGCGGCATTGGGGCGTGGGCGGCCGATGCGCTGTCTACGGTCATCGCGGCTGCAGGCCTGGAGCCGGCGGACACCGCGTGCCGCAAGCCGCAGGTGTTGAACACGCGTCATGTGGCGGAAGCGGGAGACGATGTGGTCTGCGTGCGGTTCATCGAAGCGAAGGATGCTGCGCTGGCCGGATCGACGACCAGCACCAGCTTCGCTGGGGCTGTGTTCGGCAGTGCCTTGAACGGGCTGGATGAACTGTCAGATGACCGCATCCAGATCGCGCAGGTAGAGCTTCCGTTCGGCGGTGGCCGCGTCATCAACTGGGCGGTGCCGGGAAGCGTGGACGGCTCCAGCAGCCTGTTGGCATCAGCACTCTCAGCGTTGGGATCGGCCGCTTCCACTGTGACGGGTGACCGGTCATGGCAGTGACCGGAGCGGCACCGGCTGCGATTCCACGCTGGAAGAGGCGCTGGCATCAGCGGGACGAGCGCGGCCAGATGACCGTGGAGCTCTGCATCGTCTTTCCGGTGGCCATCGTCATCGCAGTCATCGCTGTGAACGCGTTGCTGTTCTTCGGCCAGTGCGCGTCATTCGACCGCGCGGCGCGCAATGCGGTGCGCGCCATCGCCGCCTCCCCGTCCACGAAAGAGGCATCAGCTGACTTGGCTGCACGCATCGAGGCAACGGTGGAAGCCGAACTGCAGCTGGATGCGGGGGCGGTGGAATGCGTGGCGCTGGCTGCGGAAGACGGCGTGGATCGTTTCCGCATCACGCATTCGTTCGCGCCCACGCTCTTTGGCATGGGGTTGCGCACGCAGATCTGGGGCGTCCCGGTGCCGAAGCTTTCACACGCAACGGAATTGGCGCTGGACAGGTATGCACCGGATGCGCAGGTGATGCCTGATGGATAGGGGCGTGAGAGCGCGAGCAGGCAGCGACATCCAGAAGCGCCGTTTCGCACGGGCGTGCTCCGCGCTCTGCTGCATCGGCATGGCCATCTGCGCAGTGTTGGGAGCGGCAGAGCGTGCTTCCGGAGACGGGGGCACGGCGAACGCGGCATCGCGAGCGGTGTTCCAGGCGGTGATGGAAGGGGCATCGTTGGAAACGGCCATGACAGACGTCGGCTTCACGGTTGACGCATCAGCGGTGCCTTCCTGGTTCGCGCGGGAAGTGCTGGATGTGACGGCGTTCGATGAGTGGTACGCCACCGAAGGATTCGAGGCGGTGTTCTTGAGCGCTGCTTCGGGGCAGGCGACCGGAAGGGATATCAACGACCTGCTGGAGGAGCGCGGATGGTGCGTGGTGGCTGACGATGGCGAGGGAGTGATCAGTTTGAGGAAAGACGAGGGGATGTGCAGGTGGATGACGGCAAGCGCACGGGAAACCGCGACCGGATGGGAGGCCGTTTTGCATATTCAGCCCATTTCGTCCGAGACGGACGGGGCACGAAGGATCGGAAATGGGTCATGAGCCTTCAGGGCAAGGTGGAGCGGTTCCAGATCGCATCCACGGTCTCAGAGCGCATGCGCGGCATGCTCTTCCGTGAACCGGACGATATCACGCGATTGCTGGTGCCGTGCCATGACATCCATACGTTCGGCATGCGCCATCCGCTGGATGTGGCGTTCATATCGAAAGAGGGTGATGTGTTGGAAGTGCATCGCAAGGTGAGCGCGCGCAGGCGCATCAAGCGGAAAGGGGCATCCATGGTGGCAGAACGTTTCTCTCAAGAAGGGGACTGGCTCAAGGCGGGGGACCGGATCAGGTTGGGGGTGCCCCATGAATGAGACCATGCTGCTGGCGGCCGATGCGCAAGCACCCATCACAGGCGACGAGGATGCTTTGCAGCCCGATGCTGGAAGTTCAGGGCTGGTGGAAACAGATGTGAAGACGTGCCCGGTCTGCCGCGCGCGCCTGTTCGCGGACATGGACACGTGCTTCAACTGCATGTACCGTTTCGGCAGCAATCCAGCGCTGGAAGCGAAAGCGGCTCAGCGCGCGCAGGCGCAGCCGCTGTGCGGTGCCACGGGAGGATCTTCTTCTGAAGAGGGGTCGCAGCCATCAGAAGCCCTGGACGGAGTGCGTCCTCCGAAAGCCCCCGCCTTCGGAGGACATCTTCCTGCGCAAGAGCGTGCGGTTGCCGCGGATGAGCGCTTACTGAGCGAGCTTCTGGTAGAGCTTCACGGATTCCTTGGTCAGTTTCTCTTGGATAGAGGCATAGATGCCAAGCAGCTGTGATCCCTCTTCCGTGAGCGTGCTGCCGTGCGCGCCGTCTCTGATGAGCAGGGGGAAGCCCAATGCGGTCTCCGTGTCCTTGATGATGCGCCAAGCTTTGCTGTACGCCATGCCCATGGATTTCGCGGCAGCGTTGAGGGAACCCAGCTCCTGTACGCCCGTGCAGAGCGCGGCGATGCCCGGTCCGAACACCGAGCCGCCCTTCTGTTTCGGATTCTCCACGGTGAGGCGGACGGTGGCCTCCAGCTTGCTCAGCTTGCTCATGAACCCTCCCTCAAAGGTGACCGGTCAGAGGACAGTTTACCCATTCTGCGTGCTGATGAACGCTTCCACAGCTTGCTCCGTTGCAGGTTCGTCAGCATCCAGCACGGTGGTGAAGCGCGCTTCCGCGTCATCCAGGCCAGCCAAGCCGGCAGGGATGTCATGCTTGCCGGTCTCCTCTGCGATCAGGCGGTTCAGCTGGCATCCCGTGAGGCCCGCTGCCTCAGGAGGCAGGGCCTCTCCGGGCGCGATGCCGTGCAGAGCGCGGTAGACGTTGTCTCCGAACTTGGCCCAGTGGGCTGTGCTGGCCACCAGCACGGGATTGATGCCTTTCAGGTTCTCTGCCGCAGCGAAGGCCACCGCGGTGTGCGGATCCATCAGATAGCCCTGTTCGTCGAACACGCGTTTGATGGTCTCCAGGCATTCCGCGTTCGTGATGGCATCCGCGCGGAACGTTTCGCGCAGGCGCGCGAACGTGTCCTTGTCCACCTGGAAGCGGCGCGATCCGTTCAGGTCGGCCATCCACTGGCTGATGGCACCGCCATCGCGGCCGGTCAATTCGAAGAGTTGGCGCTCGAGGTTCGAAGACACCAGGATGTCCATGGAAGGAGAGGGGGTGAGCACGAATTCACGGGAGGAGATGTCATAGGTTCCCGTGTTGATGAAATCCGTGAGCACGCGATTCTCGTTGCTGGCGCAGAACAGCTGGTCGATGGGCGTTCCCATCTGCTTCGCGTACCACGCAGCCAGGATGTTGCCGAAGTTGCCGGTGGGCACGCAGACGTCCAGGGCTTGGCCCGCGCTGATGGCACCCGATGCCATCATGCTGGCGTAGCCGGAGATGTAATACACGATCTGCGGCAGCAAGCGTCCCCAGTTGATGGAGTTCGCGCTGGAGAGCGCCCAGCCCGCATCCGCAAGCTCTGACGCGAACGCATCGTCTGCGAAGATGCGCTTCACCATGCGCTGGCAGTCGTCGAAGTTGCCGCGCAAGGCCCAGACGTGCACGTTGTTGCCCGTGGTGGTGACCATCTGCTTGCGTTGGATGTCGCTCACGCCGCCATCCGGGTACAGCACGCCCACGCAGACGCCGTCAACGCCTTTGAAGCCTTCCAAGGCCGCCTTGCCGGTGTCTCCTGACGTGGCCACCAGGATGCAGAGATCCGTGTCCAGCTTGCCCTCGCCTTTCAGCTTGGCAGCGCTGGCGGCGAAGAAGTTCGGCAGGCATTGCAGCGCCATGTCCTTGAAAGCGCTGGTGGGGCCATGCCACAGCTCCAGCAGATGGATGCCGTCGGCCAGAGGCGTGATGGGGCAGACTTCCGGCACATCGAAGTTCGCGCCGTAGGAGGCGTCCATGAGGCGTGCGATGGCCTCATCAGCCAGGTCTATGTTGAACGCTTCATAGATGCGTGCGGCGCGTTCGGGGTAGGGGAGTTCAGCCAAGGAGGTGATCTCATCCAGTGTGAACTGCGGCAGCGCCTCCGGCACGAACAGGCCGCCGCCCGGAGCCAGCCCCTGGATCACTGCTTGAGTGAACGGGATGGGTTCGTTGATGGTGCCGCGGGTGTCAAGATAGCGGTTCGCGCCCAGGTTTTCCGCGCGATCAAGAAGACTGTTCAAGGCATGCCCCCGATGTCTGTTGGGAGTGGGAATGGGCTAAAGTATACAAGAGCGGGACAGGCCCGCATCCCATCTTCAGCGAGGTTCTGCCATGGGCAAACTCATTTCCGTGTTGGGTGATTCCATCTCAACCTTCGAAGGCGTCACGGTGGCTGGCAACCGCACCTATTACGATGCGGCGGACACGAACGGCACCGGCGTGACGCGTCCGGCAGACACGTGGTGGGCGCAGGTCATCGAACGCGCGGGCGGCACGCTGCTCGCCAACGCGGCGTTTTCAGGCGGCATGGTGGCCGGTGCGGGGTTCCCGGCGGCCCGCACGCCCGAACGGGCGCGGCAGATCCTGGGTGCGGCGGGCGAAACGCCGGATGAAGTGCTGGTCTTCATCGGCATCAACGATTACGGTTGGGGCAGCGCTGATGCGCAAGCGCGCGGCGGCTCTGAAGCAGCGCCGGGTGGTTCCAGCGCACAGGAAGCGGGCTTCGAACCTGGGCTGGCACCAGCGGGCGCGCTGCAGGAATTCGCGCGTGCCTACGATGAGATGCTGGAGGGCATCCGCGCGGTGGCACCAGAGGCCGCGGTGCGCTGCATGACGCTCCTGCCTGGGCGCGTGGCGGGAAGCGCGCAGCCCACCTTCTGCCCGCAGCTGCGCGGCATATCCGTTGCGGACTACAACCGCGCCATCAAGTGCGCAGCGGCTGCGAACGGCTGTGATGTGGCGGATGTGGCCGCGTTCGGGCTGGACTACGAAGCATCGGATGGCACGCATCCCACTGCCCGCGGCATGCGCCAGCTGGCAGAGCTCAGCTGGGCGGCCATGACCGGCGGCCAGCCGGATGGGTCCCTGTTCGCGGGCATGGCTTCCAGCACCGCCTGCGAACGGGCTTCGGGCGTGGGGTGTCACTTCGCGCAGAGCACGGGCGCGAAGTGGTCCTGCGTCTGCCATCGCACCGCGTGACCATCCCGTGGAAACGGCGCAGAGCGGCCGTTCTCCCCGCGCAGGCCGAATGCGTTTGTGTTACCCTTTTGCGCACTGAAAACCAAGGCATTTGGAGGCATTCATGAAGATCCTCGGAATGGGCGTTCCCGAGCTCTTGATCATCCTGGTCGTGGTGCTCCTCATCTTCGGGCCGAAGAACCTGCCGAAACTGGGCAGTGCGCTCGGCAAGACGGTGAAGGGCCTGCGTGACGGCATGGGCGCGGGCAAGAAGGAAGCCGAAGACGCCACAGACGATGACGTGGAGGTCATCGAAGAGGTGGTGGAGGAGGTTCACGTCAAGGAAGAGCCTAAGGCTGAAGCGCCCAAGAAGACGGTGAAGAAGGTCGTCGTCAAAAAGGCCGAATAGCCCTCAGCTGCGCGGCGCACGGCCGCATCATATGAAAGTAAAAGAGGCACGCTTGCATCCGCCAAGCGTGCTTCAATGTTGAAAAGGAGCGGAAACCCATGGCAGACAGCAACTACATCCTCACTCCCGAAGGCCGCCAGAAGCTGGAGGAGGAGCTGCATTACCTGGAAACGGAGAAGCGCGCAGAAATAGGTGAGCGCATCAAGGTGGCGCGCGAATTCGGCGACATCTCTGAGAACTCCGAATACGACGACGCGAAGAACGAACAGGGCATGATGGAGGCGCGCATCGCTGAGATCACGCGCATCCTGTCTGAGGCCACGGTGGTCAGCACGCCCAAGCGCTCTTCCAAGGTGAACATCGGCGCCACGGTCACGGTGAAGATGGGCGGCAAGGAACGCGTGCTCTCCATCGTGGGCGCTGCTGAATCCGATGCGCACAACGGCAAGATCTCCAACGAATCGCCCATCGGTGCGGCGCTTCTGGGCCATAAGAAGGGCGATGTGTTCACGGTCACCGGCCCCACTGGTCGTGAGACTGAGATCGAAATCTTGAAGATCGAGCATTAACGGTTCTACGCTCATCCAAAAACGAGAAAAGGGCAGCAAATGGAAGAGACGGTCCAGGCCATCGAAGACGATCCCATCCAGGTGCGCCGCGCCAAGCGCGAGGCGCTCATCAATGCCGGGGTGGATCCTTACGGTCACGCGTTCACTCCAACGCACACCGTGGCTGAGCTGGATGAACGCTACGCCGGCCTGGCTGATGGCGAAGACACCGAAGATGCGGTGGCCATCGCCGGGCGCGTGATGGCGCGCCGCGTGCAGGGCAAGGTGGCGTTCCTGGAGCTGATGGACGCCACGGGCACCATCCAGCTGTTCTGCCGCATCAACGCGCTGGGCGAAGAGGCGTTCGCTGCCATCAAGGATCTGGACGTGGGCGACTGGATCGCGGCGCACGGCACCATGATGCGCACCAAGCGCGGCCAGCTCTCGGTGGCCGTCACCTCCTTTGAGCTGATGTCCAAGAGCCTGCGCCCGCTGCCGGAGAAGTTCCATGGCCTGACGGACAAAGAGACGCGCTACCGTCAGCGCTACGTCGATCTGGTCATGAACCCTGAGGTGCGCGAAACGTTCCAGAAGCGGTTCAAGATCGTGTCTGCCATACGCCGGTTCATGGAGGATCAGGGTTACTACGAGGTGGAAACGCCGTTTTTGAGTCCCATCATCGGCGGCGCGAACGCGAAGCCGTTCGTCACGCATTTCAACGCGCTGGATCGGGACTATTATCTGCGCATCGCCACGGAGCTGCCGCTCAAGCGCCTGCTGGTGGGCGGTTTCCCGAAGGTGTTCGAGATGGGCCGCATCTTCCGCAATGAGGGCATGGACCCGTACCACAATCCGGAATTCACCACCATGGAAGCCTACGAGGCGTTCGGTGACCTTGATTCCATGATCCGCCTCACCCAAGGCTGCATCCAGGCGGCCGCCCAGGCGGCCTCTGGCACGTTGCAGGTGGAATACCAGGGCCAGGCGGTGGATCTGTCAGGGGACTGGCGCGTGGCATCCATGATCGAACTGGCGTCCGAAGGTGCCGGTGAGGACGTTTCGTTCGCGCGTTCACGGGATGAGCTGGTGGCCATCCTGGAACGATGCGGCGGCAAGGCTGAAGACGCTTGGGGCCGCGGCAAGCTGATCGCTGAGATCTTCGAAGCGGTAGCCGAAGAGAAGCTGGTCCAACCCACGTTCGTGATCGACCATCCTTTGGAGGTCAGCCCGCTGGCCAAGAAGCACCCGGAAAACCCGGAATTGACCCAGCGCTTCGAACTGTTCATCTGTGGCCATGAATACGCGAATGCCTTCACGGAACTGAACGATCCGGTTGACCAGGCGGAGCGCTTCATGGCCCAGGTCAAGGCGAAGGACATGGGAGACGACGAAGCCATGGGCTTCGACGCTGACTACATCCGCGCACTGGAGTACGGCATGCCGCCGGCAGGCGGCGTGGGGATCGGCATCGATCGTTTGGTCATGCTGCTGACGGACGCCCCCACCATCCGTGACGTGCTGCTGTTCCCGCACATGAGGGACGAAGATGTGCAAACGGGACGTTCCAAATTGCACATAGAAGAAGACGTGCGCACAGAAAAGACTGATCCTATGTGCAATTTGGGACGTCCCGTTTGCACATCCGAGGACATCGTGATCGAACCGCTCTTCGAAGACCAGGTGGATTTCGACACGTTCAGCAAGTCTGATTTCCGCGCCGTGAAGGTGAAGGAATGCTCAGCTGTGCCGAAGTCCAAGAAGCTCTTGCAGTTCACGCTGGATGACGGAACCGGCGAAGACCGCGTCATCCTGTCGGGCATCCACGCCTATTACGAACCGGAAGAGCTGGTGGGCAAGACGCTCATCGCCATCACGAACCTGCCCCCGCGCAAGATGATGGGCGTGGATTCCTGCGGCATGATCATCAGCGCCGTGCATGAGGTGCCGGGCGCTGACGGCGAACCTGAAGAGCGCCTGCACGTGCTCATGGTGGACGACGCCATCCCTGCCGGCGCCAAGCTGTACTGATTTTCGCAGGGTTGTTCCGCTCAACGGAATCCGTCGCGTTCCGTTGAGCAGTTTCCTCTGCCCACGGGCGCTGATCGGATCGACGAGCTGCGCTGGCAGAGGAGCGTTTCGCGGCCCGCTGGGGTGGCTGCGAACGCCTTGCTCAAGGCCGCTCTCTCCGTTCGGGCGCTTTTCTTCTGCGAAGCACGAGGTCCCGTCCCTCCATCTTCTTGTGACCTTGGTTCTGTTCGAAGGAGGAAAATCGAGCACTATTCATCCTTATATGTGTATAATACTCATATAGGAATGATATCTACCTGAGGATAAAATGTGCTCCTGAGCCAACGAAAGATCTGCTCACCCTGCGAAGCGCGGTCGCGGGCGGCGGAGCGCGCCAACGCGGTCATTGCGGGGCTTGCCGTGTTCGCGGTGATCCTGGTGGCCATCTCCCTCATGTTGGGCCGCTATCCCATCAGCCCGGACCAAGCGTTGGCCATGCTGGTGAACCAGGTCATCCCGCTGGAACAGACTTGGACGGATCAGCAGCAAACGCTCTTTTTCAATGTGCGCCTGCCGCGCATCCTGATGGCTCTCATGGTGGGCTGCGGCCTCTCCGTTGCAGGCGCAGCGTATCAGGGCACGTTCCAGAATCCGCTGGTCTCTCCAGATATCCTGGGTGCCAGCCAAGGCGCAGCCTTCGGTGCGGCGGTGGCCATCCTGGCTGGGTTCACTGCGGTGATGGTGTCTGTCTCCGCGTTCTGCTTTGCGCTGCTCACCGTGTTCCTGGTGCTGCTCATCAGCTCGCGCGCGAAAGGCAACCACATGATGATCGTGGTGCTGGCGGGCGTCATGGTCAGCTCGCTCTTCCAGGCGGGCGTGTCCTACACGAAGTTGATCGCGGACCCCACGGACGAGCTGGCGGACATCACGTATTGGCTCATGGGCAGCCTGACCGGCGCGAAGATGGACCAGGTTGCAGCCGTGTTCCCCATCTTGCTGGTGGGCTGTGCGGTGATGTTCGTTCTGCGCTGGCGCATCAACATCCTGACCATAGGTGACGACGAAGCCTCCACCATGGGTGTGGACGCACGCCGGCTGCGCATCATCGTCATCGTTGTGGCCACGTTCCTCACGGCCGCCTGCGTGTCCGTCACGGGTATGATCGGTTGGGTGGGCCTGGTCATCCCGCACTTGTGCCGCATGTTGGTGGGCGCGGATCATCGCAAGCTCATTCCGGCATCCATGCTGATGGGCGCGGGCTTCCTGCTGCTGGTGGACGATATTTCGCGTCTGGCCACCACGGCGGAGATACCCATCGGCATCCTCACGGCGTTCGTGGGCGCGCCGTTCTTCCTGTATCTGATCACGCGGAAGAAGCGGGTGTGAGCCATGAGCATCTCCGTCAAGAACCTCACGTTCGCCTACGGTCTGCACGAAGTGCTGCATGATCTCACGTTCGATATCCCGGACGGCACGCTGGTGAACGTGCTGGGGCCGAACGGGGTGGGGAAGTCAACGTTGTTTCGCTGCATCCTGGGACTCAACCGGGATCATCAGGGAGAGGTGCTGGTGAACGGCAAGGATCTGAAGCGCCTGTCCATCCGCGAACGGGCGAAGGAAGTGTCCTACATCCCGCAATCCCATGCGCCGGTGTACGACTACGAGGTGCTGGACGTGGTGCTCATGGCCACCGGTTCTGACCTGAAACCGCTGACGAATCCCGGATGCGAACAGCGCAAGCGTGCGTATGCGGCGCTGAAGCACATCGGCATCCAAGAGTTCGCGCACCGTCCGTACATGCAGATCTCAGGCGGCGAACAGCAGCTGGTGCTTATCGCCCGGGCGCTGGCGCAGAACGCGCGCACCATCGTCATGGACGAACCCACCAGCGCGCTGGATTACGGCAATACCGTGCGCGTGTTGTCCTGCGTTCGCCAGCTGGCGCGCGAAGGTCTGTCCATCATCCAGTCTACGCACAACCCGGATCACGCGTTCCTCTACGCGGACAAGACGCTGGTGCTGCGGGACGGCCGTGTGGATGCCTATGGCGCGCCGGCCGACGTGATCACTTCGGAGCTGATCAGCGGACTATACAGCGTGGACGTGGAGGTCAACTCTCTTTATGGTGACAAGGTGCGCGTGTGCGTGCCTGTGCACGAGGTGGAACAGATCCAGGAAGGGAATCGAAAGGAAGGCAACTGATGCGTTCATCCAAGGAACTGTTGGCGAAGGGGGCAGCCGCGGCGTTGTGCGCGGGCGCGCTCTGCATGGGAGCGGTCGTGCTCACGGGCTGCACGTCGAACGGAGGCGGAGGCTCTGCGGATCCGTCCGCGTCTTCGCAGGTGGCCACGGCGGACGCGCGGGTGTTCACGGATTCACTCGGCCGCGAAGTGGAGCTGCCGGCGCAGCTGGACCGCATCTGCCCGTCAGGCCACACGGCCCAACAGGTGCTGCTCACCATGGCACCGGACAAGATGGTGGGGCTTTCGCAAGCGCTGACCGATGACCAGCTGGCCATCTTCGGCGACAAATTCAAGGATCGCCCGGTGTTCGGCGCGGTGCTGGGTGCCAAGGATGACTTCAACCGCGAGGCCGTTGCTGCCGCTGAGCCGCAGGTCATCATTGATACCGGCGAAGTGAAGAAGGACACCGAAGAGAGCCTGGACGCGCTGCAGGAGCAGCTGGGCATCCCGGTGGTGTTCGTGGAAGCCTACTTGGATGACTACGGCGCGGCCTACCAGATGCTGGGCGATCTGCTGGGCATGGAAGAGCGCGGCGCTGAGCTGTCCGATTACTGCACGCGTGTGTACAACGAGGTCAAGGACGCCATGGCCGCCATCCCTGAGGATCAACGTGTGAGCATGGCGTACCTTCTGGGGGACAATGGCCTGAACGCCATTGCCAAGACGTCGGTGCAGGCGCAGGTGGTGGACATGGTGGCGAACAACGTGGTGGTCGTGGAAGATGCCTCCAGCAAGGGCAACGGCAATGAGGTCAGCCTGGAGCAGATCGCTGTTTGGAACCCGGATCTGATCATCTTCCAGAAGGGCAGCATCTATGGCACCGTGGGCTCTGATGCGGCGTGGTCCGGCATCTCTGCTATTGCGAACAACAACTTCTACGAAGTGCCGAACGATCCTTGGTGCTGGATGAACAACCCGCCCACGGTGAACCAGCTGATGGGCATGCAGTGGCTGC
>CANSWY010000001.1 GCA_947650915.1 uncultured Eggerthellaceae bacterium | reverse complement strand
GCGGACATGGCTCAGCTGGTAGAGCACCACCTTGCCAAGGTGGGGGTCGCGGGTTCGAACCCCGTTGTCCGCTCCATTGCCTGCAGGGGCCGGCCTAATCAGATTTGATGGGTCGGCTCTTTTTGAAAGCAGGTTCGCCTTCGGGGCGACGTGGCCAAGTGGTAAGGCAGAGGCCTGCAAAGCCTTCATCTCCGGTTCGAATCCGGACGTCGCCTCCAATCTTCTTGTTTCCATCTGAGAACCGTTCGCGCACCCGATGCTGCCGCTCATGCGGAGCCGTCCTTCATGCGCGCTCCCTTCACCGAGCAATGCAGGCTGAGCGCGCGCCACGGCTCAGGGGGTGCCATCCTCCTTTGCTAAAGTCAGATGCGTTGATTCCCATTCCAGAGGAGGAACGGCATGGAAATGCTCCTATTCCTCATGGCATTCCCGGCGCTCATCGCGGTGCTGGTGTATGTCATCAGAAACGATGCGGCGCGCAATGTGCTGGTGGTGGCGGGGGCGGCGGTCACTGCAGCCGCGTCCATCGCGCTGGCGTGCATGCATCTGGGCACGGGCCTCGTGCTCTTCGAATGCTCTTCGGCGGTGGCGGACGCTGCCTGCACGGTGGTGAGCTGCATCTGCGTCATCGTCATCGTGGCGTTCGCGGTGCGGCATGCCAACGCTTTGGCGGGCGTTCTAGCGCTCGTGCAGATCGTCGTGGTGCTCTACGTTGAATTCGCGTTCGCGCACGATATGGAAGTGTCTCATGGCCTCTATGTGGATTCCCTTACCATCATGATGGTGCTCATCATCGGCATCATCGGTTCGGGCATCTGCGTCTACGCGCTGGGCTACATGAAGGATTTCCAAGCCCACGAGCCGGAAGGCGCGAAGGACCGCCGGCCGCTGTTCTTCGCGCTGATGTTCATCTTCTTGTCCGCCATGTACGTCATCGTGTTCTCCAACAACATGGCATGGATGTTCACCGGCTGGGAAGTGACCACCCTGTGCTCGTTCCTTTTGATCGGCTACACGCGCACCGAGGAGGCCATCCGCAACGCCTTCCGCCAGATCGTCATGAACCTGGCCGGCGGCATCGGCTTCATCCTGGCGCTCCTTCTGTGCGCCACGCAGGTGGGCACGTTCTCGCTCCATGAGTTCATCGAGATCGGCATCGCGAACCCGGCGCTGGTGCTGTTGGCGGTGGTCTGCTTGGCGTTCGCGGGCATCACGAAAGCCGCGCAGATGCCCTTCCAGACCTGGCTTTTGGGAGCCATGGTGGCGCCCACGCCCACCAGCGCGCTCTTGCATTCATCCACCATGGTGAAGGCGGGCGTGTTCTTGTTGGTGAAGCTGGCGCCGTGCTTTTTGGTGAGCCCTGTTCCCTCCGTCATGGTGATGCTGGTGGGCTCCATCACGTTCTTGCTCTGCTCGTTCATGGCCATCTCCCAGACCAACGCCAAGCGCGTGCTGGCCTATTCCACCATCGCGAACCTGGGGCTCATCACCGCGTGCGCGGGCGTGGGGACGCCTGAGGCGGTCTGGGCGGCCACGTTCCTCATCCTTTTCCATGCCATCGCGAAGTCTCTGCTGTTCCTGTGCGTGGGCACGGCCGAGCACCACATCGGCAGCCGGGACATCGAGGACATGGACCTGCTCTTCGAGCGCATGCCGCGCCTGGCGCGCTTCATGATGCTGGGCATCATGGGCATGTTCATCGCGCCTTTCGGCATGCTGGTGGCCAAGTGGGCCACGCTCGTCTCCTTCGTCCAGATGGACCAGGTGGCGCTCATCATCATCCTGGCCTTCGGCTCTGCCGCCACGTTCATGTTCTGGGCGAAGTGGATGGGGAAGCTCGCGGGCATCGCGGGCGATCCTGAGAACGTGGAACGCGACGTCACCTCAAGTGAATGGGCCTCCATCCTGCTCATGGCCATCCTGTTGGTGGCCGCCTGCGTGCTGCTGCCCGTCATTTCCGCCACCATGGTGGAGCCCTACGTCATCTCCGTGTTCGGCATGGCCGGGCAGGACATCGCCGCGGACAATCTCTGGATCGGCAGCGTCTGCGTCTGCGTGGTGGTCATCGCGCTGTTCTGTGGGCTGGGCCGTTCGAAGAAGCGCACGGTGGGCGTGTATCTGTCCGGCGTCTCCCGGGATGACGCCACGCGCGCGTTCCAGAACTCCCTGTCGGATGAGAGCCTGGCCACGGCGCGCAACTGGTACATGGAAGACGTCTTCGGCGAGAAGCGCATGGCGCCGGTGGGCGTGGTGTTCAACAGCGTGCTCATGGCCGCCGCGGCGCTTTTGGCGCTCTGTGGCGTGGCGCTGGTGTAGGGGAGGGACTGCGATGGATATCCAAGGTTTCGCGATCCAGGGTTTCGTGGCGGTGGTCATCGGCATCATCGCGTTCGCGGTGCTGGCACCGGTGGTCGGCTGCTTGCTGGCAGGCGTGGACCGCGTGCTGTCCGCACGGATGCAGGGGCGCGTGGGACCGCCGCTTCTGCAGCCCTACTACGACGTGCGCAAGCTCTTCGAGAAGGAGGGCGTCACGGTGAACGGCGTGCAGGACGCCTACGTCATCTGCGCGCTCATCTTCGCCATCATCGCCGGCGGCATTTTCTTTTCCGGCGGCAACCTCTTGATGTGCGTGTTCGTGATCACGCTTTCAAGCCTGTTCTTCATCATCGCGGCCTATTCATCCCGCTCGCCTTACGCGGAGCTGGGCGCGGCGCGCGAGACGCTGCAGGTCATGTCCTACGAGCCCATGGTGCTCCTGTTCTCCGTGGCGTTCTACATGGCCACCGCGGCGCTCTTGCCCTTCGGCGGCTGGGGCACGTTCGATGTGAGCGCGGTGTTCGCGCTGGATGCACCGGTGATCGTGTGCATCTGGCCCGTTTTTCTCGGGCTCATGTTCATCCTCACCATCAAGCTCAGGAAATCCCCGTTCGACCTGTCCATGTCCCACCATGCCCACCAAGAGATCGTCCGCGGCATGACCACGGAGATGTCCGGGTCGACCCTCGGGCTGGTGGAGATCCTCCACTGGTGCGAGAACGTGCTGTTCTTAGGGTGGATCGGGCTGTTCTTCGTGTGGGGCGGCCCGGTGACGCTCATCGTGGGCGTGGTCGCGGCCTTGGCTGCGTACTTCCTTGAGATCTTGATCGACAACAACTTCGCGCGCGTCAAGTGGCAGTTCATGCTGAAGTCTGCCTGGGCGGTGGCGCTCGTGGCCGGCGGCATCAACCTTGCCGTGCTGGCGTTTCTGTGAGAGGAGGCGGAACCATGGCGTATTCCGGAAAATCCCCGTGGGTCATCCACTACGACGGTTCCAGCTGCAACGGCTGCGACATCGAAGTGCTGGCCACGCTCTGCCCGGGCTTCGATGGCGAACGCTTCGGCGTGGTGAACACGGGCAATCCCAAGCACGCGGACATCTTCCTGGTCACGGGATCGGTGAACGAACAGAACATCGATGTGGTCCGTCAGATCTACGACCAGATGGTGGAGCCGAAGGTGGTGGTGGCTTGCGGCATCTGCGCCTGTTCTGGCGGCATCTTCCATGACTGTTACAACGTCATCGGCGGCGTTGACCAGGCCATTCCGGTGGACGTGTACGCGCCCGGTTGCGCAGTGCGCCCTGAAACGCTGATCGACGCCATCGTGGCGGGCGTGGCTGTGCTGGATGAGAAGGCGGAGAAGCTCAAATCCGAGAAGAAAGGGCGTGCCTGATGCATCTTTCCACTGAGTTCAGGATCTTGGCCGCCTCTGACGTCCACGCGGACGCGGCTGCGCGCAAGGCGGAGGGCTGGCGCTACGTGCAGATGCTGGCCGTCAACAATGAGGACAGCGTGGACGTGGTCTATTCCTACATGAAGGACGGCCTGCTGGACAATGCGGTGGTGGAAGCGCTGCCGCGGGACGCGCGTCTGGCTTCCATCACGGACGTGTACCTGGAGGCATTCGTCTGCGAGAACGAGATCCACGACCTGTTCGGCATCCCCTTCGACGGGCTGGCCATAGACTTCTTGGGCAACTTCTACCGTCTGTCCACGGAATCGCCCATGACCATCATCTCGCCGGAGAAGCTGGCGGAACAGGAGAAGCAGCGCAAGCTGGCGGAAAAGAAGGCCAAGGCTGAGGCCGCGAAGACTGCGAAGGCGGCCGGAGAGGCTGCATCTGCCACTGATGCGAAGGCGGATGCAGCGGCGCTGGATGCTGAGATGGAAGCGAAACTGGCCGCCATGCCCCCTGAGAAGGCGGCGAAGGTGCGCGCAGCCATGGAAGCCAAGGTGAAGAAGCAAGCGGAAGACGGGAGGGACGCATAATGGGCAAGGCATCGGTCATCCCGTTCGGGCCGCAGCACCCGGTGCTGCCGGAGCCGCTGCATCTGGATCTGGTGGTGGAGGACGAGACCGTCGTGGACGTGCTCCCGCAGATCGGCTTCGTGCATCGCGGTCTTGAGAAGCTGGTGGAGACGCGGGACTACAACCAGTTCATCTATGTGGCGGAGCGCATCTGCGGCATCTGCGCCATGGGGCATTCGCTGGGCTACGCTGAGACGGTGGAGGCGTTCATGGGCGTGGAAGTGCCCGCGCGCGCAGAATATCTGCGCGTCATCTGGCACGAATTGTCCCGGATCCATTCGCACCTGCTGTGGTTGGGCCTGGCGGCTGACGCGTTCGGGTTCGAATCCATGTTCATGCACTGCTGGCGTCTGCGCGAACGCGTGCTGGACATCTTCGAGAAGACCACCGGCGGCCGCGTGATCTTGTCCGTGGTGCGCGTGGGCGGCGTGAACCGGGACATCGAGGACTCTGAGCTGAAGGCCATCTGCGGCGTGCTGGACGGCATCACGGACGAATACCAGCAGATCATGGACACCCTGCTCACGGACATGTCCGTCAAGAACCGCACGGTGGGCGTGGGCGCGCTCACCCGCGAACAGGCGCTGGAGCTTTCCATGGTGGGCCCGTTCGCCCGCGCCTCCGAGGTGGCCTATGACGTGCGCTCCTTCGGGCGGGGCGCGTACGGAGCGCTCACGGATTTCCAGCCCATCACGGACGCGCAGGGAGATTGCTACGCGCGCGTGAAGGTGCGCTGCGAAGAGGTGCTGCAATCCATCCGGATCATCAAGGAATTGTCGGCGAAGATCCCGGCGGGGGACATCTCCGTGAAGGTGAAGGGCAGCCCGGAGCCGGGAGCGCGCGCTGCGAACGTGCTGGAGCAGCCGCGCGGGGAATGCTATTACTACGCCCAGGGCAACGGCACGAAGTTCCTGGAGCGCATGCGCATGCGCACGCCCACCTCGCAGAACCTGGCAGGCATGGTGGAGGCGCTCAAAGGCTGCGATCTGGCAGACGTCAACATGGTGATCCTCACCATCGATCCGTGCATCAGCTGCACTGAAAGGTAGGAAGGCATGGGCAGTTTCCATCTGGCGGCCATGACGCTCAAATCGCTGTTCTCCAAGCCTGAGACGCTGCAGTATCCGGCGGAGGTGAAAGCGCCCTATGCGGGCCAAAAGGGGCATGTGGTGAACCATGTGGAGGAGTGCATCCTCTGCGGCATGTGCCAGCGCACATGTCCTTGCCACTGCATCCAGGCGAGCAAGCCTGAGCGCGCTTGGACCATCCAGCCGTTCATGTGCGTGCAGTGCGGCAGCTGCGTGGCGGCCTGCCCCACGCACTGCCTGGTCATGGATCCGGCTCCCACGGCCATCGCCACGGCGAAGCACGAGGTGCGCCAAGAGGTGCCCGAACAGGAGAAGGCGGCTTCCTGAGGACGCGACAGGATGTGCAAAAGGGACGTTCCAGATCACACCCGTGAGGTCGTCAGATGTGCAAAAGGGACGTTCCAAATTGCACATAGCAGATGTTCATGCGCACTGGGAGACTTTTCCTATGTGCAATTTGGGACGTCCCTTTTGCACATCTAGGAATGGCCATTCAGTGCGCATGCTCTTTTCCTCTGTGCAATTTGGAACGTCCCTTCTGCACATCTGCGCGTGATGATCTGCGGCCTGCGTGGTTTTCCGTTGCAGGCTGCAAAACATGCCCGTTGATTGGTAGAATGTCTCTTCAAATCGAATGCAAGGAAGGGCAGCAGACCACCGCCATGTCCCACACCGCGGCACAAAGGACCGAAGACGTCACTGAACGCATCCTCACCGCGCCGAACGTCATCTCGTTCGCGCGGTTGTGCTTGGTGCCGGTGTATCTGTGGCTGTTGTTCCAAGGTCAGAACGTGGCCGCGGTCATCGTGTTCGCGGTGGCCGCTCTGACCGATTTCGTGGACGGCCAAGTGGCGCGCCGCACCCATAGCGTTTCCAAGCTGGGCAAGCTCTTGGATCCAGCGGTGGACACCGTCCTCATGGTCACGGGCGTGGTGGGTGCCTGCGCCATCGGGGAATGCCCGGTGTGGATCGCCGTCATCGTCTTCGCGCGCGAGGCCTTCCTGGTGGGCGGCGGCGCGGTGCTGTTGAAGGGCTTCAACATCCGCGTGCCCGTTGTCTATCCGGGCAAGGTGGCCACCACGCTGTTGTTCATCGGTTTCGCGGCGCTGCTCTTGGGCGTTCCGCTCATCCCCGGCCTTGCTTGGATGGACGTTCCTTGGCTTCCCGGCTTCAACGGGCATCCGGCCTGCTGGGGCATCTGGCTCGTTTATGCGGGCCTGGTGCTGCAGATCGGCGTGACCGTGTTCTACTGCGCGCGCGCTTGGGGAATGCTCCAGGCCGAAAGGGCGTCCCATGGCCTATAGCAGCAACTTCACGTTGGATCCTGACGGGAACGGCCGTCCTTCCCGGCCCGCGCGCTCCTCTTCGGCGCGGCGCGGCTCTGATGCGCGTCCAGATCGCCTGCGTCCAGCGAACACGAACGGAGGCCCGCGCACCACGAACCGCATCACGGTGAGCGGCAAAGAGCCGCGCATCTCGCGCAGGCTTGACGGGGATGCGCCGGATGCGGGCGCCAGGCGCTCTGCGCGTTCTGGCTCCTACCGGCCAGACGCGCGCACGGGCCGCTCTTCTGATCGCCCTGCTCGGGGGCAGGCCAGCGGCCGCTCCCGTTCTTCTGCGCCCGCTCCTCAACGCATGCGCCAAGGGCAGGGCCGCCAGCAGCGCGGCGCTCGCACTCCCTCATACGCCGCAGCCCAGGTGCCTGAGCGCTCCCAGCGCACGGGGAACGCGGGAGGTTCAGGGACCTCTAAGCTGTTCGATGTCTTGAAGCTGCTCCTTTTGGGACTTCTGCACGTCATCGCCCTGGCGGGGCGCGGCATCGGACATGCGTTCTTGGCGCTCTGGGGCAAGAGCCGGATCCTCGGCTGCGCGCTGACGGTGATTCTCGTGCTGGGTGCCGGTTTCCTCATCGATTCAGCCTTGACGGCTGACAAGGTCTATCAAGGCGTCAAGGTGGGGGATGTGGACGTCGGCGGCATGACCCAGCAGCAGGCGGCCGATGCCATCTCGGCGCGCTATGCGGACAAGCTGGCGAACACCAGCGTCTACATCTTCACTTCCGAGGAAGCCGCCCGCGACACGGACGTGACCCAGGTCCAGATGCAGGAGCAGGTGCTGGCGGAACAGATATCGGTGGAGGACGCCCTCGAGAACAAGGTGCTCTGGGTGGAGTCCTCCGACACGTTGGGCGCACGGCTGCCCGTGCAGGAGCTGGCATCTGAGGCTTTCGAGTTCGGACGCGCCACAGGCCTTCTGGACCGCCTCAGCACGCTCATGCGCGCCCATGAGATACCGGCGCGCCTGGATTACAACCCCACCATGCTCGGCAAGCTGGTGTCGGATCTGGACACGGCCATCGGCTCTCCCGCTCAGGAGTCCGGGCTCTCCATCCAGGACGGCGTGGCATCGGTGATGGAGGGCCACGATGGCTATGAGATAAACGAAACGGTCTTCCAGGACACGCTCACGGACAAGCTCCTGAACAGCGAAGTGGATGACCCGCGCTACATCCCTGTGGCTGAATACGTCTCGCTCAAGGTGGACACGGCTTCCGCGCAGAGAACGGTCGATGCGGTGAACCAGGCCTTGGGAGAGGGCGCATCGTTCGATTTCGGAGACGCTTCCACGGACATCAGCAAAGAGACGCTGGGTTCCTGGGTGGAGGCCGCTCCGGCCGAGCGCGATGGGAAGTGGTATCTGAAGCCGGTGCTCTCTGAGAAGAAAGCGTTGGAGACGCTCACGGGGAATCTGAACCTGGTGGAGGAGGATGCATCCTACACGGTCTCCTTCCAGGTGGGGGAGGATGGCGTCAGCGTGGCTCCCAGCCAAGAGATCAGCATACCGAACGTGGGCACGGCGCTGGAAGAGTTGGACCAGGCTCTGTTCGGCAGCTTCTGTGAGACGGGAGTGCAGCAGGTCTCGGGCGAGCGCTTCGGCATCTCCATCCAGACGCAGCAGACTTCCGGCCCTTTGTCCTTGGACGAGGCGCTGGCCTATGGAGTGGTCACGAAGTTCAGCACCTACACCACGCAGTTCAACTCCACCACCTCCACCATGAACCGTATGTACAACATCCAGAAAGCGGCCGATCTCATCAACGATTCGGTGGTGAGCGCCGATGGCGGCCGCTGGTCGTTCAATGAGACGGCGGGGGATTGCAACGCGGAGGCCGGTTTCAAGGAGGCGGGAGTCATCTCAGGCGACGAGATGACCCAGGAGGCGGGCGGCGGCATTTGCCAGGTGGCCACCACCGTCTTCAACGCCGTGTATGAGTCAGGCTTGCCCATCATCGAGCGCCACAACCACTCGCTCATCTCCACTTCTTATCCGGCCGGCCGCGATGCGGCCATCGCATACCCGACGTTGGATCTGGTGTGGGAGAACGACGGCTCTTCTGACGTGCTCCTCACCACTTCCTACACCTCCACCAGCGTCACGGTGAACCTCATCGGTGAAGACCCCGATCTCACGGTCACCACGGAGGTGGGTGACTGGGGAGAAGGCGACCCCTACAAGGTCAAGGTGGAAGTGGATGACACCTACGCGCCCACTGCGGTGGTCAAGATGACGGCCGGCTCTGACGGCAAGACCATCGAGGTCACGCGCACGGTGAAGAACGCCCAAGGCGACGTGGTGAGCCAGCAGGTGTTCTCATCGGTGTATTCCCCCACCAATGAACTGTACAAGGTGGGTTCTGAAGTGGACACGGCAGAGATCCAGCGCAAATACGCACGTGATGACGGCTCCGGCACCTCCAACAGCTCCAGTGATGGATCGGGGAGCTCCGGCTCTTCGCCTTCTTCGTCGAGCTCGGGAACCTCATCGTCCGCTTGATGCCTTCCGAGCTCCGACCATGCCCCTTGTCTGACCACCCGCGAACGGAAAGGATGCAGATGTACTATCAGCCCGATATCGAAACGATGTCCCGCGAAGAGCTTTCGAAGCTCCAGCTGGAGCGCATGAAATGGAGCCTGTCCCAGGCTTATGAGAACGTTGATTTCTTCAAGCGCTCCTTCGATGGGGCGGGGGTCACGCCGGATGATCTGGAAAGCTTGGAGGATCTGGCGAAGTTCCCGTTCATCGTGAAGCAGGACATGCGCGACGCGTATCCATACGATCTGTTCGCGGTGCCCATGAAGGAGGTGGCGCGCATCCATGCGTCATCCGGCACCACGGGCCAGGCCACGGTGGTGGGCCACACCGCGCGCGACCTGGAGAACTGGGGGGATTGCTTCGCCCGCGGCATCGCCATGGTGGGCGGCTCTGACGAATCCACGCTGCAGGTGTCCTACGGCTACGGCCTGTTCACGGGCGGCTTGGGCGCGCATGCCGGCGGCGAGGCCATGGGTTGCACGGTCATTCCCACCTCATCTGGCAACACCAAGCGCCAGGTGCAGTTCCTGGCCGACTGCGGCACGGACATCTTGGCCTGCACGCCGTCCTATGCGCTCTACATAGCGGACACCGCCATAGAGATGGGCTACGACCCAGCGAAGGACTTCAAGATCTCCGGTGTCATCTGCGGCGCGGAGCCCGCTTCTGAGAACATGCGCCAGGAGATATCGGACAAGCTGGGCGTCCAGTACTGCGACGTCTACGGCCTGTCGGAGATCATGGGGCCGGGCGTGGCCATGGAATGCGCCGAGCGCGGCGGCCTGCACATCGCCGAGGACCAGTTCTATTGTGAGATCGTGGACCCGGACACGGGCGAGGTGCTGCCGGAGGGCGAATGGGGCGAGCTGGTCATCACCACGCTCACGCGCGAGTGCACCCCGCTCATCCGCTATCGCACGCGGGATGTCACGCGCATCGTGTCCGAGCCCTGCGCGTGCGGGCGCACTCACCGCAAGATCGACCGTTTGCGCGGCCGCACGGACGACATGCTCATCATCCGCGGCGTGAACGTCTTCCCCTCGCAGATCGAGCAGGTCATCACCGCCTTCCCGGAGGTGGCCACCCAGTATCAGATCATCCTCACGAACAAAGGCCCCTTGGACCATGTGGAGCTGCACGTGGAGACGGAGCCGGACTATCCCATCGACACCGTCCGCAAGCTGGAGGACCTGAAGCGTCGCTTGGAGGCGGAGCTCAAGGCGAACCTGCAGGTGGCGGTGGATGTGAAGATCGTTGAACCGAAGACCATCGAGCGCTCCATGGGCAAGGCCAAGCGCGTCATCGACAAGAGAGGGGAGCAGGCATGATCTTGCAGCTCACAGTGTTCCTTCAGAACGAGAAGGGCACGCTTTCGCGCCTCACGCGCACCATCGCGGATGCCGGCATCAATATGCACGCCATGTTCCTGGCGGATACGGCGGAGTTCGGCATCGCGCGCATCTTCTGCGACGCGCCTGAGAAGGTGGCGCAGATGCTGACGGATGCGGGCTTCCGCGCTGCGGTGACCCCGGTGAACGCGGTGCACGTGCCGAACGAGCCGGGCGGTCTGGCGCGCCTGTTGGATTTCTGCAACAGCGCTGACATCAACATCGAGTACGCCTACTGTTTCAAGGTGGGGGACGACACCGCCATAGACGTCTTCAAGGTGGAGAACGAGAACATCGACGAAGCGCTGCGTCAAGCCGGCTTCAGGATCGCGGAGCCTGAAGACATCTATGCGTTCTGAGCATCCCTTGCTGCATCGTCTCAGCTGTCCTGAGCCTGCCATGCGCGCGCTCAGGGCTCTCGTCGCATGCGCCCTTGCCGCGTGCATGGCCTGCGCAGGTCCCTTCAGCGTCACCCCAGCGTTCGCGGATGTGCGCAAGTCCGATCTCATCTATGGGCAGGCCATGGGAGAGCGCGGCATCCTGGCCACGTCCAGTCCGAACCTGGGGTCGGAATATGTGTACGTCTGCGGCGCGGATGGCACGGAATATTTCGCGCGCAATGCCGATGAGCCCACGCAGATCGCTTCCATCACGAAGGTGATGACGGCGGTGGTGGCGCTGGAGAACTCCTCCATGGATCGCGAGGTCACCGTGAGCCGGACAGCTGCCACAGTGGGCGAGTCCAGCGCGGAGCTCAAAGAAGGGGACGTGCTCACCATGGAGAGCGCCTTGAAAGGCCTCATGGTGCCCTCGGGCAATGACGCGGCCATCGCCATCGCAGAGTGTCTGGGCGTGGATTTCCAGACTCAGGCGCGGGAGGCGGGCGCGGCCCTGCACCGGGCTGACGGCTCCGCCATCGACTACGATGACCCGGCCTGCGCACTGGACGCGTTCGTGGCCAAGATGAACGAGAAGGCGGCGGAGCTCGGCTGCACGGACACGGTGTTCGAGAACCCCCACGGCCTGGATGGCAGCCAGTTCGCCGGGAACCTGCATTCCACGGCGCGCGAAGTGGCGAGGATCTGCGCCTATGCCATGAAGGACGAGCGCTTCAGGAGCTTCGCTGACATCCCCCGCACAGAGATCCCGGTCAAGCGGGGGGAGGAAACGGTGATGGTGGAGCTCATCACCACCGATCTTCTGCTGGGCTCCTACGATGGCGCTTGCGGCATCAAGACGGGCAACACGGACCTGGCGGGTCCCTGCTTCGCGGGCGCCTGCAACCGCGATGGTGAGGAGCTGTACGCCATCGTGCTGAAGTCCGTCTCCGAAGAACAGCGCTTCGTCGATTGCGAGACGCTGTTCAGCTGGGTGTACAACAACCAGGTGGACTATCAGTTGGCGAACTCGCCTGAAACGGCGCAGATGGCCTTGGACGGCCAGATGCGGGATGTGCCGGTGGTAGCGGAAGTGGCGCTCAACGGCTGGGTGGACAAGACGGTCAAGGCCACCTTCGCCGATCCGGATGCCACGGTCGAGGTCTTCGCGCCCAACGGCAACGTCAGCCAGAGATTCGAATTCGCGGATCTGGGCGGGGGCGCCTCTGCCGGCCAGACCGTGGGCCAGGCCGTTTTCTACCAGCACAACGAGGAGATCGCGCGCATGGATCTGGTGGCTTGCGAGGACGTGGCCGGACCGAACCCTCTGGAGGCCGTCGGCATCTGGTGGGACAAGGCCGTGCGCACGTTCTCGGGCCAGCCCGTGAGCGCCACCTCCGTCATCATCAACGAGACGCCGCTGATCCTGGAAAAGGCGTGACCCGGCAACACGCACCAGAGGAAGGACCTTCCATCCATGCATGAACGATGTCCCATCTGTCAAGCGCCGCTCGTTGCGGGTCAAGCCGCGTGCAGCGTCTGCGGTTTCAAGCTCTCCGGCGCCACGCAAGGTTTCTCTCCCATCGAGGCGCCTTCCGACACGGTTCCAGCGCCAGCTCCCGTTGAAGAGGCGCATGAGACGCCCATCCTGCGCATGGTGCGCGGCACCCAGCGCGGAGCCGAATTCAAAGTGAATGCGGATGCCACCTCCATCGGGCGCAACCCGCAGTGCGACATCTTCTTGAATGACATGACGGTGTCGCGCTTGCATGCCAGCATCCAGCAGGTGGGCGGCGCGTACGTCATCCGTGACGAGCAATCGTTCAACGGCGTGTGGGTGAACAACGCTTCAGTCAGCCAGAAGACTCTGGAGGCGGGCGATTTCATCCAGATCGGCCGGTTCGGGTTCGTCTTCGATGCAGGGGAGGGGAAGTGAAGGACATGATGCTCCTGTCAGGGAACGAGGCGGTGGCCCGCGCGGCGGCGGATGCGGGCGCCACGGTGGGCACGGGATATCCCGGCACGCCGTCCACGGAGACGCTGGAAGCGTTCGCGCGCGAAGAGGGCGTATACGCTGAGTGGTGCACGAATGAAAAGGTGGCGCTGGAGGTGGCGTTGGGCGCTTCTGCGGGAGGCGCGCGCACTCTTTGCACCATGAAGCACGTGGGCGTGAACGTGGCGGCCGACCCGCTGTTCACAGCGGCCTACACGGGCGTCGGCGGCGGCTTGGTCATCCTGGCGGCCGATGATCCGGGCATGCATTCGTCCCAGAACGAACAGGATTCCCACTGGTATGCGCAGGCGGCGCACGTGCTCATGCTGGATCCGGCGGATTCGCAAGAGGCTCATGACTTGGCGCGCGAGGCGTTCAGCCTGTCAGAGCGCTTCGACGTGCCGGTGATGGTGCGCTCCACGGTGCGCATCGCGCACACCAAGACGCCCGTCCAGGTGCAGGATGCGGCTGCGCGCCCGGATGCGCGGCCCTATGAGAAGGACGCGTCCAAGTGGGTGATGATGCCCGCCTTTGCGAAGGGGCGGCGCGTGGAACAGCTCTCGCGCGTGGAGGAGATGCGCGCCTGGGCTGACAGTGCAGAGGCGCCGAACCGCATCATCCTCGGTGACGCGCGCATCGGCGTGGTCTGTGCCGGGGCGGCCTTCCAGCATGTGCGCGAAGCGCTCCCAGATGCCAGCATCCTGAAGCTGGGCGTCACCTGTCCGCTGCCAGCGGAGACGGTGCGTTCGTTCGCGGATGGGGTGGATGAGCTGTACGTGGTGGAAGAGGCTTCCACTTACCTGGCCGATGCGGTGTGCGCCGCAGGCGTGCAGGTGAGCCAGCCGGTGAACGGCCTGCCGAAAGCGGGGGAGCTCTCCCCGAACCTCATCCGGCACGCGTTCGGCCGTCCGGTGCCGGAAGGGTCGGCCCCGGTGGAGGGGCTTCCCGCGCGGCCGCCGGCGCTCTGTCCTGGCTGTCCCCATCGCGTGGTCTTCAAAGAGCTCAGCCGCCAGAAGGCCATCATCTGTGGAGACATCGGTTGCTACACATTGGGCGCTCTGCCGCCGCTGTCCGCCATGGACGCCTGCGTGGACATGGGCGCGTCCGTTTCCATGGCGCACGGGTTCGAACTGGCGCTGGGCGCGGATGATGGCCGCCCTGTGGTGGGCGTCATCGGGGATTCCACCTTCGCCCATTCGGGCCTGAGCTCGCTCATATCCACCGTCTACAACGCCGGTGCGGGCACCATCTGCATCCTGGACAACCGCACCACGGCCATGACGGGCCGCCAAGGCAATCCCTTCAACGGGCAGCAGATCCAAGGGCGCGCGGGCGTGGAGTTGGATCTGGAGCGCGTGGTGTCCGCCATCGGGGTGGAGCACGTGCGCACGGTGGACCCGAACGATGTGGAGGCCGTGCGCGCCGCCGTCCGCGAGGCCGTGCGCGAGAAGGACCGGCTGGACGTGCTCATCTTCAAGAGCCCCTGCGTGCTGTTGGAGCGCAAGGTCCAGCGGCCCTATTACGTGGCCTCGTGCACCGGGTGCGGCGTCTGCCTCACGCTGGGCTGTCCGGCCATCGGGAAGTATCCGGACACGGGCTTGAGCTACATAGACCCACAGATGTGCATCGGCTGCGGCCAGTGCGAACAGTACTGCCGCTTCAACGCCATCGTGCGGTAGGGAGGTATTCATGAAGAAGATCCTGTTGTGCGGCGTGGGCGGCCAGGGGACCATCCTGGCGGCGAACATCCTGGCCGAAGCGGCGCTGGCCTCGGGCCAAGAGGTCAAGGTGTCAGAGATCCACGGCATGGCCCAGCGGGGCGGTGCGGTGTCCACCATGATCGCGGTGGGGCATGATGTGGCCTCCATGGTCATCGGCGAGGGCGAAGCGGACATCGTCATCGCCTTCGACAAGCTGGAGGCGCTGCGCGCGCTGCCTTCGCTCAAGCGTTCGGGCACGCTCATCGTGAACGATGAGCTGATCAAGCCGGCAAGCGTGCTCACGGGCAAGGCGCAGTTGCCGGATGATGTCGACGGCCTGCTGTTCCAGGCGGATGCGCTCGTCGTCCCTGCTGAGGCCACGGCGCGGGAGGCGGGCAGCCCGAAGTCCGCGAACGTGGTCCTGTTGGGGGCGGCGGCCGATGTGTTGGGCCTTTCGGCCGAGATGCTCCAGGAAGCGGTGCGCTCCTGCGTGCCGCCCAAGACGGTGGAAGCGAACGAGCGCGCGTTCCAGGCAGGGCGGCGCTTCGCGGAAGAGCAGGGGAGGGATGTGCGGTGACGGTGCGCCAGATCAGCACGTTTTTGCAGAGCAAGCCGGGGCACTTGGCTCGCATGCTGGGGTTGTTCCAGGATGTGGGCGTGAGCGTGCGCGGCTATTCGGTGTCGGACACGGGAGACTACGGCATCGGGCGGTTCATCGTGGATGACCCGGACGCGGCCATCGCCGTTCTGGAGCGGGAGGGCGCGGCGCACGCGGAGACGGAGGTCATCTGTCTGCTTCTGGAGGACACTCCCGGCAACCTCGCCCAAGTGATGGAGGTGCTGGCCGCCTGCGGCGTGAACGTCTCCTACAGCTATTCCATGATCTCCACCTATATCATCATCAAGACCAATGACGTGGATGCGGCCAAAGAGGCGCTCGCCGCTACTTCGCTCACGCTGGTGAGCCAAGAGGACATCCGGCGCGCTTCAGCGCTCAGAGCGGAAGGGGCGCAGGCGTGAGCACGGACGGGTTCGACATCATGTGCAAGAGTGCAAGCCTAGAAGCAGCAGCGGCGGGACGGTTCGACGTGCTCCCCATCTACGACCGGGACACGGAATGCGCCAGCCGGGAAGAGCTGGAGGCGCTGCAGCTCTCCAAGCTGCAAGACCAGGTGCGCTACACCTATGAACGCGTGCCCTATTACCGTGAGCGCATGGATGCGGCGGGCGTCGGCCCTGATGGCATCCGCACGCTGGAAGACGTGCGCCTGCTCCCATTCACGGACAAGAGCGCGCTCAGGGAGACGTACCCCTACGGCTTGTTCGCGGTGGGCTTGGACGAGGTGCGCGAGATCCATGCGTCATCGGGCACCACGGGCAAGCCCATCGTGGTGGGCTACACCGAAGCGGACATGGATGTCTGGAGCGATTGCATCGCGCGCCTGGTGCAGATGGCGGGCGTGGTGCCGGCCGACAACGCCCAGATGGCCTTTGGGTATGGCATGTTCACGGGCGGTTTCGGGCTGCACTACGGCCTTCAGAAGCTGGGATGCACTATGATCCCGGCGGGCGCGGGCAACACCGAACGGCACATCCAGATGATAGAGGACTACGGCACCACGGTGCTCATCGCCACGCCGTCTTACGCCATGCACATCTGCGAGGTGGGTGAGGAGATGGGCTATGACTGGGCCGCGTCCCCTCTCCGCGTGGGGCTTTTCGGCGGCGAGCCGTGCCCGCCGGGCCTCAAGGCCGAGATAGAGCGGCGCATGCACATCGTCTGCACGGACAATTACGGCCTCACCGAAGTGATGGGGCCGGGCGTCTCCGGCGAATGCTTGGCCTCGCGGGACCAGCAGCACATCGCGGAGGACCATTTCCTCTGGGAAGTGGTGGATCCAGAGACAGGGGAGCCGGTGCCGGAAGGGGAGATGGGGGAGCTGGTGCTCACGCCGCTGGACAAGCAGGCCATCCCCGTGCTCCGTTACCGCACCCATGACCTCACGCGCGTGACGCGCGAAACCTGTGCGTGCGGGCGCACCCATGCGCGCATGGACAAGGTGCGCTCCCGGTCGGATGACATGCTCATCATCCGTGGGACGAACGTCTTCCCGTCCCAGATAGAAGACGTGCTCTCCCAGATCGATGAGGTCACGCCTCACTATCGCATCATCGTGGAGACGGTGGACGGGATGGACGCGCTCACGGTGCAGACGGAGATCCGCCCCGAATCATTCACGGATTCGTTCGAAGAGCTGGATGCCATGCGCCGGCGCATCGAAGAAAAGCTGAAGAGCGTCCTTCTGGTGGGCGTGCGCGTGACACTGGTGGAACCGGGCGGCATCCAGCGGACGCAGGGCAAAGCGAAGCACGTGGAGGACCGTCGCTGATGCCAGCGCCCGTGGGCCGCTTCGCACCGTCGCCCACGGGGCGCATGCATGCGGGGAACATCTTCGCGGCGCTCATCGCGTGGCTCATCGTGAAGTCGGAGGGCGGCACGATGGTGCTGCGCGTGGAGGATCTTGACCGGGATCGCTCCAAGCCCGCGTTCGCGGACGCGGTGCAGCGGGACTTCGAGGCGCTGGGGCTCACGTGGGATGCGGGTCCTTTCTTCCAACGGATGCGGAATGGGGCCTACGAGGCGGCGTTCGAGCGCATCGCGGAGGCGCACCGCGTCTATCCGTGCTTCTGCACGCGGGCTGATCTGGCTGCGGCCTCAGCGCCGCATTTCGGCGACAAGCACGTCTATCCTGGCACCTGCGCGCGTCTGAGCGCTGAGGATGCTGATCAGCGCAGGGCGGCCGGGGAGGAGGCGGCGTTGCGCGTGGCGATGCCCCATGAGCGCATCTCCTTCGAGGATGCCATCCAGGGCCCTTACGGGCACTGGATGGATGTTGATTGCGGAGACTTCATCCTGCGCCGGAAGGACGGCGCGTTCGCCTATCAACTGGCCGTGGTGGTGGATGACGCTGAGCAGGGGGTCACGTCCGTGACGCGGGGCGTGGACCTTCTGTCCTCAACGCCGCAGCAGATCTTCTTGCAGCGCGCGCTGGGCTTCCCTGAGCCTGGATACGCCCATGTGCCGCTTCTGGTGTCAGAGAGCGGACGGCGTCTGGCGAAGCGGGATGCGGATGCTTCGTTGGATGCCATGTTGGAGCGGTTCGGCTCCCCCGCGGGGGTGGTGGGCCATATCGCGCACGTGACGGGGCTCATCCCCGAAGACGCGCCCGCCATGCCTGAAGACCTGCTGGATGGATTCTCTCTGGACCGCTTGCAGGATCAATGGAGAAGCAAGATATCCATCCCCTGGACCTGACTCGCGCGATCGCACCCGCGAGGTTGATCGGATGTGCAAAAGGGACGTTCCAAATCGCACATAGGAATAGAGAATGAGCACAGAAAGACTGTTCCTATGTGCAATTTGGGACGTCCCTTTTGCACATCCGATCAGGCCATGATGCAGAGCGCATAGAATGCGCCCAGCGTCACGTTCAGGGAGACGATGCCGCCCATGGCGGCGATGCGGGAGGCCTGCGAAAGCGGGTTCTTCCAGAGCGCTTTGATCAGCGGGATGCTGGCCAGGAGCATGAACGGCAGCCAGAAGACGCCGCTCGGGAAGAAGGCAGCGCAGAGGAGGCAGATGGCGGCCAGCCAGAGGAGGACCAGCGCACGATAGGCCACGCGCGTCCGTGCACGGCCCAAGAGCACCGGCAGCGTGCGCCTGGCGGCTCTTTCGTCCTTCTCTATGTCGCATGCGTTGTTCGTCATCATGATGAGCGCCACGCCGATGATGCACGGCAGGCTGCATACCAGCGCGCAGGCGCTGAGGCACCCGGTCAAGCAGAAGAAGCAGGCGAGCGGGATGAGGCCACCCATCACGCATCCGCTGATTGCCTCGCCCAAGGGAAGCGCAGAGATTGGCGTCTTGCCCGCTGAATAGAGCACCACCGCTGCAGCTCCTGCGAGCGCGATGGCAAGCGGGATGAAGCCGCACCAGAGGATGACGGGGATGCCCAGCAGAAACGCCGCTGCCAGAAGGCCGCACGCCAAGATGAGCGCCGCGCGCGGATCGATCCCGTCGTTCACCAGCGTGGAATCATCAGCTTCCAGAAGATCCGCCTCGCTGTCGGTGCCCTTCACGAAATCGAAGTAGTCATTGAAAGCGTTCACGGAAGACTGCATGAGCACGCAGATGCAAAGCAGGACGAAAGCCAGCACGGCATCCACGCTGCCGAGGAAACGGTGCGCCAGCGCGCACGCGATGAGCACCGGCATCACCGATGCCGGCCAAGTGTGCGGCGCCGCCAGTTGGATGGCATGCCTCAGTCGGAAGGGTTCGTAGCGGGTCTGTTCGCGTGCTGCATCCGTCATGCTCCCATGGTACGCTATCAGGGCATCACATCCCCCTCAAGAAAGGCGAACGCCTCCGTGAAAGACCTCTCCAAGAGCCTCGCGAACCTGGTCACATCCCTGGGAGGGGAGGAAGCTGGCATTGCGCGCGTCATGTCGAACAACGCCGCCTATGCCGCCGCCGTGCGCGACATCTGGCCAGCGGACAGCGCCAGCCGCCTCATCCTGGACCACACGAACGCGTTCTATGTCCGCAAAGACGATCGGCCCAGGAAGGGCGCGGACAAGGACAAGCCGCGGATCCTGTGCGAGATATGCCTGGATGAACCGCTCATCAGGTCTGAAATGGATGCACGGAAAGAGATGCTCTCGCTGGCCCTCAGAAAGCGCGGCCTCACCTTCGATGAGATCCGCATCATCCCGGCACGGCGAGGCATGCGCCAACGCCATCCCTTCCGCGAACCTTCCACCTCTTGAATGAACGAATGACGATGTGCAAAAGGGGCGTCCCGAATCGCACCCGTGAGGTTGTCGGGATGTGCAAAAGGGACGTCCCAAATCGCACATAGCACGAGATGACCCCGATGTGCAAAAGGGGCGTCCCAAATTGCACATAGGGACAGTCTATCTGTGCTCATTCTCTATTTCTATGTGCGATTTGGAACGTCCCTTTTGCACATCAAAGTTTACATAACATATATTATCCGAGGTTTCTATCTATCCCAGACCGAAACGTCTTCAGCGCCGCTGCCCACAACTGGACCGCCATCCGGCAGCTGGTCCATGCCGAACATGCGCGCGAGCTCCGACGTGTCACCGGACTGCACCGCATCCATCAAGAATCCGAATGTGAACGCGAACGCCACGGCATTGATGACGAGCGCCGCTGAGCTGACCACGATGCCGACGGTGTTCTGGCGCGCGAGGATGCGCATGACGGATGCGTCAGCGCCTCCTGAGGCCTTCAGCGCGTTGAGCTTGCTGCGCCCGACGACGGCGCAGATGAGCGCTGCCAAGCTGAGCAGCACGCCGCCGAACACCAAGGACACCGGTGATGCGATGATGGCCACGGACCCGAGCGTCTGGATGCTCTTGATCTGGGATGCGCGTTCGTCGTTCATCTATCTGCCACTGCTCCCGAATCCGGCTTCTCCGCGCTCCGTTGCATCCAACTCATCAACTTCTTCAAGACGAACCTCGGGCACCTGGATGATGACCAGCTGCGCGATGCGGTCTCCTGCAGCGATGGTGAAGTCTTCCTGCGCATCCGTGTTCAAGAGCACCGCCTTGATGTCCCCACGGTATCCGCTGTCGATGAGGCCTGGCGCGTTGACGATGGTGATGCCGTGGCGCGCTGCAAGCCCGCTGCGCGGGATGACGAGCCCTGCATAGCCTTCCGGGATGGCCGCCTTGATGCCGCAGGAGACCGTTGCACGCGAACCGGGTGCAAGGACAAGGTCCTCTGCTGAGCGCAGATCCATTCCAGCGTCACCGGGCTTCGCTTGCTGGGGTGCATCGAAGCGGACATCCGAGCGCTGGATGGGAACGGCGATGGCGCCCATGTCACTCGACTCCTTCGAGGGCTGAGGCGAACTCCTCCACGCTCTGGAAATCTTTGTAGACGCTGGCGAAGCGGATGTAGGCCACCTCATCCATGCTGGCCATGCGTGCGAGGACCATCTCGCCCAGATCCTTCGAGAAGACCTCGCCGGAGCCGCTGCGGATGGATGATTCGATGTCAGAGATCATGCGGTCGATGGCTTCGGCAGACACGGGACGCTTCGCGCAGGCCACCATGATGGAGCGCATCAGCTTCTCGCGGTTGAACGGCTCTGATGAGCCATCGGTCTTGATGACGATGACCGGGCGCTCGCCGTAGCGTTCATAGGTGGTGAAACGTTTTTCACATGCCAAGCATTCGCGCCGGCGCCGGATGGCCGCGCCGTCATCGGCGGGCCTGGAATCGATGACCTTCGATTCCTCGTGTTCACAGTACGGGCATCTCATGGCGCACCTTCTTTCATTGATGGTGAGCATCATACTATACCTACTACATATTGTGGTCGTACAACTGTTCAGATCTCAGCTGATGTGCAAAAGGGACGTCCCAAATTGCACATAGGAACAGGGCATCGGGATGTGCAAAAGGGACGTTCCAAATCGCACATAGGAACAGGGCATCGGGATGCGATCTGAAGCGTCCCTTTTACGCAGCTTGGGGTGCAGTGCCATTGTTAGAACCGATGTACGCTGTTATAATCATCGAACATCAGTACCCGTTCTTGGAGATGCAAGGAGCCGTGCCCATGACCATCAAGATCACCAAGCGCCAGAGGGCCGTCCTGGACGATATCGAAAAGCACATCATCGAAAAGGGCTACGGTCCCACAGTGCGCGAAGTGTGCGAAGATCTGGGGCTCTCATCCCCGTCCACGGTGCATGTCCATCTGAAGGCCTTGGAGGAAAAAGGGTTCATCAAGCGCGATCCATTGAAGTCACGCTCCATCTCCCTCACCTATTCGGTCGAAGAGGCGCCGGATGCCTCTTTCATCGCTGATGTGCGCGATATCGTCAGCGTGCCCTTGGTGGGCAATGTGGCCGCAGGTTCCCCCATCCTGGCCGAAGAGAACATCGAAGACACCATGAAGCTCCCCACTGACATCGTGGGCGAAGCGCCGTCGTTCATGCTCTCCGTGCGAGGGGACTCCATGATAGAAGTGGGCATCAACGACGGGGACTATGTGGTGGTCAAACAACAACCCATCGCGAACAACGGCGATATCGTGGTGGCTTTGGTGGATGACGGCGCCACGGTCAAGCGCTTCTACAAGGAAAAGGACCACATCCGCCTGCAGCCGGAGAATTCCAGCATGGAACCCATCATCGTGCGCGATTGTTCCATCGCGGGCACGGTGGTGGCGGTGTTCAGGCGCATCTGACGCTTGTCTCAGACGCGGTATCGCTCGAAGCGGGCTGTCATCTCTTCTGGGCAGCGCACGGTCAGATGCACGCCGTCATCTTCGAAACTCTCGGAGAGCACCGCGCACATGCGGTGGGCACGCGCCGTTTCCTCCCCATGTTCGTAGGGTATCACCACGTTCAGCGTGGTCTCAGAAGCGCCCAAAGATAGGGACATAGCGTCCGTGAGCGCTGCCATCCCCTCACGCGTGCGTGCGGACACCAGGATGGCCTCAGGGCAGCGCTTGGCAAGAACGGCGCGTTCGTCATCAGTGAGCGCATCCACCTTGTTGAGCACCAACAGGCGCGGGATGGCCTCCGCCCCTATCTGCCCCAACGTTTCCATGACCGCATCCAGATGCATCTCCATGTCAGGCGAAGAAGCGTCCGCCACGTGCAGGATCAGATCGGCATCAGAGATCTCGTCCAAGGTGGAGCGGAACGATTCCACCAGGGTAGTGGGAAGCTTCTGGATGAATCCCACCGTGTCCGTGAGCGTGATCCGGCGTCCTGAAGGGAGTTCGATGGCGCGCGTGGTGGAATCCAACGTGGCGAACAGGAGGTCATCCGCATACACGCCGCTGCCAGAGATGGCGTTCAAAAGCGATGATTTGCCCGCATTCGTGTAGCCGGCCAGCGCCACGTTGCGCACGCCGCTGGAGAGGCGGTTCTCGCGCTGGGTGCTGCGGATGCTCTTCAGGCGTTTCAATTCCCGCTTGATGGAGGTGATGCGGTTGCGGACCATGCGGCGGTCCACCTCCAGCTGGCTCTCCCCTTCTCCGAAGCGCGAACCCACGCCGCCACCCATGCGGTTCGATGCCAGATGCGCCCACATGCCGCGAAGCCGCGGATAGAGGTACTCGTTCTGAGCCAAGCGCACCTGGAGCTTTCCCTCCCGGCTTTTCGCGTGCAGCGCGAAGATGTCCAAGATGAGCGCGGTGCGGTCGATCACCTTGATATCGCGCCGGACCGATTTCTCCAGATTGGATTGCTGGGAGGGCGTCAGCTCGTCGTCCACGATGATCACGTCCACCTCGTGCGCTCCAGCCAGCTGGGATATCTCTTCCACCTTGCCGCTGCCGACGAAGGTGGCGGGGTCGGGTGAGCGCAGCCGTTGCGTCACCGTGGCCACCGCATCCGCGCCCGCAGTGTGCGCCAGGCGGCCCAGCTCCTCCAAAGAGGTGCTCATGTCCACCTTCGCGCCCGGTCGGTCCACGCCCACCAAAAGCGCCCGCTCGCGCGGCTCTTCCGTCTCCATGAGCGGAAAACGGCCGCCCGTCCGCGATTCCTGCTTCGATGCGCTCATGCGCGCCTCAGGCCTCCACCCGGCCGCGGAACGCCTCCCGCGCCGGGCCGGTCATCTTGACCGAGCCGCTGCCGTCCCAGCTGATCTGCAAGTCCCCGCCCAGAAGGTGCACGGTTCCGCTTTCCTGTGCTCGACCGGTGAGCATGGCGGACACGAACGTGGCGCAGGCTCCCGTGCCGCATGCGAGGGTTTCTCCACAACCGCGCTCATAGACGCGCATGGAGATGCCGTCCGGCGCGGCCTCCGCGAACTCCACGTTCGTCTTCTCTGGGAAGGCGGGGTGGGATTCGAAGAACGATCCCACCTCATTGATGCGCAGCGTGGAAAGGTTTTTGTCCTGGGCATCCGTGAAGAGCTCATTAGGGAGCGCCTCCCAGTCCTCCACGAAGCAGACCGCATGGGGATTGCCCATGGACACGCAGGTGAACGTGAACGCGCCCCAGGGCGAATCCAGGGTCGCCTCCTTCACGAACGGCGTGCCGTCCGGGCGTTCAGCGTTCGCAGCGATCGCGGTGGGCACGGCGGTCGGATCCAAGATGGGTCGCCCCATGTCCACGGTGGCCTCTTGCATATGGCCCTCTTCGTCCACCGTGAAGGTGAGCGGCCGATCCCCCGCCATGGTGCCAGCGGTGAGCCGCCCGGATGCCGCGTCCGCGATCCCTGCATCCACCAGGAACTTCGCAAAGCAGCGCACACCGTTGCCGCACATCTGCGCGAGCGTGCCGTCTGAGTTGATGTAGTGCATATAGGCCGATGCATCCGGCGTCTTCGGCGGCCGCACCAAGATGATGCCGTCGGCCCCGATGCCGAAGTGGCGGTCGCAGAGCGCCTGCACCTGCTCTGTGGACAGCTCGACCTGGGATGCGCGGTCATCCATCACGATGAAGTCATTGCCGAGTCCGTTGAGCTTGACGAATTCCCGTTCCATGTCATGCCTCCCAACCCATGCGCGCAAGATGCTCTTCGGCTGCGCACGCGATGTCATCAGCTTCCATTCCTTCGATATCCAACCAGTGTATCCGTTCATCGCGTCTGAACCAGGTCATCTGGCGTTTCGCATAGCGTCGGCTGGCGCGCTTGATCTGGTCGAAGGCCTCATCCAGGGCGATGCGCCCCGTGAGCGCTTCCAGCACCTCTTTGTACCCGATCGCCTGCCGTGCGGTGAGCGACTCTGCGAACCCCGCAGAGGCCAGTGCTTCCACCTCTTCCACAAGGCCAGCCTCACGCATCTTGTCAACGCGCTCATCGATGCGCTCGTAGAGCCGACTGCGCTCCAGCGTGAGCCCGATCTGGATGCTGGGGATCACGGGCGCCACCTCCCTCAGCCCGTGGGCACGATCAGCGTAACGCTCCCCTTGCGCATGCATCTCCAAGGCTCGGATGGTGCGCTTCAGGTTGTTCGGATGGATCTTTGCGGCGCTCTTTGCGTCAAGGGTTTGCAAGGCCTCCCACACCGCCTGTGCCCCCTGCTCCTCTGCAAGCTGCTCATACTGCGCGCGCACAGGGTTGTCCACCTGCTCCCCTTCGGGAAACCGCAGGTCATCCACGACGGCTTGCAAGTACAGCCCGGTTCCTCCTGCCATCACCACCGGCGTTTCCCGGCCTTCAAGGCGACTGATGACGTCCCGGGCATAGCGTTGATAGAGCGCTGCGGAATAGGGCTGGTCCGGTTCGGTCAGATCCAATCCATGGTGCGGCACGCGCCTTTCTCCAGGGGGGATCTTCGCCGTGCCGATGTCCATGCCGCGATACACCTGCATGGAATCCGCGCTGAGCACTTCCCCGCCGATGCTCTCCGCCAAGTCCTGAGCCAAGTCGGATTTTCCCGTGGCCGTAGGGCCGCAGATGATGATGGCGGGACGCGCGAAGGTTGCGGACATCAGAGGAGCGTTCCCGTGAGGTACCACGTCTTCGCTTCCGTGATGCGCACAGAAGCGATGCTGCCCGCTTCTGGGACACAGCCGTTCTCTGGAGCGCCCACGTGCACGGTCTGGCCTTTCGGAGTCTTTCCGGTCATGAGGCGCGGGTCTTTCTTCGAGGGTCCTTCGAAAAGGACGGGCACCACAGCCCCCATGTCCTTCTGATTCTGTTCCAGCGCGCGGAGTCCCACCACCTCGACCAGCCGACCGAAGCGGTCTTGCGCCACCTCCCGCGGCACTTCGTCCGGGTAGGTGGCAGCGGGCGTCCCCTCCCGTTTCGAGTAGATGAACGTGAACACCTGGTGGTAGCCCACTTCGTCCACCACTTCAAGCGTCTGCTGGAAGTCCTCTTCCGTCTCTCCCGGGAACCCCACGATGATGTCCGTGGACAGAGCGATGCCGGGACATGCGTCGCGCACTCTGTGGATGAGGTCAAGATAGCGCGCTTGCGTGTAGCGCCGGTTCATGGCGGCGAGGATGCGATCCGAGCCGGATTGCACGGGCAGATGGAGCGCTGGCATGAGTGAGCGCAGCGTGCTGAAGCGGCGGATCACCTCTTCGCTCAGATCCTTGGGATGGCTGGTGGCGAAACGGAGCCGCTCGATGCCCGTGGCATCCACCGCGTCCAGCACCTCGGCGAACCGCGGTTCTCCGTGCAGGTCCCGCCCGTAAGAGTTCACGTTCTGTCCCAGCAGTGTGATCTCCTTCACACCTTGCGCCACGCACGCTTCCGCTTCAGCGCGGATGTCCTCCAGAGCGCGGGAGCGTTCGCGTCCGCGCACGTGCGGGACGATGCAATAGGTGCAGAAATTGTTGCAGCCCACCGTGATGGGAAGCCATGCCGCCCAGGCGTGTTCGCGGTGGGCAGGCAGATCCGTTGAGAACAAGACGCCGTCTTCGTGGGTGTCAACCGCGCGTGCGCCCGAGGCCGCCTGCAGCAACAGCGACGGCAGCGCATGGAGGGCGGACGTGCCGAAAACCACCTGCACGTGCGGCATGCGCTGGGTGAGCGCTTCCCCATCACGCTGACCGATGCAGCCGCCGATGGCGATGATGCGCTCGTCCAAAGGGGATCCTGTGCGCACGGGGTGGTCCTTCAGGGACATGACATGGCCTGAGAGGCGCGTGTCGGCGGATTCGCGCACGCAGCAGGTCACGAAGATGACGATGTCCGACTCTTCCGGGCCTGCTACCTCCTGGCAGCCGAGCGATTCAAGCATGCCGATGATGCGTTCGGAATCATGCTTGTTCATCTGACAGCCGAACGTCTGGACGGAGAACGTCAGCCCTTCAAGACCGGTGAGCATCTGATGCGGGAAGGTGCTTCTTCTCAGGAAGCGGCGACGGCGGCATTGGCGGCGGCCGTGCGCGGTTCCACTGCGAACCTGATGGCGGTGCGGTATTCGCCGTCGATCACGATGTCAGCGAATGACGGGATGCAGACGATCTCGATGCCGACGGGTGACAGGAAGCCGCGGGAAATGGCGATGGCCTTGACGGCCTGGTTGACGGCACCAGCGCCCACAGCTTGGATCTCCACCGTGGCGCCGTCCTTGATCATGCCGGCGATGGCTCCTGCCACTGACGCGGGCGAAGATTTCGAGGATACCTTCAGGCATCCGATCTCTGATTTCACTTCATCTGCCACTTCGATCTCTTTCCCGTTTATGCCGTGTTTCCCTGTCGCGTCTCTTCGATGGTGCGATAGTCTGCAACTCTATCAGAACCTCTGCGCGATTTCAGCGCTGTCCGGCGAAAGCGCCAAAACTCACCAAAATCCTATAAGCCGGACGGTCAGATATCGTTCGTCAGCTGCGGTCAGCCAGCGGAATCTCGATATGGAACGCGCCATCCGCCATCCTCATCTTCGGCTCAACATCGTCTTCAAGGTAATAGGCGTCGGCCAAGGATCGGAAAGACGCTTTCACCTCTTCGAGGAAGCGCTCCTTGTCCTGAGCGCTGAGGCGCACGGACGGTTTCCTGTTCGCGGCCTTCCCGACGCTCCCTTTCTTCTGGGCCGGAGTAGTGCGGGAGGCGAACGATGTGCGCGCCATGAGCGAGGCAAGGTCGTCCAAGCCCTCTGACGCGCCGTCCATGATCCGTCGCGCGGTGCGCAGCGAGATGTCCAGCCCCAATGTTGATGCGCGGCTGACCAGGTCCTCTGGGCTGTTCGCCAAGCCCAGCGACTTGATCAGCGAAACTTCAGCGCCATCGCTGAAAGCACGGGCATAGGCGGGCACGGTGGCCAGCCCGAAACGGTAGAGCGCGCAGGCCACCTGTGCCGGGGTTCCCACGTGCACCTGCACGGTCTTGCGGTGCTCCAGCGCGAATTCGCAGGCGGTGCGGATGATGTTCTTCGGTCCGCGCATGGCCATGACGCCATCCGTCTCTTCGAAGCGCGGGAATGTGCTCTGATCCGTCTTCTCTGCCAAGGCGGGACCGCCTTCGATACGGATGCAGCAGCCGTGATCGGCCTCAGAGGCGATGATGGAGGCGGTCTCAGTGTTCACCTTGATGGAGTAGAGCGCCATGCCCCGGCCGTGCATTCCCCACTTGTCCATGTGCGCCGTTTCCAGTTTGGAGGTGACGCGCGGCTCGAACACGGCTTCCCACATCTCGGGGGGCACGCCGCAGCCGTCATCCAGGATGACCATGGTGCGTCCGGCATCCGTGCGGGAGGTTGCCAGATAGATGTGGGCAGCGCCGGCATCGCGGCTGTTGCGGAGCAGTTCGATCACGATGTCTTCTGCACAGGTGATGTCTTGCGCAGCTTGGCGTTTCTCCGCTTCTGTGCTGCGCAGCTTCACATAGCCCTGGCCGAAGTCCTTCTCAACTTTGAAGGGGTCTGACGTGCAGACCCCTTCAATGAACTCTTCAAGCGGTGTATCTCCGCTGAGCGCGCCGCTCTTACTTGGCGTAGTCAACGGCCCTGCTCTCGCGGATGACGACGACCTTCACCTGGCCGGGATACTGCATGTCGCGTTCGATCTGAGAGGCGATGTCATGGGCGAGCACGACGGATTCCGCCTCATCCACCACATCCGGCGCCACCATGACGCGGACCTCGCGCCCTGCCTGGATGGCGAAGGTGCGCTCCACGCCCTCATGGGCGTTCGCGATCTCTTCCAGCTTCTCCAGACGCTTGATGTAGGCGTCCAGCGTTTCCTTGCGCGCACCGGGACGAGCGGCGGAAACGGCATCCGCGGCCTGGATGAGGACGTCGAGCACGGAGTTCGGATCCACGTCTTCATGGTGAGCTTCGATGGCGTGCACGATCTCAGGACGTTCGCCGAACCGCTTGGCCAGGTCGGCGCCCAGGACCGCGTGCGAGCCATCCACTTCGTGGTCGACCGCTTTGCCCAGGTCATGCAGAAGACCAGCGCGCTTCGCAGGGACCGGATCGAGGCCGAGTTCAGACGCCATGACGCCCGCCAGGTACGCCACTTCCAAAGAATGGTTCAGCACGTTCTGGCCATAGGAGGTGCGGTACATCAAACGGCCGAGAGTATGGATGATCTCAGGATGCAGATCATGGATGCCCGTGTCGAACGCAGCTTGCTCTCCCGCCTTCTGCACTCGCTCCCCCACCAGCTTCACGGCTTTGCCGTACATCTCCTCGATGCGCGCCGGGTGGATGCGCCCATCAGCGATGAGGTTCTCCATGGTGATGCGCCCGATCTCACGGCGGACCGGATCGAAGCAGGAGATGGTGACGCATTCAGGGGTGTCATCGATGATGAGGTTGGTGCCAGTGAGCTGCTCGAACGAGCGGATGTTGCGGCCCTCGCGTCCGATGATGCGGCCCTTGAGGTCATCATTGGGGATATGGATGGTGGAGACCGTGTTCTCTGCGGAATGGTCCGCAGCCACGCGCTGGATGGCGAGGCTCAAGATCTCCCGGGCCTTCCTGTCAGCTTCTGCTTTAGTGCGCTCTTCCGCCTCTCGGATGATGGCGGCTTGGTCATGGACCACTTCATCATGGATGGTCTGCAGGAGCTCTTCTTTGGCCTGCTGCGGCGTCATGCCAGCCACCTTCTCCAAGCGGCGCCCCACCTCTTCCTCTGATGCCGCGAGGTCGTTCGCGCGCTTGTCCAGTTGGCCCTGGAGCGATGACAGTTGATGTTCGCGCTTGTCCAGCGTCTCCACGCGGTTGTCCACTGATTGTTCGCGCTGGGAGAGACGGTTCTCAGCGTTGCGCACCTCTTGCAAGCGGTCCTTGCTCTCTTCTTCGATCTGCTGCTTGTACTTCAGCGCCTGGTCCTTGGCGTCCACTTCCGCCTGCTTGCGCATGGTGTCCACTTGCAGTTCTGCATCCTTGATGAGGCGCGTGGCCTCGTCTTCTGCATTGCGCTTGATGGAGGCTGCCTGCGCCTCGGCGTTCTTCGCTTTGGCACCGCTTGCCGCCTTGGCGATAAGGAAGCCGGCCGCGATGCCGACGATGATGGCGATGATGGTGATCGTTATCTCCATGGTGCACTCTCTTTCATGCTGCGTTTCTTGAAAACATCCCAGTTGCTGTCAATGAAAAAAAGTTGGCATACGCCAACTTGAGCTATCCGGCAAGGGGAACTTGCAGAAGATATTCGGTTTGCTATATCCCACAAGTGCCTTTGCGGCACTGATAACTCAATCAGTCAGAGATTATAGCAAAGGGAGGGCAGCAGCACGCCCGCGTCATCGAACGGATGCGCCCCTTCACTGAATGGAAGCGCTCTCTGCCTCGCATTCCTCCCGGAACAGCCTGGCAGCCTCAGCCGCCACCGCGTGTCCGTATCCTTTCGTCATCAGACGTCGGTAGCTTGTCGCTTGGATGTCCTTCGCGGTGGGACGGCGGCGTCTGAGCATATCCAGCGCTCGTGCCACCATGTCATCCGCGTCTTCTTCCAAGTACTGCTGGTATGCTTCCAACTCCTCCGGGACGATGCCGAGGGCGGCAATCTCTTTGAGGATGAAGTGCAGCCCTTTGCCCTGGGAGAGCGCTGAGCGGATGAGGCAATCGCTGTACCGGGCATCATCGATGAAGCCGGCAGACACTGCGCGTGCAAGAGCATCCTCTGTGACGCTGGGGGAGAATCCTGCATGGAGGAGCTTCTCCCGCATCTTCGAAGTGGACGTCTCCCGTGCGTTGACGCAGCGCAGAATCTTCGCGAATGCGGCTTCCGCCTGCTCCTCCGGTGCCAGGTCGGCCACGGATCCTTTCGGTGCGCGTGTGGCTCCCATGGATGCGGAGTGCGCGATCAGGCGACTTCGGGTTCTGCTTGGGCGTCAGCAAGAGCGGTGGCGCCGGATGCCGGGATGTCATAGAAGGCGCGCACCTGGGCTTCGATCTCATTGCGGATGGCCGGGTTCTCCTTGAGGGTCTGCTTTGCAGCTTCACGGCCCTGCCCCAGCTTCTCATCCCCATAGGTGTACCAGGCACCGCTCTTCTTCGCCACGCCGCAGTCCACCGCCATGTCCACGATGCATCCTTCCTTCGAGATGCCTTCGCCGAACATCAGATCGAATTCCGCCTGGCGGAACGGGGGCGCCACCTTGTTCTTCACGATCTTCGCGCGGACGCGGTTGCCCACGGCCTCTCCGTTCTGCTTGATGGATTCGATGCGGCGGATGTCGATGCGGACGCTGGAGAAGAACTTGAGCGCACGACCGCCGGTGGTGGTCTCAGGGCTGCCGAACATGACGCCGATCTTCTCGCGCAGCTGGTTGATGAAGATGCAGGTGGTCTTGGACTTCGAGAGAGACCCCGCCAGCTTCCGGAGCGCTTGGGACATGAGGCGCGCTTGCAGGCCCACCGTGGTGTCCCCCATCTCACCCTCTATCTCAGCGCGGGGCACGAGCGCGGCCACGGAATCCACCACGACGCAATCGACGGCTCCGGAACGCACGAGCATGTCGCAGATCTCAAGGGCCTGCTCTCCTGTATCCGGCTGGGAGATGAGCACTTCGTCTATATCAACGCCCAAGCGGGCCGCATAGACCGGATCCAAGGCATGCTCGGCGTCGATGAACGCGACGACGCCTTCCTGTGCTTGGCATTCAGCCAGGATCTGGAGCGCGAGCGTGGTCTTGCCGCTGGACTCAGGACCGTAGACTTCGATGATGCGTCCTTTGGGGACGCCGCCGATGCCGAGAGCCACATCCAAGGGCAGTGCTCCAGTGGGGATGGATTCGACGTTGAGGTCGGCGCCGCCCTCTCCCAGCTTCATGATGGCGCCCTTGCCGAATTTCTTCTGTATCTGGTCAGTGGTGGATTTGAGCAGATCATCCTTCGTTGCGTTCATGGGTGCTCCTTGTCTGCATTGAGCTACGATTTGACCACATGACCATTATACGAACATATGTTTGTGAGTCAAGCGGTCGACGGGCAGGATTCCTTCGATGACCATGATGGGGCGCTCGTCTGACGAGAACCTGCCAGGATCCGCTCGTGCGCCCGTGATCCATCCACAGAAAGATCGTCATGCGCCCATCAGCGTTCTGTCTTCGTCCTTGCATGGTTCTGACAAGATTCCATCAAGAGCCTGCAGCGCGCGGAGCGCGGTCTGCTCCCTGATCTCTTCCCGGTTCCCGCTGAACTGCCAGCGGATGGCGCTCGCTCGTCCGTCGCGATGCGTGCCGATGAACACGGTGCCCACGGGCTTTCCGTCCTCAGCGCCTCCCGGTCCTGCGATGCCCGTCACGGAAACGGCCGCGTCAGCCCCAGTGAGACGGGCAGCCCCTTCTGCCATTTGCATGGCCACGCGACCGTCCACCGCGCCCTCGCTCTCAAGGAGCGCACCGTCCACGCCCAGGACCGATTCCTTGACAGAGGCGGCATAGCTCACTGCACCGCCTGCGAAGGCCTGTGAGCTGCCTGGAACGGAGGTGAGCGCGGTGGATATCATGCCGCCGGTGAGGCTCTCTGCGGTGCAGATCGTGCAGCCCGTTTCCACGGCATGGGCGATGACGTGCTCCGCAGCTTCGTGGATCTCCTGCTCCCGGTTGCGCTCCTCCTGTTCCTCTTCTTCGGATGAGACGATCAGCGGCCACGCCTTCGAGACGTAGTCCACCAAGGATATGATGGTCAGCGCGAGCGCGGCCAGCATGACCGTCCAAGATGCAAGGTAGAGGGGGCTTTGCAGAAGCTGCGTCCCTGATGCCGCGTCCACCGGTTCCTTGATCAGGAACATCACGATTGCGGCGATCTGGAGCACCGTCTTCGCCTTGCCGTACCAGCTGGCGGCGATGACGATGCCCCGGGACGCCGCCAACATGCGCACGCCTGAGACGATGAATTCCCGCGCCAGGATGATGAGCACGGGCCAGGAAGGGAGCACTTGCAGCTCCACCAGCGCCAAGAGCGCCGCTGCCACCAGGATCTTGTCAGCCAGAGGATCGATCAGTTTGCCGAAATCCGTCACCTCTCCCCTGCTGCGCGCCAGGTAGCCATCCACCCAGTCCGTGCAGGAGATGAGGATGAAGACGGCGGCCGCCATGAGCGATTTCGCATGAGCGCTGATGAGGTCATGGACGCCGAGCCATTCAGGCCACGGGCTCAGAAGCGCCACCACGAACACGGGCACGAGACAGATGCGCACCACGGTGACGACGTTCGCGGGCGTCCAGATGCGGTTCTTGGTCACAGGACGGTCCCTTCCATGTCGTAGAGGAGCGCGTCTTCGATGAGCGCTTCCACCAGCTGGCCCGGCTTCCCTGCATCCACGTAGGTGACGCCGTCCACTTCAGGCGCTTGACAATCCGCACGCCCGTAAAGCTGGCCGTCCTCTTCGGCACCCTCCACCAGCACGCGCATGCGCGCACCGGCTCGCGCTGCCACCAGAGCCGCGCTCACGCTGTCCGCTTCATCGCGCAGTTCACGGGCGCGCATCTCCTTCACGTCTTCCGGAATCTGCCCTTCCATGAGGGCCGCCTTCGTTCCCTCTTCCTGCGAATAGGCGAACACGCCCACATAATCGAAGAGCGCCTCCCTGATGAACTCCAGCAGCTCCTCGAATTGCTCTTCGGTCTCGCCTGGGAACCCGCACATGAGCGTGGTGCGCAACGTGACGTCCGGCACCTGCGCCCTGATGCGGCCGACGAGCTCACGGAACGCCTCGGCAGAGCCCGAGCGCCGCATGGCCGCGAGCACGTGCGATGAGACGTGCTGCAATGGGATGTCCAGGTAGCGGCAGACATTGCTGCGGGTGGCCATGACATCCAAGAGGGCGTCCGTGATGCCTTCGGGTTCGGTGTACATCACGCGGAAGCGCACGTGGGGAAGATCATCTGCCAGATGCCCCAAAAGCCACGCCAGATCATGGCCTTCAGGCAGATCGTGGCCCCAGATCCCGGTGTCCTGTCCGATGAGCACCAGCTCGCGCGCACCGGTCTGAGCCAATCCGCGCGCTTCTGCAAGGATGTCCTCGAAGAGGAAGCTGTGATAGCGTCCCCGGATCTGCGGGATGGTGCAGAACGAGCACCACCGGTCGCAACCATCTGAGATCTTGAGGTAGGCGAACGGGGCGAAAGCGCGCTCCTGCGCATCCTTGGCCTCCGGGACCCAGCCCGTGAGCGTGCAGACCGCCTCCACGATGTCATCCTCTTGGCTGCAAGGGAGGAACGATGCCGCTTCAGGAATGGATGCTTCCAGCTCCTCCCCGTAGCGCGCCGGCATGCAGCCCGCCACGATGACCTGGGGCGCGCGACCGTCCTCCCCTTTCACGCCCAGCGCATCCAGCACCGCTTCGATGCTCTCTTCGGTGGCTTGGCGAATGAACGAGCAGGTGTTCACGATGATGACGTCGCTCATCTGCGCGTCATCCGTCAGCTGCGCCCCTGCACCTTTGAGGCGCTCTGCCATCTGACGGCTGTCCGTCTCGTTCTTCGCGCATCCCAGCGTGTCGATGAAGACGCGCGGTGCGCGGGCAAGCTGTGCGGCCATCAGGAGCGAGCGGGAACGTCCGCGCTCATCGGTAGTTGACGAACTGGAGCGGCTGGCCGAAATCCTCCGCCTTCAGCAGCGCGATGGCTTCCTGCAGCGTATCGCGCGAGGTGGAGGAGACGCGCAGCTTGTCGCCTTCGATCTGTGTCTTGATCTTGAGCTTCGTGGCTTTGAGATGTTTGTTGATCTTGGAGAGCGTGTCCTTGTCTATGCCGGAGATGATGGCGCCCACGCGCTTCACCTTGCCGCCGGAGACGGTCTGGGCATCGGACCAGCGGATGGCGGACAGGTCGATCCCGCGCTTCACGAACTTGCTGTTCAGGATGTCCATGACCTGGCCGCACACGAAATCGGACGGCGCGACGATGGTGATCTCTTGCTTCTGCTTGTCCAGCGCGAGCTCTGCATCCGCATCCTTCAGGTCATAGCGCTGCTTGAGCTCTTTCGCTGCCTGCTGGTAAGCGTTGTCCGCCTCTTGCATGTCCACTTGGGACACCACATCGAAGCTGCTCTCCTTTGCCATGATGCCTCCTTTTGAGGGTTCGATCCCATTCGATCTTCGTTGAACGTATTTAAGCAGATGCGCGCGGCGATTCAGCTCTGGGTGGCGGAAGAGGACGAAGAAGAGGAGGTGGCGGCATCTGAAGAGGCGCCGTCATCATCGCCATCATCCGCCATGCCGTGGTCCTCTTTCCATTTCGCCAGGATGGACGGGAAATCAACCGTGTAGGTGTACATGCCGGAGGAATCAGCCACCGGCGTCACCTCTTCCCCGTCCACGGTGAGGGTGACGGGGGTCACGTTCGCTGTCTGGAACGTGAGCGTGCCGGTCACTTCGAAGTCCTCCGTGACAGGCCCTTCAGCCACGGAAGCGTATGCCGGTGTGGACGATCCGTCCAGCGTGACGGTGATCCAGGACTGCGCTCCTTCCTCCACGCTGAACGAGAAGACCGCGCTGGAGGGGGCAGTGGCCAGCTGGGGCACCTGGGATGATTCGTCAGTGGCCGAGGTGTCCGTGAGGCCCGAGATGGGGATGTCAGGCACATCGCTCGCGGACTGCTTGCCGCCGTTCAAGAGGATGACGGCGATGATGATGACCACCACCGCGCCGATGACGGCCAGGATGACCGGCAGGTTCAGCGCGGGAAGCGAACGCGCGCCGGCACCCCCCATGCGCGCGCCCCTGCCGGAGGGGCGGCCCGTCTGCCCGCCCTGGGTGAAGGAGGAGCGGACCATGGACTGTTTGGGCGCAGACGAGCGTCCGAGCGACCCCACCAGGTCAGAGAAAGAGGAACCGCCTTCCGGAGTGGGCTGGGAAGCGCGCGCTGAGCGCGTCCGTTCGGGAACGTTGGCTGAACGCGACAGGCTCTGGCTGCGGGCGGATGAGCGCACCGGGCGGCTGGAAGAGACGCGCTGTGACGGTTCGCTCAAACGGCGCGAACGCGCCTCAGAGCGGGAAGCGCTGCCACGGGGAACGGAGCCGGGCATGATGCCGTCGAACGCGTCCCGCTCTTGTGCATACAGCTGCGTTATCTTCGCGTCATCCAGGCCCACTTGGCGCGCATAGGCGCGCACCATGTTCTTGGAATACCCATGGGCGGGCATTTTCTTGAAGTCGGCCCGCTCGATGGCTTCAACGATATCGGGGCGGATGTGGAGCGCGCGCGCCATGGTGACCAGATCGATCCCCTTGCGCTCGCGCGCTTCGCGGAGATAGTCTCCATATGACCGTCCATCTGCCACGACCGTTACGCCTCCTTGAGCGCCTCCCTCGCGCTCACCCGTTGTTCTCGAACGCCTTCAGCGATTCCAGCTCCAGCTCATCAAGGTACACTTCGCGCGGCTTCGAGCCGTTCGCTGGCCCCACCACGCCCAGCTCTTCCAGTTGGTCCATGATCCTGCCGGCGCGCGCGTATCCCACCTTGAGACGTCGCTGGATGTTCGACGTGGACCCCATTTTACTTGAAACCACCAGCTCTGCAGCTTCCCAGATGAGCGGGTCGTCCGCCGTGCCGCTGCCGCCCTGGGGCGAAGTGTCTCCCAAGGACATGACGTTCATGTTCAGGATGTCCTGATGGTAATCAGGTTCTCCTTGCTGCTTGATGAAGCCCACCACCGCCTCTATCTCTTCTTCAGAGACGTAGCAAGCCTGGATGCGCTGGGGTTTCGGCAGTTCGGGTTTGGAGAGCAGCATGTCCCCCAAGCCGATCAGGCTCTCAGCGCCCGGGGTGTCCAGGATCACGCGGGAGTCTATGCCGGAGGCCACGTTGAACGCGATGCGGTTCGTGATGTTCGCCTTGATGAGGCCGGTGACCACGTTGGTGGAGGGACGCTGCGTGGCCACGATCAGATGGATGCCGGCTGCGCGCGCCAGCTGCGCGATGCGCGAGATGGAGAACTCCACTTCCTTGCCCACGTTCATCATGAGGTCTGCCAGCTCGTCGATGATGATGACGATGTAGGGCAACGGATCCAGTTCGCGGCCTTCGCCGTCTTCCACGCCGCCGCCGGAGACCTTCGTGTTGTACTGGGTGATGTTGCGCACGCCGATCTTCGAGAAGATCTTCAGCCGCCGCTCCATCTCCGCAACGCCCCAGGAGAGCGCGCTGGCGGCTTCCTTCGGTTCGGTGACCACGGGCACGTACAGATGCGGGATGCCGTTGTAGGGTGTGAATTCCACGCGCTTCGGGTCGATCATGATGAAACGGACCTCATCGGGCGTGGCGCGCATCAGGATGGACATGATCATGGCGTTGATGGAGACGGATTTGCCCGAACCGGTGGTGCCTCCGATGAGCAGATGCGGCATCTTCGCCAGATCCGACACGATGGCGCGGCCTTCCACGTCCTTGCCGATGGCGATGTCCAGGGGGCTCTCTCCAGCGCTTTCCAGCACTTCCGAGAGGAAGACGGTCTGGCGGGTGCGGTTCGGTATCTCGATGCCCACGTGGTTCGTGCCCGGGATGGGCGCGAAGATGCGCACGCCGGGGGATGCCAAGGCCAGAGCGATGTCGTCGTTGAGGTTCGTGATGCGTGAGACGCGCACGCCGGAAGGCAGGTCCACCTGGAAGAGCGTGACCGTGGGGCCTTCGATCCAACCCACCACAGACGCGTTGATGCCGAAATCCTCCAACGTCTGTTGGAGCGTGAGAGCGGTCTGGCTGAGGTCCTGTCCAGAGGAAGCCGCCTTGTCTGCAGGTCCCGGCGCCTTCAGGAGAGCGCGGCTGGGCAGTTCGAAGCCGTCACGGATGATGCCTGAGCCTGCCTGGCCAGGGCCAGGAGCACAGGCGGCGTCTTTCTTCCTCGCCGCCTTTTTCTGGGCGCGGGGCGCATCCGCCGCAGGAGCAAGCGACGCCTCCTGCTCGTCATCCAAGCGGACGGTGTCCGTGTGGGGACGATGGGCAGGCTCTTCGATGGGCAAAGGCACGGATGCGCGGGAGATGCCGGGCACCGTGACGCCCCCCTCCCCGATGCGCGGGAGAGATGCGGCAAGGTCAATGGCCGCATGCGGGCCGCTGCTTTTTTCTGCGCGCCCGTTCCAGGCGCTGAGGCGCGTGAATGAATCAGGCGCGGGCGCGGAGACCTCCTCTTCTGGATCCGCATCTTCCTCGAAGGCCGCCAGATTCGGCAAGGGAATGAACACCTCAGATGGATCAGAGCGCACCTGGGGCGTCGAAGAGAGCGGTTCAGGTACGGGAGCAGCGGCTGTCACAGGCTCGCTGTCCTCCCAGGGCAGCGGAGCGTGGGCGAGCGGTCGCGTGGCCGCAGCCTCATCCACGGCGTGGGCTGAAGGGTCCCCCAGCATGCTCTTCGCAGCTTCGATGCGCTGCGCCACCGGGTTAGGAGGATCGGGCGGGAGCGCTGCAGGGTCGGCCAAGAGCGGCTGGGTCAGGTTCTGCCCTTCACCATGGGCGAGCGCGGCTCCAGAAGCGTGGACGGAGGCTGGTGCGCGCATGGCCACCTCATCCGCTTTCCGGACGCGGAGCTTGCGGCTGCCGAAAGAGGCGGAGGGGTCTGCGGCGCGCTTCTCTTCAAGCTGGCGCTTCTTGGCGCGGACGCGTTCGATGGTGCGCGAGACTGAGAACCCGACGATCACGAAGCCGATCACCATGAGGCCGATGAAGATGACCGCGGTGATGACGCGCCCGAACAGGCTCATGCCGCAAAAAGCCAGCCCTGCGCCCACGTACCCTCCATGGGACACCAGGTTCGCATCCAAGAAGAGCAGCTGGAGGTCCTCAACGCCCAAAGAGGTGGCGGGCGTGAACGTGGCGATGAGGCCCAGCAGGGAGATGAACAGCACCGTGAGGCCCACCGCAGCGCGCGCGGGCACGCGCTGCTTCTGCGACCGATAGAGGAACGTGGCGCCGATGCCGGCCAGGATCACCGGAAGCAGATAGGCGCCCACGCCGAACAGAAGGCGCATCCATTCGGACGCGAAGCTGGTGACGAGCGCGCCGTCTGCGGGCAGGGCCACCACCAAAAGGAACACGATGGCGCAGATGATGAACGAGATGCCGATGATGTCCCGCTTGGTGGTGTCATCCAGAAGCCCATCCTGGATGACCTCCGCCTCAGCCGGGCGATGCCGTTTCAGCGGCGCGCTGTTCTTCTTCTGCGCCGGCTTCTTCTCAGCCGACTGCTTCTTCCGAGCCAATCAAATCCTCCCCTTGGTGGTCCGTTCAGTGTGCGTTCAAGGAAAGATGGTATGAGGATATCAGACATCCAGCAGGTTCATCACCATCATGGGCCGCTGCTTGGTCTTCTCCCAGAGGAGCGAATAGGCAGCGTCGCGGGCAGCCTTGCGGATCTGTTTGAACTGCGTCTCCCCTTTCCCGAGCGAGCGCTGGATGGAGTTCTTCACCACCGTGGTGGTCTGGTCCTTCAGATACGCATCGTCTCCGCCGGTGATGCCGTGCATCTCAACCACGGGCTTGCCCACCAGCTGTTTGCGCTTGAAATCGATGGCGGCGGCCACGCTGATGAAGCCCTGAGACGCCAATTCGCTGCGCTCGTCCAGCACGTCCTGGGAGGTGTCGCCCACGGAAAGCCCGTCCACGAAGATGATGCCGCTCTGGACGCTGCCACCTTGCTTCACGCCCTCGGAGGTCATGACGAGGGCGTCTCCGTTCTCCAGGATGTGGATGTTCTCCGGTGCCACGCCGGTGGCCTCGGCCAGCTTCGCGTGCGCCCGCAGGTGCGTGGATTCGCCGTGCACGGGCAAAAACGCGCGCGGCTTCACAATGGAGAGCACCAGTTTCAGCTCTTCGGCACCGGCGTGCCCTGACACGTGCACACGCGCCCGGGATTTGTCGAACACGTCCGCGCCGATCTTGGCAAGGGAATTCACTACGCGCGTGACCGCTTTCTCATTGCCCGGGACCGGCGTGGCGGAGATGATGACCGTGTCCCCTTCTTCCACGTCTATGGTCTTGTGTTCGCCATTGGCGATGCGCGCCAACGCCGAAAGAGGCTCTCCTTGGGAGCCGGTGCACATGATGACCACCTTCTCAGGCGGGATGTCCTTCAGTTCATAGGCGTCTATCAGATCAGCATCAGAGATTTTGAGATAGCCCAGCTTGCGCGCGATGTCCGTGTTCTGGATCATGGAGCGTCCCGTGACCACCACTTTGCGCCCATTGGCCACCGCCGCATCGCAGATCTGCTGCATGCGATGGATGTGGCTGGCGAACGAGGCGATGATGACGCGCTGCTTGGCTTGAGCGATGATCTGGCTGAGGGTCTTTCCCACCTCCGCCTCCGACGGCGTGAAGTTGGGATTCGTCGCGTTCGTGGAATCCGACATCATCAGATCCACGCCCTCTTCGCCGAAGCGCGCCAGCGCAGCGAAATCAGTGGTGATGCCGTCGATGGGCGTCTGGTCCAGCTTGAAGTCCCCCATGTGCAGGACGTTGCCCGCCGGGCTTTGGATGAACAGCCCCAAGGCACCGGGGATGGAGTGGTTCACGGAGAAGAACGTGACCTTCATGCAGCCCAGTGTGATGGTGTCGCCGGATTTGACCTCCACCAGCTTCGCGTTCTTGATGCGATGCTCTTTGAACTTGCCTTCGATCAGTCCCAATGTGAGCTTGGAGGCATAGATGGGGACGTTGCGATCCAGGTCCTTCATGAGGTACGGCAGAGCGCCGGTGTGGTCCTCGTGGCCGTGCGTGACGATGATGCCGCGCAGCTTCTCTTCGTTTTCCAGCACGTAGGTGTAATCCGGGAGGATCAGGTCGATGCCGGGATGGTCGTCATCCGGGAACATGAGGCCTGCATCATCCAAGATCATGTCCCCTTTGCAGGTGAACGCCGTCATGTTCTTGCCGATGGCGTCCAAGCCGCCCAAGGGGATGATCTCAAGCTGGGCATCCGTGGGCTTCTTCTTCGAACGCCTGCGACGGTTCCCTTGCTTCTTGGGCGCATCTTGCGCGCTCCCCTGTTTCCCTTGCGCGCCATCATCTCGCGTGAGGTGCGGACGTTCGCGCTCGAGGCTCACGTGCTTGTAGGAACTGGTGCCCTTCTTTGCGTTGTTGCGATCGTTGCGGGCAGGGCGTCCTCCTTGGGAGCGCCCTGCCTCAGGTGCCTGCTGCTGTCCTGCTGCAGGTTGTGCATTCGTTCTTTCTTCTGTCATCTTGTCCTTTTCTCATTCGTTTCTGCATGGGGCGCAGATGCCCTACAGGGCGCCCACCTGCCTCATGATCTCTTCCAAGCGCTTCGTCTGGGTGTCCGTGGCGTCCACCAGGGGCAGCCGCACGCCTCCCACGGGGAAGCCCGAAAGCTCCAGCGCTTTCTTCACCAGGATGGGATTGGAGGTTTCGAAGAGCCCTTCCATGAGCGGCAGCAGCTGCTGGTTGAGCTCATCTGCGCGCGTCCAATCCTTGCGCGCGCAGGCGTCCGTCAGTTCGTGCATGGGTCCGGGCAGCACGTTCCCGATGGTGGAGATGACCCCGACCGCTCCCATGCGCATGAGATCGTATGTGGCTGCGTCATCCCCGGAATACACGCTGAATCCTTCCGGTGCCCCTTCGATGATGCGGGCGATCTGGTCCATGTCTCCTGACGCTTCCTTGACCGCCACAATGTTCGGGCAGTCATCCGCCAGGCGCAGCGTGGTGTCAGCCGTCATGTTGATGGAGCAGCGCCCAGGGATGTTGTACAGGATGATGGGCAGCTCCGTTGAATCAGCGATGGCCTTGAAATGCTGGTAGAGGCCTTCTTGCGGTGGCTTGTTGTAGTAGGGCACCACGCACATGAAAGCGCTGACGCCCAGGGGCGCCACATCGCGGGCGAACTGGATGGTGTCCGCCGTGCAGTTGTCCCCCACGTTCGCGATGACGGGGATGCGGCCGCCGACAGCCCCCACCACCGCCTCGAACAGGCGCATCTTTTGGGGGTAGAAGACCGTGGGCGATTCGCCGGTGGTGCCGTTCACCACCAGAGCGCTGGCACCCCCATCCGCCAGTCGCACCGCCAGTTCCGCCGCACGGGGCAGATCCAATTCCAGATCAGGCGTGAAGGGCGTCACCATGGCGGGGATCATGCGCCCGAAGCGCAGTGGGTCATCTATCATCTGAGCTCCTCTGCTGAAGGCGGCTCCTGCCGCCTTCACGCGAACAAACGTTTCTTTTCAGGGATGCATTCTAGCATCAAAGGTCCATGATGGACTCGAGGCCTGTCACGAGCCCTGAGCGCTGTCCTACCTCGCGGATGCCCAAGAGGACGCCCGGCATGTAGGATCCCGTGTCCCAGGACACATGGTGCAGCGTGAGCGTTTGGCCCGTATCGCCGAAGATGACCTCTTGGTCCGCCACGAAGCCGTTGGATCGCACCGAATGCACGGGAACGCCTTCGATGAGCGCGCCGCGCGCGCCTTCAGCGCCGGGGATCTCAGTCTCTTTGCCGGGGGCTGCGCTCACGCGTCCACCGCGCCCTTCTGCGATCATGCGCGCCGTCATGGCCGCGGTGCCTGAAGGCGCGTCTTTCTTGCGGCAATGATGGAACTCGACGATCTCAGCTTCAGGGAAATACGGAGCTGCGGCCTTCGCGAACTGCATCATGAGGACGGCACCCGTGGTGAAGTTCGGCGCGAAGAACAGGCAGGCGCCCTCCGGGGCTGCTTCCGCCAGCGCTTCCATCTCTTCCAAGGTGAGCCCGGTGGTGCCCACGACGCAATCGACGCTGTGGGAGAGCGCGCAGTGGATGTTGGCCGCCGCCACGTCCGGTCGGGTGAAGTCCACCATCACGTCCGCCTCTTCGGCCGAGAAGGCCTCCTCGACGGATGGATGCACGGGGAAGGTTTCCGTGCCCAGCGGATGCGGGTCAACGCCGCAGACGACCGTCATATCATCCGCAGCGTTGATCGCATCCACCACCGCCTGGCCCATCCTGCCGGACGAGCCTGCCACTGCCACCTTGATCATGAGCGATGCTGGCGGCGCGGCTTGCGGTTGCCTTGGCCGGGCCGGGGGCCGTCTTCCTTGTTGCTGCGGGCAGGCGCCGGAGCGCTCCCCTCGGGAGCTTCGGGCTTGTCCAAGCGGTCCAGGGAGATCTTGCCGGTCTTCGGATCCACTTCCGTGACCTCCACCTTGACCACATCTCCCAGATCCAGCACGTCTTCCACGCGCCCAACGCGGCCCTTCGCCACCTTGGAGATGTGCAGCAAGCCGTCCTTGCTGGGCGTCAAACGGATGAACGCGCCGAAGTCCTTGATGCCCACCACTTCGCCGTCGTACACTTCTCCGACTTCCGGTTCCTTCACGATGGCGAAGATCATGTCCTTGGCAGCTTTGCCGGCGGTGCCTTCCACGGCAGCGATGTGGATGGTGCCGTCTTCCTGGATGTCTATGCTGGCACCCGTTTCCTCCTGGATGCCGCGCACCACCTTGCCGCCCGAGCCGATCACTTCGCGGATCTTGTCCACCGGGATATGGATGGTCTCGATGCGAGGAGCGGTGTCCTTCAGCTCATCGCGCGGCGCATCGATGGTGGCGAGCATCGCCTCCAGAATGGACACGCGCGCTTCTTTCGCCTGGGCGAGGGCGCGGGCCAGGATGTCCACCGAAAGGCCGTGGGCCTTGTTGTCCATCTGGAGCGCCGTGATGCCGTCCGCCGTGCCGCAGACCTTGAAGTCCATGTCTCCCAGGAAGTCCTCGATGCCTTGGATGTCCGTGAGGATCACCACGTCATCCCCTTCTTTGATGAGGCCCATGGCAACGCCGGAGACCGGGGAGGCGATGGGCACGCCCGCATCCATGAGGGCGAGGGTGGAGCCGCAGGTGGACGCCATGGAGGACGACCCGTTGGATTCCAGGATCTCAGAGACCACGCGGATGGCGTAGGGGAACTCGTCTTCGGTGGGGAGCACCGGCAGGATGGCGCGCTCAGCCAGGGCGCCATGGCCGATCTCGCGGCGCTTCGGCGCGCCCATGCGGCCCGTCTCTCCGGTGCAGTAGGGCGGGAAGTTGTACTGATGCATGTAGCGCTTGCCCTCTTCGGGCCAGATGGTGTCAAGGCGCTGCCATTCGTTGAGCATGCCCAACGTGCAGACGGAGAGTGCTTGGGTCTGTCCGCGCTGGAAGAGCCCCGAGCCGTGCACGCGCGGCAGGTATCCCGGCACGATGTGCAGGGGGCGGATCTCTTCAGGCGTGCGGCCGTCCACCCGCTCCCCTTTCTGGATGATCATCTGGCGCATGGCCTGCTTCTCCAGCTTCTTCAGCGCTGCTGCGATGTCTGAGCCCCAGGAAGCGCGCTCCTCTTCAGTGAATTCATCAGCGGTGATGCGCGCCTTCAGCTCATCCACCGAAGCGATGCGCTGGGATTTGTCCGGATTCGCGAGAGCGGATGCCATCTCGTCGGCGAAGCGGCCCACGCGCTCTGCCACGGCCGGATCGGCCTCATGGATGGTGTACTCCAGCGGCACGGGGTTTGCGCGGGCGATGAATTCCGCCTGCTTGTCGCAGAACGCGGCGATGGCCTCCTGGGCGAACGCCATGGCGGCCAGCATGTCTTCCTCTGAGATCTGGTCAGCCCCGGCCTCCACCATGGAGATGCAATCCTTGGTGCCGGCGATGGTGAGCTCCAGATCCGATGCCTCTTCTTCTTCCACCGTGGGGTTCACGATGAATTCGCCCGTCTCCACGTTGCGGCCGATGCGCACGCAGGCGGCCGGGCCGTCGAAGGGCGCGCCGCCCACCAGAAGGGCCGCAGAAGCGCCGCCCACGCAGATGGCATCCGGCGGGTTCTGGCCGTCAGAGACCAGCGTGGTGGCCACGATGTGCACTTCGTTCTTGAACCCGTCCGGGAAGCCCGGGCGGATGGGACGGTCGATCATGCGCGCAGTGAGCGTGCCCTTGTCAGAAGGCTTGGCCTCGCGCTTGAGATACCCGCCGGGAATGCGGCCGACGGCGTACATCTTCTCGATGAAGTCCACCGTCAGCGGGAAGAAATCGTAGTCGCGCTGCTGCTTGGACACCACTGCCGTGACCAGCACGCTGGTCTCTCCACAGGTGACCAGCACCGCGCCCGTGGCCTGCTTGGCCAGCTCTCCCGTTTCGAAGCGGTAGGACTTGCCGTACAGCTCGAATTCGGAAACGATCTTCGTCATGTCTTCTCTTCTCCTCTTTCCTGCTGCGCTGCCCCATGCATGCGCAGCTCCTCTTCGCGCCCGGTGCCGCCACCCTTTGGCGGCCCGGGTGCAGCGGGGCTTCAAGTTCCTGCCCCGCTATTCGACAAGGCCCGCATTCGCGGGCCTTGTTCCAGAAGCTAGATGTTGTCGCGGATGCCGAGCTTCTTGATGAGCTCTCGGTATTCGTCGATGTTGCGCTCCTTGATGTGCTTCAGGAGCCCGCGCCTCTTGCCGATGAGCTTCATGAGGCCGCGGCGCGTGTGGTTGTCCTTCTTGTGCACCTTCAGGTGCTCGGTCAGATTGCGGATGCGCTCTGAGAGGATGGCCACCTGGACCTCAGCGCTGCCGGAGTCCTGTTCGTTCTTGCCGAACTCCTTGATGAGGGCAGCGGTCTGCTCCTTGGTGATGCTGTACTTGTTGGCCATGATGCGTTCCACCTTTCTTCTTCCGATGCGCGCCTTGCGTGGGCCGCGCATTCATGTTCGCCGTCCGGTCTGGGCGCGGAAGCGGTGGAGCATCCGGGCCAAGAGAGAACGAGCTGAGCTCAGTGCACAGCCGAAAAATCATACACCAGCCTGCACGTGAGAGCAACCGCAGATGGCCTTGAACGACGCGAACGACCTCATGCGCGCGCCCAGGTGGTGGCGAAGCCACGAATGAGCGAGTTCTGCTGCATCCCATGCTGCGCTCTGCGGCTGTATCCGCACGATGTCGGCGAATGTGGAGCGCACGAGCGCATCTGAGAGGCTCACGGCGCGGGTGTCTGCAGATGCGGTCTCCGTTGCAACAGCGCATGCGCGGCAGACGGCACCACCGTCCGCGAAGGAGAACCGCACCTGTCCTCCCCTCTCCTCCACCCGCTCTCCGCAGATGGCGCAGGAGGAGAACGAGGGCCGCATGCCCAGAAGCGCCGTCTGCTTGAAAGCGTAAGCGGCCACCAACAGCGGCAGCGCGTCTTCAGGAGCGTCTGATGCGCAGGAGATGGCCGCGCAGGTCATGGCGAAGAGGCGGTCTGCGGGAAGGTCCGGCTGGATGGCCGCGTCAGCCGCTTCGGCCACCACGCTGGCGGCTGCGAAGCGCGCAGGGTCTGCGCGCAGGCCGTCCGCCCGCTCCATCAGGCGCGCATCCTTGGCGATTCCCAAGCTCCGACCGGGGATGATGGTGACCTGCACCTGGTTGAACAGCTCCAGCGTGGCGGAGTTCGCGTTCTTCGGCTTGCGCGCGCCCTTCGCCACGGCCCGCACGGCGGATCCGTCCTCGGCCATCAGATGCACGATGACGTCCGCTTCCCCCAGCTTCGTCTTCTTCAGCACGAGCGCGCCCATGCGCGCTTCAGGGGATGCCATGGACGCGTCAGTTCCGCTGGATGGCCGGATCGATGGATTGCAGCTGGCCGTCTGAAGAGAAATGCATGGTGCCGCTCACGCGCTGCTCGTTGCCGTAGCGCGTCTCCGGCTGCGCGCCGAACCAGGAATGGGTCTCGTAAGGCTGCATGACGACGGTGAACGAGCACGTGTCGTTGCCTTCATAGTTCACCGATTTCACATGCTTGAGCTGGTAGTTCATCCCGTTGATGGAATAGTCCGATGAGGCGGCGAACCAGCTTTGGGCGAACCCGACCACCTCCGTGGCACGGCTCTTCGCGATGTTGATGCAGACCTCCGATCCGCTGGGAAGCTGTGTGCCTTCGGACGGGTCCGTGCCGAGGACGGTGCCCTCTGCGGCCTCTTCGTTGTAAACGCGCGCCGTGGTGGGCACGAAACCCTCCGCGATGAGCGCCGCTTCCGCCTCTTCCAAGGGCAGCCCCGCCACAGCGGGCACCACGTAGGGCGTGGCGACGGTGAGCACGATCTTCGCTTGGGCCTTGGAACGCACGCCCGGCTCCGGGCTGACAGCGATGACCGAACCGGCCGCCGCGTCGGACTTCTCTTCTGTGACCTCCACGTTCTCGAAGCCCTCTTGCTGCAGCAGGGCCTGCGCTTCTTCCTGGGACAGGCCGATGACGTCGGGCACGGTGCGCGCGCAGGTGATGTCGATCACCACCTCAGCGCCGGCTTCTGCGCGGCTGCCCGCATCGGGCGTGGTGCGCAGAACGATGCCCTCGACATCATCTGACTTCACGAGGACCTGGGAGACGGTGAAGCCGGCCGCCTCCAGCTTGTCCGTGGCGTCTTCCGCCTTCATGCCGATGACGTTGGGCACTTCCTTGCCGCCCCAGAACTGGAGCAGGTAGCTGCCGCCCACCAGCGCAGCTGCGGTCAACAGGACGCCAGCGATGATGAGCGCCGTCATGACGGGCTTGCGCACGCGGCGCTCCCCCGGCATCTTCGGCGCCTTCTTGGCAGCATCAGGAGCGATGTAGGCCTTGTTCTGCACGTCCGCTGCCTCCCCGATGCGCGGCATCTCCTGGGTCTTGGAAGGAGAGCCGCCAGCCTCTGGGATGTCCGCGGGACCGTTCGGCTGCGCGGCGGGACCTTCGTCGGGGATGTCCGCCAATGACGGGTCGAGCGCGCCCACGTAGAGCGTGTCAGCGGGCGCATCGGCTGCCTTCGCAGCCTCTGAGGAAGAGGGCGCATCCGGAGCATCGAAGGAGACGGTGGCCTCCTCGAGCTCTTCGGTGATGGCCTGGGAATCCTTCTCCCAGCCAGGCAAGTCCAAAGGAGACGGGATGCGACGTGCCCGCCCTGAGCCTTCCGAGCGCAAAAGCGCCATGCCGCATCCATCACAGAAGCGCGCGCTTTCCCGGTTGTCCGTTCCGCATCTGGGACACTTCATCAGCCGCACCGCTCATTCCGTGTATCCGAGGCGCTGGATCTCAGATTCATCCTTGCGCCAGTTCTTCTTCACTTTCACCTTGAGCCCCAGGTAGCACTTGATGCCGAACGCGCGCTCCATGTCCTTGCGCGCTTCCGTGCCGATGCGCTTTATGGACGCGCCCTTCGCGCCGATGAGCATGGCCTTCTGGCTCTCGCGTTCCACATACACCGTGGCTTCCGCGCGCAAAAGGCGCGGGGCTTCTTCCAGGGCATCCACCTTCACGCCCACCGAATGGGGCACCTCGTCCCGGAATCTGCGGAGCACCTTTTCCCGCACGGATTCCGCGATCATCATCTCCGTGCCAAGATCCGACACCATGCCCTTCGGGTACCACAGCGGCCCCTCCGGCAAGAGCATCTCCGCTTCTTCCAAGAAAGCGTTCGCATTGTATCCGGTCTTCGCTGAAAGCGACACCACCGCATCCCACGGGGCCAAGCCGCGCGCCGCTTCGAACTGGGCTGCCGTCTGGTCCGCTGTGGCCAGATCATGCTTGGAGAGGACGAGCATCTTCTTCGCGGGGCTTGCGGCCACATGTTCGGCCACCCATGCGTCCCCCCGGCCCACCGGCTTCGTGGAATCCACCAGCATGGCCACCACGTCCACGTCCTTGAGCGCGGCTTCAGCGGATCCGTTCAGGTGCTCCCCCAAAAGATCATGGGGCTTGTGGAGGCCAGGGGTGTCCACGAACACCATCTGGCAGGCGGGAAGCGTGAGAACGCCTTGGACGTTGCGGCGCGTGGTCTGCGGGGTGGCGGAGGTGATGGCCACCTTCTGCCCCACCAGCGCGTTCATGAGCGTGGATTTCCCCGCGTTCGGACGGCCCACCAGGGCGATGAAACCGGACCTGAAACCTTCCGGCACCGCAGGGATGCCCGCATCGGCCATCTGCGGGTTCTCAGCGAAATACGCGTCCAGATCCATGGAGCCTCCTCACGCAAGGCCGAGCGCGCCCAAGATGCGCGGCACGAAGATGACGGCCGCCACGACGACAGAGCCCAAAGCCGCCACGTACACGCTGGCCGCAGCGCAGTCCTTCGCCCGCTTCGCCAGCTGGTTCCATTCAGGCGACACCAGGTCTATCGCGGATTCCACGGCGGTGTTGATCAATTCGAAGGAGAGCACGCAGATGATGCAGAGCACGATGGCGCACCATTCAGGGATGCTGATCCGCAGCGCCGCGCCCAGGATGAGGGCCGCTGCCATGAAGAAGGCATGCACCTTGAAGTTGCGCTGGGAACGGACGGCGTAATTGAGGCCCTCCTGAGCGCAGGTGAAGGCCTGGCGCAGCGAGAACCGGCTGGCATCCCCGGCGTGGCGCACGTAATGCTCTTGGGAGCGCTTCTCATCTGGCATGGACGGCTCCTTCGGTCGTTGCCCACCAGGCGGCCAGAAGAGCGTCCTGGGCTGTTTGCATCTCTTCAGCATCAGCGTCTTCGATGTGGTCGTAGCCCAGAAGGTGCAGGATGCCGTGGACCAAGAGCGTGTCTACCTCTTCGGTGAACGTGTGCCCCAGCTCTTCCGCTTGGCGTGCGGCCACCTTCGGCGCCACGATGATGTCTCCCGCTTCGAAGACCTCACCGTCTTCAGGGAACCCGTCATCCAGGTTGTCGCATTCGAAGGAGAGGACATCCGTGGGGCCGATCTTCCCGCGATGCTTCTCGTTCAGCTGCGCCATGTCATCATCAGAGACGAACGTGATGGAGACCTCAGCCGGGTCCGGCAGATCGAGCTTCTGGGCGCAGAACCGGGCCAGCGCCGCTGCGCGCGCCTCTGAGAGGCCGGCATGGGCGCATTCGATGGACACGAGCGCGTTCATCGGCGTCCTTTCTCTGCGGCCGCGTCATAGGCAGCGATGATCTGGGAGACGATGGAGTTGCGGACGACATCGCGTCCTTCCAGGCGCACCGTGGCGATGCCTTCGATGCCCGCGAGCACGCGCACGGCCTCATCCAGCCCCGCGGCGCCCTTCGGCAGATCGCTTTGCGTCAGGTCTCCGGTGACCACCATCTTGGAAGCGTCCCCCAAGCGCGTGAGGGCCATCTTCATCTGCTCCGGCGTGGCGTTCTGCGCCTCGTCCAGGATGATGAAGCAATCGGCCAGCGTGCGCCCGCGCATGAAGGCCAGAGGCGCTATCTCCACCACGCCCCGCTCGATCAGCGCGCCCGCGCGTTCCGCGTCCATCATCTGGAAGAGCGCGTCATAGAGCGGGCGGATGTAGGGGTCCACTTTCTCAGTGAGCGTGCCCGGCAAGAACCCGAGGCTCTCCCCCGCCTCCACGATGGGCCGGGACAGCACGATGCGGCTGACCTCTTTGCGCGTGAGCGCAGCCACCGCCAGCGCCATGGCAAGATACGTCTTGCCGGTGCCTGCAGGCCCCAGCGCGAACGTGATGGTGTTCTGCCGGATGGCATCAGCGTAGCACTTCTGCCCCATGGTCTTCGGGCGGATGGCGTGGCCGCGGTCGGACCAGAGCACGTCATCCCGCAGGCCCTTGGGGCTCAGACGGTCATGCCGCACGGATGCGAGCGCTTCGCGCACGCTGCGCTCGTCAGGCACCTGTCCTGCACGCACGGCCTCCGCCAGCTCCGTGAAGACGGTGACGGCTGCTTCGCGCTCCTCCGGCTGGCCTTTGATGCGCACTTCGTTTCCCTGCACGGTGATGGCGGCGGAGAACGCATCCTGGATGATGCGCAGAAGACCGTCCGCAGCGCCCGTGATGAGCGCCATGGGCACCTCAGGCGGGATGGTGAATGATGTCATGTCGGAATCTGCCATGGCGCAATTCTAGCAGGTGGCACGGCATTCTGGCGTACTGGTTGGTTCTGGATAGCGCGCCTTGCAGCCGAGATTTGGATGGCTTCAAGGCACGCTTGCGCTTTCGTGCTGGACGGTATGCTGCCTTTGCGATCGCACCTGCAACATGGATGCGCAAAAGGGACGTCCCAGATTGCACCTGTGACGGAAGATGTGCGGAAGGGACGTCCCAAATTGCACATAGGAAAAGTCTTGCTGTGCTCATTCTCTTTCCCTATGTGCGATTTGGAACGTCCCTTCTGCACATCGAATCGTAGGTGCCAGCTTGCTGGCACATCACGCGGCGCTTGCCGCCGCGCAGGCTGTTCGCGTGCAGCGCCCTCGCGCACCGTCAGGTGCGCGATATGGATGAGCGGTGCGACAGCACCGCGTCATGGCCGGAGCCGGAGGCGGAGACCATGGCATACGGGCGCGAAACGCGCATCATGAGAGCTGGCGGGATACGCCCTTGGCCAAAGATGGCCCTGCGCCCAGAACGAGGATGCTGAGTTCACGGCGGCGCAAGGAGCGATAAGATTCCCTGCGGCTGCTTCATGACCAGCCCTGGGGTGCGCAAACGAGTTTGCGCACCCACGAAGATCAGGCCAAGGCTATGGCATCCATCACAGGCTTGCAGGTGCCGCGCATCTGAACGCCACCCGATCCATATAGCCCACATCGTGGGTGAGCAAACTCGTTTGCTCACCCCTTCGATTCGGTGATGCCGCACCTGGACGAGCACAGCGCCATCGTTGCATTCAAAGAGGAGTCCGTCCATCCAGCGCATCAGCAGGTCACAGCAGTCGCCCGGCTAAAAGAAACCAGCGGAAGCCAATGCGGAGCTATTGGTGAAAGCGCCTTGCGGCGCTTTCACCCCTTGAGGCCGCCGTGCTCCAATGGCGCAGATCCCACACCTCCCCGCCATCAAGCAAATGATGACGCTATCCCCGTCCTGCGTCATCCCTGGCTCAAATCAAGCAGGAATCAGGCGCATGATCACGCTTGAGGAACGTCCCAAAACACTCTCTTTTACCACATCGAGGCTTAGCTCTCTGGTATACCGGTTGAAGCATCAAGATATCTTGTATCTGAATATGCTGCATCAGACATCGGTGGTTGAATGCCATATTTGAAGTTGATCTCCTCCGAGGGCCAAGCATCCTCTAAAAATGGGAATCCTTCGAGCATGCATATGAGGCCATCCCGGACGAACAATATAAATCCTACGCTGGGCCGCCCATCATCATTAAACCCAACAACATCAGATATTTCAAATGCCTGCATCTTCTTGTTTCGAATGCGCAGTTTCTCGCTCGGCGCCATATACGCATAAAACCCATATCCATCGAAATCGATTTTTGTAATCGTGGCGCTTTCGAATTGACTTCGCAGCTTATGCAGAACACTGGTATCTCCTTCTGTGATTCTGCGCATTACTTCTTGGATAAGAGCATCTAAATCTTCCGTTCTCATAAAAGCTCCCTTGGAATGTAAGCATTGGAAACTTTCATTTCACCATCAATCACCATATAAGTAACCTTCATATCTAAACCATCAACAGTGAGCATTACTCCTTTCGATCCGTCGACAAAATTATGCGCAGTCGAATAGCTGATAGCGGCATTTTCGATAGCACGGAACGCATCTTCCTGACTGCCATTATAACGAGAGACAAAAGAGCCCAAACCATGCTCTGGGTTGTCAAATATATGATGCAGCGTATTTGAATTGACGCTCTCCACTCCTCGAAGAACTGTTTTTTCGGTCGCCTTTGCTGACCCTTTCACAATGCCAGAACCGATGTGGATGCCTTTTGCCGCCCCTTTTCCTATCGGACCGCCAAGGCTTGTGAGTGCGAACACGGCAGAGAAGGAGGCCTCTTCCTTGTCGCCCTCTGCTGTGTAGATCAGCGCATTCACGGCATCCGGGATGACCGGGATGATGAATCCGAGCACGTCAAAGGTGAGGTGATTCTGAGCCGTTCGCGCATCGTTGGAAAGATAGGGTCGCCCCAGCCCGCAATAGAGCTCTCTGTATTGCCTCTGGAGCCTTTGAGCAGCGCCTGCCCAGTCAGTTCTTCTGCCTGCGCTTGACCGAGCCTTCACGCTCGGCACGGGGCGGCCTGCTGCCGTATAGAGCCTTTCGGTCACCTGTCCTAGCCATCCATTCACCCACCTAGCAGCTGCTCTCGAAAACTGTTTGCGCTTCTGCTTGAGCTGATAGGCACGTGAATTGGTGATCGTCTTGCCGTACTGTTTCTTATCGAGTTCGTATCTCTGTTTCAAAGTGATATGCCCGCTCGGATCGATGTTGTTGATGGGATCGGACTCGCAGAAAAGGTAGCGGTTCAGGCTTGCCGGGTTGAAGGTGTTGCCCAGATAGGTGTCTTGCACGCCGAAATGGGCTGACGTCGGATCGTAGTGGCGGAAACGCAGATACACCAACCCCGTGACCGATGACTGGGCTTCTCCGTTGTAGCCGTAAAACGCCTTTTCTTGTGCATCGGTTCCAGCCGTCACAGCCCCGAATGCGCTGTAACGACGCCATGCGAGAACGCTTGCGCCGGATGATTCCTGCGCAACGGAACCGCGCGCATCTTCGAGCAGGCTGGTGGTTGCGCCCTCACGCGCCTCAGCCAAGCGCGCAAGACCGAAGATGGAAGCTGACGCGCCGCTCCTGGAAGATGCGGCATAAGCCACCTGCTCCTCTTCGAACAGCGTTGAGTTCGCGAAGGCGGTCACGTCATAGAGTTCGTCGGTCACCGAAAGCGCAGGCGCGGCCACGCCCAAAGAACGCGCGAGCGCGTCAGCCTCGTCTCCCTCAAGGCCAGATGCAACAAGGCTTGGCAGGCCTTTTGGCACATAGGCCGCCCCGAAGGAGAAGAGATCGCGCGCAAGCTTGCAGGCGCGCGGCATGGTCTCCGGGATGGCTGCAGGGTTCGCAAAAGCCGTGAGTCGAGAGAACCGTCCCCCTGACTCCCGCCCTCATCATCGCGGACTCCTGACCGGACCGGATTTGGTCCAACTTTTCGTCCGTGCTCCCGTCCCCTGTGCCGGTGTCCCCTGTGCCTGCCGCACCGAACCACATTGCAAGGTCTGGCGCAGGGGGCGCAAACAGAAGATGTCAATTACCTGACTCCTGGCATCTCCCGACTACACGATGACATCACGATGAGCAAACTCTATCTTTTCGGGAAAGATATACTCTTTCAGCTCTGCTTGGCCTCGTATGGATGTGAAGTACTCCTTCCCATCCATACCCCGATTCACATATTTCAAAGTAATCATTTCATCAGGCCATGTATCCCCTAAAAAGGGATATCCATCTAAATAGGAAATCATGCCGTCGCTCATAAACAACGCAAATCCACATATACACTCACCTTGGTTGTCAATTCCCACGATTCCGTTTACCATTTCCCCCTGCAGCTGAGGATTCAATATTCTTAGACTTGATTCTGTTTCATACTCCACATAAAAACCGTACCCGTCTTCTGTGATCTTCGTTATCTTTGCATGCGCAAATTGCAATCTGAGCGCAGCAAGAAAATCGCTTTCACCGGCAAGTAAAAAATCGATTACGGGCGTTGACAACCCCCGAATATCACCGGTTGGTATTCGCACTGTCATGAAACTTCCCTTCGTGAGGCATCAACTAAATTGAGCACTCCATCAACTGTTCTCCAAGTTGCGTCCACCTCTTCTCCATCTATTTCTATTCTTGTCCATTTATTTGCCGTTTCCACTCCATTTTCATTTGCATATCTAAGCGCCCCTTCTTCGATGGCATGAAATGCTGATTCTTCTGAGCCGTACTTCGTAATCAGTCCATCTAACTTGTGTTTAGGATCAGCAAAAATATGGTGAAGTCGATTCTGCTCGATCTTGCCTGCACGCTTGAGCGCAGCTTTTTCGGTCGCCTTTGCTGACCCTTTCACAATGCCAGAACCGATGTGGATGCCTTTTGCCGCCCCTTTTCCTATCGGACCGCCAAGGCTTGTGAGTGCGAACACGGCAGAGAAGGAGGCCTCTTCCTTGTCGCCCTCTGCTGTGTAGATCAGCGCATTCACGGCATCCGGGATGACCGGGATGATGAATCCGAGCACGTCAAAGGTGAGGTGATTCTGAGCCGTTCGCGCATCGTTGGAAAGATAGGGTCGCCCCAGCCCGCAATAGAGCTCTCTGTATTGCCTCTGGAGCCTTTGAGCAGCGCCTGCCCAGTCAGTTCTTCTGCCTGCGCTTGACCGAGCCTTCACGCTCGGCACGGGGCGGCCTGCTGCCGTATAGAGCCTTTCGGTCACCTGTCCTAGCCATCCATTCACCCACCTAGCAGCTGCTCTCGAAAACTGTTTGCGCTTCTGCTTGAGCTGATAGGCACGTGAATTGGTGATCGTCTTGCCGTACTGTTTCTTATCGAGTTCGTATCTCTGTTTCAAAGTGATATGCCCGCTCGGATCGATGTTGTTGATGGGATCGGACTCGCAGAAAAGGTAGCGGTTCAGGCTTGCCGGGTTGAAGGTGTTGCCCAGATAGGTGTCTTGCACGCCGAAATGGGCTGACGTCGGATCGTAGTGGCGGAAACGCAGATACACCAACCCCGTGACCGATGACTGGGCTTCTCCGTTGTAGCCGTAAAACGCCTTTTCTTGTGCATCGGTTCCAGCCGTCACAGCCCCGAATGCGCTGTAACGACGCCATGCGAGAACGCTTGCGCCGGATGATTCCTGCGCAACGGAACCGCGCGCATCTTCGAGCAGGCTGGTGGTTGCGCCCTCACGCGCCTCAGCCAAGCGCGCAAGACCGAAGATGGAAGCTGACGCGCCGCTCCTGGAAGATGCGGCATAAGCCACCTGCTCCTCTTCGAACAGCGTTGAGTTCGCGAAGGCGGTCACGTCATAGAGTTCGTCGGTCACCGAAAGCGCAGGCGCGGCCACGCCCAAAGAACGCGCGAGCGCGTCAGCCTCGTCTCCCTCAAGGCCAGATGCAACAAGGCTTGGCAGGCCTTTTGGCACATATGCCGCCCCGAAGGAGAAGAGATCGCGCGCAAGCTTGCAGGCGCGCGGCATGGTTTCCGGGATGGCTGCAGGATTCGCGAAAGCCGCGCACCCTCCCGTGAGCGCAGCCATGGCATAGATTGCATACGACATGCCTTCAGCGCAGATGCGGGCCGCACCCCCATCGCCCCCAGCAAGCGCAATGGCCAACGAACCCAAAGGCGTTCCTGCGGCTGCTGCCTCAGGGAGTGTGCGAGATGCATGATAGAGCGTGGTTTCAGCGACCTTTTTCCCATCGCCATCATAGACAGCGCTCATCAGCAGAAGATCACCTGAGCGCACCGCTTCCAAGCGTCCTTCAACGCCATAGGAATAGCTGAGCTCTTCGCCTGCACCCGTTTTGGATGTGAGCTGGCCATCAGCGTCATAGGCGTATTCGATCGTGCCATTTTGAACGCTCTCCTCGCGAATGAGGCGATCGTCAGCGTCATAGGCGTAAGAGATGACATCAGAACTGGCACCTTCGCGCACCAAGCGCGTACGGTTTCCCGCCCCGTCGTATTCGTAACGCTCGGCATAGGAAGCGCCATCTTCCTCCGCACTCACCGTTGCCAGTTTTCCTGCATCCGTGTATGAGAACGTGCGATGGGATATGTGGCTCTCACCATCGTTGCCAGTGACAACGGAATCTTCGGAGGCGATACGGCCTTCCGCATCATACGTATAAGCAAAACGCGAGAGCGCATTCCCGTCAGCTGAAACGTGCTCGACCATGACCGCGTTCCCGACTTCGTCATAAGAGGTGCGGGTGCGCACCCCATCCGGGCGCGTCAGAAGAGCCGGATGCCCAGCGTCGTCATAGGCATACGCATAGACGCCATCACCGGATGTGACCGAGGAGATGCGCCCCGCATCGTCATAGGCATAGAAGACTTGAGACCCATCAGGATAGGTGATGGACGAAAGCGCTCCCGAATCATCATAAGCATAGGCAAGCGTCTGTCCGAACCCATCTGTCTCAGATATCAGACGTCCAGCCCCGTCATAGGCATACACCGCCGTGCCGCAAGCATCAGTTCGTGAGGCAACCCGACCATCAGCGTCATAGGTGTAGGTGGCTGTATCTTCCGAACCGGCTGAATAGGCCTTCGAAAGCAACTGGCCCAATTCATCGTAATCATAGCGCGTGGTGGCGCCAGAGGGCAAAGTCAGGCTCGTGAGGTATCCACGCATGTCGTAGGCGAAGGCCTCGGTCGCCCCGGATGCAGACGTAGCGGAAGTGATATTGCCTTCCGTATCGTAGGCATAGGCTGTACTCTGCCCTGTAGCATCGGTGATGGATGTGATATTGCCCGACGCGTCACGCGCATAGGTAGTGGTCCCGCCATCGGCATCCGTTGCCGCATTCAAGCGACCCACCCCGTCGTAGGCATAGGTTGCCACTGCGCCGAGCGGGGACGTCACCTTGGTCAGATTGTTGTCCGCATCATAGGCATACCCAACGCGGTTCCCTTTTGCATCTTCCACACCGGTGAGGTTTCCTGCTTCGTCATAGGAATAGGTCTCTTTCGCACCTGCCCCATCCGTCACAGAAGCAAGTTGACCCGCTTTGTCATACGCGTAGCGCGTGGGGTTGGCAGAACCTGCCGCCTCAGATATCACATTCGAGGTGCCATCGTAGGCGAAGCGCGTGACGAGCGATCCGGTTTTCACTGACGTGAGATTGCCACGTCCGTCATACGCATAGCTCTCAGCGATGCCCGCGCCATCCGTATAGGAACTCAACCGCCCCATGGCGTCATAGGAGAACGCATCACGCGTCCCAGCCTTTGAAGTGTGCTCGATCAGATTGCCCAGCGAATCATAATCCCACGCCTCCGCCGCACCAGAAGACACCGCTTTCGTGATGCGCCCTGCCCCATCAAGCTCATAGGCGATGGAAAGCCCGCAATTGTCCTTTTCCTCCAGAGGGGAATCAGCTGTGCCATACGCGAAGGAACGGACGTATCCAAGGGGCGAGGAAGCCTGGATCATGCGTCCAACCGCATCATAACGGTAAGCGTATTCCGAACCATTCGGAGCTGTCACGCGCGTGGCAAGACCGAGCGCATTCACGTCATAGGTGGTGGTAGCGCCTTCAGCGTCTGTTTCCTTGATGAGATTGCCTGAAGCATCGTACTGATAGGTTTGTGCCGCTCCACCCGCTGATGTGTGCTGCACCATATTGCCGCGCACATCATAGGAGAAGGTTTCTTCGCCGCCGCGCGCATCGGTGTGGGCTATGAGCTGATCGGCAAGATCGTAGATGTATGAATCGACCGAACCATTTGCGTCTTCCACCGCAACCACATTGCCCGATGCGTCATAGGTTGCCTTTGTTGTAGCGCCAACCCCATCAGAGTGTTCCACCATGCGACCCGCTGCGTCATAGACAGCGTGGGTGACGAATCCGTCTTCATCGGTTTGGGCGATGATGTTTCCCAATGCATCCAGCTGATACGAAACGCCATGCCCCAGCGCATCTGTGACCGCGACCATACGCCCAGCTGCATCATAAGCATATTCCGTGATGCCGCCTTGCGCGTCTGTAACAGAAACAACGTTGCCTGATGCATCATATGCATAGCGCGTAGTGGCTCCGATGCCGTCAGTTTCAGAGATAAGCTGGCCGCGCTCATCGTAGGCATTGATAACAACAGCGCCGTCAACATCGGTCTGCACCAGTTCAGACCCCCAGAGATCATAGAGAACCGATGCGGTGCGCCCCGCGGCATCGGTAAAAGATGCTAGACGACCCTCCGCATCATAGGCATAGCTTTCCTCACCTAAGCCATCCCCATATGCGCGAACAACATTCCCGCGCCAATCGAGTTCCAGATTCGCCGTGATTCCTGAAGCATCCTCTGCTGCAATGACGCGTCCCGCCGCATCATAGGCAAAATCCTCAGTGCTCCCGTCGGGCAGCGTGATGCGCACAAGATTGCCAGCTGCGTCATAAGAGTACAGAGTCTCGCGCCCAATGGCATCTGTCGTAGACACAACTCTGCCAACGCCGTCATGGACATCGATCTGGGTGCCTCCGCGAGCATCGGTCTGTACGGTTTGGTTGCCAGCAGCATCGTAGGTGTAGGAGGTGACGTTTCCAAGCGGGTCGGTCACTGTGCTCAAAAGGCCTGTTGCGGTGTAGGTAAGAGATCTGGTATTGCCAGCAGCATCGGTTTGAGAGAGCGGATTGCCTAGGCTGTCGTAAGAATACGATGCAGTGTTGCCAAGAGCATCTGTGACGGACGCCATGCGCCCGGCACCATCATAGGTGAACTGCGTCGTGCGTCCGTCCGCATCAGTGACGCTTGTCACTTGCCCAGCAGCATCGTTTTCGATATGCGACACATGACCCGCAGGATCGGCAACCGTGACGACATTGCCTGCCGCATCGTAGCTGTAGCCCCACGCACGTCCCGATGCATCTACGCAGACGATCTTCCCTGCCGGAGTTCGCTCAAAAGAAGTGACCAAACCCCCAGGCGACACAACTGCAGATAGCTCATCAGCGACGTAGGAATACGTTTCTGCGCCTCCGTCAGGATGGGTCACAGAAGTCACGTTGCCCATTGCATCGAAGCTACGCGTGGTGACATTGCCCAGCGCATCGATTTCACGTGATGCTTCTTGCAAGCTCCCTTCATAGGAAAACGTCTCTTGTGCACCTGAAGGAAGCGTGTGTGCCACTATGCGCCCTTGCCCATCGTATTCCCAAGACTCCGTCACACCCGTGGCATCGGTTTGGGAGGACACGCGCCCGCGCCCATCGTAGGTTTTGCGGGTTGTGTTTCCCAGAGGATCAGTTTCTGAAATGCAGTTGCCCAGAGCATCGTATCCATACTCCCAGGTCCCGCCCGAAGCGTCGGTCATAGACACCAGATTCGCAGCTGCATCGTAGGCAAACGCAGTCACCTGACCATTCGCGTCCGTAAGTGCAAGCAGCAGCCCGCGAGCATCAAGGACATAGCGCGTGCTTGCACCTGAACCATCCACCTCCGCGATCACGCGTCCCATGGCATCATAGGAAGTACGCTCCGTCCTCCCCAAAGGATCGGTGACAGAAACGCAGCGGCCCATGGCGTCGTAGGCATACGAGGTGGTATTTCCCAACGCGTCGGTTTCGGAGGCAAGGTTCGCGCCTGCATAGCCATACACCGTGGTTGCGCCGTCTGCATCCGTTTCCGAAACCAGGCGATGCAGCTCATCATAGACGCGCGTGAACGATGCGCCTGTGCTCCATGTCTCTGATGTGCATTTACCCGCCCCGTCGTATGCATAGGCAACCACCACCCCATCAGGACGCGTCATCTCAAGCACATGACCCGCCTCATCATTGACATACGTGGTGGCTTGCCCGCGCAGATCGGTCGCAGAGGCAAGGCATCCATGCGCATCATAAGAATAAGTTCCCGTTTCATCGGATATGAGATTTCCCTGCCCGTCATAGGCACGCGATACCGTATAGCCGTCCGGATACGTGATGGAGGTAGTGCGGAAGAGATCGTCGTAACGGTAGGTAGTGATAGAACCCGCGGCATCGGTTGCATGGGTGCACCCATCCGAATACGCGAGCACAGACCGGTTCCCATTCGCATCAAGCTGGGATGTCACGCGCCCTTGCCCGTCATAGGCGTTGCGCACCATGGCGGCCCCTGTTGGGTCGCGCCATTCCGTCATGCGTCCTTGCCCGTCGTAGAAGTACTGGATGATGCCGCCGCCCGCTTCTGTGACCTGGGTCAGATTCCCTGCCGCATCGTATCCATACACCACGCGCAAGCCATCGGGGCGCAGGATGGCGCTTATGCGGCCATAGCCGTCATGCTCGAAGGCGTAGGAGGCGCCAGACGGAGACACTACGCGGCTCATGAGATGGTTCGCGTCATATTCAACCGCTGTGACCAGCCCTGCGGAGGAAGTGACTGAGGTGAGCATCCCGTAGCGATCGAAAGCAAGGATGCTGCCGTCTTTGCGCGTCAGTTCATAGCGATAAAGATCAGGGGATGTGGGACTTGCGCCGTCTGGCTTATAAGCGATGCGCGTCAGTTCGTAACCCGCATCCCCGTCCAACACATAACCTCCTGCACCGTCTGGGTCGAACCAGTAGCTTGCGCCGTCTGAGGCGGTATAAACAAGAGCGCCTGACGCTTCAGCCGAAAGGCGGTCGGTGAAGCTCATCGACCATCCGCGACCCAGAGCACCGGATTCAGTGGAAGCTTTGGAATTGTAGGTGCGGCGAACCTCGAAATCGTCTTCAAGATCAGGAATCGTAGCATCGATGCCTTCCAGCACGAAATTGCCGGTGTTCATATTCACCGGCTCGAAGCCGTATTCGCAGTGCTTGCCCCGACCCATGAGGCCTGAATCGATGCGCCGCTTCTGGTCTTCGGTCAGGTTGGCTGGATTGTAAGGCGTGTTGGTCTTCGGATTGCGCACGAAAATGGTGTTGCCACCCACAACAAGGCAATCCTGCACGCGGTTGTCACGCGCCAGCTGGTCTAACGTGGTGCCGTAGTGACTGGCGATATAGGGCAGCGTGTCTTTGGCGGAAGCCTTGTAGACAAGGAAGGTATCCGATACTCCTTCTTTGCCCGTTACGCCATCTTTCATGGCAACAGCGCGCACTTTGTAGAGCGTGTCATAAGCAAGGCTCGAAAAGACATGGCTTTGCCAGTTCGAGAGTTTGTCTTTGTAACGGGTAGCATTGGGGATAGAGTCCTGCCACTCGCTGGAATCAGGGTATTTATAGCTGCGCGAGGCATACCCTATACCGGTTTCTCCTGCGGGATCCAGCGTGTAGGCCACCGTTGAGCGGGGTGTGGCCTCGCCATCTGCGAACACGCCATCAAGTGCCAGCTTGTTGTCCGCGTCGTGTTCGGTCAAGGTGCGCAGCTTCACCGTGATGTCGTCAAGGGAGCGGCTTTCATCCACCGGATCTGGAATGGTCCAGTCAACGGTCAGGCGCGGCGGATTGGCAGCATAGCGATTCTGGAACATCTCGCATTGCATTCCGCGCTCGTATTCTGCTTTTATACAGAATCCGCGTTGTTCCCAAACCCCCTGCACCCAGTTGTTCACGCACTCGCGCACATCCCAATCAATGTATCCAGGAGTCGTGTTGGCTTGACGGAAGCACACCAGTTCATGGGTGAGCGATTCTTGAGATGCCCAGGTGAGCCTATCGAAGTTCCAGGGCTCCATCACGCGATACAGCCCCAAGTTGGTGGCACCCCCTGAGTAGGCACGGTGCTGATAGAGCGAAAACGTTGCGGAATCTATCCGCGCTTCGCTCATGATGTAGGAGAAATCATAGTTCGTCTCCGCATAGGCACGGCAGATGGCGTGCCCCAGGCCGTGGTTGAAGGCGCCCGTGCCCGTCTTCACACCGTCATCATAGCCTGCATAGGCATAGCCATTCTCGCCTACGACGAGGTTGCGCCATTGCTGCTCCACGCAACCCAGCCTCACTGATGAGGGAGCCAGGTCAACGGCAGGGTCGATGCGCACCGGGTATGCGCGATCCGAGCTCGCAAGCCACTCCCAATCAGGAATGAGCGCAAGGATATGGCTTCCGCCTCTTTCCGTCAGTTCAAGCGAAAGATCCGCGCTCACCTCTCCTGCTGCATCGGTGGCGATAGGGGCTGCTATGCGCATGACTTCATCTTGCGGATCATCTGCTTTGGACACGACGCACACGCCGCTATCCATGCGCGCATCCAAACCCATCGGCAACACCAGTTGCGTTTCGAATGACTGCTCTTCCACCGGATAGGCCAACACGATGTCTTCTTTGACCACCGAGCCTACCAGCGTGTATTGCCAATCGATGCCAGATCGCGCTTCGGTATAGCGGATGGCTTCACCTTCCGCGCAGGCGCGAGAGAAATCGACATTCTGCGGCAAGAGCTGCACGACATAGCCTGCTGCCTTCAAGGTGAGGCCTGCAGGCGCTTCTGCACCTTTCTCCTCTGCGCCCTGTTCATCTGCTGGCGTAGATGCGGGCAGCTCTGCCGTGAAGGCATTGCGCTTGTTGCGGTAAAGGGAAGGGTTTCCGTCCTCATCGGTTCCTACCGGTTCCAGTTCGTTGTCGATCTTCTGCACTGTGCCTGCGGCGTCTTCAAAAGCTACGTTCGCGCCTCCGATGATGGTGGTGTATTTCCGCTCTGATAGGCGCATGAGGGTGGTGTCACCCTCGATGGCCACGGGTTCTCCTTCAACGTCAGGCTGTTCATAATACTCAACAGGTGGAAGCGCGGGCATCTGCGGGGTTTCATCGCTTTCCGGTGCTTCAGATGCATCTTCGGCTCCAGCTGTTTCAGCTGTATCGGTGCTTCCCGTCTGTGGTGCGGTGGAGGGCGAAGAGGCGTCTGCTTCTCCCGCATCGCTTGCGGGCGCTTCTGTGTTCACGGTAGGCACGTAGATGTCAGGTTCTGCTGGGGGCGCAGCATTCTCCTCCGGAAGCCCTTCGGCGTAAGCTGCATAGGGAATCCCGAAAAGCGAGAACGAGAGCGCACATGCCAGAATGCATGCAGTGATCGCAGCGGCTTTCTTGCTGACGCGACGTCTCCAGAAAGCAGAAACCTTCGCTTGCCACCAGCGGGACGTTCCGTTCTCTGCATGGGTTCTTGTCAAGATGCGAGCAGAGACGAGCAGCCATGCACACCCGAAAAGGCATGAGGCGATGACGTAAAAGGCGAGCGCGAAAACGCCGCTGCCCCAAAGAGAGGCGAGCCCGCACGCCGCACCTCCGGCTGCCCACACGAAGACGGACAGCAAGACCAAGGGCACATATGCCCCTGCAACCGAACGCACTTCTTTGATGGGATGCGCACTTTCGTCATTCGAAAGCGCGAACCCGGCCACGAGCATGAATGGAAACGGGCAAACAGCCATTGCGCCAAGAGCTGCAACGATCTCCAGAAACGCAAGGGCTGCTTGAGTGCCGATGTGCGCAAAGAGCACCAGGTCCAAGGCGAAGGCGATCAAGCCATACAAGATGATGAGACACAAAGCGCCTATGATGATAATGGCGCATCGAAGGAGAACGCCGGGGGCTTGCCTGAAGGCTATGCGTGCAAGGCCAGAAAGCGAAGGCGCGGGATCCGATCTTGCCGAGAGAAGCGCGCACCCAAGGCACGCACCGAAAAGGAAGACGGTCCCGCATGCAGCGAATCCTGCAATGCAACCGACGACCGGCCACCCAGCGTCAGCGATGAAGACAGATGCGGAAACAGATGAAGAAATGAGAGCACAGACAAGCAAGGAGATTCCCCATGCGTCCAGCTTGTCGCCTCTCGATGCGTTCTTGCCCATAGCAAGCCCCCCTTGCACCGCTTCTTGTCAAGCAGTTGCAATTATATGACCAAATCACATAGATGTTGTCGGTCATGATCTATATCATCTGGAAATATCACACCGATCCAGGGAAGGTGAAAGGATGGAGGGTCCCGGGCGGAATATCCGCGGGAACCGCCACGTCGTGGTAGCTTTCCGTGGTGGCGAGCCCCGGCGCTTCCACCGCAGCCAGTTCGGTGGAGCCTGCACGACGGGCCAGATCCGCCGCCCGCAGTTCGTCAGAGAGGGCGCGCAGGAGGGCCGCCCGCTCATCTTTCACGGTTTGGGGCACCTGGTCCTCGCGCGCCGCCGCAGGCGTGCCCGCGCGAAGCGAGTACGGGAAGACATGCATCTTGGAGAACCGCGCCTTGCGCGCCAGGCGCAGGCTGTCGGCGAAATCCTCATCCGTCTCTCCCGGGAAGCCCGCGATGATGTCCGTGGAGATGCTGGCATCCGGCATGCAAGTGAAGATGCGCGAGATCAGATCCTGATACTCCTCAGCGCTGTAGCGGCGCGCCATCTCATGCAGCACACGGCTGCTCCCCGACTGGAGCGGCAGATGCAGATGGCGGCAGATGGCGCCCTTTGAGGCGCTGATGAGCTCCAGCAGCCCATCGGTCACGTTCTGCGGCTCTATGCTGGAGAGGCGCAAGCGCGCCTGGAGGCGGCCGTTCCCATCATGCAGGGGAAGCTCTGCCAGCATCCTGCGCAGAAGCGCCGCCAAGTCCTGGCCGGCGTGCCCATACGCTCCTAGGTTGATGCCCGTGAGCATGATCTCAGGCAGGTCTGCCTCCAGAAGCCCCCGGCATTCTCCGATCACCGCGTCAGCGGGACGGCTCACGGACGCTCCGCGCGCCACATGCACGATGCAGAACGTGCAGGCGTTGTCGCACCCGTCTTGCAGCTTCACGCCGCGCCGCGCCCGTGCAAGGGGCTCCGCTGGAACGCCATCCGCGTAAGAGAGGCGAGCGATGAGGGAAGCAACCTCCTCTTCCGCGTCCGCTTTCGGCACCACGCGCACCCTCTCGTCAAGCTGGGCGTAGCCTTCCGGCCCGATGGCGGCCGAACAACCCGTGACGATCACCGGAGCTCCCGGGTTGCGCCTGAGCGCGCGCCTCACCGCCTTGCGCGTCTTCTTCTCAGCGTCTGAGGTGACCGTGCAGGTGTTCACCACCACCGCATCCGCGCCGCCTTCGGACGCCTCTTCGAACCCTGCGCGCCGAAAGGCCATCTCGTAGGCATCCGATTCCACGCGGTTCACCTTGCAGCCCAGGTTCACCACCTGGTAGGTCAACGGATGCGCTCCTCTCGCCTCCTCCACGGCCTCAGCGCTCCAGTTCGTGCATCACGAGCGCGGGCGCAACGACGCCTGCTGTCTCCGTGCGCAGAATGGAGTCTCCGAGGCTCACCAGATGGGAGCGCGCATTGCTTGCGGAGAGAGCGCGCACCTCTTCTTCTGCAAGGCCGCCTTCCGGCCCGATCGCCACGATGACGTGCGCCTCCTCAGGCGCCGTCCCCGCAGCCGAGATCGCATCTGAGAGCGCGGCCGCCAGCTTCGCGGAGGCAGGCGCCTCCTCCCAGAAGATGAGCACCGCTGTGGCGTCCGCCAGGTGGGCGCAGGCTTCTTGCACCGTTTGCGGCTTTTGCACCTGCGGGATGCGCGGCTGTCCTGATTGCATGGCTGCGCTCTTCGCCACCGCGCGCCACCGCTCCGTCTTCTTCGCGGCGCGCTTCCCATCCAGCTGCACCACGGAACGTTCGCAAGCCAAGGGCACGAACTCAAAGACGCCCAGCTCCGTCCCCTGGCGGATGACGGCGTCCATCTTCTCGCCCTTCGCGAGGCCCTGGAGGATCGTGATGCGCGCGCGGCGTTTCGGCGCTCCCTCATGGCGCGCGATGGCGACGGCCAGCTGGCCGTCTGAGAAGCCCTCCACCCTGCATTCGAAATAGTCTTGCGCCGCATCCACCACCGCGATGTGCTCGCCGGGCGCCAGGCGCAGCGCGCGGGCATGCTTCACGTCGTCGGGCGCCAGGCGCAACGGGAACACCGGCTCCGTCTCTTGAGCCAGCACCTGGTCCTCTAAAAAGAAGCGCGGCAGGGACATGGGCTACCGCACGCGGTCTTTGAGCTTCTGCAAGGGAGAGCGGGCGCCTTCCGTCTCCTCGCCCATCTCCAGCGCCAGCTTCTCCAAAAGCGCGCGCTCCTTCTTGTTCAGCTTTTTCGGGATCTTGACGTCGGCGTGCACGAAGAGGTTCCCACGGGAGGTGCTGCGAAGCCGCGGCATGCCGTGACCCTTCACCTTGATGACGTCCCCGGTCTGCGTGCCCTCGGGGATGCGCACCTCCACCGTCTCGTCCTCCATGATGCCGTCCACCATGATGCGCGCGCCCAGCGCCGCCTGCACCATGGGCACTTCCACCACCACGTGCAGATCGTCTCCTTCGCGCTGGAAGAAGTCGTCCGGCTCAATGCGCACGGTGACGATCAGATCCCCTGAAGGCGCCCCCCGCATGCCCGCCTCGCCCAGGTCCGGCACGCGCATCTGCTGGCCGTCGCGGATGCCGGGCGGGATCTCAACGGACACTTTCTGCCTATCCGGCACGCGTCCCTGGCCCTGGCATTCCTCGCAAGCGCCCTCCACCACTTTGCCGGTGCCTTCGCATTCCGGACAGACGGCGGTGGTCTGCATGTCGCCGAAGAGCGTGCGCTGCATCTGCGTCACGTGGCCCGATCCGCCGCAACGGGAGCACGTCTGTTCTGACCCGCCCTCTCCGATGCCCGCGCCTTCGCAATCAGCGCAGGGCGCCAGCCGGTCGTAGACCAGCTCCTTGGATGTGCCCGCGGCCGCATCCTTGAGGCTGACCGTGATGCCCAGCCCCATGTCGCGCCCATCGCGGCGCACCTGGCGCCCCCCTTGCGCAGCGCCGCCGAAGAAGGAGGAGAAGATGTCCCCCATCCCGCCGAAGCCGCCGAAGATGTCCTCGAAGTCCACATAGCCCGTGCCGCCTCCCGCAGCACCGGGGATGGTGCCGAAGCGGTCGTACTGGGCGCGCTTGTTGGCATCCGAAAGCACGTCGTAGGCCTCGTTCAATTCTTTGAATTCGTCTTCCGCATCCGGGGATTTGTTGACATCCGGGTGCAGTTCGCGCGCTTTGTGGCGGAACGCCCGTTTGATATCGGATTCCGTGGCGTCCCTCTCGACGCCCAGGATCTGATAGAGGTCCTTTTCTGCCGTCTGAGCCATGCGCTCTCTCCTCATTCCCCGTTGAGTATGCCCCGGGCCGCCGCAACAGCCCCGATGGTCTTCGAATAATCCATGCGCGTCGGCCCGATGACCGCGATCATGCCCTGCGCCGGTCCCCGTCCATAGGTGCCCGCCACCACTGACACGCCGAAGAGCTGCGAAGCCGCGTTCTCATGCCCGATGCTGATCTTGATGCCGTCCGCATCTTGGCCGTCCGCGCCGATGGCCTTGAACAACACCGTGTCATCCTCCAGGATCTCCATGACGGGCAAGAGCGATTCGGATTCATGGAACTCCGGCTTGCGCATGAGCGTGCTCATGCCCGAACGCGTTGCGCGCGTGCGCGTGAGGGCTGCGGCCGCAGCGATGAGGGCGCGGATGACCGCTCGAGCGGCATCGGTGCGCAGGGCGGGATCCGCTGTCTGCGACAGCGCAGCCGCCTCTTCAGCCTCCTTGCCGCCGAGCGCCCGGTTCAGCAGGCGCGAGAGTTCTTCCAGATCCTCCGCGGGCACCGGGCTTGAGAACATCACGCTCTCGTTCGCCACCTGGCCGTCCTCGGTGACCATCACGGCCAAGGCCGATGCGTCGCTCAAGGAGACGAGGGATATCTGGCGGATGCGCGCAGAGGCGCTGACGGGCGCGATGATGACGGAGAGGCATTCGGTCAAACGGGCCAGCTCGGCGTTCATGCGACCGATCAGGTCATCCAGCGCATCGGCGCTCTTCTTCAGCGCTTCGATGGCGGACGGGCGCGGCAGGCGCCCCGCAGAGGTGGCGTCCGCCAAGATGCCGTCCACGAATTCCCGGTAGCCCGCATCCGTGGGGATGCGCCCGGCGGAAGTGTGGGGTTGCGTGATGTAGCCCTCATCTTCCAGGGCGGACAGTTCGTTGCGGATGGTGGCGGAACTGACGCCCAGACGGTGGTTCTCCGCGATGGTGCGCGAACCCACCGGGCATGCGCATGCCACGTATTCCTCTATGAGCGCGCGGAGCACCCGCTGTTTCCTGCTGGACAGCATCGTGGGACCTGGATCCTTCAAAGATGGTTTCTTCTTCGTTCGTTGGCAGTCTAAGCGCTGGAGTGCCAGCAATCAAGATGCAAGGTCCAAAAGCGCGCCGAAAAGGCGGTTGCCGAAAAGCCACCCTCGATGGGTGGGGCGCCATGCTCCGTCCGTTTCCTGGACGAGGCCCTCCGCAGCAAGCTCCTGCAGGACGGATGGTAGATCGGGCAAGAGCGCTTCCATGCGCGCCGCCCGTTCTTTGGAAAGGCCGCATGTCATGCGCATGGCCAGCATGGCGTCCTCTGCCGCCATCTGCGCCGTATCCAGGTCATCCTCCACCGCCCCGTCGCGCACGCGCATGCGCCGCTGGTCGTTCTGCGTCATGGTGACGGCGGAACGCCCGACGCCTAAGTACGGCACGCCCTGCCAGTAGGCGCTGTTGTGCTTGCTCTCAGCGCCCGGGCGCGCATAGCTGGCCACCTCGTAGCGCGAAAGCCCCGCCCCTTCCAAGATGCGCTCCGCCGATTCCATCATGTCCGCTTGCGCATCCTCATCCGGGAAGCTGAAGCGGCGGCGCTGCTTGTAGAGGCGCGTGCCCCGCTCCAAGCTGAGCGGGTAGACGCTCAGGTGGCTCACGCCCGCGTCCACGCCCTGGCGCACGTCCGCTTCGAAGCCATCTGCCGTCTGGCCGGGCAGACCGCACATCAGATCCATGCTGACGTTCGTGAAGCGCGTCTGCGCCGCTTCCAGCGCGCGCACAGCTTGCGCGCCGTCATGGGGACGCCCGATGGATGTGAGCAGCCCATCATCGAAGGTCTGCACGCCCAGCGAGAGCCGGTTCGCGCCCAGCGCCCAAAGATCGCGCACCAAAGGCTCGGTCAGGCTCTCCGGGTTCGCCTCTATCGTGAGCTCCTCCACGTCCGCCAGATCCATCGACACACCGAGCGCATACAGCAGGGACGTCAGATGCTTCGACCCGGCATGGGTGGGCGTGCCGCCGCCCACATAGATGGTGCGGATGTGCGTCAGCTCCCCTTCCTTGGAGAGCTGGCGGATCTGCGTGATGAGCCCTTCGAAGTATTCGGTGAGGTACGGGTCATCTGCGCGATAGGGCAACGAATCGAAATCACAGTAGTGGCATTTGGACGCGCAGAAAGGGATATGGATGTAGAGCGCCTCATAGGGATGGTGCGGCATGCGGACCTCCTGTTCCTGCCTGTGCGCGCAGAACCTCATCGAAGACGGCATGGAACTCTTCTTGTGTGCTGCAGTGCGCCAGCTTCCCGCGCGCAACGGCCGCATGGGGCGCGCCGTGCAGGTACCACATGGCGTGTTTGCGCAGATAGGCGGCCGCGCGCGGCCGGATGGCCAGAAGCCCGTCCACATGCCGCCGCGCCAGTGCGATCCTGTCCTCCAGCGCAGGCGGCGGTAGCGCAGCCTTCCCTTCGAGGGCGGCCTGGATGTCGGCGAAGACGAGCGGGTTCCCTTGGGCCGCGCGGCCCACCATGACCGCATCGCACCCGGTCTCCTCCAACAGGCGCACCGCGTCGGTCCCGCACGCCACGTCTCCGTTGCCGATGACCGGGATGGTGACGGCCTCCTTCACGCGCGCGATGCAACCTGCATCGGAGGAGCCTTGGTAGAACTGCATGGCGAAACGACCGTGAACGGTGACCGCGTCCGCGCCCGCTTCCTGCATCCGGCGCGCGAAGAGCGGCGCTGCCTCTCCCGCCTCTTCGCTCCAGCCGCGGCGGAACTTGACGGTGACGGGATGCGTTGCCGCCCCCTTCACAGCGGAAACGATGGCGGAGGCGGCCGCCGGATCCTTCATGAGGGCGCTGCCGTCCCCCTTCTTCACGATCTTGCGGGCTGGACAGCCCATGTTGATATCGAGCCACGCCAGGCGCTCCCCCAGCTCTGCTTCCACCCACCTGGCTTGCTCTGCCATGGTGTCCGGCTCATGGCCGAACAGCTGCACGCCCACGCGCCCTTCCTGCGGGAGCAGGTCGACCAAGTGGCGCGTCTTCTCGTTCGCGTAGGAAAGCCCCTTGGCGGACACCATTTCGGTGAAGGCCACATCCGCGCCCGCTTCTGTGCAGAGCAGCCGGAACACCGGATCGGACACGCCGGCCATGGGGGCCAGGATGACGCGGTGGCCGCCGAAGACGCCCGAGGACGCGCACACGGTCTCAGGCGCCCAGCGTGAGCGCTGAGCAGGAGACGAAGCAGAAGATGCAGAGGATCACGATGACGCCGATGATGGCCACGAGCAAGCCCATGCGCGAACAGCCGGACATCTTCGCCTGCTCTTGCTCTTCGGCAATCTTCTTCTCATCGAACGGATCGTTCAGCCAATCATATTCTTCACGTTGATGCTTCATGGCACCCCATTATGCCAGAGTCGGAGCCTTCCGCGCATCCGATGCGCCGCATGCATCAGATGCACAGAACTCGGTCATTCATCCACCTTCAGGATGGCCATGAAGGCCTCTTGCGGGACCTCCACGTTGCCGATGGCCTTCATGCGCTTCTTGCCGGCCTTCTGCTTCTCCAGCAGCTTCCGCTTGCGCGTGATGTCGCCGCCGTAGCATTTGGCCAGCACGTCCTTGCGCTTCGCTTTGACCGTCTGGCGGGCCAGGACGCGGCCGCCGATGGCCGCTTGGATGGGCACCTCGAACATCTGGCGCGGAATGATCTCCTTCAGCTTGTCCGTGAGCAGACGCCCGCGTTCGTAGGCCTTGTCCTTGTGCACGATGAATGACAGCGCATCGATCGGCTTGCCGGACAAAAGGATGTCCAGCTTCACCAGGTCCGAGGGCCGGTACCCGAGGAATTCATAGTCCAGGCTGGCGTAGCCTTTCGTGTTGGATTTCAGCTTGTCGAAGAAATCCATGATCAGCTCTGACAACGGTATCTCCCAGAGCATCTCCACGGTGGTCTCTGAGAGGTAATTCATGGTGACGAACGTGCCGCGGCGCGCCACCGTGAGGTCCATCACGGCCCCGATGTAATCCGGCGGCACCAGCACCTTGGCCTTGAGGTAGGGCTCTTCGATGCGGTCGTAGGTGCCGGCCGCGGGCATCTCCTGGGGCGAATTGACGGCGAGCACCTCCCCGTCGCGCATGTGCACGTGGTATTCCACCGAAGGCGCCGTGGCGAGAAGGTCAAGCCCGAATTCGCGCTCCAAGCGCTCCTTCACCACCTCCATGTGCAGAAGTCCCAGGAATCCCACGCGGAAACCGAACCCGAGGGCCACGGACGTCTCCGGTTCCCACACGAGTGCCGGATCGTTCAATGCCAGCTTCTCCAAGGCCTCCTTCAAAGGTTCGTACTGGTCCCCTTCGATGGGGTAGAGCCCCGTGAACACCATGGGCTTCGCCTCGCGGTATCCCGGAAGCGGTTCAGTGACACCGCCCTCCGCCAGCGTCACCGTGTCGCCCACCTTGACCTGGCTCACGTCCTTGAGGCCGGTGACCAGGTATCCCACCTCTCCCACGGAAAGCTCCGCGAGCGGCAGCTCCTTCGGGGTGCGCACGCCCACCTCTTCCACCAGGGCATCCGCCCCCGTGGCCAGCATGTGGATCCTGTCTCCCGTTTTCAGCGACCCGTCGATCACGCGCACGAGCGCCACCACGCCCCGGTAGGCGTCGAAGTAACTGTCGAAGATGAGCGCGCGCAGGGGCGAAGCCCCGTCACCAACGGGCGCCGGGATGTTGTAGACGATGGCTTCCAGCAGGTCATGGATGCCCTCGCCGGTCTTGCCGGAAGCCAGCACCGCGTCGTCGGCCGGGATGGCCAGGCCGTCCTCGATCTCTTCCTTCACGCGCTCAGGTTCAGCCGCGGGCAGGTCGATCTTGTTGATGAGCGGGATGATCTCAAGGTCCGCGTTCATGGCCAGCATCGCGTTCGCCACCGTCTGGGCCTCCACGCCCTGGGTGGCGTCCACCACCAGCACCGCCCCTTCGCAAGCGGCGAGGCTGCGGCTGACCTCGTAGGTGAAATCCACGTGTCCCGGCGTGTCAATGAGGTTCAGCTGGTACGCCTCTCCGTCGTCAGCCTGGTATTCCACGCGCACGGCCTGGCTCTTGATGGTGATGCCGCGCTCCCGTTCGATGTCCATCGTGTCCAGGAGCTGCTCTTGCATGTCGCGCGTGGCCACGGTGCCCGTCTGTTCCAGGATGCGGTCAGACAGGGTGGATTTCCCGTGGTCGATATGGGCGATGATGGAGAAGTTGCGGATGTTCCGAGGGTCAGCTGGCATGGTTCCTTCGCTCGTTCGGTGATGATAGCGGAAAACGCGCATGACAATGCGCGGTGTTTGCGGTATTCTATCGCATCAGTCAAGCAAGAGCGTGCGCCTGCGCGCCCATCCGCAGACATGGCTGCATGAAGGATGAAGCTCACTGCTTGCGGCCTTGCAGGATGGAAGGCCCGCTGTCCGGAAAACCAGAGGACGGCTCCGCGCGATGAGCTCACGCTGCGCGCGTTCTCGCATCCTGCATTCCCGCATGCGCAGTTCCTTCCTCCTTCAGGCGAGCATCCGTATCCGCGCTTGACCGCCAAGAGGAATGCATCGAAGAAGGAGCAGAGAAGAAGCATGGCGAACATCAAGTCCCAGAAGAAGCGCATCATCACCAACGAGAAGGCCCGCCTGCGCAACCGCGCCGTGAAGAGCGAACTGAAGACGGCCACCCGCCGCGTGCGCGAAGCCGTGGAAGCGAACGACGGCGCAGCCGCCTACGCAGCCGCATGCACCGCGTGCCGCCTCATGGACAAGGCCGTGAGCAAGGGCGTCATCAAGAAGAACCAGGCCGCCAACCGCAAGAGCGGCATCATGCGCCTGGCGAACACCATCGTGACGGACGCTGACCGCAAGGCCTATGAGGCGCCGAAGCACAAGGAGCCCGCGAAGGGCGGCAACAAGAAGAAGGCCGCCAAGGAAGCGCGTGCTGCCGCCATGAAGGAGAAGGAAGCGGAAAAGGCCAAGCGCCGCGAGGCCCAGCAGAAGCTGGAGAAGAAGGCGAACGAGCGCAAGGCCAAGGAGGCTGAAGAGGCCGCCAAGGCCGAAGCGGCTGCCGCTGAGGCGGAGGCGCAGGAGCTGGACGCCGAAGCGGCCGAAGGCGTCCAGGAAGACGACCAGGCGGCCCAGCCGGAGGAATAGCCTCACCTCTTGATCACGGACACCATCCAGGCATCGAAAGCGGCGTCGGCATCGGCGCCGCTTTTCATTTCCTTTTCGCACGCAACGGCGCTGTCCAGGGCACGCCGAAGCTCTGCTGCCGTGAAGCGCCGCGCCCACGTGCCGTGGCTGCGCACCTTCCAATCCGGCATCTTGAGCTCTGCCGCCAGCTGGTTCGCGCCGCCCGTTCTGAAGACGGACTGCGCGCACATCAATTCCCGGATGCGGGAGACGCACATCCCCAGAAGCGAATAGGGGCTGGCCGAAGGCATCTGGGCGCGCACGGACAAGGCGCGCGGCAGATCGCGGGCGGCGAACGCATCCGTCAGATCCCATGGCTTCGCTTCGGTCTCCCGTGAGACGATGCGGCGCACGTCATCTTCCGTGACCGCCGCATTGCCGGAACCAGAGAGCGCGATCTTCTTCAATTCGTTGTCTATCCGCACCGTGTCCTCGCCCAGAAGGTCCACGAGGACTGCCGCTGCGCCATCGGTCAGCGTGATGCCGTGGGCCGGTGCCATGTTGCGCACGTGCGCGGCCATGTCGCGCTTGGCAGGACGCGCGCAATCGATGACGGCGTTCTTTCCCAGAGCGGCAACGGCTTTGTAGAGGCGCGTGTTCTTCGCCAGTTTCTCCGCCACCAGCATGAGCACGCAGGATTCCGCCGGATCAGCCAGATAGGAGATGACCTCTTCAGCATCGGCCTTCTTCAGCTTCTCGGCATCGTTCACCACCACCAAGCGCTTCTCGCTGGCGAAGGGGACGGTGCGGCACGCTGTTGCGATGGCCTCACCCGATGCCGCTTCTCCCTCAAAGGAATCCGCGTTGAAGGACAGGTCGCCCAGCTTCTCAAGGCGCACGCGCATGCGCTTCATGACCGCCTCTTTCTTGAGGGAGTCATCACCCACCACCAGATAGGCGGGAAGGAGCGCGTTGTCAGCTGTTTTCGCCATGGGGCCATGATAGCGGATTGGATTCGCTCTCTCCTCACGCAGCCTCCCTCCGCACGGCGACGCTCATGGCCTCTTTCGTGAACGTGACGGTGATGGTGCCCTGCTCATCGGTGCGGAAGACCGGACAATCGATGGCATCAAGGCAGCTGAGCGCTTCTTGGCTGGGATGCCCGTAGCGGTTGTTCGCGCCGCAGCTGATGAGCGCGGCCTCTGGATGGATCTGTGCCGCGTTCTCATCCGTCAGGCTCACCTTGGACCCGTGGTGCCCTACCTTCAACAGATCGATGTCCCCCACCCTGCCGGCCTGGATCATCCGGTCCAGCTCCTCTGATTCAGCATCCCCGGTGAAGAGCGCGCGTCGATCGGGATCGCCGTCGGAATCGCAGTCGATCTCAGCCAACAGGCAGACGCTGTCGGCGTTGCCGCCCGCATCCGTGAACGCATCCGGCCAAATGACCCGGAGCGTGAACGCGCCTGCTGAAAGCTCATCCCCCACGGAAAGCCCCCGTTTCTCCGCGAAAGGCGCGCACGCATCCGCCAGGTCCAGCAGGCGCGCGCATTTGGAGCAGCTGCAGCTCCAGATGCCCTCAGCGAAGCAGACCCGGTCCACCTGCAGGTAGCCGCCGAGCGTTGCAAGGGATGCGCAATGATCGTCATCCGGATGCGTGATGACGACGGCATCCAGCCTGCGGACGCCCAGACGCCCCAGCTCCCCCCGAAGGGAAGCGTCAGAGTTCCCTGTATCGATGAGCACGTTCGCGGTCCCCGAGCGGATGAGGATGGCATCTCCCTGTCCCACATCCAACGCGATGACCTCGTTTCCCTTCGGCAGGGCGCCGAGGACGAAGATTCCCACAAGGCAGAGGGCGGCCAGGGCGCCTGCCGCTTTGAGGAGCCGCACGGAGGGCCGTGGCCAGATGGCCCAGAGGGCCGTGCAGACGGCGATGGACAGGCAGATCATCGCCACCGGGTCCAGAGAGCACGCGATGGCGGCGAACGGCACGCAGGAGAGCGCATCCACGATGATGATGAGCGGCAGGGCCGCCAGGGACGCTGCGCCGATGACCGGCCCTGCCATGGGAGGGAACGCCAGCGCGATGACGCAGCTGGCAAGGCCCGCGGTGCAGCTGAGAGCGAACACGGGAGCTGCCAGCACGTTCGCCAGAGGAGCGATGAGCGAAGCTTGCGAGAAGAGCGCCGCCGAGAACGGCATCGTCACCAGGTTCGATGAGAACATGAGGCTCAAAGGCTGCACCACTGCTGTGCGCAGCCTTTCGGGCGTCCGCGGGAACCAGGAAGCGATGAGGCTCGCGAAGAGCACGATCCCCAACGTTGACCCCGCTGAGAGAAACAGTGAGACGGACAGGCACGCTGCGGGGTTCGTGATGATGAACGTGAGGACGCAGAGCCCGATGGCGTTCAATGAAGCTGAGCGCCGCTTCGCAAAGAACGAGGTGAGCGCCAACAAGGACATGAGGGCGCTCCGCACCGCAGAGACCGGCATTCCGGCGAACACCACGTAGACGCCCACGAACAGGACGGACAGCGTGACCGTGAGCCAGCGTGGAGAGCGGAGCGCGCGCAAGAGCCACATGAGCATCATGAGCACGATGGAGGTATGCGCACCGGAGACGGCCACCAAGTGCGCCAACCCGCACGTCTTGAACCGCTCATACAGCGCATCCCCTGACAGATCCTGGCGGAACCCGCAAACAAGAGCGCAGACGAGCGGCGCCGCATCTCCGGCGTGCGTGCGGATGGACTCGATGGAGCGGGCGCGCACCTCTTGCAGCGCATCCGGGATCGGCCCACGGGATATGTGCGTGAGATCCGATGCCTTCACCTGGGCGCAGACGCCCTGCGTCCGATAAAAGGCGCGTGTCTCCTCCTTCAGCGGCGAGAGGCGGGCGTCACCCGTGAGCGCCTCCCCTGCCAGGAAGCCCTCTTCCTCTCCCGTGAGCAAGCGAACCTGGACGCGCGCGCCTTCTGCGATCTGCGCCTCGCAGAGGGTGGAGAAGCCGTATTCTGACTTCGTGGAATCCTGCAGGGCGATGAAGCCGGTCACGGGAACTCCTTCGCCAGCGGCCGCGTAGCCGCTGGCGAGCTGGAGCGTGGCGGCAGCGCCCAGGGCACATCCCGCCAAGACGAAGGCAGCCGCGAACGCTGGCGTCTTCAGATGCGTGAGCACGCCTGCGGCCGCGGCCGCCCCGGCCAGAGCGCAGCAGATGACAGCGAACGGGAGCACGGATGCCGCCTCCACGGGCAGCACAGAGAACGCGCAAGCCGCAGCGCCCCAGAGCAAGAGCGCTCCCGCCAAGATGAAAGGGATCCGGCGGCGCGGCGCGCCCTGGTCGAGCTCCTCCACCTCCCAAGGCTGGCCCGCGGCCGCTGCCGCGAAAGAGACGCCCACCGATCAGCCGACGGTGATCTGGTCGCGAATGTTCTCCAGCGTCTTCTCTCCGATGCCGCTCACGTTGCAGAGGTCCTCCACCGTCTTGAACGGACCGTTCGATTCCCGGTACGCGATGATCTTCTGGGCTTTCGATGGACCGATCCCAGAAATGGTCTGAAGATCGGCCTCCGTGGCCGTGTTGATGTTGACGCGACCGTCCGCCGCAGCGCTTCCTTGGCCGCTGCCGCCAGCGGCAGCGGGAGCGCCGGTTCCGTTCGCAGCGCTGGCCGCAGCCTCTGCTGCTGGTGCCACGATGATCTGCTCCCCATCCTGTGCTTCGCGCGCCAGGTTCACGCTCTCGCACGCCGCATCTTCGGTGAAGCCGCCGGCTGCCTCGATGGCCTGCGCTATCCGAGCCCCTTGAGGGAGCTTGCAGATGCCTGGGGATGCCACGCAGCCGGCCACGTGCACGTAGATGTCCGGAGCGGGCGCCTCTTCAGCCTCCGCCGTGGGCGCGTTCGCGTCCTCTGTAGGCTCATCAGCCGCTGCGGTGATCTGGAAACCTCCAGCATCTGCGGAGGTGACGGCGAAAAGGACGCCCACGACGCATGCGATGATGAGCGCGCACGCCCCTGCCAGCACCGGCTTGCTCACCTGAGAGAGCCTCATGCGGGATGGGCGGGAATCTGCGAACTCCTGGAAGGACACGGCGCATCTCCTTGAACGGGAACGGGCGGTCTCCCCTCATGGTGATGCGTTCATCTGACCAGGATCTGACCGCATCCTGCCACACGCCTGTCAGCGGATGTGCAGGGATCCAACAGGATCCCTGCAGCAGGCCATCAACGGATCATCACCGATCCGCCATGGATCTGAACGCTTTCCGCCTGGAATCTACTTCGGTTGCTTGAAGATCTGGCACCGCGCCGCTTCCGCCAGCTCTTCCACCCATTCGTCTTCTGGGAACGATGCCTCAGCGGCTTCCACGGCAGAGAGCTTCGCGTGCGTCTCCGGTGAGCGCGGCATGAACAGCGTGCAGCAATCCGGCGCATCTTCGGTGGATATCCGGTAGGTGCCGATCTCTCGGGCGGTGGAGATGATGTCCTGTTTGTCCGTGCCGATCAACGGCCGGAAGATGGGCATCTGGACCGATGCATCCGTGCAGCAGAGGTTGTCCAGCGTCTGCGATGCCACCTGCCCCAGGCTCTCGCCCGTGACCAGCGCTTTCGCGCCGCACTCCCGCGCCAAGCGCTCGGCCACCTTGAACATGAGGCGGCGGTACAGGATGACGCGCAGAGGCGGCGGGCACTCCAAGGAGATGGCCCGTTGATGGCTGCCCAGCTCCACCGTGAACACGCGCGCGATGCAGCCTGTCCGCTCCAGCACGCGCGCGATGTCCTCCACCAAGAACTCAGAGGCGCTGCTGGTCTCAGGAGCACCGGAGAAGTGGACGGCATTGCACACCGCGCCTCGCTTCGCCATCTGCCAGAGCGCCACCGGGGAATCTATCCCGCTGGAAAGGAGGCACATGAGCTTGCCGGAAGACCCCACCGGCAGACCGCCCACGCCGGGAATGCTGAACGCGTAGACGAAGGCGGAGTTCTGCACCACTTCCACGCGCACCTCAACGTCCATCTCCTTCATCTGGACGCGTTTTTCGGGATAGGCCGCGCAGAGCACCGCGCCCACCTCCCGGTTCATGGTCATGGAATCGATGGGGAAATCAGTGTGCGCCCGCCGGGCCGCCACCTTGAAGGTCTCGAACGGCTCCGCCTCTGAGAGCGCTTCCACGGCGGCCCGGTTGATGTCATCCACCTCCCGCGGGCACTTGAAACCGCAGGACACCCGGGCCACGCCCGGGATGCGCGCGATGAAGGACGCACAGGCCTGGCCCTCTTCGCGGGCGGTCCCTTCTTTCAGGAAGGCCACCAGGCGCCCGGAGATCTTATGGACGGTGACCACCGGATGGGCCGCCGTCAGACCGAGCACGTTCTTGAGCAGGCGTTGCTCGAACTTGGCCCGGTTGTGGCCTTTGAGCCCGATCTCATGGTAGTGGATCAGGACGACCCGCTGATAGGGCTCAGACGCGCTCATTCGTCTTTGAGATCGATGGACTCCGGATCATAGGAGACGTCCTTGCGGGCGATCTCATTGAAGGCCATCGTGAGCGGCTTCGCGTCAGCAGCGCGGGCGATCTCGATGGCGGATTGGAGCTGGATGGCGCGGTCGCGCTGGCCGCACATCATGTCGTTGATGTCGTGGGCGCGCTTGGACGCCATGGTGCAGAGGAGGAAGCGATCGTTGTTCGCGTCTTCCAGAAGGATGTCGATGTCAGGCTTGATGATGCTCATATGGTGTTCGATCCTCTTCCCGCTGTGTCAGGCGGACGCCATGCAGTCCCGCAATGCCCGGAACGCTTCGTCCATATCATCGTTCACAAGCGTGTAATCATACTTCATTTTCTCGTTGAGCTCCACCTGGGCCGTTTCCAGGCGGCGCGCGATGGCCTCTTCCGTTTCCGTTCCGCGGCCGCGCAAGCGCGATTCCAGCTCTTCCAAGGAGGGCGGTTCGATGAAGATGAGCACAGCTTCCGGCAGGCGCTCCTTCACTTGCAGCGCCCCTTGCACCTCTATCTCCAGCACCACGTCACGCCCCGCGCGCAGCTCATCTTCCACCTTGTCAGCGGGCGTGCCATAGCAGTTGCCGCTGTACTCGGCCCATTCGATGAAACCGCCCGCATCAGCTTTCGCCAGGAACGCCTCACGGTTCATGAAGAAGTATTCCCGCCCGTCCACCTCGCCTTCGCGCGGCGCGCGCGTGGTGGCGCTCACGGACACCCAGACGTCATCCGCGCCCTTCAGCATCCCCACGAGCGTGCCCTTCCCCACGCCTGACGGGCCGGAGATGACGAAGAGCTTGCCCCGCGCGCTCATGAGAGCTCACCTGCAATGGCTTCGAAGGCGGCGATGGGGTCATCCGCATCCGTGATGGGACGTCCCACCACGATGTGGGACGCACCGGCGTCGAACGCGTCCGCTGGCGTTGCCACGCGGCTCTGATCCCCCTTGGCGGCCCACGTGGGACGCACGCCCGGCGTGACGATGAAGGCATCCGGCCCCAAGACCGCGCGCAGATCGGCCGCCTCTTGGGGGGACGCCACCACGCCGGAGATGCCCGCGCGCTGCGCCAGATCCGCCAGCGCCAGCACTTGGGCCTGCATAGGGCGCGTGACCCCCGTCTCTGCCAAGGTCTCCTGGTCCATGGACGTGAGCACCGTGATGCCCAGCGTGACCGGCACCTCACCGCCGATGTTGGCCGCGCCCTCGGCGGCGCCCTTCTGCGCCGCCTCCATCATGGGCACGCCGCCCACCGTCTGCATGGTGATCATGTCCGCGCCCGTCTCAGCGGCGGAGCGCGCCGCGCCCAGCACCTGATGGGGGATGTCATGGAATTTCAGGTCCAAGAACACCTGGTATCCGCGCGCCTTGAGCATCTTCACCAGATCGGTCCCGTAGGCGTAGAAGAGCGTCATCCCGATCTTCACCCATTTGGCGCGCCCGGCCAGCTGGTACGCGATGGAGATGGCCTTGTCCGCTTCGCAATCCAACGCCACGATCACCCGGTCAGCGCGCGGCTGGCCATCGAATGCCGTCAGCATATGAGGCCTCCTATCAGTTCGTTCACGTCCTCCACGCCTTCCTCTTCGCACCACGCCTGGATGCCGTCCACCACATCAGCCGCTGCGTGCGGGTTCGCGAAGTTCGCCGTTCCCACCGCCACGGCCGTGGCGCCCGCCAGCATGAAGGAGATGGCGTCCTCTGCTGTTGCTATGCCGCCCATGCCCAAAAGCGGGATGGACACCGCGCCAGAGCACTGCCAGACCATCCGGAGCGCCACCGGCCGCACCGCAGGACCGGACAGGCCGCCCACCACGCGGCTGAACACAGAGCGGCGCGTGCGGATGTCCACCGCCATGCCCAGAAGCGTGTTGATGAGCGAAAGGGCGTCCGCGCCCGACGCTTCCGCCGCTCGGGCGATCTCGGTCACGTCCGTCACGTTCGGCGTGAGCTTCACGATGAGCGGCCGTTCAGTGGCTGTGCGGCAACGGCCGACCACCTCTTCCACAGAGGCGCACGAACAGCCCATGGCCATCCCGCCCGCGTCCACGTTCGGGCATGAGATGTTGATCTCATAAGCGCCCACCGGCGACTCTTCCAGCGCCTCTATGACGGAGACGTATTCCTGCACGCTGTGGCCGGACACGTTCACGATGACCGTGGCGCCTTGGCCCGAAAGCCACGGCAGGTCGTGCTCCTTCAGGTGCTCCACGCCCGGGTTCTGCAACCCGATGGAGTTCAGGATGCCAGAAGGCGTCTCCGCGATGCGCACGCCGGGATTCCCTTCCCAGCCGTTCAAGGACACGCCCTTCGTGGTGACCGCGCCCAGTTTCGCCACGTCGACGAAGTCAGCGTATTCGCGGCCCGCGGCGAACGTGCCGGACGCCACGGTCACCGGGTTCTTCATGGAAAGGCCGCCCAGATCCACGTTCATCAGCGCCATAGGACCTCCTCTGCGTCGAAGATGGGACCGTCCACGCAGGCGCGCTTCTTGCCGGATGCCGTGTCTACCACACATGACAGGCACGCGCCCACGCCGCACGCCATGCGCCGCTCCAAGGACACCTGGCACCTGACGCCCGCTTCCATGAGCAGCTGAGAAGCTGCGCGCATGAGCGGCTCAGGCCCGCAGACGGCCGCATAATCATAGGGACGGCCTTCGGCTTGAGCGCGCGCCAGCGCCTCTTCCACCAGCACCGTGGCGAAGCCTTCGCGGCCATAGGTGCCATCGTCAGTGGAGCAGGCCGGCTCACGCCCGCAGGTGCGCTCATAGCGCGCCCGGCAGACGAGCGCCCCTTCCGTCTGCGCGCCCAAGATGACATCCACACCCACGTCTGATGCCATCAGTTCCTGGCAGAGGAGGTTCAGCGGCGCGGCTCCCACGCCGCCACCCACCAAAAGCGCGCGCTCGGTGTCATAAGGCACCTCCCACGGGCGTCCGATGCAACCGATCATGCGCGTGACGAGGCCCGGCTCCCACGTCCGCATGGCGCGCGTGCCGGTGCCCACCGCTTGGTAGAGCACCTCCACCGTGCCCGCGTCCTCATCCCTGTCGAAGATGGAGAACGGACGCCGCAGGATGTTCGCCTGCAGGTCCGGCACCTCCAGATGCACGAATTGGCCTGGCATGATGTTCGCCGCCACGCTGGGACACTCCAATTCCATCAACCACAGGTTCTCGAAGAGCTGCTTATTCGCGTGCACGCGCGCCTGCATATCCTCAAGCCCCATGAGGCGCCTCCTCCCTCTCCCATTGCGGAAGGTCCTGCAGCGCCACCACGTCCAAACCGTTCGCGCGCGCTGCTTCCATGCCTGCCGTGAGCGCCTGCGCGCCCGCCAGGTTCGTCACCTGCGTGATGCCGCGGCGCACTGCTTCGGTGCGGATCTCATAGCCGTCGTCGCGCGTGGCGTTGCCGAAAGGCGTGTTCACCAGGAGCACCACCTCTCCGGATGCGATCAGGTCCGTCACGTTGGGCGATCCTTCATGGATCTTCTTCACCACGTTGCAGTCTATCCCCACGGCGCGCAATGCTGATGCGGTGCCCTCCGTGGCCACCAGGCTGAAGCCCAGCCGGGCGAAATCCCGTGCGATGGAGGTGAACGCGCGCTTGTCGTGATCGCACACGCTCACGAACACCGTGCCGCCCTTCGGCAGCTCATAGTCAATGGCCAGCTGGGTCTTCGCGAAGGCGCACGGGAAGTTGCGCGCGATGCCCATGACCTCGCCGGTTGACTTCATCTCAGGCCCCAGGACCGTGTCCGCTCCAGGGAAACGTCCGAACGGCATGACGGCCTCTTTCACGCTGAAGTGGTCCAGCCTGCGGTCATCGGGCGGCAGCCCCATTTCCGCCAGCTTCTCCCCGGCCATGATGCGCGCGGCCAGCTTCGCCAGCGGCACGCCCGTGGCTTTGGACGCGAACGGCACCGTGCGGGAAGCGCGCGGATTCGCCTCAATGATGTAGATGACCTGGTCCTTGATGGCGAACTGGATGTTGATCAGCCCCACCACGCCCAAACGCAGGGCCAGCTCGCGCGCGATGGAGCGCAGGGTGGCCTGGACCGATTCGGAAAGGGAGAACGGTGGCGTGCAGCAGGCTGAATCGCCCGAATGGATGCCTGCCATCTCGATGTGCTCCAGGATGGCGCCCACGTAGACGTCCTCCCCATCGCAGAGCGCGTCCAGATCCACCTCCACCGCGCCTTCCAGGAAACGGTCAAGATAGATGGGATGGTCCGGGGAGACTTTCGCGGCCTCCGCCATGTACTTCTCCAGCTGCGCTGCGTCGTACACGATGCCCATGCCGCGGCCGCCCAGCACATAGCTGGGGCGCACCAGCAGCGGGAACCCGATGCGGTCGGCCACGATGCGCGCCTCAGACAGGGTGGAAGCCATGCCGGAGGGCGGGTAGGCTATGCCCAGCTCGTCCAGGATGGCGGAGAACCGGTCGCGATCTTCCGCCAGGTCGATGGCTTCCGGAGAGGTGCCCATGATGGGCACGCCCGCGTCCGCCAGCACCCGCGCCAGCTTCAGCGGCGTCTGGCCGCCCAGCGTGACGATGACGCCTTCGGGCTTCTCCACCTCCACGATGTCCATCACGTCCTCGAACGTGAGCGGCTCGAAGTACAGCTTGTCGGAGGTGTCGTAGTCCGTGGAGACCGTTTCCGGGTTGCAGTTCACCATGATGGTCTCATAGCCCGCATCATGCAGGGCATAGGAGGCGTGCACGCAGCAGTAATCGAATTCGATCCCCTGCCCGATGCGGTTCGGTCCGGCGCCCAGGATCATCACGCGCGGGCGCTCGGAGCTGGTGGCCTCCGTCTCATCGGCGTCATAGGTCTTGTAATGGTATTCCGTGAAGCTGGCGAACTCCGCTGCGCAGGTGTCCACCGTCTTCACCGCGGGCACCACATGGCACATCTTGCGGCAGGTGCGCACCGTGGCCTCATCAGAGCCGGTGAGATGCGCGATCTGCGCGTCAGAGAGGCCGATGCGCTTGCAGATGCGGAACGCCTCCGCATCCAGTTCGTCCAGCCGCATGCCGGACAAGGCGCGCTCCACTTCCACGATGTCCTTCATCCGGCCCAGGAAGAACGGGTCGATGCCTGTGGATGCGTGCAGTCCCTCTACGCTCTGTCCGCGCCGGAGCGCTTCGGCCAGGAAATGGATGCGCGCGGGCGTGGGACGGCTCACGCCGCAGGCCAGCTCCTCTTCGCTCGCTGCCGCTTCCGAGGACGCTTTCGCGTCTCCGCCGAAACCAGCACGGCCGTCCTCCATGGACCGAAGCGCCTTGCCCAGGGCCTCTTCGAAGGTGCGGCCGATGGCCATCACCTCGCCCACCGCTTTCATGCGCGTGGAGAGCGTGTCATCGGCACCCTGGAACTTCTCGAACGCAAAGCGCGGCACTTTCACCACGCAGTAGTCTATGGAAGGCTCGAAGCAGGCCGGGGTGGCCTTGGTGATGTCGTTCTGGATCTCAGGCAGCGTGTACCCCAAGGCCAGCTTCGCCGCCGCCTTCGCGATGGGGAACCCGGTGGCCTTGGATGCCAGCGCAGAAGAGCGGGAGACGCGCGGATTCATCTCGATGATGACCATGCGCCCGTCTTCTGGGTTCACCGCGAACTGCACGTTGGATCCGCCCGTCTCCACGCCGATCTTCTCCAAGACCGCCAGGGATGCGGCGCGCATGCGCTGGTATTCCAGGTCCGTCAACGTCTGTGCAGGCGCCACCGTGATGGAATCCCCAGTGTGCACGCCCATAGGGTCAAGGTTTTCAATGGAGCAGACGATGATGCCGTTGCCGGCCGCATCACGCATGACCTCCATCTCGAACTCTTTCCAGCCTTCGATGGATTCCTCCACCAGCACTTCCCCCGCAGGCGAGAGGGAGACGCCCTGGGACACGATGCGCACGAGCTCCGCCTCGTCGTGGGCTATGCCGCCGCCTGCTCCGCCCAGCGTGAAGGAGGGACGGATGACCACCGGATACCCGATGCCCTCCACGATGCGGAGCGCATCCTCCACCGAATAGGCGTATCCGGCGCGCGCCGTTTCAATGCCCAGCTCCTCCATGCATTCGTTGAAGAGCTTGCGGTCCTCGCCCCGCTGGATGGCCGCCAAGTCGCACCCGATCATCTCCACGCCGAAGCGCTCCAGCACGCCGGATTCTGCCAGCTCCACAGCGCAGTTGAGACCGGTCTGGCCGCCGAGGGTGGGCAGCAGCGCGTCCGGCCGCTCCCGCTCGATCACCTTCTCGACGAATTCAGCCGTGACCGGCTCCACATAGGTGCGCGCCGCCAGGCCCGGATCGGTCATGATGGTGGCCGGGTTGCTGTTCACCAGCACCACGTCCACGCCGCATTCTTTGAGCACCTTGCAAGCCTGCGCGCCCGAATAATCGAATTCGCATGCTTGGCCGATCACGATGGGGCCGGAACCGATGACCAGCACCTTCTTGATGTCATCACGCTGAGGCATGGGCCTCACCTCCGAACCGCCAGCCAGCAAGACGCTCTTGAGCGCTGTCGATGGCCAGAGGATCGGCCTCCCCCGCCATCAGGCGCATGAACGCGCTGAACAGATAGTGCGCATCCGCAGGTCCCGGGGATGCTTCCGGGTGGTACTGCACGGAGAAAGCGGGCACGTCCACAAACCGGATGCCTTCCAGCGTGCCGTCATTCAGGTTCACGTGGGTGAGCTGGATGCGCCCGAAACGGGCGTTGCGCACCACGGGCGCCACGCTGCGCTCAGCCCATGCGCGCAGATCCGCCTCATGATGCGCGAAGCCGCCGGATTCCTCGGGGATGAGGGACCCCAGGCTCTCGAACAAGATGCCGAACCCGTGGTTCTGGGCCGTGATCTCAACGCGACCGGTGATCAGGTTCTGCACCGGATGGTTGCCGCCGCGATGGCCGTATTTCAGTTTCTCTGCACGCGCGCCCGCGGCCAGACCCAGCATCTGATGGCCCAGGCAGATGCCGAACAGCGGCACGCGTCCGATGAGCTTCTGGGCTTCGGCTTGAGTGGCCGCCACCGCATCCGGGTCTCCCGGCCCGTTGCTCAAGAACACGCCGTCGGGCTGAAGCGCCAGCACCTCTTCCGCTGGCGCATCCCAAGGCACGCACGTGACGCAGCACCCTGCGCGCACAAGGTTCTCCAGGATGGAATCCTTCACGCCGCAGTCATAGGCCACCACGTGCCGCGATGCGGCGGCCGCCGGCGCCTGCGCGAACCCGTGGCCGGCGGGAGGCACTGTGCGGACGCCCTCCGCGTCGGACACGCTCTGCACCAGGTTCTGCCCTTCCAGCCGCGGTGCCGCCTGCGCCTTCGCCACCAGGGATGCTGCGTCCGCATCTTCCGTGGACAGCACGCCGGTCATGGCACCATGCTCGCGGATGTGGCGCACCAGTGCGCGGGTGTCCACGCCTTCTATGCAGACGATGTTCTCGCGCGCCAGGAACTCCGGCAAAGAAAGGTCAGAGCGCCAGCTGGAGGGCGCGGCGCACATATCCCGCACCACCAGCCCGCGTGCATGGACGCGCCTGCGCTGAACGTCATCTTCCGCCACGCCGTAATTGCCGATCTGCGGGTAGGTCATGCAGATGATCTGACCGGCGTAGGACGGATCGGTGAGCACTTCCAGATACCCCACCAATGAGGTGTTGAAGCACACCTCTCCCGTCACTTCGCCGGACGCGCCGCAGGAGCGCCCGGCGAAGACGGTACCGTCCTCAAGCGCCAGCAGGGCGCGCCCCTGGATGCCCTTCGACGTGTTCGCCAGCAGACGGGCTGCCGCCTCACTCAACGATGACACCGTCCTCCAGCGTGGCGTAGCCGCCCACGTACACATCCGTGGCCTTGCCCGTGAGCGCGCACCCGATGAAGCCAGAATTGCCCGCCTTCGACTGGAAGCCAGCGCGCGAGACCGTCCACGCTTCCTCAGGATCGAACACCGTGAGATCGGCCACGCTGCCCGCCTCCAGCTTCACGGCTTCCTGGCGCAGGATGGCGCGGGGGTTCACCGCCATGACCTCCACCAGCTTGTCGTAACCGATGATGCCCGTGGAGACCAGCTTCGTGAGCACCAGCCCAAGAGAGGTGTCCAGCCCGATCATGCCGAACGGCGCCAGCTCGAATTCGCGATCCTTTTCCCAATCCGTGTGTGGCGCATGGTCGCACGCGATGGCGTCCACCGTGCCGTCCACGATGCCCGCCACCAGCGCCACCGCGTCATCGGAGGTGCGCAACGGCGGATTCACCTTGAGAGCGGTGGGGTAGGTGTCATCGATGTCGTCTTCGGTCAAGAACAGGTGATGCGGCGTCACTTCGCAGGTGACGGGCAGGCCCTCTGCCTTCGCCTGGCGCACCAGGTCAAGGCCGCGGGCCGTGGTCACATGCTGGATATGGATGGGGCAGCCCGTGAGGCGACAGAGCGCGATGTCGCGGGATATCTCCAGCTCCTCGCCTTCCGCTGGCCAGCCCAGCATCCCCAGGCGCGTGGAGGCAACCCCTTCGTTCACTTGTCCCTCTCCCACCAGGGAATCATCCTGGCAGTGCGGCATGACCACGCAATCGAACTGGGAGGCGTAATCCATGACGCGGCGCATCATGCCCGCATCCTGGATGCCGTGGCCGTCGTCGGTGAAGGCGCGCACCCCGTGGGCGTGCATGTCGCCCATCTCAGAGAGGATCTGGCCCTCCAGGCCCTTCGTGCAGGAACCGGAGACGATCACACGGCACTTCCCCACCTCGTTCGCGCGGGCCTTCACGTATTCCACGCCCACCGCGTTGTCGATCACCGGATCTGTGTTCGGCATGGCGCAGACGGCCGTGAAGCCGCCGTGGGCCGCCGCGCGCGTGCCGGAGGCGATATCCTCTTTCTGTTCATAGCCGGGTTCGCGCAGATGCACGTGCATGTCCACCAAGCCCGGCACCAGTACCTTGCCTGAAAGGTCGCGCTCCACGCCCTTCTCCATCTTGAGGCCATGGCCCACTTCCACGATCTTGCCGTCGCGGATGAGCACGTCGCAGACCTCATCCAGGCCCACCTGGGGATCTATGCAGCGGGCGTTATTGAGCATCAATGCCATCGTTGGAACCTCCTAGCAGAAGATAGAGAGCGGCCATGCGCACCAGGATGCCGGCGTACACCTGATCCAGGATGACGGAGCGCTCAGGATGGTCGGCCATGAACGAATCCAGCTCCACGCCGCGGTTGATGGGACCCGGATGGCAGACGATGGCATCCGGCTTCATCAGCGCGTCGCGCTTCTGGGTGAGCCCGTATAGCAGGTTGTATTCCCTGAGGCTGGGGAACGGCGCTCCCTCCAGGCGTTCGCGCTGCACGCGCAGCATGTACACCACGTCCAGATCCGGCAGCACCGCGTCCAGATCAGAGGACACCTCATCGGCTCCCAGGACATCCGGCCGCGCCGGCAAGAGCGTGGGGGGCGCGATGGCCACCGTGTTCGCGCCCATGATCTTGAGCGCAGGCAGGAGGGATCCGCAGACGCGCGAGTGCGCGATGTCGCCCACGATGCCCACGTTCAGCCCTTCGAAGGAGCCTTTCTCCTCCCAGATGGAGTACAGATCCAGGAGCGCCTGGGTGGGGTGCTGGTGCTTGCCGTCCCCGGCGTCTATCACATGCACGCCGGACAGGTCGGCGATCTTGCGGGGCACGCCCGCGTGCTTGTCGCGCACGATGATCATGTCGATCTTGTAGGCGCAGAGCGTCTCCACCGTGTCTGAGAGGCTTTCCCCTTTCACCGTGGAGGTGGAACTGCCGCCGAAGTTCAGGCTGTTGGCGGACAGGCGCTTCTCCGCTATCTCGAAAGACGAGCGCGTGCGCGTGGACGGTTCGTTGAACATGTTGACGATGGTGGCGCCCTTGAGCGTGGGCACCTGCTTGATGCGGCGCTCGTTCACCTCTTTGAACGAGGCGGCCGTCTCCAGCATGAGCATGATGTCGTCGCGGGAATACTCCGCGATGTCGATCAGATGGCGATGCGGGAACGTCATCACATCTCCCCCTTCCTCAACTGCAAGGGCGCAGCTCCTGCGCGCTCGCCCTCGGCCACTTCCAGGATGTCCACCGCTGACGGGATGCCATCCACTTCCTCCAAGAACAGACGCACGCTCTCATCAGACGCGGAAGGCACGTTCTTGCCCACGAAATCAGCGCGGATGGGAAGCTCCCGATGCCCGCGGTCCACCAGCACCGCCAGCTCCACGCGCGCCGGACGCCCGATGTCCATGAGGGCATCCAGCGCTGCGCGGATGGTGCGCCCGGTGTAGAGGACGTCATCCACCAGCACGACGGTCTTGCCGTCGATGGAGAACGGGATGTCAGTGGAATGCACTTCCGGAGCAAAGTGCGTCATGAAGTCGTCGCGGTAGAAGCTGATGTCCAGCGCTCCCAGAGGGACATCCACGCCTTCGATGTCCTGGATGCGCTCCTTCAGTTTCTTCGCCAGAAGGTCTCCGCGGGTGTAGATCCCCACGATGACCAGGTCATCCGCTCCTTTGTTGACCTCCAGGATCTGATGCGCCATGCGCGTGATGGCGCGATCGATGTCCTGGGCATCCATGCAGACGGATTTGATGATCTCTTGACCGTTGCCCATACACACCCTTTCTCTTCGAGTGCGCACAGAGCAAACCGAGAAGACGCTGATGCGTTTCCTGATATAGGGCCTTGTCGGTCTCTCTGTACCGCTTTTAAAGACAGGGCACACTATACGGTATATCCGGCCGGTTGGTAACCCCTTCATCTTGCTTTTCTTCCAGCTTTGCTAGACTTTTTTTAAACCCGGATCTCAAGGAGGACCACATGAGCACATTCATGGACAAGATGCACGCGCTGGCGAAAGCCGACAAGAAGGCCATCGTCCTTCCCGAAGGGTCCGATCCACGCACCCTGGAAGCGGCGCAGAAGATCTTGGACGCCGGATTCGCCGACCTGATCGTCTTGGGCGATGAGGAGGCCATCCTGGATGCCGCTCCTGGGCTTTCTGCTGCTCAGATCATAGATCCCGCTGCAGATCCGTTGGCTGATGAGCTGGCGTCCCAGCTTTTCGAGCTGCGCCGCTCCAAGGGCATGACCGAAGAAGATGCGGCCGCGCTCATCAAAGATGAACTGTATTTCGGCGTCATGCTGGTGAAGACCGGTCGCGCTGACGGCATGGTGGCGGGCGCATGCCATTCCACCGCAGACGTGTTGCGCCCCAGCTTGCAGATCCTGAAGACGGCCCCCGGAGCTGCGCTGGTGAGCTCGTTCTTCGTGATGATCGTGCCTGACTGCGAATATGGCCAGGATGGCACCTTCATCTTCGCCGACTGCGGCTTGAACGTGAATGCGGATGCCGAAGGCTTGGCGAACATCGCGGTGTCCAGTGCGAAGTCCTGGAAGGCGCTGATCGAGACCACGCCCTATGTGGCGCTCCTCTCCCACTCCAGTTACGGCAGCGCCAGCAATGACGATGCTGGCAAAGTGGTGCGCGCAACGGCGCTGGCCCATGAGCTTGATCCGGAAGCAGCCCTGGATGGAGAACTGCAAGTGGATGCCGCCATCTGTCCGGAGGTGGCGGCGCTCAAGTGTCCGGATTCCCCTGTGGCCGGACGCGCGAACGTGCTCATCTTTCCTGACCTGGATGCAGGCAACTCCGGCTACAAGCTGGTGCAGCGCTTGGCGAAGGCTGAGGCTTATGGCCCCATCACCCAAGGCCTTGCGCGTCCGGTGAACGATCTTTCCCGAGGATGCTCGGCTGATGACATCGTGGGCGTGGCCGCCATCACCTGCGTCCAAGCCCAGCAAGCCTGACCCAACGCACCGCAAAAGATGCCGCTCCTTGCGGCATCTTTCAAAAATGAAAGGATTGGGTAAGGCGAATCGATGGCAACCCTCTCTGCCGCTCTCTAGGATGGACCCACGACGTGGAACGATCGAAGAGAAAGAGGCAGAAGATGAGCAAGCGGACGCTTTCAGTGACCGGTGCGGCCTTGGCCCTCATCCTCGTGATAGGCGGCATCGCCTTCTGGCGCATCTCGGAAATGCCGAATGGCACCTACTATACGCGCGTGGACAACGCGCGCACGGAGGCTCTGGAACCCACCGGGGGCGTGATAGACCCCACAGGCGGCATGACTCTTTCGTATGACCTTCCAGCCTATGATGCCGAAGGGAACATGAAGGACATCTCCTTCGGCACGGACCGGGAATTGCGCGAAGGCGCCTATCTGCGCCTTGAGGCGGTGCCCATCCGTGGCGTCATGTCCTGGACCGAAGTAACCTATGAAGACCTGCCCCCTCAGGCCCAAGCCCATCTCCAATGACCACCAACACCTAAAGGTCCCCACGCAACCCAAAGTGCAAAAAGGAAGCCCCGAATCGCACTCGTATGGTTGCCTGATGTGCAAAAGGGACGTTCCAAATCGCACATAGGAAGAGACGATGAGCGCTGGAAGATCAATCCTATGTGCGATTTGGAACGTCCCTTTTGCACATCCACCATCCAGGCATATGCGATTCGAGACGTCCCCTTTGCACTTTTCGTAGCTGGGGGGGCACCATCCCTCATGCAGAGTGGCAACCCGCCTCAGAGGGTGCCTTCAAGACGAAGGTGCTCAACCACGTCCAACGTGTCCAAGGCGATCATGAGCTCCTCATTGGTGGGGATGATGAGGATCTGCACCGGAGAGTCATCCGTGGATATCTCACGCTCTCCTCCGCGCAGCTTGTTCTTCTCCAGATCCAGCACGATGCCCAAAGACTGAAGGCCTGAGAAGATCATGCGGCGCATCTTGTCGCAATTCTCCCCCACGCCCGCCGTGACCACGATGACGTCCACGCCGCCCATCTCAGCGATGTATTGCCCCAGGTATTTCTTCACGGAATGCGAGTACATCTCGTAAGCCAGCTGCGCCCGTTCGTCTCCCTCTTCTGACGCCGTGCGCACGCTGCGCAGATCGTTGGAGATGCCGGAGATGCCGAGCAGCCCTGACTTCTTGTTCATGACGTCATTGATCTCATCGAAGGTGAGGCCTTCATGTTCCATCAAGAACGGCACAATGGCGGGGTCTATGGCACCGCAGCGCGTGCCCATCATGAGGCCATCCAAGGGCGTGAGCCCCATGGAGGTGTCTATGGCCATGCCGTGATCGATGGCGGTCATGGAACAACCATTGCCCAAGTGGCACGTGATCATTTTGAGGTCGTTGAGATTCTCGTCCAAGTACTGGGCCGCGCGCTCCGCGATGTAGCGGTGGGACGTTCCATGTGCGCCATACTTGCGCAGGGCGTACTTGTCATAGTACTCATAGGGGATGGGGTACATGAAGGCCTTCTGCGGCAGCGTCTGGAAATAGGACGTGTCGAAGACGGCGACCATGGGTTTTCCCGGCATGTTCTTCTGGCAGGCTTCGATGCCCATGAGGGCGGCCTTGTTGTGCAGCGGAGCCAATTCAGCCAGCTCGTCTATCTTGGCGATCACATCATCATCGATGAACGCTGATTCGCTGAAGTACTTGCCTCCTTGGACCACGCGGTGCCCGATGGCGTCTATCTCGTCCAAAGAATCTATGACCTTGTTGGAACCGGATGTCAGCGCCTCCAGGACCAACGCCATAGCAGCATTGTGGTCTTCCATGGGGGCATCATGCACGACCTCATTCTCATCGATGCCATGTTTGTGGAACGCTTCGTCGGAACCGACCCGTTCGCAGATGCCCTTGGCCATCACTTCGCGGTTCTCAAGGTCTATCAGCTGGTACTTCAAGGAGGAAGAGCCAGCATTGATCACTAAGACGTTCAAGGTGAGGGCTCCTTCGATACGTGAGCTTTGAACACCATTGTATGCCACGCGCCCCCGCGCTGAGCAAGCATGGACGCGCGCACGCTGCCGATATCGGCGAAAGGACGCCTAGCGCACCGAGGGGTCGCCATCGTTCATTTGGGCACCGCCCAGCACATGGAAATGCAGATGATGCACGGATTGGCAGGCATCGTCCCCTGTGTTGGTGAGCACGCGGAACCCGCTGCCCTTGACGCCTTCTGCCTGCGCCACTTCATCCACCGCGCGCATGCAAGCCACCAGATCCTCATCGGCCACGCCGTCAGCGATGTTCTCATAATGGGCCTTCGGGATGACGAGCACATGGACGGGCATCATGGGGGCCACATCCCGGAACGCGAGGACGCGGTCATCCTCATAGACCTTGGTACTGGGGATGTCCCCGGCAACGATCTTGCAGAACAGGCAATCTTCCTTTGCGGACATGGTTCCTCCTCAAGCCTTGGAAAGCGTGCTGTCTTGGACGTCATCCTCAGGAGCTTGCGCCAGCTGCCCCATGAGCACCTGCACCTGCTGCTCAGCAGAATCCAGCTTCCCTTGCAGCACGCCCAAAAGCTTCACGCCTTTCGCGTACAGATCCAGGCTCTCCTCCAGTTCCATGTCCCCTGACTCCAATGAGCGCACGATGCGCTCGAGCTCTTCCATGCCTTGCTTGAAGGTGGGATCCGTTCCAGGATTCGCATTCTCTGCCATCTAGTGCACCTTTTCCTTTCCGGGAACATCCGACCGGACATTCTCCACTTTGCATTCGATCAATCCATCCGAGACCTGCACATCGATCGTGTCACCACGGGCCACGGAGTTGATGGAGGAGATGACCGCGCCATCATTTGAGAACGCGGCAGCATACCCGCGCGAGAGCACCGCCAATGGCGACAAGCTCTCCAACCCCGCTGCCATGACAGCAGCGCGCTCCTTGAAAGGCGTGATGAGCGCAGGGCCTGCCGCCCTGAGCGCTGTCCGAGCCTCAGCGAGACGCAGCTTGCGGTTGCCCAGAAGACGCGGTGACGCCTTCAAGAACGCCATGCGCGTGGATGCCAGAAGATCTTGGCTCTTGGCCAAGGATCCGGGCAGAGCGCCCTCCAAACGGCGCGACGCCTCATCCAGGCGCTGGGCGTCATCGCGCAGGAGCGCCATGGGGTCAGCAAAGAAAGGGCAGGCGGCCAGAGCGGAGAGACGCTTCTCAGCGGATGACACGAGAGCGCTCTCAGCGAACCCCATCCTCCGCGCCATGCCATCCAATGCCGCTTGGATGTCAGAGCGCTGGGGAGCAACGGCCTCCGCTGCGGCCGTGGGCGTTGAAGCGCGCAGATCGGCCACCATGTCCGCGATGGAGGTGTCAGGTTCATGCCCGATACCCGTGACGACCGGCACCGGAAGCGAAGCGATATGGCGCGCGAGCGCTTCATCATTGAAGGGCATGAGATCTTCGAAGGAGCCGCCGCCGCGCACGAGAAGGACCACTTCCGCCCCTGCCGCCGCCACTTCATCGAGTCCGGCTGCAAGATGCGCTGGCGCATCCTTCCCTTCCACAGGAACGCCTGCCACCAAGACCTCCGCCAATGGATAGCGACGCCTGAGCGTGCGCAGCACATCATAGACCGCAGCCCCTCGAGGAGAGGTGACCAGACCGATGCGCCGCGGAAGGCGCGGCAACGGCCGTTTCGCCTCCGCCCGCATGAGGCCCTCCGCCTCCAGTTTCTTCGCCAGCTGGGCGATCTTCATGCGGATGTCCCCCTCGCCTGCCAAAGCGATGGTGGAGACATCAAAGTTCATGCGCCCTTTCGCAGCGTAGAGGCTGAATCGACCCGTGACGTCAACGACAGCGCCCACACGGATGTCCACGCCAGCCTGCTTGAAGCGGTTCATCCACATGAGGCAGGGCAAGCTGGCGTTCTGGTCCTTGTCCTTCAATGTGAAGTAGACCGCAGCATATCCCGGCTTGTTGGAGACCTCCGACACCTCGCCCACGATGCGCACCGAGATGCCTTCCAGCTGGTGCTTCGCCAACGCGAGCGCAGCCCCTACGGAGAGCGCTCCTTCTTTCTGATCGGTCATGGACGCTAATCCCTGTTCTGGCCCAGGAGCCACAACAGCTGCAGGATGGAGGTGAGCGCCGCTGCCAGATAGGTGAACGCGCAAGCCCGCAGCACATCGAAGGCGCCCTTCTGTTCCGCCGGAGGAAGGCCGATGGTGCCCATGTAGGCCATGGCGCGCTGGGATGCATTGAACTCCACCGGCAAGGTGACCAGCTGGAAGAGCACCACGGCTGCGTACATGATGATGGCGGCGGTGATGAGACCGGCCAGGTTCATGAAGATGCCGATCATGAGGAGGAAGATCCACGCGTTCGAAGCCACGTTGGCCACCGGGACGATGGCACCGCGCACCTTCATGGGCGCATACCCAAAGGCGTATTGACATGCATGCCCGACTTCGTGGCATGCCGTGGCCGTGGCCGTGACGGAACAGGCATCGAACGCTTCAGGCGAGAGCGTGACCGAATTGCTGCGCGGATCGAAGAAATCCTGCCCCGGGCCTCCCCGATGGATCTCAACGTCATGGATGCCGTAATAGGACAGCATCTGACGCGCCATCTGCGCACCGGACATGCCGCTGGCATTGCGCACGTTCGAATACTTCTTCAACTTGTGGTTCACGTACCCCTGTGCGGCCAACCCGATGACGAGAGTGACCACCACCAAGGCAAGATATCCATTGCTCATGAGCCATCCTTTCTTTCAGCCATGATAGCATACATTTGTTCGTGTTCAGTGAAGATCCTGCGATATCCGATCCACTTGCAACTGCCCATCCTCCAGCCGCAATGACAGCTTCCCCTCCAACAGCTGAATGAGCTTCTCCCCCACTACCGTGCGCCGCCAGCCCTTCATGAGGCCGGATTCCTCCACATGCCCGCGCGCCAGGTTCGTGAGATCGGCATTGGAGGCCAGCGTCTGCATGGCGATGTCGTTGTCCCGCGCCACCACGCGCGTGAGCGCCAACATCATGTCCAGCGCGCTGTCCACGTTCGGCTCGCTGGTGGAAGGACGGTCAGGCACCGGCAACTCTTCTTCGGGCAGGTCATGCCCCCGCGCTATGAGCGCAGCCACTTCGCGGGCGTCGCGCGTGGACAGCTTTTCGCGCATGCCTCGGATAAGGAACAGCTCGTCTATGGTGCGCGCCTCTTTTCGGCACGCCTCCACGATCTGCTCATCGGAGAGCACCCATTTGCGCGGTATGTCCGCTTCCTGCGCACGCCGCTCACGCCACGCCGCCACCTCGCGGGCGGCCCCCAGCTGCCTGCGAGAGAGCTGGTTTCCGCGCTTCAAGTGACGGTAGCGCTTGCGCGGGTCCACCACATAATGATCCGCGTTCGCCAGCTCGAGGAAATCCGGCTCCAGCCATTCAAGGCGCCCCTTCTCCTGCAGCATGGCGCACATTCGCTCATAGAGTTCCGGCAGGAACACCACATCCCCCGTGGCGTATTCCAACTGGCTGGCGGACAGAGGGCGCCGCGCCCAATCCGTGTACGAATCGGATTTCTTGAGCGTGACCCCGCAGACAGACCCCACCAGCTGCGCCAATCCCACTTGATGGCTGTACCCCAACAGCGCTGCCGCCGCTTGCGTGTCGAACAAAGGCCACGGAACGCTGCCGGTGATGCGCAAAAGGATCTCTATGTCCTGTGTGGCGGCATGGAGGACCTTCACGATGCTCTCATCTTCCAGAAGCTCCCCCAGAGGCGACAGATCCTCCACCGCGAGAGGATCGATGATCCAGACCCTGTCATCAGTGGCAGCCTGGATCAGGCACGCTTTAGGGTAATACGTCTTCTCGCGCAGGAATTCCGTATCCAACGCGAGGACCTTCGATCCGCGGGCCTCTTCAGCGAATGCCGCGAGCGCTGTTCCGTCTTCGATGTACTTCAAAAAGCTCTTGGTCTCTCAGTCTCAGGATGTTCCGTCCGGGTATATTATCCATCATACAACGGTCAAGGAGGAGCAGAGCGGGCATGAGGCTGCTGATCATAACCAACCTGGCATCAGGGCTCGGCGAAGGCGCTGTGTACGACTTCGTGCGCTCGTTCGCCGAAGACGGCGACGAGGCGGTCATCCGCTACAGCGACGGGGACACGGATCTGCGGACGTTCTTGGCGGACGCGGACCGCTTCGATGTGGTGGTGGCATCTGGCGGAGACGGCACCATCTCCATGGTGACGTATCTTCTGGCGGACACGGGCATCCCCATCCTGCCGTTGCCCACCGGCACCGCGAACCTGCTGGCGCTGAACCTCATGAGCCCCACCGAGCCCCACGCACTGGCGCAGATGTTGCGGGACGGGCGCGTGATGGATTTTGATCTGGGGGAAGTGGCGCTCAGCAGCAACGATCGGCTGGGCTTTTTGATGATGGCGGGTGCCGGCTATGACGCCTCCATCATGAAGGATGCGGAAGCGGGCAAGCGCTTTTGGGGCCAGATGGCGTACTTCACCTCCGCCGTGGCGAACGCCACGCCGCAAGTGGCCCGTTTCAAGCTCATCCTGGACGGAGAGGACGTGGCCTGCGAAGGTGTGGGCGTGCTCATCGTGAACTTCGCGAAGATCCAGTTCGATGTGCCCGTGATCCATGAGAACAAGCCGCGTGACGGCCTGTTCGATGTGGTGGTGCTGCGCACCAAGGATGCCTACGGCCTGATCCCAGCGCTGTTCGCGGCCATCCTGGACCGCAGCGGCGATTTCCCGACGCGCGCGGACGCCTTCAGCGTCTTCCAAGCGAAAGAGGTGTCAGTGGATGCGGATCCGCCACTCCTGATGCAGTTCGACGGCGAAGCATCGGGGCACCTGACCCCGTTCTCCGCCCGCGTGCTGCCGAAAGCCGCGCGGTTCGTGGTATCAGAAGAGTGCGTGCGCGCCTATTCCTGAGCCGCGCTTCCGGAAGCCCCCGCTTCCTCTTCGGCCCTCTCTTGCTGATAACGGGCGAGGTTCCCGTTGTAGCGCATCTGGATGAGCTCCAACACCACGGCGAACACCATGGCGAAATAGACCATGAGCTTTTCCAGATGCATGTCGAGCACTTCGATGCCGGTGGTGATGCCCAGCGAATCCAACACCAGCAGCACGCCGATGGCGGCGATGAACACCAATGCCAAGATCTTCATCTCTGCATGGGCGTTGATGAACTCAGAAATGGGGTCGATGAACACCATCATGATGACGATGGCGATGATAACCGCGGCGATCATGACGATCAGATGTTCCGCCAAGCCTACTGCGGTGATGACGGAATCTATGGAAAAGACGATGTCCATCACCATGATGGTGCTCACCGCCTGTGGAAGGCCTAAGGCATGGCGCTCCTTGTGCTCTGCGGAATGCTCAGCCTTCACCTCCGTGAGCGCCAGCATCTCCTTCAACTCCATGATGCCCTTGTAGATGAGGTACGCACCCCCTGCCAGCATCACCACATCCCTGATGCTCAACGGATGATGGAACGCGCCCACGTTGATGTCCACCAAGACGAACGTGAGATGCACCAGCCAGCTGGCGAAGCAGAGGAACAGACAGCGCATGACGAGCGCGCCCGCCAGGCCCAGCTTGCGCCCGATGTGCTGCTTATCCTTCGGCAGGCGGTTCGTGGTGATGGAGATGAACACGATGTTGTCCACGCCCAGCACGATCTCAAGGAACGTGAGCGTGATGAGGCTGATCCATGCTTCCGGCGTTGTGAATATCGTCAAGTCCATGGTGCAAGACGGTACCAGAGGATCCCCGTTTGCTCAATGATATACTTCATCGGTAACCGAATTGAGGAGCAGAAGGTCCATGGAAGACGGTGCCAAGACGCCCGAACACGATGGCTTCGATGCCATCGCCTCCCTTGACGAGCAGCCGCATCGCGTCTCCTTCGCAGAACGGCTCACGGCTTTCCTTGATGGACCGTCCAGCAAAGAGCATCGTCCGCGCCAGGGCGATGAGATCGTCATCTATCCCGATGCGGAGATCCTCACGCGTCCTCTTGACATGCCCTGGAAGGTCAAACTGGGCCTTCTGGGCGCAGCCGCTGCCGCTGCCATCATCGGCGCGATCTTCTTGGGCTGGTATTTCGATGGCGTCGTGAACGAACCCAAGCGCCAACAGGAATCCATCACCGAAGCGCTCTCCGCTGACGTGCCCTACGACCTGCCCTCTCTCTATTCGCTGATGCCATTGGACGATTCCGGCATCTTGACGACGCTGCAAGGGTCAGGGCTGTCCCTCTATGAGGTGCCGGCGAAAGAGAGCAGCGCGGTCTACCGGCTCATCAAGCTGCCTGCCGACATGAGTGCCGTGGATGCCGGCGCCCTGTACCTGGCAGGCATCGACAACATCGGGGCTGCGGAAGCGGCGCGCCTCTTGAACGGCTCCTGGGACCTTCAAATCGACAGATCCAACGGCATCAACATGGTGCTCCACTACGCTGATTTCAAATCCGGAACGGTGGATGCTGCGGTGCAGTCAGCATTGGCCACCGAAGGCCTCACTGATTCCACCATCGAAGACAGCGGTGAAGACACGGCAGGCAACACCTATGTGGCGGGCACCATCACAGGCGATGCCGGCACCTATTCCTGGCGCGTCTCCGCGCTGCCGCTCTCGAAGATCTATAGCGTGAACGGCCTGCCGGAGAACGCCGTCTACGTCGGCATCCGCATGACCTCGTGACCACCCTCTCCATGTGCAAAAGGGACGTCCCAAATTGCACATAGGAAAAGAGCGTGAGCGCTGAATGACTATTTCTATGTGCGATTTGGAACGTCCCTTTTGCACATGAAGGCCCGGTACCGTAACGGCACCGGGCCTTTTGAGCTCATGGTCGGGTTGACAGGATTTGAACCTGCGACCCCTTGACCCCCAGTCAAGTGCGCTACCAAACTGCGCCACAACCCGAAAACCGCTGCCAATGGATAAGCAGCTTGCATATCATAGCGTGATGGATGCGCGCTTTCAAGCAGAAAGATGCATCATTTCCGCGAGGCGCTCCACCAGACGTGCCGCCACCTCCGTCTTCGGCAAGAGCCCCAAGCGTTCTCCGCCGGATGGGGTGACGAACGACGCCTCATCTGCGTCAGCGCCGAACACCGCACCCTCTGACACATCGTTCGCCACGATCAGATCAGCCTGCTTGCGGATGAGCTTTTCTTGCGCATTGCTGAGGACGTCCTCCGTTTCCGCCGCGAATCCGACGACGACCTGGCCCACGCGCTTCCCATGGCCCAACGCAGAAAGGATGTCAGGATTCTCCACCAAGGGGATGCTGGCAAGAGCCGCGTCATCCCTCCCCTTCTTGAGCTTGCGCGCCTCTGCCCTCTCCGGGCGCATGTCAGCCACCGCCGCTGCACAGATGGCGGCATCCGCATCCGCGAACGCATCCTCCGCAGCGCTGAGCATCTCCGCTGCCGTCTCCACCCAGACCACCTCTGCGCGCGCGTCATAGGCCACGCTGACCGGACCGGAGACCACGGTCACGTGAGCGCCCGCATCCAGCGCCGCACGCACGATGGCTGCTCCCATCTTGCCGCTGGAGCGGTTCGAGATGAAACGGACGGCGTCGATGGGCTCCACCGTGGGACCTGACGTGACGAGCACCCGCTTGCCCGCAAGAGCGCCAGCGCTCAAGAGCGCATCCAGCACCGTGCGCGCGATCACGGACGGCTCCGGGAGCTTCCCGGGCCCCACGTCCCCGCATGCCAGGTATCCCGCATCCGGAGTGATGACGCGCACGCCGCGGCTGCGGAGCGCATCCAGATTCGCCTGGGTGGCTGCGTTCTCATACATATGGACGTTCATGGCGGGCGCGACGAACACCGGGCAGGTGCACGCAAGGGCGGTGGACGTGAGCAGGTCATCAGCGATGCCGTGGGCCAGTTTCGCGCAGACGTTCGCCGTGGCCGGCGCGATGACGAACGCGTCCGCCTCTTCCGCAAGAGCGATGTGCGGGATGGGCTCCGCATCGCCGAACAAGGACGTCTTCGCGCACCCCTGGGTGAGCGCTTGGAACGTGGCGAGGCCCACGAACTGTTGCGCGGCGGCCGTCATGACCACGGACACCTCGTGACCCGCACGCTGGAACTCCCGCACCACTTCGCACGCCTTGTACGCCGCGATGCAGCCCGTGACCCCTACGAGGATGTGCATGGCGCCTCCTTTCCCAGCAGCTGATAGACCTCTTGGCCGTAAGCCGTGATGCCAGCAGAGCGTCCCTCGAGCGCCTTGAGCGCTGCTGCCAGATCTTCCGGGAGCACATCCGTGAAATCCAACTGACAGCCCGTCTCAGGGTGCTGGAAGCCGATACGATAGGAATGGAGGAACTGGCGCGTGAGACCCAGGTCCGCTGCAGGCTGCTTGGGCGCATGCGCCCTGTACGTCTGGTCCCCCACGATGGGATGCTTGATGTACTGCATATGCACGCGGATCTGATGCGTGCGCCCCGTGTACAGCTTGCATTCAAGGAGCGCATAGCCCGCATCCTTCGCACCCGCCTCGAAACGTTCCAGCACCTTGAACGTGGTGATGGCATCACGCGACGCGGGGCCGTCCCCCACCGCCATGCGCTGGCGATCGGCACGGCTGCGTTCGATGGGCGCGTCCACCATGCCGGAATCAACGGAAGGCGCACCATGGACGAGAGCCAGATAGCGTCGATCGACGGATTTGGTGGCGATGGCGTCCATGAGCGCATAGCCCGCCTCGTCCGTTTTCGCCGCCAACATGAGCCCGCTGGTGTCCCCGTCCAGCCGATGCACGATGCCAGGACGATCGGCCTCCCCCTGTACGTTGCAAAGCCCCTGCCAGCCATAACGGTGCAGGAGCGCGCCTGCCAGCGTGTTGCGCGCGTGATCAGGACTGGGATGCGTGATCAGCCCTGCCGGCTTCGAGAGCACGATGAGGTCGTCGTCTTCATAGCGCACGTCCAGAGGGATGGGTTCTGGCACCAGCCCAGAGGGCGCGTCCTCCACTTCCACGATGATGACGTCCCCCGGGCGGATGAGCTGCTTCTTCGCGGCCGCTGCGCCGTTCACCAGCACGCGGCCCTCTTCGCAGGCTTTGGCACCCTGGCTGCGGCTTCCCACATCAGGAAGGCGCCCGACCACGGCATCCAGGCGCTCATCCGCATCAGCGGCCGTTGCCACGTGGCTGATCCGTCGCGCCATCATCCCCTCCTCCCTGATGCACGAAAAGAGAGATGATGAACAGAGCCACGCCCACCGTGACCCCCACATCCGCGATGTTGAACACCGGGAAATCCATGAAGGCGGTAGAGATGAAATCCACTACGTATCCATGCCAGAAGCGGTCGATGGCGTTGCCCACGCCGCCCGCGAACACGAGCCCCAAACCCAGATAGGCGATCCATGGGGCCTGCTTCGCGAACGCGAAGACAGAGACGGCGATGAGCGCGCAGATGACGAGCGATACCACGCCCAACGCTGCCGTGGCACCCGAGAACGCACCCCACGCCGCGCCCGTGTTGTGCACGAGCACCACATCCAGAAACCCCACCGGGGAAGCGTAGAGCACCTCGCCCGCCTCATGCGCGTTCGCCAAGGCCTTCGTCACTTGGTCAGCCAGGAGCCAGAAGAGCGCTACGCAGACGAACAGAGCGCGCTTGCGGATGAGCGCGCTCTGTTCGCGTGGAACATCCGCTCGCTCAGCCAAGGCTCTTGAGCACCTCTTCGCACCGCGCGCACACGTCTTCATAGCCCGCATCCTGGGAGAGCTCACGATGATTCCAGCACCGCTCGCACTTCTCCAGAGCCGTCCGCCGCACAGAAGCGCCCATTTCATCCCCTGGCTGCACCTGGACGGACGCCACGATCAAGAGCTCCTCCAGCGCGCCTTCCGGATAGCGCCCGATGACCTCGCTCATCTCAGGCGTCACCGTGAGCACGACATCCGCTTCCTGGCTCTTCTTGATAACGCCCGCATCGCGCGCATCCTCCAGGGCCTTGGTCACCGCTTCGCGCGCTTCCAAGAGCACCGCGAAGCCCTCTTCCACTGCCGCTTCCACTCCTTCCGGCATCTGCGGCAAGAAATCCTGCGCATGCGGCCAGCCGGCCAGCTGAGCGCTGAACGGACGGCCCGGTTCCTTCATGCCTTCAGGGTAGTGCTCCCACACCTCGTCCGCTGTGAACGAGAGGATGGGCGCCAAGATGCGCACCATCACCTCCAGCACATCAGCCAGCACCGTCTGCACCGCCCGGCGCCGCGGAGAGGCGCACGCCTCGGAGTAGAGGCGGTCCTTGGTGGCCTCCATGTAGACAGCGGACAGGTCGTTCACGATGAATTCATACACCGCGCGATAGACCTGGTGGAACTTGAAATCCTCATAAGCGGCCGTCACCTCGGCCAGCAACCGCTGGGTTCGCACGTGCATCCACTGATCCAACGGCTCCAGCCCATCCCAACTGCGCACCGCTTCAGTCGAAGAGAAATCATCCAGGCTGCCCAGGAGGAAGCGGAAGGTGTTGCGGATGCGCCGGTACGCATCCGAGGTGGACTTGAACACCTCGTCGAACACGCGCACGTCCTGCGAATAATCGATGCTGGACACCCACAGGCGCACCACATCCGCACCATACTGCGCTATGAGGTCGGCCGGATCGATCCCGTTGCCCAAGGACTTCGACATCTTCTTGCCGTCCTTGTCCACGGTGAACCCGCAATGCATGACCGCTTTGTACGGAGGCACCCCGTAGCCCCCCACGCTGGTGAGGAGCGACGACTGGAACCACCCGCGATGCTGGTCGGACCCTTCCAGATACAGATCGGCCGGGAAACGCACACCCTCGCTGGCGCGGTGCTTGAGCACGCTGGTGTGGGATACGCCCGATTCCCACCACACATCCAGGATATCCCGCTCCGGCACCAGATCAGCGCAGCCGCACTTCTCGCACTTCACCGTGGCGGGCAGGTAGTCTTTGGGGTCATCAGTGAACCAGGCGTCAGAGCCGGCACGCTGGAACAGGCTGATGACGGCATCGAAGGACTCGCGCGTGGCCACGGTGGAGCCGCACTTCTCGCACTTGAAGACGGGAAGCGGCACGCCCCAGGACCGCTGGCGCGAGATGCACCAGTCCGGACGGTCCGCCACCATGGACCCGATGCGGCGCTTCGCCCAATCCGGGATCCACTTGACCTCTTCATCGATGGCGATGAGCGCTTCTTCGCGCAAGCTGTTCGCATCCATGGACACGAACCACTGGTCCGTGGCGCGGAAGATGACCGGTTCATGGCAGCGCCAGCAATGGGGATAGGAGTGCGTGATCTCCTTCGCGGCCACCAAGGTCCCCTGCTCTTCCAGCCATGAGATGATCTTCGGGTTCGCCTCATCCACCGAAAGGCCCGCGAAAGGACCGGCCTCATCGGTCAGGACGCCGTTGTCATCCACCGGCATCAGGATGGGCAGATCGAACTCCAAGCCCACCAGATAGTCGTCCTGGCCATGGCCCGGAGCCGTGTGCACCGCGCCCGTGCCCGAATCCAACGTGACGTGGTCGCCGTAGATCACCTTGCCCTTGAGGTCCTGCCGGATGGGAGCGGTGTAGGTGAGCCCGTAGAGCTGCTTGCCCTTGACGCGCACCGGTTCTGCGCCATCCCCCGAAAGGAGCGTGACGTCCTCCCAACCGGCGATGCCCGCCACTTCATCCACCAGCTTCTCCGCCATGATGAAGCTCTTGCCCGCCGCTTGGACCATCACGTAGTCCGCATCAGGAGCAAGGGACACGCCGGTGTTCGCCGGGAGCGTCCAGGGTGTGGTGGTCCAGATGAGGATGGAGGCCTCCTGCGGCGCGCCGGCCGCTTCGAAGATGCCGGGCACGCTGTCCAGCTTGAAGGCCACATAGATGGAGGGCGAGGTCTCGTCGCCGTATTCGATCTCTGCCTCGGCCAAGGCCGTGTGGCAGTTCATGCACCAGTGGATGGGCTTGCGGCCGCGATAGATGGACCCTTTGAGGTACATGTCGCGGAACAGCTCCACGTTGCCCGCCTCGTAATCAGGCGTGTAGGTGAGATACGGATGCTCCCAGTCAGCGTTCACGCCCAGGCGCTTGAAGCCTTCGCGCTGGATGTCCACGTACTTCGTGGCCCACTCGCGGCAGAGCTGCCGCAGCTGGGGCAAGGACGTCTCCGCCATCTTCTCAGGCCCGAGCGTCTTCTCCACCATGTGTTCGATGGGCTGGCCGTGGCAATCCCATCCGGGGATGTAAGGCGTGAAATAGCCGCGTTGAGCGTGGCTCTTGTTCACGAAATCCTTCAAGATCTTGTTGAAGGCGTGCCCGATATGGATGGGACCGTTCGCGTAGGGAGGACCGTCGTGCAGCACGAACGGGGTGCCGTCCGCGTTCTTTTCCAGCACCTTGCGATACAACCCTTCCCGCTCCCACGCCTCGAGCCGCTTGGGCTCGTTCTTCGGCAGATTGCCCCGCATGGGGAAATCCGTCCGAGGAAGGTTCATGGTGTCTTTGTAATCAGCCATCTGATGCGCCTCTTCGATGCGTCCGTGTCTTGCAGAAAACCCTTGAAAGTATAGTTGAATGACAGGTTGATGGAGCATGCGAATCCACGCTTGCACGCGCCGCGACCAGTGGCATAATGCCCAGCGTGCGCACATGTGGGCGGCAACGCCCCTGATGAGGAGGAAAAGCCCATGGGATACCGGATCGTCTCTGATTCCAGCTGCAATCTCCCTGAGAGCATGATCGATGAGTTCGGGATCCACATCTTCCCGCTCACGTTCATGGTGGACGACGTCCAATACCAAAGCTACCTCAAGGGCCACAAAACGAACCTCAAGCAGTTCTACACCATGATGCGCGAAGGAAAGGTCATCACCACTTCCCTCCCCAACCTCATCGAAGCGAAAGAGGCGCTGGAAGAGATCCTGAGAGCAGGAGATGACGTGCTCTACATCGGTTTCTCCAGCGGGCTTTCCGGTACGTATGAAGCCATCAGCCTCATGATGCAGACGCTGGCGGATGAATATCCTGACCGCACGCTGAAGGCGGTGGACACCCTTGCCGCATCCGCTGGCGAAGGGCTGTTGGTGTGGCACGCAGCGCAGATGAAGGACAACGGCGCCACGCTGGATGAAGTCCACGGATGGCTCATGGACAACCGCCTGCACCTGGCCCACTGGTTCACGGTGGATGACCTCATGTTCCTCTTTCGGGGCGGCCGCGTTTCGCGCACCAGCGCGTGGGCCGGCACCATGCTGAACATCAAGCCCGTCATGCATGTGGATGATGAGGGGCACTTGATCCCGCTGGAGAAAGTGCGCGGGCGCAAGAAATCCTTGAACGCACTGGTGGACCACATGGCGCAGACAGCCAACGCGCCCGTGGCGGACCAGACGGTGTTCATCACGCACGGGGATTGCCTGGAAGACGCCGAATACCTGGCAGCGCAGGTCCGGGAGCGCTTCGGCGTGACGGACATCATGATCAACTACGTGGACCCAGTCATCGGCGCGCACTCAGGCCCCGGCACCATGGCGCTCTTCTTCTTGGCCAGCGAACGCTGATGCCCTCTTTTGCAGACAGCGGCGAACGCGCTAGTTGAACTTGAAGATCCTCTGCGCCAGGTGATAGCCGCCCAGCCCCGCCTTGCGGCCCAGTTCGGTGGGGATGTTCGTGCCCACGTTCAAGACGTTCGTGCGCACGCGTCGGTACAGCGGAAGCGATGAATCCTTCAGATACTCCCAGATGTCTTCCAGCTTCTCGTTGTCCTCTTCGGTGTTGCCCATGCGCAGGAACACCGAACAGATGCACATCATCATGGAAAGGTAGCTTTCCAGGTACTTGCGCAGCTTGCGCGGGGTGACATCCATCACATCCACCGCATCGATCATGGTCTTGGTGACGCGGAGCTGCTGGTCTATCCGGCGCATCATGGTGGTCTCGTTCACCGACTGGTCTTCCCGTCCGATGAAGTACCGGTACATGTCCACATCCAAGTAGTACATGGTCTTCACGTGCGGCAGCGGCACATAGACGAAGACGTTGTCCACATAGAAGCAATGTTCGGGCAGCTTCAACCCCATGTCTTGCAGAAGGCGCGTCCGGTAGACGACCGAATGCATCAACAGATAGTGGGAGTGGCCGAACGAACCCACCTCTTCCCACCCGAACACGCGCTCTTCAGGGAAGATGCTGTCGTAATCCATGACCACCTGCTTGCCTTCGTGCACTTTCTCATACACGTAGTTCGCGATGACCATGTCTGTGGCGCCATGGCCCGCCTGCGTGCGCAGGTATGCCATGACGCGCTCCATGGCAAGGCGGTCCAGCCAGTCATCTGAATCGACCACCTTGAAATAGAGCCCTTGGGCGTTCGCGAGCGCCGCGTTCACCGCGCTGCCATGGCCGCCATTGGGCTTGCAGATGGCGCGCACCGTCTCCGGGAAGCGCTCTTCCCACTGGAGCGCTTTGGCCTTCGTAGCGCCCTCATCCGTGGAGCCGTCATCCACGATGATCACTTCGATGTCATCTCCGCAAGCCAAGATGGAGTGGATGCACTTGTCCATGTATTCAGCGGAGTTGTAGCACGGCACTCCGAACGTGATGGTCTTCTGCACGGCTTGCCCCCCTCAGGCCTCAAGCATCCGCGCGCGTGGCCAGCAGCTCATCTGAGAGCGCCAACGCCAGCTCGATGATCTTGTCCATGTTGTAGTAGCGGTACTCAGCCAGCCTTCCCAGCGGGTGGAAGTTGGGGAGCGATTCCGTGAGGGCACGGTAGCGCTGGTAATGAGCGTTGTTCTCATCATTGATGATAGCGTAGTACGGGATCTGGGCGTCAGGATCCTCGTAGGCGCGCGAATACTCCTTCATGATGGTGGTCTTGTCAGACTTCTGCGCCGTCAGCCGCTTGAATTCGGTCACGCGCGTGTAGTCTTCCGTCACCGTGCAGTTCACCGTGGCGCAGGGCAGCTTGTATTCCTCATCGTAGGTCTCGTACACGAAATCCAGCGTGCGATACGGCAGACGGCCGAAGCGCCCGCAGAAGAGCTCATCCAAGGGTCCCGTGTAGACGATGGGTCCCTCGAAGGGAGCATCCTTGATCTTGATGGCCGACAGCTTCGCGTCTTCAGACCCATCCTGGAACTCCAGGTCGAACACGCTGGCCGCATCCGTGTCCAAACAGACGGTGATGTTCTCATGACCCAGGAGCTCTTCGAAGAGCGCCGTGTAGCCCAACGACGGCATGCCTTGGTAGGCATCCTGGAAGTAGCGGTCGTCACGCGAGATGAACACGGGAACGCGCGCGGTGACGGAAGGATCCACTTCCTCAGGCGTGAGGCCCCACTGCTTCTGCGTGTAATAGAGGAAGACGTTCTGGTACACGAAATCGGCCACTTCCGCCAATTCAGGATCGTCCGTTTCCCTCAGTTCGTTGATGGTGACCTTGCGCTCATCTCCGAAGACGTCGATCAGCTTCTGGATGAGATGGGCCGCCTTCTCCTCGCCGAAGGCGATCTCCATGGAATTCTTGTTGAACGGCACGGGCATGTAGGTGCCATACCAATCCGCCAGCACGTGATGCTGATAGGCGATCCAACCGGTGAAGCGGCGCACGTAGTTGAACACCCGCTGGTCATTGGTATGGAAGATATGCGGCCCATAGCGATGGACGAGGATGCCCGCCTCATCGTATTCGTCATACATGTTGCCACCGATGTGCGGGCGCTTCTCCAGGATGAGCACGCGCATGCCGCCGCGCTCCGCCAGCTCGCGCGCCGTCACGGCGCCCGCGAACCCGCTGCCCACCACCACCGCATCGAAAGCGGAGATGTCCACGTCCTTGAAATCACAGATCCGAAGCGTCAAGGCTCCTCCTTCACGATCCTTACAGCAGAGGGGATTCTAGCATCAGGCGATGTGCCCGAGGAAGTCCTTCGTGCGAACTGACGTGGGATGGTCGAACACCTCATCAGGAGTGCCCTCTTCCACGATGACGCCGCCATCCATGAACACCACGCGATCGGCCACATCCCGCGCGAAGCCCATCTCATGGGTCACCACGATCATGGTCATGCCTCCTTCAGCCAAGCGGCGCATGACCGCCAGCACGTCGCGCACCAGTTCCGGATCCAGTGCGCTGGTGGCTTCATCGAAGAGCATGACATGCGGATCCATGGCCAAGGCCCGTGCGATGGCCACGCGCTGCTGCTGGCCGCCGGAAAGCTCGGCCGGCTTGTAATCCACCCGCTCTCCCAGCCCCACTTCCTCAAGGCGCGCGATGGCCACGCGCTCCGCTTCTTCAGCTGAGCGCTTCAGCACCTTGCGCTGGGCAAGCATCACGTTCTTCTTGGCAGTGAGGTTCGGGAAGAGATTGAAGCTCTGGAACACCATCCCCAGGCGGCTGCGCACTTCGTTCAGGTTCGCATGCTTGTCGCAGACATCCACGTCCTCGAACCAGATATGGCCGGACGTGGGCGTCTCCAGACGGTTGATGCACCGGAGCATGGTGGATTTGCCGGAACCGGACGGCCCCAGGACCACCACCACCTCCCCGCGGTCCACTTCCAGGTTGATGTTGCGCAAGACCTCAGTGTCCCCGAACGACTTCACCAGGTTCTGGATACGGATGACGGGGCTTCCCATCACGCATCTCCTTTCATCTTCGACCCGAGCGAATCGTCTGCGATCACCTGGGGCCCGTGGCTGAACGCCTCGCTCATGCGCAGCGTCTGCAGCACATCCGCTTCGCTGCCCTCGGCGGCCACGGCGCCCACGGTGCCGGAAAGAGAAGCCGGCGTCTTCTCAGCGAGCCGGTTGTTCTTCCGATGTTTCGGACGTCCGCTCACCAGACGTTCCTCCATCACGTTGATGGCCTTCGTGAGCGGGATGGTGACCACAAGGTAGAAGAAGGCGGCAACGATATAGGGCGTGACGTTGCCCGTGGCTGCCGTGATGGTCTTCGAATACATCATGATCTCCATGATGCCCACAGCCGCCAGAAGCGAAGTGTCCTTGTACATCAGGATGAACTCGCTGGTCATGGTGGGGATCACGCGGCGGAACGTCTGCGGGATGATGACGAAGACCATGGTCTGAGCACCGTTCATCCCCAAGCTGCGGGCCGCTTCGAACTGGCCCTTGTTGATGGACTGGATGCCCGCGCGGAAGATCTCAGCAAGGTAGGCGCTGGAGTTCATCACCAGCACGATGATGCCCAGCATGAAGTTCGGCGGCTGCACGCCCAGAAGCGGCATGCCGAAAAAGGCGATGTAGATCTGCAGGAACAACGGCGTGCCGCGGATGATGTTGATATAGGTGGCGCCGATGGCGCGCGGCAGCCGATGTTTGGACATGCGCAGGAAGCTCCAGCAGAGCCCGAGCGGGATGGCCAAGGGGAAGCTGATGGCCACCAGAGCAAGCGCCAAAAGCCAACCAGAGAACACCGCCGGCACCGTGGTGACCACGATGGCCGGATCGAAGAACATATGGAGGAACGTGACGGAGTTCCACGCTTGCACCCAGGGCTGCTCGTTCAGCCATGCGGCCATGCGCTCTTGCGGCGTGGTGCCCACCACTTGGATGCTCTTTCCGCCATCAGGGATGGCAGCGGAAGTTCCCGCAGCGGTGGTGTAGGTGCCGGTGACCTGGTAGGTTCCCCCATCCGGCGGGAACTGGGCGTTGTTGAGCTCCAGCATCACCATAGCGCCTGCGGGCGCGCCATCCGTGAACGTGACGGTGATGGCATCGCCCTCTTCCGTCACCGTGCTGGGCACATCCAAGCGCGCAAGGCCGTCCAAGACCGTGACCGTGGTGCCGTCAGCGGGCAGCACGGAGCCTTCAGGCAGGGTGATGGTGATGGATGCCAGTGATTCGTTGGCATCAGATTGGCCTTGCCAGGTGATGCGCGTGGGCGTGGCGCCCATGATACCGTCAGCGCCGTCCTGGTTGCTCTTGGCTGTGAAACGCTCCGTGGTGAGCGCATGGGCCGGCAGGGGCAGCACGGCCAGGAGCAGCACTGCCGCCAGCAACAACAGAAGAGGCAGGCGCAAGCCTGCCCCCTTGGATGCGATCGCTTCCCTATTCAGCGGAAGCACCGAACCACTTCTCATAGATCTCATCATAGGTACCATTCGCCTTGAGCTCAGCCAGCGCCTCGTTCAGCTGCTGGGTGAGCGCCGGATTGTCCTTGCTCACAACGATGGCGTACTGCTCGCCCGTGGGGATCTCGGCCATGACCTCCATGTCCGTATAAGCGGTGTTCACGTAGTACTGGACCACAGGAAGATCGGCCACGATGGCGTCCGCCTGATTGCCCTGGAGCGCTGCGAAGACGGCGGTCATCTCGTCATAGGGGATGACATCTGCGCCCGGGATGTTCTCCACAGCCCAGTCATAGCCGGTGGTCCCGCTCTGGGTGGCGATGCGCTTGCCCTCCAGGTCATCCACGCTGGTGTAGCCGGAACCGGGCATGACCACCACGCCCTGGTTGGAATCGATGATCACGTCAGTGAAATCGATCTCCTTCTTGCGATCCTCGGTGACCGTGAAGCCGGACACGCCCACATCAGCCTGGCCGCCCGCAGTGATGAGCGGGATGATGGTGTCGAACTTGGTGGAGGGCAGGTAGTCCGCCTCAAGGCCCATCTGCTCCGCCAGCGCCTTCATGAGATCCACCTCGAACCCGACGGCCTCTTCGCCCTCCAGGTTCTCGAACGGCGGGAAGTCGAGCGATGCCGCCACGGTGAGCTTGCCGTCGTTCACGAGCGTCGCTTCCTCAGTGGCCGCGCTGCCGTCCGCAGCAGAGGACGAGGCGGAAGACGCGCCGTCGTTCCCCGAGCAGCCGACGAGGCCCAGCGCGCAGACGAGCATGCCAGCGCCGATGACGGCTCCGATGTTCTTCAGTTTCATGGGTGTCCCTCCTGATCCATCAACAGATAAGGAGACATTATGGAGCAAGTTGCGCGCCAGCGCGCGAGAGATCGCGTTACGGTTCAGTTAACGTTGTGAGGTGAGCGGAGAGGACGCCATGGCTTGAAGGCGCTTCTCCGCCTGGGGCACCAAAGCCAGTGTGCCGCCGTGCTCTTCGATGAACAGCAGATAGCGGCGCTCTTCATCCGCGCGCCCCAGCTTGAAGCAGGCCGAGGCCGCGTCCCAGGCGTACTCCACGCGCAAGCGCCATGGGTAGGCCGCTGAGGCCACCACCTTCTCATCCAGTTCGACGAGCACCTCCAGATCCCCGCTTTGGCGCGCCTTGGTCACCACGATCTGGCTTTCCAGATACTGGCGCTGCACTGCGGCATCCTGGCTGGCATCTGAGCTGATGAGAGAGAGTCCCTGCTCTGCCAGGTTCCGCGCTTCATCAAGCGTGCCCAGCTTCTCCACCAGTGGTATGAGCGCGATGATGACCGCGCACTGCCGCTGCGGCCGTTTCTGGGCAGCGATGCTCTGGCGCAGGCCCTCTTCGATGATGCGAGCCTCATCCCCACGCCCCGCATCCAGGCACGCTTGCGCGTAATAGCCCATGAACCAGGCGCACTGGCCGTTGCAAGGGAACGTGACGACATCCGCCAGAGCGCGCCCATGCGTCAAGAACGCCTCCGGGTTGCAATCCACGTTGTAGAGGTGCACATAGCCATCGGCCACCGCATCCGCGCGGCGGCTGAAGATCTGATAGGCGATGAGGAAGCCGGCGAAGAACAGGACGAACTCCAAGATCAGGCCGCCCAAGCTGGCGGCCATCATCTGGCCCGTCACCAACGGCCAGAGGGTGGACGCTGCCACCGGCAGCGCGATGGCGATGGCGCAGACCGCAATGACATATCGTTTGAAACAGAGCAGCATGGGGCCGCCCCCTTCCGCATCCGGCCGATCAAAGATCGCGCGCCGCACCTGCTCCCAGCATGATGGCCTGCTTGTTCTTCTGCACCAATGCCTGGCGCGACGCTGAAACGCACTTGTCAACTGCTGAAAGGAGCTCAGCCTCCGTGCAGAAGCCTGACTTCTCCCAGAGCGCTCCCACCAATACCATGTTCGCAAGCCCGGCAAGCCCGGCATCCTCCACCATCTTCGTGGCGGGCAGGCCGAACGTGAGCTCTGGCAGCGCGCCTTCAGGAGAGACGAGCGTCTCATCGAAGATGACGAGGCCGCCGTCCATCACTTCGGGCACGAAGCGCACGAACGAAGGCTGGTTCATGGCCACGAGCACGTTCGGCGTGAGCACGAGCGGGCTGCCGATGGGATCATCAGACAGCGTGACGGAGCAGTTCGCCGTGCCGCCGCGCATCTCAGGCCCATAGGAAGGCAGCCATGACACCTCACGTCCTGCGATGAGGCCCGCCATGGCCGCCACTTTCCCCGCGAAGAGCACTCCTTGTCCGCCGAAACCGGCGAACACGGCATCCATCTGCTGCGCCATCATCTGCCTGCCTTTCCGGAAGCCATGGGGCAATCCTGCGCGCGGGCGAAGGCTGCCTCGGCCGCGTTCGCGAAGCCGTCAGCCTGCACGTCCCTGTAGACGCCCAAGGGGTAATAAGGCAGCATGTTCTCCCGCATCCATGCGAATGCTTCCTGCGGCGTCATCTTCCAGTTCGTGGGACAGGTGCTGACCACTTCCACCAGCGAATAGCCCACTCCGTCCACCTGGTTCTGGAATGCGCGCTTGATGGCCTTTTTCGCCGCGCGCACCGCCTTCGGGCCGTCCACGCAGACGCGCTCCAGATACGCCACGCCATCAAGGGTGGACAATAGCTCGCACACGCGGATGGGATATCCTGCCGTGTCCAGATCGCGCCCGTAGGGGGATGTCTGCGTCACTTGGTTCGGGAGCGAGGTGGGCGCCATCTGGCCGCCCGTCATGCCATAGATGGCGTTGTTGATGAAGATGATGGTGATGTTCTCGCCGCGGGTGGCCGCGTGCACCGTCTCCGCCATGCCGATGGAGGCCAGGTCCCCGTCTCCCTGATAGGCGAACACCACGTGATCGGGCAACGACCGTTTCACACCGGTGGCCACCGCAGGGGCGCGACCATGGGCCGCCTCGATCATGTCGCACCCGAAGAAGTCATAGCTGGTGACCGCGCAGCCCACCGGAGCGATGCCGATGGTCCTGCCCTCCACGTCCAGTTCATCTATGACCTCCGCCACCAGGCGCTCCACGATCCCGTGGGTGCAGCCCGGGCAGTAGTTCGTCACCACGGGCAGGAGCGCATGGGGACGCTGGAACACCGCCTTCTCTTCCGTGCGCGACATCTGCTCATCAGCCGCCATGCTATTCACCCAGCCCTTCCGCTATGCCTCTGATCTGATCCAGCACCTCATCGGGCGTGGGGATGATGCCGCCGCACTTGCCGAAGAAGGACACGGGCGTCGCGCCCTCAAGGGCCAAGCGCACATCCTCCACCATCTGGCCCATGTTGAGCTCCACCGTGAGCACCGCACGCGCGCGGCACTCCTGCAAGGCGCGCGCCGGATACGGCCAGAGCGTGATGGGGCGGAACAGGCCCGCGCGGATGCCCTCTTCGCGCGCCGCGTTCACTGCAGAACGAGCGATGCGCGCAGCAGCCCCGAACGCCGCCACCACCACATCAGCGTCTTCAATGCGGTACGTCTCCACCCGCACCTCATCCCGCTTGATGCGCTCGTAGGTCTGAAAGCGGCGGACGTTGTCCTGATAGAGCTTCTCAGAATCCAGATGGAGCGAATTGATGACGTTGTGGGGCCGCGCACCAGCGTGGCCCGAAGCCGCCCAAGGCTTCGCGGGCAAGGACGCCGGGTCCGCCGCATCCGGCATGACCACCGGCTCCATCATCTGCCCCAGCATGCCGTCGGCCAGGATGACCACGGGCGTGCGGTATCCATCGGCCACATCGAAAGCCACATAGGTGAGATCGGCCATCTCCTGCACGGTGGAAGGAGCATACACTGGCAGATAGAAGTCCCCGTGCCCCATGGCCCGGGTGGCCTGGAAGTAGTCGCTCTGGGACGGCTGGATGGACCCCAGCCCCGGGCCTCCGCGCTGCACGTTAACGATCACGCCCGGAAGGTCCGCGCCGGCCATGTAGGAGATGCCCTCCGTTTTCAGGGAGATGCCGGGGCTGGAGGAGGACGTCATGGCGCGCACGCCAGCGGCGGATGCGCCGTAGAGCATGTTGATGGCGGCGATCTCGCTCTCAGCTTGCAGATATGTGCCGCCCATCTTCGGCAGCTTGCGCGCCATGTAGGCGGCAAGCTCCGTCTGCGGGGTGATGGGGTAACCGAAGAAATGGCGGCAACCGGCGCGCAGCGCCGCTTCAGCGATGGCCTCGTTGCCCTTCATGAGCACTTTCTCCGTCATGCGCGCACCTCCCGGAAGACCGCGATGGCCACATCAGGGCACATGAGCGCGCAGGTGGCGCAGCCCGTGCACGCCGCCTCGTCAACGCATATGGCCGGATGGTAGCCCTTCTGCGTGATGGTGTCCGCATCCAGCTTCAAGATGCTCGCGGGGCACACGTCCGTGCACAGGCCGCAGCCCTTGCAGAACACAAGATCGATCTCGACGCGTCCTTTCGCCATGGCGTTACACCAGCCCTTCAGCCACGGAAGGCTGCTGGTCCGCTTCACGGATGGCCACGCGACGGATCTTCCCGTTCACGGTGCGGGGCAGTTCTTCCACGTATTCGATGATGCGGGGGTACTTGTACGGAGCAGTCTGGCTCTTCACCCACTCTTGCAGTTCGCGAGTGAGCTCGTCGGTGCCCTGGGCGCCTTCCGCCAACACGATGGTGGCCTTGACGGCATGCCCGCGCAGCTCGTCCGGCACGCCCGTGACCGCGCACTCCTTCACGGCTCCATGCTCCAAGAGCACGCTCTCGATCTCAAAGGGGCCGATGCGGTATCCGCTGGATTTGATGACGTCATCGTTGCGCCCCACGTACCAGTAATAGCCGTCCTCATCCTCCCAAGCGGTGTCGCCGGTGTGATACCACCCATCATGCATGGTCTCCGCCGTCTTCTCCGGAGCCTGGTAGTACTCCATGAGGATGCCCGCCGGATGAGGATCGATGGAGATGCATATCTCGCCGGTCTCGCCAGGCGCGCATCTCGTGCCGTCATCGCGCAAAAGCGCCACGTCATAGAGCGGCACGGGCTTGCCCATGGAGCCGGGGCGCGGTGTGGAATTCGTGAGATTGCCGATGGTGAGCGGCGTTTCCGTCTGGCCGAAGCCTTCATAGATGGTGATGCCCGCCTCGTCGCGCCAATAGTCGAACAGATCCGGATTCAGAGCCTCACCGGCCGTGGTGGCATACTCCAGAGAAGATATGTCGTGCTGGGAGAGATCGGCCTGCTTCATGAGGCGATACATCGTGGGCGGCGCACAGAACGTGGTCACCTGGTACCGTTCGATCAGATCCAGGATCTCATCGGCATGGAAACGGTCGAAGTCATAGGTGAGCACGCAGGCCTCCATGATCCACTGGCCATAGAGCTTGCCCCAGACCGCTTTCCCCCAACCGGTGTCGGCCACGGTGAAATGGATGCCGTCCGGGCGCACGTTGTGCCAGTGCTTGGCCGTGATCAGATGCCCCAGCGAATAGAGCGAATCGTGCAGCACCATCTTGGGGTTGCCGGAGGTGCCGGAGGAGAAATACAGGAGCATGGGATCGGCCGCCACCGTGGCTCGGCGCTCGAACGCCTCAGAGGCCGCGCGCACGCCCGTGTTGAAGTCAAGCCAGCCCTCCCGCTGGATGCCGCACGCGCAGATGCCGCCCGGCCCGGAAAGCGCATCCCCGATGGGCCCATCCCCGCAGATGAGGTTCCCCTCCCCATCCCGTTCGGTGAGGCCCGCGCCCGCCGGCTCCACCAAGATGAGCGTCTCCACCGTCGGGCATTCGGGAAGGACGTTGTCCACCACCTGGGCCACATCTCCTGCCGCCGTGGCGATGACGGCCTTGATGCCCGCGCCGTTCAGGCGGTAGGCCATATCGTGTTCTTTCAGCATGAACGTGGCCGGCACCATGACCGCGCCCAGCTTCGCCAGCGCTAGAGCGCAGAACCAGAACTGGTAGTGGCGGCGCAGGATGACGAGCACCTTGTCTCCCGCCCCGATCCCTGCCTCCGCCAGGAAGTTCGCCGTCTTGTCGGACCACGTCTTCATGTCCGCGAAGGTGAAGATGTGCTCCTCCCCTTCCGGATTGCACCACACCATGGCGCGGCGCAGCGGATCATGTTCTGCGATGTCATCCACGATGTCATAGGCGAAGTTGTAATCATCCGGACAATGGATGTCGAACTTCGTGAGGACGCCATTCTCATCGTAGGCTTCATCGACGTATCTGAGGTTGATCTCTCTCATGCTGCTCATCTGCTCCTTGCAGGTCTCATCAGGGAAAACGGACGGAAAGGGCGCTCAAGCATGGGCGCCCGCGGGCGGCTTGATCACCACGGCCAAGAACGTGCACGGCTCGTCGCCGGTGGCGATCATGCCGTGGCCGCGTCCGGAGTCGTACATCACCAGATCCCCCGGATCCAAGACTTCCACATGGTCCTCATAGGCGAACTTCATGTGCCCGGATATGATCAGGTCCAGTTCCTGCCCTTCGTGATAGGACAGATGGATGGGCGCGTCCTGCTCTTCAGGCAGATAAGGCGCGGTCACCAAGAACGGCTCGGCCAGCTTGTTGCGGAAATGCGGGGCCTTGTGCAAGTACTCGAAGCCCGCACGGCGCCGGATGACCAGGCCCTCCCCGGATCGCGTGAGGGAATAGCCCGTGAGGTGCGGGTCTTCACCCGTGAGCAGTTCGATGACATCCACGCCCAAGCGGTCTGCGCATTTGTAGAGGAAGGTGAAGGAGAGGTCCTCCTGCCCCGATTCCTGCGCCAGGTATTCCGTGAGGGTGCGGCCCGTGGCATCCGCCATCTCCTGCGCGGTGATGTCCATGTCCTCGCGCAGCGCACGGATCCTGTTGGCGACCTCCAAGATGTTCGGTTCCATATGAGCTTCCTTGTCTGTCCAGAACGCGGATGGAATCGATACATGATACTCATCTTGCGCACGCGCCGCCACGCTGGGCCCCGCTGAAATGCGCGGACGGCTTCAAGAGGCGCGCTGCATGATGCAGCAGAAATGGCTGTCCGCGCCGAAGCCCGCATCCACCGTGGTGAATCCGCCCGCCCATGCGAAGCAGCTGCCCGCCTCCGTTCCCAAGAAAGCGTCCACCACCTCTTCGTTCTCCGCCCGCGTGACCGTGCAGGTGGAATGGATGAGGCGCCCGCCCGGTGCGGCGAACGCCGCAGCTTCTGCGAGCAGCTTCTGCTGAAGAGCCGCGAGCGCCTGGATGTCTTCTGCCGTCACGCGCCAGCGGATCTCGGGATGGCGGCGCAGCGTCCCCAGGCCGGAACAAGGCGCATCCACCAGCACCACATCGAAAGCGCCGGACGGGAGCCCGTCTGCAAGATGGCGGCCATCGGCCACCAGGGCGTCCGTCACCTGGACGCTGCACATCCGCGCGCGTCTGAGCAGCTCATCGTGCTTGTGCGCCACGTTGTCCACGCAGACATGCCGCGGAACCTGCCGTCCGTGCAGCGCGCACGCCATGCTCTGGATGAGCAGGGCTTTCGTGCCGTTGCCTGCGCCCACTTCCAACAGGCCTTCTGGAAGGCCTTCGCGCACGCAGGCGAAGGCCACCAGCTGCGAGGCCAGATCAGAGACGATGAGGACGCCTTCACGGATGAGCTCCGTGACCTCATCCGTGGCCACGTCAGCGCTGCGCACCAAGCGTGCGCATCCCGGCACGTCCTGGATGCGTTCAGTCTGGATGCCAGCGCGCGCCAGGCCCTCCAGCACCTCGCCCGCCCCACCTTTCAAAGCATTCACCTGCACGAACACCGGCGGGCGTTCGTTCGCAAGACGGATGAGCCGACGCGTCCGCACCTCACCGCGGTCAGCGCTGAGCCTGCGCGCAAGGCCTTCAGGAAAGCCCGACTGGAAACAATAGGCCGAGAAGTCCTTCTCTGGGTCTCCCGAGAAGAGCGCCTCTTTCTGCTGGGCGACGCGCCTCAGGACTGCGTTCGCCATGCCCTTCGCGAAAGGCGCGCTCTTGCCTGCGAGGCGCACGCCTTGATCCACCGCGTGCTGGGGTTCGCGGCCCATGAAGAGCAGCTCATAGGCTGCGATCTGGAGCGCACGGCGCACGTCCGGACGGACGCCGCGCGGCTTGTCCAAGATGCCGTCCAAGACCGCATCCAGCACGCCTTGGGCTTGCACGGCGCCCAGCACGAGGGCAGAGGCGAAGCGCGCATCCTCAGGCGAGAGCGCAGATGCATCCACCTGCGCACGGATGGCTGAGGCAGCCGAAGCGCCCTGCTCTTGGACGAGCCTGAGGGCCTTTGCAGCGCTGGCGCGCGCTGGACTCAGAGCACCGGAAGACGGTCGCAGGCCGCTCAAAGAACGCTCCAGCCGACGCCCGTCTTGAGCGCGGGCATCCCTTGAGCGAACGCGCTGCCCGCCATGGCGCGCTTGCCGTCTGGCTTCACCTCGGCGGCCTCCAAGGCGCCTTGAGCGCAGCCCAACAAGAGCGCTCCGCCGTCATAGCGCGCACAGCCCTCATCAAGCCGGCTTGCGCCCGAAGCCGCCCCGGCCGCCAGCACGGTGACCGTCCTGTCACCGATGCGGCACTTGGCCGGATGCGCCGCGGAGGAAGCGCGCACGCGGCGCAGATTCGTTTCCGCGCCCTCGGCCGGATCAAGGAACAGTTCATGCTTGCCGATCTTCTCGGCGTAGGTGACAGCGCTCTCATCCTGCGCCGTCCAATGGGCGCGTCCCTGCTGCATCTGGGAGAGCGCGCTCAGAAGGGCGCTGGCCCCCAGATGGGCCAGTTCGCGGGTGAGCCCAGGAGCGTCCATGTCCGCAACAGGAATGCGGCGCACAGCGCAGAAATCCCCGGTGTCCAGCCCCTCTTCCATGCGCATGATGGACACGCCGGCCTCAGCATCCCCCGCCAAGATGGCCCGCTCGATGGGAGCCGCGCCCCGCCAACGCGGCAGCACGGAAGCATGCACGTTGATGCAGCCCAAGCGCGGGATGCCCAGCACCTCCTTCGGCAGGATGGCGCCAAAGGCGGCCACGCAGACGACATCCGGTGCCAGCTCTTCCAAGAAACGCACCTCTGAAGAGTCCTTGAGGCTGGACGGACAATGGACAGGAAGCCCCAGCGCTTCGGCGCGCTCCTTCACCGGGGACGCCTGTGCCTTGTTGCCACGCGAGCGCACCTTGTCCGGCCGTGTGCACACGCAGATGACGTCCTCTTGGGCCGCCAGCTCTTCTAGGATGTCAGCCGCGAAGACGGGCGTGCCCATGAAGACGATGCGCAAAGGCGCGTCCTCAGCCGACATGGAAATCAGCCTCACCCGGACGCGCGCCGGCCGCTTTCGCCTGTTCGTAGACCTGGAGCGCTTTCAAACGGACTTCAGGCGTGCACGCCTCGAAGAGCGTCTTGCCATCCAGGTGGTCAAGCTCATGCTGCAAGCAGCGGCCTAGAAGGCCGTCGCCTTCGATCTCCCACTCTTCGCCATCCAGGTCATAGAAGCGCACGCGCGCCCAAGGAGGACGCGCCACCGGCACGCTGATGCCCGGGCAGGATAGGCATGCCTCCATGTCCTCCACCGGATCGCCCTTCGTCTCAACGATCTCAGGATTCACCAAGAAGATGGGGTTGCGGGTGGATGCGTCTTCGCCGTCCCAGTCCACGTCGATCACCACGAAGCGCTTGTCCAAGCCCACTTGCGGCGCCGCGATCCCGCACCCGTTGTTCGCATACATCAGCTTCGCCATCTGCTTGGCCGCCTTCATGAGGCTCTTGTCCCCCACTTCGCACTCCTTGCAGACCATGGAGAGCACAGGGTCCGGGGATACGACTATCTTCATGAGCAGCACGTCCTCTCTTGAGCGTCTTTTCGGAATATGGTAAACCAATCGAAAGCGCGCGAACAACCGCCCCCATCAAGAGGACACGAACGGAAAGACGGATGCGCACTCACCCGCGAGGATGTGCTTGATGATGCGCCTCCTGCAGGCGCTCAGGGGTCAGGTGCGTGTAGATCTGCGTGGTGGACAGGCTCACGTGCCCGAGCATCTCCTGCACACTGCGCAGATCAGCGCCTCCCGCCAGCACATCCGTGGCGAACGTGTGCCGCACATCATGGGGGGTGTAGATCCCATCCAGTCCTGCCTGGGCCAGCGTGCGCTTGAACATCAGACGGATGGCGTCCTCCGAATAGCGCTTGCCGCGGACTGAGAGGAAGACCCAGTCCTCAGACGGAGCTTGAGCCAGGTGCGGACGCGCGTCAGAGAGGTAGGCGGCGAGCGTTCGCGCGGCCAGCTCATGCACGGGCATGATGCGCTCTTTCGACCCTTTGCCCAGAAGGCGGACCTGGCGGCCCTTGAGGTCCACGCGCGGGATCTCAAGGCCCGCTATCTCGGAGATGCGCGCGCCGCAGGCGTAAGCCAGCTCCAGCACCGCCTGGTCGCGCAGCTCCTTCGCGCGCAGAAGCGGCGTGCGGGCGCTTTGGGCGAGCTCTGCATGCACGCGCAAGAGGCGCTCCATGTCCGCCTGGGAGAGCACCTTCGGCAGGCGCTTCTCGCTCTTGGGACCACGGAGCGCGCTCATGGGATCAGCTTCGATCAGCTCTTTGGCGCAAGCCCATCCGAAGAATCCTTTGAGCGCGGACAGATGGCGGTTGGAGGTCTTGCGCGCATAGCCCGCTCGGTCCAGATCCGCCAGATAGAGCCGCGCGCCGCGACGCCCCGGCTGGAGCGGCGGGATGCCCGCTCGCTCCGCCCACCTGAGGTAGCTCTCCACATCCTCCGTGTAAGCTTTCACCGTGTGGGCCGAAAGGTTCCGCTCAAAGGCCAGGTGGTCCCGGAACCCATCCAGAAGGGCGCGCGCTTCCTGCTGGCCGTCCGCCCCCTTCGCGATCACGCGACGCTCCAAATGCCGGCTTCTTCCAAGGAGCGCACGTATCCGTCCAACGCCTCTGCACCGCGCGCGGCGTAAGCCTCATAGCGCTGGCGCTTGTTCTTCACCGGAGGGTCCAGCGCCGGCATGATGCCGAAGTTCACATGCATGGGCTGGTAGTCCTCCGTGGCAGAGTCGCACGCATGGGCCATGAGCGCGCCGAAGGCGGTCTCAGAAGGCGGAAGAGGCGCTTCTTTCCCTTGGACCAGAGCGATGACGGACAGCGCGCAGTTCAGGCCCGAACGGATGGCCTCTGCATAGCCTTCGGTGCCCGCCAACTGGCCAGCCACGAAAACGGGGACGCCCAGCTTTTCCACAGAGGGAGCGCGCAAACGTCCGCGGGCATCCAGCAGTCGCGGAGCATCCAGGAACGTGTTGCGGTGCATGACGCCATAACGCGCGAATTCGGCCTGCTCGAAGCCGGGGATCATGCGGAAGACGCGCCGTTGCTCAGGGAACGTCAGGTTCGTCTGGAACCCCACCAGGTTGTAGCTGCTGCCCGCTGCATCCTCTTGGCGCAGCTGCACAACGGCATGGGGACGTTTTCCCGTGCGCGGATCGGTCAATCCCACCGGTTTCATGGCCCCGAAGCGCGGCGCATCGAATCCAGCGCGCGCCACCTCTTCTATGGGCTGGCATGCCTGGAAAAGATCGCGCGTTTCGAACTCTTTCGCCACCACGCGCTGGGCTTGAAGGAGCGCCTCTGCGAACGCGCGGTATTCATCCGCGTCCATGGGCGCGTTCAGGTAGTCGCCCCCACCCTCCTCGTAGCGGCTCTGCCGGAAGACGATGCGCTCATCCAGGCTGTCCGCCATCACGATGGGAGCAGCGGCATCGAAGAACGCCAGCTGGTCGGACCCGATGAGCCGCACCAGGTCCGCGCTCAAAGCATCGGAGGTGAGCGGGCCGGTGGCCACGATGAGCGCATCCGCGCCTGATGCCGCTTGCTCCAATGTCCGTGCCTCTGCACGCTCCACGTCGATGAGCGGATGGCCTTCGACGGCACGGGTCACGCACACGGAGAAGCGCTCCCGATCCACGGCGAGGGCGCCGCCCGCAGGGATCTGCGTCTCTTTGGCGAAGGTGTAGAGCGGGGATGCTAGAAGGTCCAATTCATGCTTCAACATCCCCGCTGCGCTGTCAGGACGGGTGCCTTTGAGCGAATTGGAACAGACGAGCTCTGCCAGCCCGTCCGTGCGATGCACGGCCGTCTGGAGCTGCGGCCTCATCTCGAACAGCTTCACGGGCACGCCGCTCGACGCCAGCGCCAATGCGGCTTCGCTGCCCGCAAGGCCTCCTCCGATGATATGGACGCGACATTCCATGGACGCTAGCTTACCAGAGGCTGGCCCTTCACCGCTGCGCCATACCTGCCGCCGGGATAGCGCACCACGCTCCCCGTAGCCATCATGCGGGCCATCCACGCGTTCGTTTGCGCTGCCTTCCAAACGCCTTCAGCCGCTCCCGCAGCGTGGGCATGAACCTCCTCTGCGGTCAGGGGACTCGCCGTGAGCGCATCCATCAGCTGCTGGTCGAACAGCGTGAGCGCATCTGCCTCCTTGGCACGCATGTCTTCCTGCTTCAGAAGCCCGAAGAGCGAGAATAGCTGGTCATCGAACGTCTCGTCATCCACGATGGGAACGGCCCCCTGATAGATCAGCCGGTTCGCCCCTCTGGATTGGGACGAATCGATGGAGCCCGGGACCACGAGCACATCCTTGTTCGCCTCCAATGCCTCATCGGCGGTGGAGAACGTGCCGGAAGGAAGCCCCGCTTCCACGATCAACGTCGCCTTTGCGAGCCCCGCGATCAAGCGGTTGCGCGCGCGGAACATGTAAGGCAAAGGAGGCACCGTCCAGTCATGCTCTGAGACCAAGGCACCGCCGCGCCTCACCACCTCCTGGAACAAGGGGCGGTTCTCCGCGGGGTAGATGGAATCGCATCCGCCGCCCAAGAAGACCACCGTGGGAGCGCCCGCTTCGATCGCTGCCCGGTGAGCCTCAGCATCGCAGCCCCGCGCGCCGCCTGAGATGATGACGATGCCACGCTCAGCGGCACGCCCCGCGAACCTGCGCGCGCATCCTTTCCCGTAAGGCGTGGCCTTGCGGGCGCCCACCACTGCAAGGCCCTCTTGGAGAGCAGCCGGATCGCCCACCACCCAGAGACGCTCCGGTGGGGCTGCCAGGCACTGGAAGGTTTCGGGATACCGCTCATCCTCACGCCCTATCACCGTGCGCGGCCCTTCCACTCCTTCTGCCAGATCACGCATCCGCACCACCTCCGATGCTGGAATCCACCCTGAGCGAGAATGCCTCAGCCAGATGGTCCTCCGTCACGTTCGCCGACCCTTCGATGTCCGCGATTGTGCGGGACACCTTCAGCGTGTTGATGAGGCCGCGGCCGGAGAGCGCATCGCCCTCCGCCATCGTGTTGACGAACCGATGCGCCTTCTCGTCCAAATTGCACGAAGCGATGACCTCGCGAGGGGAGCCGGGCGCATCGCCGGACGGCACCTTGGATCTTTCCGCTTGGCGCCTCTTCTGCGCGAACGCGCGCGCTTGCATGACGCCTTTGCGCAACGTCTCCGAATCCGTGCCGCCTCCCGAGGAGAGCACGCTGGAGGTGGGCAGACGGTCCACATCCAAGCGCAGCGCGATGCGGTCTATCAAAGGGCCGCCGATCTTCCCATGGTATTTCCTCACCTGCGCCGACGTGCAGGTACAGGCATGGCTCACATCCCCCAGATATCCGCAGGGACACGGGTTCGACGCTGCGATCAGCATGAAGCGCGCGGGCAAGCGGAGGCTCGCTTCAGCGCGCGTGAGGAAGACGCACCCGCTCTCCAGCGGTTGGCGCAGGCTCTGGAGCGTTGATGCGCGGAATTCGCTCAGCTCGTCCAGGAAGAGCACCCCGCAGTGCGCCAGGGACACCTCTCCTGGCTTTATGGGAGACCCGCCGCCCAAAAGGCCTGCCGTGGTGGCTGAGTGATGGGGGCTGCGGAAGGGTCGGACGCCTGAGAGGATGGACTGCACGTCCTCGCCAGCGACGGAGTGCACCACCGCAGCCTCCATCGTCTCCTCGTCAGTGAGCGGCGGCAAAATGGACACCAAACGCGATGCGAGCATGGTCTTGCCCGAGCCAGGTGGACCCATCATGAGCAGGCCATGCTCTCCAGCTGCCGCTATTTGGAGCGCTCGCTTGGCGATGTCATGCCCAGCTATGTCCCGATAATCGGGCAGCGGCGACACGGCGTCGGTTCCTTTGCTCGCGGGCTTCGAGATGAGCTCTTCGAACGGCTCCTCCAAATGGAGCATCCCCAATCCTCTGACCCCCAACTGCTCCAACCCTTGGATGGGCGCCGGTTCCTGTACAGCCGTGACGAATGCCAGGCCTCTCTTCTTCGCACAGACCGCGAACGCCAGGCTTCCGATGATGGGGCGGACATTGCCCTGGAGCGAAAGCTCTCCCACGATCAGCCTCCCTGAGACCGCCTCTTCCGGAATCTGCCCCGTCGCTGCCAAGATGCCGAAGGCAATGGGCAGATCGAAGCCTGATCCGGTCTTCTTGAGGTTGCCGGGCGCCAGATTCACCACCACCTTCTCGCCCGGCATCGCGAATCCTGAGGCTTTGATGCCCGCACGCACCCGCTCCTGGGCCTCCTTGACCGCGGTGTCCGCCATCCCGACGATGGACATTCCCGGAAGCCCACTCCCAACAGAGACCTCGACTGTGACGGGCTGCGCCTCGACTCCGTTCAGAACGGCGCTCTGGACCGCGCATATGCCCCTCACCGCTCTGCCGCCGAGAACGCGTTGATCTGATGGCGCACCATGGCCTTATGGGGAGAGACCACCACGATGGAGACCACATCGAACCGGACCGGCACGTCCTCTTCTTCGCATTCGGACAAGTACGCGAGCGCGATCTTCTCATAACGATGGCGTTTGGATGGCGTCACCGCCTCGGACGGAAAACCATGGTCACAGCCCTTGCGCGTCTTCACTTCCACGAACACCACGACGTCATCGTCTTTCGCGATGATGTCCGCCTCGCCCGCGAAGCATGCCCAGTTCCGTTCCAAGATCTCGTACCCGCGCCGATAAAGGAAGCGGGCAGCAGCATCCTCCCCTCTGGCCCCCAACGTCTTGTTGCGCTTTCCGATCCGAGATTGCGCCTGGGGCGCCGTTCCAGATTCCTCGCATCCACCACCGTGAGCGGCCGCTTCGCACCGCTCGAGCACTGCATCCGTCATTCGATCCTCCTTCGACTGAGAAGAAGGTTAAAGGTGCCGTCTGACGAGGATCTGCCATGAGCCCTTGATGATCCCCCATTGCGCACATGCACTGACCGTCAAGGATCCATCACATATCTTGCGTCCGATCTGCATGGATCTGACACGTCTCCATTGCATTTCTGCCTCCCACGGCACACAGAGCCAGCGTCGTATCAGACATGCCCTCCTCAAGCGACGGATTCGTGCACAGGATCAGCCATTCCAGCAGGGAGGATGCGACCTCGGGACACAGGGGGGGGTCACGATAGGAGCTTCGTGCAGAACGTGGCGCGATGCACGGTGGACAACCCGCGCTCTTTGATGGTCTGGATGTGCGCAGCGGAACCGTAGCCTTTGTTGTCAGCGAATCCATATCCCGGATGTTCGACATCCAACCGTTCCATGAGATGGTCCCGTTCGGTCTTCGCGATGACGGACGCTGCTGCGATGGAGGCGCACTTGGCATCCCCCTTCACCACGTTCACTTCGCGCCCGTCGAAGCCGAGCGGATTCCCATCCAGCAAGATGACGTCCACCTGCACGCCCGCATCCTCGATGGAGGCCACGGCTTCCGCGAATGCCCGCCGCAGCGATGCCGTGATGCCTGCCTCATCGATCTCATGGGGCTCCACGTAGATGACCGCACAGGCCGAGCACCGTGCGCGCACCTCGCGCGCGACCGCCTCGCGCACCGATGGTGACAGCCGTTTCGAATCATCCAACCGGCCCACGGGCGGCGCTGACGGATCCAGCACGACCGCGCCCACCGCCAAGGGGCCTGCGAGGGGCCCGCGCCCCACCTCATCCAGCCCCACTGCCGCACCGCCGCCCCGCGCGCGCACCAGCTCCTGCTCGAACGCATAGAGACGGCCCAGCCGCTCTCGCTCACATTGCGCGCGACGCGCTCTCCGGCAAGCCGTGGCCACGGCCGCCCGGACACCTGCGCGCCCATCGTCTGAGAAACGCTCTATGAGCGATGCCAGCTCTTCCCCATCCGCATCCGCCAGCAGCTGCTTGATCTGTGCGACCGACTCCACTCAATCCTCCTCTCAAAGAAAAAGGCCCTCCATCGAGGGCCTTTTCGAAATGCAATCGAAGCGCATCCTAACGGAAGGACTTCTCCTTGATCTTGGCAGCCTTGCCCACCTTGTCACGCAGGTAGTAGAGCTTGGCGCGGCGCACCTTGCCACGGCGCGTGACCTCGATCTTCTCGATCTTCGGAGAATTCACCGGGAATGTGCGCTCCACGCCCACCGAGAAGCTGACCTTGCGGACGGTGAACGTCTCACGGGAAGACTCGCCGTGACGACGGATGACATCCCCCTGGAACACCTGGATCCTCTCGCGGTTGCCTTCCGTGATGCGGTAATGCACCTTCACGTTGTCACCAGGGCCGAAGTCCGGGATGTCCTGCTTGATGTCCTGCGTTTCTATTGCGCGAATGATATCCATGTTCCTTGTCCCTGCTCTAATCTTGATTCAAAGCCTTCAATGTCATCAGTAAAGACACGATTTGCAAGTATATCTCTACCCTTGCCGAGAGGCAAGCAGAAATCCACGACCCGATTGCACACGCAAAAAAGGATGTGCAGAAGGGACGTTCCAAATTGCACATGTCTGGATGGCCTGATGTGCAGAAGGGACGTTCCAAATTGCACATAGAAAAGAATCGATGAGCACTGAAAGACAGTTCCTATGTGCAATTTGGGACGTCCCTTCTGCACATCAGACGATCTCGCGGGTGCAATTTGGGACGTCCCTTCTGCACATCCGAACGCATGCTCGATCAGATCAGCAAGAGGACGGCGTAGGAGGCCACGCCGGACACTGCGCACCAGATCAGCGACTTCGTCTTCACAGCCACCACCACGACGATGAGCGAAGCGCAGATGATGGCGGCTGCCGGCCAGATCCCTTGACTGAACATGCCCGGCGTCAAGATGTCGTTCGCCACCAATGCGGCGAATGCAGCGGGCGGGATCAGATTCAGCGCACGGATGACGCCATCGGGAAGATCGCGCCCTTTGAGCAGGAACAGCGGCGCCACGCGACAGATGAGCATGGTGGCTCCACAGGTGGCCAGGATGATCCAGAACTCCTCCCAGCTCATGCGCGCCTCCCCTTTGCGATGCGCATGGCCACCAGCGCGCAGGCGACGCCCAAGAGCGCGCCCACGATGATGGCCGCGCCAGAGGCTCCCAGCGCTTTGCAGATATAGACGCCGATGACCGCAGCCACTGCCGCGATCACGTTCGGCGCGGTCAAGCGCTGCGTGAACAAAAGGCAGATGAAGATAGACGTCATGGCGAACGAAGCGATGGGGAGCGGGATATCCAGAAGCGATCCTACGAACACCCCGGCCACGTTCGAGAGCGCCCAAGACGTCTGCGAGAAAAGATTGACCATGAGGGCCCGGTCCACCGACCAGCCGCCCTCCTTGAACTTGGCGATGGACACGCCGTAGCTCTCGTCGGTCACCGTGGCGGCGAAAAAGAAGGACACTAGCTTGCCCGCGTGCGCGCACTCAGGGGCCAAAGAAGCGGAATAGAGCATCTGACGCGTGTTCACCAGGGACACGCTGGCGATGATGGAAGCCAAGGGGGACCCTGCCAGTTGCATGTTGGGGATCATGAACTGGCCAGCCCCGGAGTAGAAGAGCGCAGAGAGGATGAACACCTGCAGCGCGCCCAATCCGATGGAATCACAGAGGATTCCGCACGGGATGCCGATGGCCACATACCCCAGCATGATGGGATACGCTGCCAAGAACGCGTCCTTCATATGAGCCTTGAAGTCCACCTCAATCCTCCTGCCGCAGAGCCTGCAAGACATCCCTTGGCCTGAATGCGCCCGCCTCCGTGATGATGGCAGTGACCAGATGGGCCGGCGTCACGTCGAACGCGGGGTTGAACACCTCGACCCCGTCCATGGGCTGCGGCAACACCTCCGCCGTCGCACGCTCCTCGATGGGGATCGCGCTGCCCACCGGCGCGGCTGGATCCACCGTGGAGGTGGGCGCAGCCACATAGAAAGGGATGCCGAAATGACGTGCGAGCACCGCCACGCCCAGCGTGCCGATCTTGTTCGCCACATCCCCGTTCGAAGCGATGCGGTCAGCGCCGACCACCACCGCGTCAACCTTGCCCGCGGCCATCACCGATGCTGCCATGTCATCGCAGATGAGCGTGACCGGCACGCCAGCTCGCGCAAGCTCCCAGGCCGTCAGGCGCGACCCTTGGCAGACCGGCCGCGTCTCATCCGCGAAGACCATGCGGATCTTTCCCGCATCGGCTGCCGCATACACCACGCCCAGCGCCGTGCCATAGAATGAGGTGGCCAAGCTTCCCGCATTGCAATGGGTGAGCACGCTGCACCCTTGCGGCAACAGCTCCGATCCGAACGCGCCGATCCTGCGATTCGCCGCCTCGTCTTCCCGCATGATGGCGCATGCCTCATCGAACAGCGCTGACGCCACCCCATCCGGAGCAGCTCCGTTGCGCACCAACGCCTCAGCGGATTCCATGCACCGGTCCACCGCCCATGCCAGGTTCACGGCCGTGGGACGCGCAGAGCGGATGACGGAAGAGGCTTCCTCCAGCCGCTCACAGAACCGCTCTCGCCCACTGGAAGCCGCCTCATGGGCCGCCAGGGCCACAGCAGATGCCCCCGCAGCGCCGATGGCCGGCGCACCGCGCACCGCAAGCTCCTTCACCCATGAGACGGCACAGCGCCAGTCATCCGTGCAAAGGTGTTCTTCAGCTGCCGGGAGCGCGCGCTGATCCAGGCACACGAGCAGGGGCGCGCCCGGCTCAGCGCCCTCTTCAGAGACGAATGCAGCCGCCGTGGCGGCAGCTGCATTCGATGGTCCGTTGGATCCTCGGCTTCCCGCCCTGATCAATGAGACAGCGCAGGGAAGTCCTTCCAAATTCAACGCCAAAGCGCCTACTCCTGTTCGATCTCCGCCTGTGCGGCAGCCAAGCGCGCCACCGGTACGCGATAGGGAGAGCAGGACACGTAATCCAGGCCGATGCGGTTGAAGATGTGGATGGACTCAGGATCTCCGCCATGTTCGCCGCAAACGCCGCAGACGATGTCCGGATTGCCCTCATGGCCCAGCTCCACGCCCATCCGCACCAGCTTCGCCACGCCATGCTCATCGATGGTGGCAAAGGGGTTGTGGGTGAGCAAGCGCTCCTGCAGGTACTGCGGGACGAACTCGCCCTCCACGTCATCACGGCTGAAGCCGAAGGTGGTCTGCGTGAGGTCGTTGGTGCCGAAGGAGAAGAAATCCGCCTGCGTGGCGATCTCATCGGCGGTGAGCGCTGCGCGCGGCAGCTCGATCATGGTGCCGATGGGAATCTCAAGTGCGGTGCCCTCATCAGCGGCCACCTGCGCGATGACGCCTTCCGCCACTTCCCGCAGGCGGGCCAACTCAGCCACGGTGGACACGAGCGGGATCATGATCTCAGGCTTCGGGTTGAACCCTTCTTTCTGGAGCTTCGCGCATGCCGTGGCGATGGCGCGGATCTGCATCTGCGGCAGGATGGGATACACGATGCCCAAACGCACGCCGCGCATGCCCAGCATGGGATTCTGCTCAGCGAACGCATCGATCTTCTCTAGCATGATGCGCTTCTCGGCTATCTCCGCCGCAGACGCGCCATTCTCCTCCATGCGCGCGATCTCCACTTCCAGCGCGCGCGGGCTGTCCAGGAACTCATGCAGCGGCGGGTCCAGCAGGCGCACGATGACCGGCAGGCCGTCCATGGCCTTGAACATCTCATAGAAATCCCCGGACTGAGCCTCATAGAGCGCGGCCGTGGCCTTCTCGCGGTTGAGCTCGTCATCGTTCAAGATGAAGGATTGGATGATCTGCTTGCGCTCACCCAAGAACATGTGCTCCGTGCGGCAGAGGCCGATGCCTTGAGCGCCGAAATCACGGGAGAGATGCGCGTCCTCCGGATTGTCGGCATTGGCGCGCACGCCCAGACGGCGGTATTCGTCCGCCCACTCCAGGATGGTGTCCAGATCCCCGGTGAGCTCCGGCATCACCAGGTCCACGGCGCCCAAGACCACGATGCCCGAAGTGCCGTCGATGGAGATCATGTCACCCTCACGGATGACGATGTCCGTGCCGCTGATGGCGGCTTCCTTCTTCTCGGCATCTATCTTGAGCGCTTCCACGCCGCAGACGCACGGCGCACCCATGCCGCGCGCGATGACCGCCGCATGGCTGGTCTTGCCGCCATGAGAGGTGAGGATTCCTTCGGCGGCGATCATGCCGGCCAGGTCATCAGGAGTGGTCTCCCAGCGGACGAGCACGGTCTTGCGATCCTCTTCGGCAGCCGCCACGGCATCAGCCGCTGAGAAGACGGCCTCGCCCACCGCAGCGCCTGGGCTCGCGTTCAAGCCGCGTGCCACCACGTCGTAGTCAGCGTCCTTGTCGAACTGCGGATGGAGGAGCTGGTCCAGCTGCTCCGGCTCCACGCGCATGACCGCTTCCTTCTTGGTGATCAGATCCTCTTCCACCATCTGGATGGCGATGTGGAGCGCCGCTGTGGCCGTGCGCTTGCCCGCGCGCGTCTGCAGCATCCAGAGCTTGCCCTGTTCGATGGTGAACTCGATGTCGCACATGTCGCGGAAATGGTTCTCCAGCGTGACGAAGATCTCCTCCAGCTGGCGTCCCGCGTCCTCCAGGCCGGCCACCTCTTTCAGCTCAGCGATGGGGCTGGTGTTGCGGATGCCCGCCACCACGTCCTCGCCCTGGGCGTTCACCAGGTAATCGCCGTAGAACTCCTTCTCGCCGTTCGCCGGGTTGCGCGTGAACGCCACGCCGGTGGCGGAGGTGTTGCCCTTATTGCCGAACACCATGGACTGCACGTTCACCGCCGTGCCGAGGTCATCGGCGATCTTGTTCTTCTTGCGGTACAGGACAGCGCGCGGGTTGTTCCAGCTGCCGAACACCGCTTCAATGGCCAGCTGCAGCTGCATCATGGGATCTTGCGGGAACTGCACGGCGCCGTCCACCACCAGCGCTGGATAGGCTTCGGCGGACACGTTGTCGGAGAAGATCTTCTTGAACACGCCCACCAGCTCTTGCAAGTCCTCTGCGGTGAGATCGGTGTCGGACTTGACGCCGCGCTCGTTCTTGATGGCTGTGATGGCGTTCTCGAAAAGGTCTCCATCAAGGCCCATCACCACGTTGGAGAACATCTGGATGAAGCGACGGTAGGAATCCCAAGCGAAGCGCGGGTTCTCCGTCTGGGCGATCAGGCCGTTGATGGATTCATCGTTCAGGCCCAGATTCAAGACCGTGTCCATCATGCCCGGCATGGACATGGGGGCGCCGGAACGGACGGAGACCAGGAGCGGATCATGGGCGTCCCCGATCTTCTTGCCCATGCGCTCTTCCAGATCCGCACGATATGCGGCGATGGTGTCCAGCGCGCCTTCCGGCCAGACGTTGCCTGCATCAGCGTATTCCATGCAGGTCTGGCACGTGATGGTGAAACCCGGAGGCACCGGCAGCCCGATGTTCGCCATTTCAGCGAGGTTCGCGCCCTTGCCGCCCAGCACGGACTTCATGTCCGTGTTGCCCTCGGTCACGTTCTTCCCTTCGGCATCCTTGCCGAAGGCGTATACGCGCTTGACTGCTTCCGCCACGGTGCACTCCTTCATCATCTCTGATATCCAAGTCCTTGGAAGAGAAGCCCTTCCAAGGGTGCAGCATCATGATAACGATAAAGCAACGGATGGGCCGCCATCGGGGTCAGCAAATCTCACGAGTGGCAGCTCAAGAGACGTACTGGTCATACCATGACCTCTTGGCGTAGACGGTGTACCCGTCCCCGGTCAGAATGCGTCGGTATCCGTCATTGTCCGTGAAATATGGATCGGTGCCCGCGGTCGAATCGATGAAGAACACATCGAAGTCATACAGATAGTTGTAGGTATTGAACACCATGTCACCCTCGGCCATCTGCACGTATTCGAAATAGTAGTCGTATCCCACCCCGTTGATGGCGCTGTTCCAGATCTCAGGACGCGGATCCATGTTCACCTTGAAACCGTGGTACTCCAAAAAGCCCCCAGCATTGAAGAACGTGAACACGCGCGTGGTCTCTTTGTCCACGCCGATCTGGTCGAGATACTCAACACCCTTGACCGGGGTCCGCGCCGAATCGACCGGCTGCGCTTCCAAGCTGGGAGCCGCATGCATCGCAAGCGCGACCATCCCCGCACCGGCCGCCAAAACCACCGCCGCAGCGAAGCCCTTGACAGCACGGCTGTCCTTGAACATGCGCAAGTGCACGCCGCGCGATGACCAGGCCAGATATGCGAAGCAGAACAGGCAGCTGATCCACTGATTGCGCAGATACGCCAGCGCTCCGATGATGGCCGCCGCAGCAAGGATGGAAAGCGGCGCATTCATGCGCTTCGGCCCCATGCGTCCCGCTGCCAACGCCACCGCGAACATCAAAGCGGTGACCAGGGCGGTCTGCCAATTGATCGCGGGCACGAAGTGTCCCATCTCGTTGATGCGGTTGCGGTGATCCGCCGCACCGAACGAAAGGAACAGATAGAGCGCGCCTCGGATGCCGTAGGGATTCACCAGCAGCGCGAGCACGCTGACCACCAGAACGATGAGGAGAGGCAGGCGCGCGTAGGACGCCTCCACGAATCCCACCTTCTTGAGCTTCCCACGGCGATGCACCAACGTGAGCGCATCGGGCAGAGCGTAGCATGCCACGATGAACAGGTCATAGGGCGCGATGGCCGCATGGAGATTCACATGCAGGCAGGCGATCAACGGGACCAGGATGAGGAACCGCACGTTCCCGCTCTTACGGTAGCTCTCGCATGACCACATGATCCAGGTGAACGCGAGCATGGAATACAGGTGGGGCCGGACGCTCGCATAGGCGCTCGCACCGATCACGCACAGGGCGACGAGGATCATCACTGCCTCGCTCCCTGTGCGCGTCTGGCACAACGTGCGCCCCAAGACGAACAAGGATGCTGCCAATGCAAGGAAGAGCACACCGGTCCAGACGCCCATGAGCACGAATCCGCCGGCATGATAGAGCAGAGACGATATGACGCAATGCAGCCACTGCTGAGCGATGAAGCCGAGCCCCTCATGCACGGAGAACGGGTTGGTGTAGGGAATGCCATGCTCTAGGATGTAGTCTCCTGTGGCCAAGAAGAACCAGACATCGTTGTCGTATGAATCGGGGAAGATCATGCTCCCCGTGAAGAGCAGGATGGCCCCGATGGCGATGGCCATGAGGAACAGATCACCGCCGCAGGTGGTTCTCATCTTCATCTTGAAGCCTGAACGGGATGCTGACGGCTCCTCTGAGACCACTGACACAGAAGCGTTCCCGATGGAGCCTACCTCGACCCCTTCCAAGGAAGCCTTCTTCACGATGCTCATTCATGCATCCTTTCTGTTGTCCGTGCCATGGGTCTTGGCGTAAAGATCCAATATCTCCTGCGAGGTCTCCTCGATGGCCTTGCCGTCCGTGCGGATGACATAGCAGCCCAGCTTGCGCATGAGGGCGCGGGCCGACTCCAAATCCTCGTGGATGTACTCGGGGTCCGCATAGGAGCCTGCCACCGCTGCCGCATGCCCGATCCGGCGCGACCGGATGCCCGTCAGCACTTCCGGCGTGGACATCAGCCCGAAGATACGGGAAGGATCCACCTCGAACAGCTGCTTGGGCGGTTCGGTGTGCAGGTCCAGTGGAACGTTCGCCACGCTGAAGCCATGCTGCGCCAGATAGATGCAGACCGGCGTCTTGGATGTGCGGGACGCTCCGATGACCACGATGTCGGCCTTGGGAAGGTCTTGCGGATTGCGGCCGTCATCATGTTCGATGGTGAACTCCAGGGCCGCCACGCGGTTGAAGTAATCCAGATCGGCAATGCGCAGCACCCCGGGCGTGTCGTTGGGTTCCCGGCCGCTCACGGCCGCCATGGCCGTGATGGCCTCGGTCAGAAGGTCAACGCCGTGCATGTGCTCATGGGCGCTGATGTAATCGGAGACCGCATCCCGCAGTTCCGGATCAACCAACGTGTAGAAGATGAGCAGACGGTCATCTCCCAGCTGCTCCACGTGATAGGCCACGTGCTCGTCCAGCACCCGGCGCACCTGGTCGAACGTCTTCATCTTGCCGAAGACCTCGATCTTCGGGTGTTTCTCACCGAACTGGGCAGCTGCGGCCTGGGCCACCGTGCGCGCCGTCTCACCCACCGAATCCGACACCACATGCACCGTGGGAAACGCTGCGCTCCCCCGGATGCGCTCATGAGAGAATCCGCGTTCCTCCCCTGCCATGACGCGTGACCTCAGGCTCTCAGGAGCGCTTCGATGAGAGCAGACCGAAATCGGCCACGTTCGCGAAGACTTCCACGAACGCGTTCAGGAGCTTCATGCGGTTGGCGCGCAGGGCGAGGTCCTCATCCATGATCATGGTGGCCTCGAAGAACCCGTCGATGGGCGCACGCAAGGCCGCGAGCGCTGCCAGGGCCGCCGGATAATCATCACCTGCGAGAGCTTCGGCCACCTCCGTGCGCGCCGCCTCGATGGAGCGGGCCAAAGCCGCTTCAGAGTCATTGAACAGAGCCGGATCGTAGAGGCTTCCCGCATCCGCATCGCGCAGGTTGTTCGCACGGGCATAAGCCACGGACAGATCAGCGAACGCCTCAAGGGCGTCCGTGCGGGCAACATCCAGAGCGCGCACGCGCGCCTCCACCACCACCGGCTCCCAGACGCCCGCCGCCAGCACGGCATCGATGGCATCGACGGAACAGCCATCCTCTTTCAGCATGACCTTCATGCGCGTCACGAAGAAATCCTTGATGGACGCATGCGCATCGGACGCATCGAACGGGACGCCGTCCTCTTGATAGATGCGCAAAGCGTCCTGGATGGCGCCGTCCAGGCTCACGTCCAGACCGCTCTGGAGGATGGAGATGACGCCCAGGGCGGCACGGCGCAGAGCGAACGGGTCGGAAGACCCCGTGGGCAGCTGGCCGATGGCGAACAGGCCGCAGATGGTGTCCACCTTGTCCGCCAGCGCCAACATGCGGCCCACGATGCCAGAAGGGATGTCATCGCCTGCGAAGCGCGGACGGTAATGGTCAGCGATGGCAGCGGCCACCTCTGCATCCTCGCCGGCCGCCTCTGCATAATAGGAGCCCATGATGCCCTGCACGCTGGTGAACTCGATGACCGCGTTCGTGACCAGGTCGGCCTTGGCCAAGCGTGCGGCACGCGCCACTTTGCCCGCTTCCTCGGCCTCAAGGGCCGCGTCCAGGCACAGACGCTCCGCCAAACGGCACACGCGGCTGGTCTTCTGGCGCATGGTGCCCAGCTTCTCCTGGAACACCACCTCATCCAGACGGTCCACATAGGCCTCCAGAGGACGCTTCAGGTCCTCCTCGTAGAAGAACTTCGCGTCGTAGAGCCGCGCAGCCACCACCCGCTGGTTGCCGTCGATGATGTTGTCAGCGAAACGGTCGTCTCCGTTCGAAACGATGATGAAGCGGTTCGCGAGCTTGCCGTCCCGGTAGAGCGGGAAATAGCGCTGATGCATGAGCATGGCGTCCACGATGATCTCTTCCGGCACAGCCAGGAATTCCTCCGCGAAGCTGGCCAGCAGGGGCGTGGGCGCCTCAGAGAGGTTCACCACCTCCGTGAGCGTCTTCTCAGGAAGGACTGCCGTGAAGCCCTCTCCCAGATCCGCCTCCATGGCGCGCACCGCCTCTTCGATGAGGGCGCGGCGCTCGTCTTGCGCGGGCACGATCTTGAGCTGCCGAACCGCTGCCTCATACTCATCCGCGCGCGCGATGTCCGTCCCGGCAGGAGAGAGCACCCGGTGCCCTTCCGTATGGCGCCCAGCCACCGCTCCAGCGAAGGACAAGGGCACCACCTCATCCCCGAACAGGGCCACCAGCCACCGGACCGGTCGGGAGAAGACCTCAGGATAGGACGCCCAGCGCATGGACTTCGGCCACGGGATGGCCTCTATCACGCCCCGGAGCACCTCCGGCAGAAGGCCGATCGTCCGCGCTGACTCGATGCGCCGCGAAGCAAAGACGTATTCGGCGCCTCCCTCTTCGCGCACCTCCAGGCTCTCCACCGCGACGCCCTTGCCGCGCGCGAACCCGATGGCGGCCTTGGTGGGAGCGCCCGCCTCATCGAAGGCGATGGCCACCGACGGCCCTTTGAAGGTCTCGTCCACCTGAGCCGTCTCTTCCTCCACCCCGCGCACCACCACCGCCATGCGCCGCGGCGTGGAGAAGACCTCCATCCCACCGAAAGCGATGCGCGCATCGGTAAGCGCAGATGCCATGATCTGGGGAAGCTTCTCCGTGGCGTTCTTCAGATCGAACGCCGGGATCTCTTCAGTGCCTATCTCGAAGGCGAGCGTGCGCACGTTGCTCATCGCGTGCCCTCCTTCCTCTCAGCAGCGCCGGGCAAGCCGACCACATGCTCCATGTACGATTCGCAACACGCTTTCGCCAGCGTGCGGACGCGCAGGATGTACCCCATGCGCTCCGTGGCGGAGATGACCCCGCGCGCGTCCAGCAGATTGAACGTGTGGCAGCATTTGAGGACGGAATCATAGGCCGGCAACGGCAGGCCCGCTTCCAGCGTCTTCAGGCATTCGGCTTCGCGATCAGCGAATTCCTGGAAGAGGAAAGCAGTGTCGGCCACTTCGAAGTTGTAGGCGGAGTATTCGCGCTCGTTCTCCAGGTACACGTCCCCGTAGGTGAACGTGACGCCGTCCGGCCCCTTCGCCCAGACGATGTCGTAGACCGAATCCACCCCTTGCACGAACATGGTGAGGCGCTCAAGCCCGTAGGCGATCTCCACCGGGACCGGGCTGCATTCGAAGCCGCCCACCTGCTGGAAATACGTGAACTGCGTGACCTCCATGCCGTCGATCCACACTTCCCAGCCAAGGCCCCAGGCGCCCAACGTGGGAGACTCCCAGTCATCCTCCACGAAACGCACGTCATGCTCATCGGTGTTTATGCCGATGGCGCGCAAAGAAGCCAGATACGCCTCTTGAATGTCATCAGGAGAGGGCTTGATGAGCACCTGGAACTGGTAGTAGAACTGCAACCGGTTCGGATTCTCCCCGTAGCGGCCGTCCGTGGGCCGGCGGCAGCCTTGCACGTAGGCCGTGCGCCAGGTGTCAGGCCCCAACGCGCGCAACGTGGTGGCCGGCGCGTTCGTGCCCGCTCCCACTTCGTTGTCGTAGGGTTGCAGGATCACGCAGCCCTGGGAGGCCCAGAATTCCTGGAGCCTCATGATCACTTCCTGGAACGTGGGAGCGTTCTTCGATGCCGAACTCATGTCTTCTCCGTTGCCTTCCTCTTGTCGTGCTCGTTCAGGACACAGGCCCTACTCCAGCATGCCGATGCTGTCCAAGGGCCAGTAGGTGAACACCGCTTTTCCGGTGACCGATGATACGGGAATGGAGCCGAAATAGCGGGAATCCTGCGAATTGGTGCGGTTGTCCCCCATGACCCAGACTTCGCCCTCGGGGACCTTGTAAGGATACTCAACGGGCAAGCCGTAGGATGAGGTGAGCGGCCATGTCTCCTTGCCGTCTGTATACGGCTCGTCCAGCTCCTGTCCGTCCACGTACACCTTGCCATCGATCAGCTGGACCGTCTGGCCATCGGTGGCGATGACGCGCTTGATGAGGGTGCGCGAAGGGATCTCAGGATCTTTGAACGTGATGATGTCGCCCTGCTCCGGACTCCCCGCGTAATAGGAGAGCTTTTCAGAGAACACCATGTCTCCGGTCATGATGGTGTCCTCCATGGAACCGGAGGGGATCTCATAAGCTTGGAAGACGAAGGTGCGCAGCCCCCACGCGATCGCCACGATGACCGCGATGGTGAGGACGAACGAAAGGATGGAACGCCCCATCCCTCTTTTCTTCTCAGCGTGTTCGCCTGAATACATCCCTGCCATCGCCTTTCTGGGTCGATCGGAGCTGCCAAAGCGCACCGCATCTGGTGCGAGCGCGCGCAAGCCGCGCATCATCATAACCTAACCCGTCAGCTCCCTGCGGGGCACAGAGGACGAATGCGCGCGGCTCAATCCAGGAGATCGGGCCTGAGCTTCCGGGTGCGCCGGAGCGATTCCTCCCGGCGCCACGCTTCGATGTTCGCATGGTGGCCGGAGAGCAGCACCTCGGGAACACCCATGCCGCGGTAGCTCGCCGGGCGCGTGTACTGCGGATGCTCCAAGAGACCCGCAGCGAAGGACTCCTCTTCCGCCCCTCCTTCTGCTCCCAAGACCCCTGGCAGCTTCCGCACCACCGCATCGATCACCACCATGGAAGCAAGCTCTCCGCTGGTGAGGACGTAATCCCCGATGGAGATGACCTCATCGGCCAGGGCATACGCACGCTCATCGATCCCCTCATAGTGGCCGCAGACGAACACGAGCCGTTCTTCAGCTGAAAGGCGCCGGGCGCAGGCGTCATCGAACACCTGGCCGTGCGGTGCCATGAACACCACTTTCACGCCCGCATCCAAATGCGCGCCGGGCAGAGACCCGGAAGGCAGGCCCAGCACATCTTCAGTGGCCTTGAAGATGGGATCGCACATCATCACCAGACCGCATCCTCCGCCGTAAGGATAGTCATCCGTCTTGCGATGGACGCCCTCCGCCCACGCCCGGAGATCATGGGCTTGGAACTGCAGGATGCCCTTTTCTTGGGCCCGTTTCATCATGGACGTGCCCATCACAGAGGCGTACATGTCAGGGAACGTGGTGATGCAATCGATCCTCATGGCGCCCTCAGATGTCAAGAAGCCCTGAGGGCAGTCGCATGATCAGACACTGGCGCGCTTCATCGATGCTGACGATGAGGTCGTCCACCAAAGGGATCAGGGCCGACGGGGCGTTTGTGCGCGCCACGGTGATCAGCGGCTGCACCCGATCCGGGCCGGCATCCACCGCTTCCACCACGCCCACCTCTCCCGCATCCGCATCTTCCACGATGAAGCCCACGATGCCTGAGAACGGAACAGTGTCCCCCTCCTCTTCGGAGGCCTCCCCTTCCAGGAGCACCATGCAGCCCGAAAGGAGCTCTGCTGCGCTGCGATCGGCCACGCCGCCGAGGACAGCGATGCACCCATCAGGGCCATCCTCTTCGAATGCATCAACCGAAGCGAACCGGGGCGCATCCTCACGCGGAGGGACGAAAGCGGCCTGCACGCCCGGATGCGCTGAACGCAAGAAAGCTGAGGCATCTGCAAGCCTCAGCTTTCCTTCCAGACCCTTCGTTCCGGCGACGCGCGCCGCCGCGTACCAACCGTGCACTAATCGACCAGCTCCACCTCAGCCTGCACGCCTTTGCGGGAGGCCGCCGCGCGCACGAGAGTGCGGATGGACTTGATCACGCGGCCTTGCCGCCCGATGACCTTGCCTGCATCGGATGGGTCCACCCGGACCTCGATCTGTACGCGGCCATCTTCGCTGACAAGAGAGAGATCCACCTCATCCGGATGGTCGACCAGCGGCGTGACCACGAATTCGACGAGCGATGCCAACTCCTCCGCGGTGCTGTCCATGGTGGCTAGGCGCTTTCCCGAGCGAGTTTCATCAGATGCTGGACGGTGTCGCTCACCTGAGCACCCTTGCCCACCCACGCGTCGATCTTCTCAAGGTCAAGCTCGATCAGCTTCGGGTTGGAGCAGGGATTGTAGCGCCCCACCTGTTCGATGAACTTGCCGTCGCGCGGGCAGCGAGAATCAGAGACCACCACGCGATAATACGGGCGCTTCTTCGCGCCATGACGTGCCAGACGAATCTTGACCATGAAAACCGTGCTCCTTTATTCGTGCAAATTGAAAACAGCAGTTGTGAATCATACCTGCGGTGCAGCTGTTTTGCAAGGTGCTATCCGGTGATACGGAAGCTGGGAGAGACCAGGCCGCCATGATCGAGCGCGATGACACCCTCGCGCCCTTCCCGCGAATACACGCCCGCGAAGCGCCCGTTGTAGGTGTAGAGCCCGGGCATCGTGTGCCAATCCTCCACGCGCAGGGCATCCCCGTCCACCGGCAGGCGCGCGGGCATCAAGGGCACCGTGCGCGGCAGATAGTATTCCTGGACGATGCAGCCCGCATCCAGCCGCTCATCCACGATCCGCGCCCACGCATCCTCATCATGGTCGATGCCAGCGAAGACGCCATGGGCGCCATAGTCGTCCTCCGGCTTGATGATCCAAAGATCCTTCTCGGCCTTCACCTCTTCGACGAGCTGGGCCTCTTTGACCTTCAAGCGGTAGGTGCGCGGGACATGGGCCTGGATGAACGCTCGTTCCCCCTCATCCAAGAACGCTGACGTGGCCGGGTCATGGAGCACCACCGACACCATCTTGGAATGCACCACCGTGGTGCGGAAGTGCCCGATGGTGCAGACGTTCATGTCCGCCGTGGCGTTGATGAACGCGTCGCATTCGCCGGGGTGCTGGAGCATCTCAGAAGTGACGGCACGCCGATAGACCGCATTGATGACGGCACCGTCCGACGGATCCGTCAACCGCTTCCCGTCATAGGCGAAGCTGCGCACATCCACGAAACGCGCAGAGATGCCAGCGCGTTCGAAGGCAGCCAGAAAGCGCACGAAATCGCTCTTGACGCCGCTCTCTTCGAAGTCGGTTATGGCCACCACCGGGTCGTCCGGGAAACGGCCGCAGGAGCGGTAGGTGTCCATGAACGCAGCCACCCAAGAATCGAAGAGATCGAACTGCTGAATGGGGTGGAGAGAAGAGAAACGCTGGTACGCCTCCCCTTCCGCCAAAGCCCGCCCGCATTCGGCATCACGCGACATGGCTCCAGAGCCGTCGGTGTTGAATTCGCAGAACTTGAAGCTCCGGTCACGGTCATCCAGGAACACATCGAAGCGCGCCATGGGGAGCTTCTCTTCATAGGGACAAGGCAGCATGATGAGGCGCTCCAGCTCTTCTGTGAAGCCGAAAAGGCGCCGATACCCTTCATCTTCCAGATAGCGTGCGATCACCTTGGAGAGCAGCCCGTGCGTGCGTGCGCATACCTCTTCCAGATATGCCACGTCCTCAGGCGCGAAGACGTAAGGCACGTAGGAGAACTCCACCGGGCGCCCATAGGCTCGGACGTCAGACGCCCCGATGGCGGCCATCGCGCGTTCGCGTCCCGGCACATCCCCTGAGAGCGACCGCGCGATGTCCAAGTACTCTTCCCTCAACTCATGCATCGAAGCCGCCATGGCCCCTCCCTCTCCCGCGCGTTGTCCGTCATGGGTCAGTTCGTATAGTATATTTCCCCGCTCAGAAGAGAAAGGACGTGCATCGTCCATGAACAAGAAGATCCAACAGCGCGTGCTCTGCATCCTGGCCGCCGCTGCCCTGGCTTTCACCTATCTGGCCATCGGATTCGCTGTCTGTGCGGGCTTCCCGCAGATCACGCGCAACCTCTCCTCGGACAACAGCGCCTTCGATGCCTCGCCTTATGCCCATGACCAGCTGCTGGATCTGGCATTGGAGACGCGCGAGTTCACGGTGGATGGATATGCGCGGGACGTGGACGGAGGGAGCGCCGCTGACGAGCGCTATGCGGTGGCGCTCATCAGGCAGGCTGCCGCTTCAGCCGCAGACCCCGAGAAGGCGGATCGCTGGACTGATGAGGCGCGCGCCATCCTCGCTGAAGAAGACGCGCTCCAGATGAAGCCCTGGGATGCCATGCTGGCGCTCTACGAGCTGGACCCGTCCTACGCCCTGGATGCCGACGCCATCACGCATCTGAATGAAGTGAACGACGTGGTGAGCGCTGCGCGCATGCCCATCCTCGGATGCACGATGATCGCCGCATTCTGCCTGATGACCCTCGTGATGATGTTCGGACCAGTAGCGGCCGGCCGCGCTCTTCTCTTCGGCGGGGCGGCCACCTTGGTGTTGTTCACGGTGCTGGGCATCTGGGGCCTGCTCGGGTTCGATGCGCTCTTCGCTTGGATGCACTCCCTCTTCTTCACCGATGGCACCTGGGTCTTTCCCGCAAACAGTCTGCTCATCCAGATGTATCCCCTTGGGTTCTGGATGGGCATGGGAGCGTGGTGGCTCGCCACAAGCTGCGTGGTGGCTGTGGCCAGCATCGTCATCGGGGCGGTGATCATCCGCAAGAAGGCCGCTGTAAAAGAAGCGCCGCGCCAGTCAGCAGGGCTCCAAGCCTGAGAACACCTCCCTCCGGTGCGAAAGATGTGCGAAAGGGACGTCCCAAATTGCACATAGGAAATGTCTTCCAGCACTGACTCTCTTTTCCTATGTGCAATTTGGGACGTCCCTTTCGCACCTGGGGAGCCGTTGCCCGTTCGCGTTCAGGAGGCGCAGTCCCGCATCATCTCATGATCGAGAGCACGCCGTCGATGCGCGCGAGCACATCCGAGCGCGACAGCAGCTCGATGGATTCGAGCAAAGGCGGGGACACCTGGTTGCCGCTCACGGCCACGCGCAGCGGCTGGAACAAGAGCTTCGGCTTCAATCCCGCCGCCTCGCCCTTGGCGCGGCACGCCTCTTGGAGCGGCTCCGCCTCCCAAGGGATGGACCCATCCGTCAGCACCTCCCGGCAAAGCTCGAGCGCTTCATCCGCCCTGCCGCCTTCTTTCTTCAGCACCTTCGCCACGCTCTTCTCATCCAGCGCCACGTTCGCACCCCAGAAGAGGAACGCCAGCTTGTCAGGCAGTTCGTTGAACGTGGTCTGGCGTTCGATGATGAGCGGATAGATGCGCTCGTACCACGCGCGGCGGTCGGCCACTTCGGCCACCAGTTCCTGCCACTCCTCTTCCGGCACATCCTGCCAAGGCGCGATGAGCGAGGCGAGGCGCTCTTTCTGCTGATCCTTGTCAGGCGAGGGCACGACGCTCACGCCTGCAAGCGCCTGCGCGCCCAGGCGGTGGGCATAGGCAAGCCATGGCGTGGCTTCGCCGATCCACTCGCCCACGGACATCTCGCGCATGTAGACGCCGTCAAGCCAGGTGAGCTTCTCTTCGTCGAACACCGCATCCTTCTTGGAGATGCGCTCCAAGGAGAACTCCGATGCCAGCATCTCACGCGGGATCTGCGTGGTCTCTCCGTCCAAGGACCATCCCAAAAGCGCCAGATAGTTCACCATGGCGTCCGCCAAGAAACCGCGGTCACGGTAGTCCTCCACGTTCGTGGCGCCATGGCGCTTGGAGAGCTTCTTGCCATCCGGCCCCAAGATCATGGGCAGATGCGCGAATATGGGCACAGGAAGGCCCAAAGCCTCATAGATCAGGATCTGGCGCGGCGTGTTCGACAGGTGGTCGTCGCCGCGGATGACATGGGTGATGCCCATGTTCGCGTCATCGCAGACCACCGCGAAGTTGTAGGTGGGACTGCCATCCGAGCGCACGAGGATGAGGTCGTCCATGACGTCAGCGGGAAAGCTCATGGCACCGTAGACCGCGTCATCGAAGGCGATGGGGCCATGGCCTTCCGGCACGCGCAAACGCCACACATGAGGCTCCCCGGCCGCGATGCGCGCGGCTGCTTCCTCTGGATCCATATCGCGGCAATGGCCGTCGTAGCCCGCATATCCGCCTTGGCTCTTCTCCGCCTGCGCCCGGCACGCGTCCAAGCGCTCTTTGGAGCAGAAGCACGGATAGGCCGCGCCCGTCGCTTTCAGCTCCTCCAAAGCCGCCTCATAGGTGGCCATGCGCTCGGTCTGGAAGTACGGACCCACAGCGCCCCCCACTTCCGGCCCTTCATCCCACTCAAGGCCGAGCCACCTGAGCGCACGGAGGATGATCTGGGTGTTCTCATGAGTGGAGCGCTCCGGATCGGTGTCTTCGATGCGCAGGATGAAATCCCCGCCTTGCGAGCGCGCGAACGCCCAGTTATAGATGGCCGTCCGGGCACCGCCCAGATGCAGCATGCCCGTGGGCGACGGCGCGAACCGGACGCGCACCTTCATCTCCTCATTCGCCATCAGATGGCTCTCCTTCCCAAACGGATGACAGGTATCTTAGGACATCTCCCGCAAGCTCCGCATCCGAGGCGTCAGATGAACTGGCCTTAGAGAGCGGGACGATGGCTTTCTTCTTCTCAGGCAGATATCTGCCGCCTGAGCGCTTCAGACGGATGCGCTGGTCCCGGTCAAGGGCAGCGCCCTCGACATTGAGCTTGCCCGCGCTCACCGACACGTTCGTGATGCCCCGCACAGCCGCGAAAGCGCGCAGGCGCGCCTTCTGGAACAAGGTGCGCGCCTCAGCCGGCTCTCCCGGATGCTCTGATGCCAGCCGCTCCTCTAGCGCATCCACGTCTTCCACGGCGTAGGCGGATGCCACTCGGCGGTACCACAGCACGCGCTCAGCGATGTCCGGCAGATATTCGTCAGAAAGATAGGTGCGCCCCGGGATGTTCACCGTGATGTCGGACAGATCCGGACGTGCGGCCACCGTGCCCTCCGGGGACTCGCGCACCTCTTCCACCGCTTGGTTCAAAAGCTGCGAGAACAGATCGAACCCGACGGCGCTCATGTTGCCGGATTGCTCCGCCCCCAAGATGTCCCCCGCGCCTCTGATCTCCAAGTCCTTCAGCGCGATGCGCATGCCGCTGCCCAGGTCCTGGTTGTCGGAGAGCGCCATGAGACGCGCGTGGGCCTCTTCAGTGAGGTAAGCCTCTTCCGGGAACATGAAGTACGCGAAGGCCTGCGTGGATGAACGTCCCACACGGCCTTTGAGCTGATACATCTGCGACAACCCCAATCGTTGCGCGTCTTCGATGATGAGCGTGTTCGTATGAGGGTTGTCGATGCCGCTCTCGATGATGGTGGTGGCCACCAGCACGTCCACTTCCCCCGCTGCGAAATCCTCCATCACGCGTTCCAGCTCATCTTTCGACATCTTGCCGTGCGCCACGCCCACGCGCGCTTCAGGTGCCACAGCGTGCACGCGGTCCTCAGCCTCACGGATGGTCTTCACGCGGTTGCTCACGTAGTACACCTGGCCCTTGCGCGCCAATTCATACCGGATGGCATCCGACACCACGTCCGGGTCCCACTCCCCCACGTGCACCTTCACAGGAAGCCGATCATCGGGCGGCGTCAAGATGAGGCTCATGTCGCGCACGCCGGAGGTGGCCATCTGCATGGTGCGCGGGATGGGCGTGGCGGACAGGGTGAGCACGTCCACCGATTCCCGCAGGTTCTTGAACTGTTCTTTGTGCCCCACGCCGAAGCGCTGTTCTTCATCTATGATGACCAGCCCCAGGTCATGGGGGTTCACATCCCGCGAGAGCAGCCGATGGGTGCCCACCAGCACGTCCACTTCACCTTTCGCGAACCCCTCCAGGCTCTCCTTCTGCTGCGCGGGCGTGCGGAAGCGCGAGAGCACGTCCACCCGCGCCTTGAACGGCGCCAGCCGCTCCTTGAAACTGGCGTAGTGCTGCTGCGCCAGGATGGTGGTAGGACAGAGCACCATCACCTGCTTGCCGTTCTGCGCGGCAGCGAACGCGGCGCGGATGGCCACTTCCGTCTTGCCGAAGCCCACATCCCCGCAGACCAGCCGGTCCATCGGGCGCTTGGAGGCCATGTCCGCGAGCACGTCTTCGATCGCGCGCGCCTGATCCGGCGTCTCCTGATACGGGAAGCTCTCCTCCAGCTGGTGCATCCAGGGCGTGTCCACGCAAAGCGCGTGGCCTTTCGCGGCCGCGCGGCGCGCATAGACATCCACCAGATCGAACGCCAGCTTGCGGGTGGCCTTCCGCGCACGCTGCATGGCGCGAGACCAATCCGTGCTGTCCAGCCGCGTGATCTTCGGCTCCGCCCCTTCAGGCCCCACATAGCGCGTCACCTTGTCGAACTGCTCGATGGGAAGGAATAGCTTGTCCCCCTCCGCGTAATCCAGCTCCAGATAGTCCCGCTCCACCCCGTCCATGTCGCGCCGAACGATGTCCTTGAACAGCGCGATGCCGTAGGTGGAATGCACCACGTAGTCACCCGGCTCATAGGGGAAGGTGATGTCCGTGATGTCGATGCGGGAGCGCGTGGACCCGTCCGCGTTCATGCGCTTCAGGTCGTTCACGGACACGAGCGCGATCTTCGCCTTCGGGATGATGATCCCCAAGGGGATGTCTTCCGCCACCACGTTCACCACGCCGCGCGAGAGCGGTCCGGCCTCGTCAGAGACAGGGATGTCCCGAATGGGCAGGCTCTCATCCACCAGGTCCAGTTCGAACGCTGCACGCGCCCGGGCATCCGGCACGGAGAAGAGGCAGAGATAGCGCGCTTCAGCCCAGGTGCGCAGCTTGCCGAAGAGCCGCTCGGGAGACCCGGCCACGTCCGTGCGCTTCACCGGCAGCTCGTCATCTGCGGAAGAGCCCACCTGCATGATGGAGACGTAGGTGGCGCGCACGCCGTGACCGAAGCTGATGGAGGGCGCGGGCACGAACAGGCCGTGGGTGGGAAAGGGGCTTTTCGCGCACGCCTCCTCGATCCCCTTGGCCGCATTGGCCATGTTGTCCATGAGCGAGCGCGGTTCGATCAGCGCGCAGAGCGAATCCGCCCCCGCGTAATCCCCGATGGTGGCCGTTTTGGGATACAGATAGGGCAAAAGCGCGTCCGCTCCGTCGAAGCGCAGGCCCTCTTCAAGCCTTTCAAGGAGGCTGCGCGCCCCCTTGTTCGTCATCGCCGTCTTCTGGAGCGCACGCGCAGCCGCCTTCAAGGCCTGATCGTCTTGCGGGAACTCCGTCACCGGGAACACATCCACGGAGGGAAGCGTTGAAATGGTCTGGCCGGTGGAAGGCACGATGCGCCGGATCTCTTCCACCTCGTCCCCGAACAGGTCGATGCGCACGGGATGTTCCAGATTGCCGGGGAAGACGTCCACCACGCCGACATGGGAGCAGAACGTGCCCGGGCCGTCCAGCTCTCCGGTGTTCTGATACCCCATGGCCTCCAGCCGGCGTTTGAGGCCGTCAAGGTCCTCTGCGCCCTCCACCGCGCCATCGGAGAGATCATCTCCCTGCGCCAGGGTGAGAGGAGCCGCGATGTCCGCAGACACTGGCGGCAGCGCGCGCAGAAGAGACTGCGCGCTGGCGATGACCACCACAGGCGCTCCCTGTCTGAGAGCGTGGAGCGCTTGCAAGCGGCATGCCACGGTCTGCGGGCTTGCGGGTGCCCCGGTGCCTGGCACATCCGTGCGCTCCGGGAAGCGCAGGACGGCATCGTTGCCCGCATAGGCGCGCACGTTCCGTGCGAACGCATCTGCCGCCTCCTCCCCGGATACGATGACGAGGGTGGGCTGGGGAGCATGGGCGAAGCGCGCCGCCACCATGAGCGGGCGTGCGGAGGATGCCACGCCCAAGGTGGCATCCTCCCCCGCATCCAGCTTGCCCCAGAACGAGTCCAGGCAGCCGGAAGCCGCGAGCATCTTCTCTATGGGTTCAATGAGCATGAGACAGCGCGCATCCTGATCAGTTCGGTTCCGTGAAGGAGGATTCTACTGCAAGCCCGGTCCATCTTCGGCGCGCATCCGGTGATGCCACCCTGGCGCCACCACATCTCCCGTGTCCTTGTGCTTGACGCAGTGCCCGCGCAGCACCAGATCCGCTATCACGGCATCCACCAGATGGGGCACAGCGTCGTACACGCGCGGCGTGAGCCCCATGGTGACCACCTCCGGCGTGCGGTTCTCCACCTGCATGCCGAAACACTTCCCTTCGGCGGAGTATCCCAGAAGGGATGCTGCGTCGAAGAGATCCACCAGCTTGAGGTCATGAAGGCTCGCCATGGCACCCGCATGCCGCGCCATGTCCTCCGGCGCGAACTCGAACACGGTGCCCGGCTCCTCGCCGGTGCCGTCCACCGCATCCACCGTGACCAGATAATCGGCCGCATCCACCTTGTCCACCATGGACAGGCTCATGCAGCCCACATCCAACAGCTCCACTTCATCCGGCAGCACGTAGGCTGCGCACAGCTCATCGAAGACGGCGGGCCCCACGCCGTCATCCAGCATGAGCCGGTTCCCCACGCAAAAGACGATGACGCGCTCAGGCCGTGACATAGGGCCTCCACGCCAGGTTGTACCAGGTGGCCAACCCCAAGAACGCAACGGCGATGATTGCGCTCACGATGATCCAGACCTTCTGGCGCTTCAGGTACTCCGCACGCGTGACGCCCCGCGCTTCAGCCCGATGGGCCGCAAGCGGCTGCGCCACGATGGCAAAGGCCACGGTCACTCCTAAAAGGATGACGAACGTGAGCGCCGCGATGATGATGGAGAGCGGCGTGGGGGCCTCATAGGCGGCATAGAAGACGTTGTCGGCCACCAGCCATGCCGGGTAGAACAGGATGGTCACCCAGAACCCGTGCGCCGGCCCCCAGATGGCGGGCATCAAAAGCGCGCCCACGTTCACGCGCGGAAGCCCCTTCATGAACGCCTCCTCGCGTCTCACCTGTTCGTCAGTGAGCCCTGCCATGCCTCCTCCTTCTAAGAGAAAAGCGGCGGCCGAAGGGCCGCCGCCGTCACGCCTTCTGGGCCGGGCAGGACCATTAGTCCTTGTGCGGGTCCATGTCCTCGCCCACGATGTTGTGGAGCTCAGGATCGTACACCAGGCCGCCATGCTCCTTGTGGACGAACATGAGCGCCGTGGGAGCGAAGCTTTCCACATTCGCCAGGTACACATGGATGAACATGAAAATGATGAACACGAACATCAGGTAGTAATGGATGATGCGCATGCTCATGGCACCGCCGACGAAGTTCACCGTGGCTGCGAATGGGCCGCAATCCATGACCGGAGCCCAGATGCACATGCCGGTCCACCACATCACGAAGATGAGGATGGGGATCAGCAGGTAAGAGAGCTTCTGCGGAACGCCCAGTTTCGCGCCCAGCGGGTGGTCCTTCTTGAGGAACAGGTAATACTTGATCCACTCAAGCGCCTGATGGCGGTTGTCCTTCTGCGGAAGCCAGGACTTGTAATCCGTATCCTGCTTGCGCGTGCCGCCCGTGGGGGAGGTCTTCACGAAGAACGCTGCGATGACGCGGAACAGCATGTTGAAGAACAGGATGAACCCGAACAGCACATGCCCCCCGCGGCAGATTCCCATGATGCCGGGAATGAACGGGTAATGGATGATGAAGCCCGAGAAGATCAGCCAGATCATGGAGATGAGGTTGATCCAGTGCGTCACCACGAAGACCATCGGGTGCGCCTCACGGTAGTGTGCCAGATGTGCCATCTACTTCACCCCCCAAGGGCTGGTGACGGTCTTGAACGTCTTGCCCGTGGCCGGTTCGGTGATATGGACCGCACAAGCCGTGCAGGGGTCGAAGGAATGCACGGTGCGCAACGCGTTGATGGGCATCTCCACATCCTGCACCGGGCAGCCGATGAGCGCCTGCTCCATGGGGCCATGCACGCCATCAGCGTTCATGGGAGCCAAGTTCCAGGTGGAGGGGATGATGATCTGATACCCGTCCACGTTGTTGTTCGTGACCTTCTCAGAGTGGTACAAAGCACCGCGCGGCGCCTCCCAGAAGCCCGTGCCCTCACCGGTGGTGGTCAGCGGCTCCTTGAAGTATTCGGAATCCCCGCCAGCGATGGCTTCCATCAGCTCCAGCGTCCATTCCTTCATGAGGCCGGCGATGTAGAGCGTCTCGATCTGGCGGCTGGCCGTACGGCCGAGCGTGTTCTGGAGCGCCGAGAGCTGGCCCGGACGTGCGCCCAAGGCCACCAGCATGGCATCCACGTTCTCCACGATGAAGGGGACATTGCGCTGATAGGCGGACAGGATGCGGGCGAAGCCGCCAGCCTCCATGGGCTTGCCGTCATAGGCCGGGCACTTGACCCAGGTGTAGCGGTCCTCAACGTCGTATTCGGTGAAGTCAGGCTCCGTCACGAAGTACGGGGACTCGTAGGTGCCGTCGCCCTTGTACCAGGAATGGCCCATGTATTCGGTGATGAGGGATTCCTCGACGTTGCTCACGTTCAGATCCTCATCCAGCACGCCCATGGGCAGATAGCGGTGGATCATCTGTTCGGTGTAGTCCCCGCCATAAGGCCAGCCGGGACCTTCGAAGACGCCCCAGGCGATGTAGCGGCCGCAGCCCTTGCCGAACTTGAGCACGTCGGTGTAAGCCGGAGCCAGCGCCAGCGTATCCGGGATCATGGTGGTGGAGACCCAGTCGTAGATCTCATTCACCATGGCCCACAGGTCATCCAGCTTGCTCTCCGTGGGAACGAAGGCGGTGCCGCCCGGGATGAGCGTCATGACGTGCGGCATCTTGCCGCCCAAAAGCGCTGCCACCTCAGACGCGCGCGCCTGCATTTTGAGCGCCTCCAGGTAATGGGCCGTGCAGATCAGGTTCAGCTCCGGAGAGAGCTTGTAGCCTTCCCCGCCGTCGCAATCGAACCAGTTGCCGGAGAAGATGGAGAGCTGCCCGTTGGCCTTGAAGATTTCTAGCTTCTCCTTCAGGCCATAGAAGTCGGTATCCATGGACGTGCCAGCAGCCTGGGCAAGATCATAGGTATCCGGGACGTTCGCTTTCAGAGCGTCCAGCGGATTGACGTAGTCCAATGCGCACAGGTTGTAGAACCACAGGATGTGCGAATGGAGGAACTGCGCGCCCTCGATGAGGTTGCGCACGAGACGCGCGTTGTTGGAAATGGTGATGCCGTAGGCCTTCTCGGCAGCGATGGAAGATGCATGAGCATGGCTCACCGGGCACACGCCGCAGATGCGCTGCACGATCTGCGCGGCATCCTGGGGCGTGCGGTTCTGGACGACGAGCTCCATGCCGCGGAAGCATCCGCCGGAGACCCATGCGTCGGTCACCACGCCTTGCTCGACCTCCATCTCCACCCTGAGATGTCCTTCGATGCGAGTGATCGGATCGATGATGGAACGTGTCACCTCTTGCTCACCTCCTATTCTTTCTCGTAGTCGTCAACAACGTCGTCGGCGGGAGCCGGCGCGTGATGGGTGTTCTCTTCGCAGACGGCAGCGTCCAGCACCGGACCGCCCTTCTCCGGATCGGCGTAGACGCCGATGGACTGCTCAGGATGCGCCTTGTCCCACTTGCGGATGGGCTCGAAGTCAGCGCCGCCGTCCATGCGGCCGGTCTTTTTCATGCCGAAGCCGTGCACCACCAGCGCTGCAGCCACGATGCCGGTGAGAATCCACGCCACCGGTTCGGGCTGGAACTTGAAGTCGCCGATGCGCAAGTCACGGAAGCGGTTGTAGAACGGCGCATTCACCTGCACCCAGTTGTCCCCTGGGTTGTTCGGATTGGCCTCGCAGCATCCGATGCAGGGGCTGCCGGCCTGGACGCACCAGGAGCGGCGGTTGTTCCAGAGCGTGACGCCGCAGGGGGAATGCGTCTGCGGACCACGGCAGCCCAGCGGGTAGAGGCAGTAGCCCTTTGCTTCCTCTTCGCTTCCGAACTCATAGACGAATTCGCCGTTCTCGAAGTGTCCGCGGCGTTCGCAGTTGTCATGGATGGTCTGGTTGAACAGCCCCGCCGGCATGGCGAAATCGTTCAGCTTGAGCAGACCGGGGTCTTGCAGGATGACCACATCAACCAGGACCGACATGACCCATTCGGGGTTCACAGGGCAGCCCGGGATGTTCACCACCGGCGTCTCGACCCCCTCTTCTGCCAGGAACTGCTCCACGCCCATGGCGTTGGACGGATTGGGGTGCGCAGCGCACCATCCGCCGTTCACGGCACAGGAGCCCACGGCCACCACCGCGTTCGCGCTCTCCGCCGCGTGGGCGAGCGCTTCAGTGCCCACCTCTCCTGCCACGCGGAGCGCATTGCCGTTCCAAGCCTTCTGCACAGCGCCCTCGTAGATCAGGATGTAGTTCCCGGCTTCGATGGTCTGAGCCTTGGCTTCCTCCACCGACCAACCGGCTGCTGCGGACAGCGTCTCTGAGTAGTTCAGAGAGATCACATCCAGAACGACCGTTGCCACGTCCGGCGTCTCTATCTGAGCGAACGATTCCGTGCAGCCCGTGCACGACGCGCCCTCCATCCAAATGACGGGATAGAGATCTCCGGATGTGGCACCGATGACGGATTTCTCGATGGCTTCAGCCACGCGCGGGACCGCCATCTGCGACAAGCCTGCTGCTGCAGCAACGCCTGCGCAGAGCTTCATGAAGCTTCGGCGGGAGACTCCGCGTGATTCGAGTACCGAGAACACGTCCGTCGTCTTGGCCAGATCTTCCATGTGCACACCTCCTCCAGGTGCCCTCGTCTTTTACGATCGGGTAACATTCTGCATTCTCCACGGAAAATACGGAAGACGGATTCTCAAAAAAGAACCTGCGATCATGGCAAACGGCGCAAGAATGTTACGCGGAAATGCTGCCGTAACAATGCAGGATGCATGGTTTATCATCTAGCACCGCAAGCCATCCATCAGAAAGGCCGGACATGAGCCGATCCACGACATCCATCGCATTCTTGGGACCGCTAGGGACCTATTCGCACCAGGCTGCGCTCTCATTCGCAGAGAAGCTGGGGCACCCGGACGCGGAACTGGTGGCATGCGCCTCCTTCGACGAGGTGTTCGATGCGGTGGACCGCAGCCGCACGATCTATGGCGTGGTGGCGAAGGAGAATTCGCTAGAAGGCCCGGTGACCTCCACGCTGGACAACTTCGCATTCCGCTCCTCTTCGGTCATCTTGGCCGAAGAGGTGTTCGACATCCATCACAGCCTGCTCATCTCACCGGATGCGGAGCCAGGAGGCATCAAGACCATCGCATCCCACCCCCAGGGCATCGCGCAATGCCGCCGCTATCTCACGGAACGCTATCCGGGACGGGGCACCCAGGTGACGGCTTCCACGGCGGAGAGCGCCCGTCTGGCTGCGTCCGATCCCACCGTGGCTGGCATCGCGAACCCTTTGGCAGCCGAACTCTACGGGTGCAAGGTCGTCGATTCATCGATCGAGGACAACCTGGGCAACCAGACCGCCTTCGCGCTGATCGGGCGTTTGGGCACTGCTCCTGACCTGGAGAGCAGCACCTACAAGACCACGGTGGCCCTCTTCATGCGCACCGACCGCGCCGGCACGCTGAACATGATCCTGTCCGAATTCGCTTATGCGGACATCAATCTGTCCATGGTCCAGTCACGCCCGCTGAAGCAGCAGCTGGGCGATTACATGTTCTTCATCGAATTCGAGAAGAAGGACACCGACCCTGCCGCCCAGACCGCCCTTGCCTGCTTGCGCCTGAAGCTGCGCGAAGTGAAGGTGCTGGGATCCTACCCCGTCCTTTGAGAGGCGGACACCCGCTCAGAAGAACAGATGCTCCACCAGTATCTTCAGGCCCAGCAGGATGAGCGCCACGCCGCCCACGACGGCAGCAGCGCGCTCGTAGCGGGCACCGAAGCGGTTCCCGATGACGAACCCGGCCAGAGAGAGCACGAACGTGGTCAACCCGATGACCGCGGCAGCGGCCCAGATATCCGTCCCGCTCATGGCAAAGGAGACGCCCACCACCAGCGCATCGATGCTGGTGGCCACGGACAGCGCCAACAGCTCACGGATGCTGAACGGGGCAACGTCCGCGCAGGCGGCGCACTCCCCTTCTTGCTGACGGGCATCCCAGAGCATCTTGCCGCCCACAGCGGACAGGAGCACGAAAGCGATCCAATGGTCCACCGGTTCGATCAGGTGCGCGAAAGCAGACCCCGCCGCCCATCCGATGAGGGGCATGGCCGCTTGGAACAGCCCGAAGGAGAACGCCGTGGCGAAGGCATGCTTCCAGTTGATGCGCGCAGACTGGAGGCCCTTGCACACCGATGCCGCGAACGCGTCCATGGAAAGGCCCGCGCCCACCAGGAGCATGTCAAGGAAGACCATCCGCGCCGCTCCGGGAGAGAGCCTCAGTCGTTGCCCAGAAGGCTGTCGATGTCATCCAAACTGCGCCGGAAGTCCTTCAGCACCTCGTCTTCCAGCTGGGTGTACTCATCTGATTCCAGAGGCTGATAAGCTGCCAGCTTGTCGAAGACGTTGTCGCGCGTGACAGGAACATAGCGCTTGGAGCTCAAAGCCGCCTTGTAGGCCTCCTCCACAGCATCCCGTGCGGCCATATAGATGTCGAAGCGGGGCATGTTGGCGGAGAACCGCACCAGCTCCGCCTTGTTGATGCCGCGCAAGGACGGATGGCGGTGCGCGATGTCCATCCAGATCTCCACGCGCTCTTCTGCGGTGGGATAGTCTACGTCCACCACCGTGATGGGTTCCAACGAATCAAGATAGAACGCATCCACCGCGCCTTCGGTGGAACACGTGGCGAACACATAGACCTCAGGGTTGTCCACAGAGGTGCGGATCATCTCAACGGCCTCACGAGCACCGCGCGTGAGCTGCATCATGAACAGCGCCGGCCCCTCCTCAGGGAGATCGAAAGAAGGAGAGGTCCACAGATCCAAATCCTCCAGCACCAGCACGCCGCCGTTCTTGAACGCATCCTGGAGGGAGCTCTGTTTCGGGAGCGCATCCGCCCGCGCGCTGATGCAGAGCACCGGCAGGCCTTGGATGTTCTCTTCCATGCGCATGTGCACCGCCGGAAGCCCCAGCTCCCCGATGGTGGCCATGACGAAACGGTTCGCATCCTCTCTCACCGGCGAGCGGAAGAGCAGGCTGTCCATGGCCGGCATCTGGGTGAGGCCGTGCCGGGAATTGAGCAGATCCACCAGGTCCTTGAATTCCTCATCGGCTGCCATGCCGATGCCTAAGCTGCGCATGGCTTCGATGGCCGCGCCGTATCCGGCGAGGTTCGAATAGTCCAGCGGCTCTTCCTGCAGCTCCAGCTGCACCTCATCTGTCGCGGCACCCTCAGCATCCGCTTGCGCCTCCGCAGGCTCAGACGACTCCTCGATGCGCTTCGAAACGGCAGCCGGCAGCGTGCCCTTGATCTGCGCTACGCTGAGGGAACCGCCCGGGATGCGCTGGGTGGAGATGTGCTCGATGTGCAAGCTGGGGTCTTCGGCGCCCAAGATGTCCTCAGAGATCATCTGGGCCATGTCCTCCAGCTCCCCACGGGACAAGCCGCATTCCTCCAAACGGTCCAACGCCAGTTCTTGGAGCATCTCAGAGCACGCCTTCAGCTCCTCGTGGGACAGATACGGCTCCATCTTCTCGAAGATGTACTCTGCGAGCGACCGCTCCTTGGCAGAGCACGCGAGCGCCCATGCCTCTTTGATGCCCAGAAGGGCGTCTTCCGCCGGAGCATCCGATTCCTTCGATGACCGCTCGAACGCGGCCAAATACAGGTACATGCTCAAAAGGTCATCGCCAGAGCTTCTGGCTTCATGGGCGCGGGCCAAGAAATCCGCCACGCTGCCCGCGCGCCCCGCGCGTTCATCCCCTGGGCGCGCGTCAGGATGTGCATTCTCTTCAGTCATATCCGAACCTCTCATGCTGATCGATGCGCGTCTTCTCATTTCCCGCGTATTGTAGCGCAGAGAAACGCTCAGAATATCGAACATCTGTATGTGCAAGATGCACTCTACGAAAACCCCATGCCTCGTCCTGCGCCAGAGTCTCTCTCAGACCCACTCCAGAATCTGCCAGCCCCGCTCAATAGCGGGTTCTCGGATGCATTCACGCCCATCGCCTTTGTTCCTCTGACAGATGTGCAGAAGGGACGTCCCAAATCGCACATAGGGACAGCCCTTCAGCATGCAACGTCATTTCCTATGTGCAATTTGGAACGTCCCTTCTGCACATCGCTTTCATGCATGCCAGCGCACCTCGTTCGAAAAGCGCAACGCCACCACGGTGCCTTCGCCGAAGGACCTGCGCACCCGATCGTGCTCCCTCAGACCCACTCCAGGATCTGCCAGCCACGCTCCCGGGCAGCGTCCGCCAGCTTCCCATCCGGCGTGACCGCACAAGGGTGCTCCGCCGCTTCCAAAAGTCGCAGATCGGAGAAATGGTCGCCATAGGCCCATTCCAGCGTCCAGCAGCCGCGTCCGAAGCAGCGGTCAGCGAACGCCTCCAGCACGGTGAGCTTGGCCGGCCCTTCGGTGGGCTGTCCTTCCACCTCCGCAGTATAGCGGCCCTCATCGTCGATCTTCATGCGGGATGCCAACGCGAACTGGATGGGATGCTCCAACATGGCGGAAGCGATGATGGGCTCGAAGCTGGCAGAGACCACCACCACGGCATGGCCCGCTTCCAAGTGCGCATACATGCACGCATCGGCGTCCACGCGGAAGAACGGGTCCACGCGCTCCGTGTAGAACTCGCAGAGCGATTCGTTCACGCCGCGCGCGTCCATGCCGGCGAACGCAGAGAACACGCGCGTGCGCACCCCTTCGTCATCGCGCGGCCGATTGAGCTTGTAGGCCAGCCCCCAGAATCCGATGCGGATGAGCTTGTAGAGGGAGAGCTTTCCCCTGCGGGACAAAGAATTCACCAGCTTCTTCGGCGAAGAGGCCGAGATGCACGTGCCATCGAAATCGAAGGCCGCGATCTTCACCGGATGCTCAGCTGAAGGAGCCGCCAATGTGCCCAGCAGGCGCTCAGACGCCAACGCCTCCTCCGTTGCGCGCATGATGCCCCGCGGCAGAAGGCCGTCATGGGCGCAAAGCCCGAAAGGGCCGGTGCATGCGCCGCTTTCAGGACTTGAGGCGGATGGATGGGTGATGCGTTCGTTCAGCGGCATTGGAGGACAGCAACCTCTCTTGACGGCGTCATGGGATCTGAAACCCGGCGAACGTGGGCCTCAGACCGCTTCTTCGAATTGGGAATTATACAGTTCGGCGTAGCGGCCGCCCGACGCGATCAGATCCTGGTGCCGCCCCGTTTCCACGATCTTGCCCTCATCCATCACGATGATGACGTCCGCGCCCTTGATGGTGGAGAGGCGATGCGCGATGACGAAGGAGGTGCGGCCGCTCATGAGGTTGTCCATGCCTTCTTGGATCTTCGCTTCGGTGCGCGTGTCCACAGAGCTGGTGGCCTCATCCAAGATGAGGATGCGCCGATCTGCGATGAGCGCCCGCGCGATGGTGAGGAGCTGTTTCTGCCCCTGGCTCACGTTCGTGGCGTCCTCATTGATCCGGTAATCATAGCCGCCCGGCAGCGTGCGGATGAAGTGGTCAGCGCACGCCCGGCGGCACGCCTCCTCCACCTCTTCGTCCGTCGCGTCCAAGCGCCCGTAGCGCACGTTCTCGCGGATGGTGCCGCTGAAAAGCCAGGTATCCTGCAACACCATGGCGAAGAGGCTCCGCGCATCGTCCTTGCTGAGGCTGCGCAAGTCCACGCCGCCCACCGCGATGGCACCGGAGGTGGGGTCATAGAAGCGCATGAGCAGCTTCACGATGGTGGTCTTGCCCGCGCCGGTGGGACCCACGATGGCCACCGTTTGGCCCGGAAGGACATCCAAAGAGAACCCGCTGATGACCGGATCGGCTGGATCGTAGCCGAACGAGACGTCTTGGAAACGCACTTCGCTTTCCACTTGGTCGGCCAGATGGGTGGGTTCCTCCTCCGGCATCTCCGGCTGGTCGATGAACGCGAAGATGCGCTCGGCGGCAGCCGCCAGCTGCTGGAGCACGTTGCTCACCTGGGCAAGCTGCGTGATGGGCTGCGTGAAGTTCTTCACGTACTGGATGAACGCTTGGATGTCCCCCACCGTGATGGTACCCTGCACGGCCAAGAACGCCCCGGTGACCGCCACTGCCACATAGCCCAGGTTCCCGATGAGGTCCATCACCGGCTTCATCAAACCGGACAGGAACTGGGACTTCCAGCCCGCCTCGTACAGCGCCCCGTTCGCCTCCTCGAACAGGCGCACCGTCTCATCCTCCCGGTTGAACGCGCGCACGATCTGGTGTCCCGAGAACGTCTCCTCCGTCTGCGCATTCACCTGGCCCAGGAGAGCCTGCTGCGCATAGAAGTGGCGCTGGGAAGCGCGCACCACCACCGCCACCAGGATGAGCGAAAGCGGCACCATGATGAGCGTGATCAGCGTGAGCAACCAGTTGATGGAAAACATCATGATGATCACGCCCACCACCGTGACCGACGAGGTGATGAGCTGCGTGACGCCCTGGTTCAGGCTCTGCCCCAGCGTGTCCACGTCATTGGTGATACGGGACAGGGTATCCCCGGTGGAGTTCTTCTCGAAGTAACCGAACGGCATGCGGTCGATCTTCTGGGCGATGGCGCGGCGCAGCCGATAGCAGGTCTGCTGGGACACGTAGGCCATCATCCAGCTCTGCACCCAACCGCATGCAGCAGAGACGAGGTACAGCACCAAGGTGGTGGCCAGAATGCGCCCCACCAGCCCGAAATCGATGCCGCCCACGCCCCCGATCTGGGCCACCACGCCGTTGAAGAGCGCAGTGGTGGCCTCTGAGAGCACCTTCGGACCGACGATGTTGAAGACGGTGGACCCGATGGCGAACACCAAGACCAACAGGATGTGCAGCTTGAACTGCCCCATGAACGAGAGCATCCGGCGCATCGTCCCGCGGAAATCCCGCGCCTTCTCTCCCCCATGCATGGCGCCGCCCGGGCCTCCGTGAGGCGGGCCGCCTCGCCGCTTTGCCCCAGTCCGTGCGCGTGCGCCCTGGCCCGTCATGGCGTCTTTGCGGATGCGCTGGCGGGCCTGGGCGCGCTCCTCAGCGCTCAACCGGTCCAGTTCGGCGGCTTTCACTTCAACGACATCCGATGCCACCTGATGGGGCATGGGGGGCTCACGGTCAGCCATCTGAGCGCACCCCCTCTCCCACTGCTGCAAGCTCATCATCCGAGAGCTGCGATGAGGCGATGCGTTGGTATTCACGGCAAGCCTTGATGAGATGCGCATGCGTGCCCGCGCCCTCCACCCGGCCGTCCTTCAACACCACGATGACGTCCGCATCCTTGATGGTGGCGATCCGCTGCGCGACGATGACCTTCGTCGCGCCTTCCAGCTCATGGGAGAGCGCCTGGCGCAGATCGGCATCCGTACGGAGGTCCAGCGCGCTGAACGAGTCATCGAAGAGATATGCCCGCGCCGGATGCGCCAGCGCTCGGGCGATGCAGAGGCGCTGCCGCTGGCCGCCCGACACGTTGGATCCGCCCTGTGCGATGGGAGCGTCCACCCCCTCAGGGCGCGCCTTGACGAACGGTTCCGCTTGCGCCGTACGGAGAGCGGATGCCACCTGATCAGGCGGCATGCCCTCATCGCTGTAGGCAACGTTCGTGTCCACGGTGCCTGAAAACAGATACCCCTTCTGCGGCACGTACCCCAGCGCATCCCGCAGGTCGGTCTGGCAAAGCGTCCGCACGTCCCGGCCGTCCACGCGCACGACGCCTGATCCCGCATCGTAGAACCTCTCGATCAGCTTCAGCACCGTTGACTTGCCCGATCCCGTGCCGCCGATGAGCGCCAGCGTCTGCCCTGGATCAACCGAGAACGTCACGTGGGACAAGGCGCACTCAGAGCTGCCCGGATAGGCGAACGAGACGTCCTCGAAGCTGATGCCGATGCCCGCGCCTCCAGGTTCAAAGGCGCAAGGATCATCTGGATCGGTGATGGCGGGCGTGCACGAGAGCACCTCCATCACGCGCTCAGCCGCCACATCGGCGCGCGGCAGCATGATGGACACCATCCCGATCATGAGGAAACCCATGATGATCACCATGGCGTAGGTGATGAACGCGATCATGTCGCCGGTCTGGATGGTGCCGTCCTGGATGGCGTGGCCGCCGAACCAGACGATGGCCACGCTGGTGAGGTTCATGACCAGCATCATGGCGGGCATCATGAAGCTCATGGCGCGGTTCGTGAACAGCTGCGTGCGCATGAGCTCGGATGAGGCGGCGTCGAAGCGTTCCTGCTCCACCGCCTCCCGCCCGAACGCACGGATGGCCGGGATGCCCGTGAGCATCTCGCGCGCCGTGAGGTTCACCTCATCGATCAGGCGCTGCATGATCTTGAACTTCGGCCCCGTCAGGCGGAACAGGATGAAGATGAGCACTGCCACCACGCAGATGGCGACGACGATGATCCACCCCAGCGCCGCATTCGTGGCCAAGACCATGATGATGCCGCCGATGGCCACGATGGGCGCGTAGAGCACCATGCGCAAGATCATGATGGAGACGTTCTGGATGAGCTGGATGTCATTGGTGCCGCGGGTGATGAGGGACGCGGCTGAGAAGCGCTGCACTTCCGCGTCCGAGAATCCCACCACCCGCCTGAAGAGCCGCGTGCGCAGATCGCGCCCGATGGCAGACCCCGTGCGCGCGGCCACCAGCCCCACCAGGATGTTCAGCACCATGGAAAGCGCCGCCAGACCGATCATGAGCGCGCCGGTGCCCAGAAGATAGTCCATCTGCTTCTGCTGCAGATCCACGCCGGCGGCTGACTCCTCCTTGAGCGCTGCGGCCACTGCTGCTTGCTCCAACATTTCCGGAGCCTGGTCCATCTCCTCTTCGGCTGCGGCCGCATACGCGCGGATCTCCTGCGCGTCCACCTCTCCTGCCCGAGCGGCCTCCACCATCTGTTCAAAGTCAACGCTGCCGCCCAGCAAGGAGGAGCCATGCACGGCCACCAGCGGGAACGCCAGCATCCGGTCCAGCTCATCCAGATGCTCCCGGCCTTCCTCAGTCAGACGCCAGATGCCGCCTGCATCCTGCTGATACGACGCCGCGAAAAGACCTTGGTCATCTTCGGGGACCATGAGCGCGATGGCCGCGTGCGATCCATCCGTCATGCCGTCCACGGCGATGCGGTCCACCCCTGACTGCTGGATGCCCACATCCACGATCTGCGATGTCAGCTTGGGAATGGAAAGATCGCACGCCACGCACCCCGCCAACAGCACGGTGGCCAAGAAGACCGCCAGCTTGTGCGCGCCCAAGAAACGGAACACCTTCATCGGCGCGCGCCCCTCATCCGCATCTCCAGCTCTGATCCTCGCGTTCGCAACATCTCATCCCTTGCAGTCTCTTCTTCTCATGCCAGAATACCGCAGGAGGAAATGGAACAGAGCCAGAAAGGGATGCGTCACGTGCCTGAGAAGATCTGCATCGCCATGAGCGGAGGCGTGGATTCCAGCGTCTGCGCGCTCTTGCTCACGCGCGCCGGCACCCCTTGCGCCGGCGCCACCATGGTGCTGGGCACGCCTGAAGACGAAGCGAACGTGGCATCAGCGCGCGCGGTGTGCGAACAGCTCGGCATCCCCCATGAGGTCTTTCCTTTGGCTGAGGAGTTCCGCCGCCTCGTCATCCGGCCGTTCTTGGATGAGCATGCAGCCTGCCTGACGCCGAACCCGTGCGTCACCTGCAACCGCACCATCAAGTTCGGCGCTTTCATGCGCAGGGCGGAAGAGATCGACTGCGCGCGCATCGCCACCGGGCATTACCTTAAGGTGGGCCACGATGACGGACGAACGCGCGTGATGCGCGCGGCAGATGCCCGAAAAGACCAGAGCTACTTCCTCTCGCGCGTTCCCCGCAGCGCGCTCAGCCGCGCGCTCTTCCCTTTGGGAGACCTCAGCAAACCGGAGGTGGTGCAGCTGGCGGCAGAGGCAGGACTGCCCTCCGCTGCGCGCGAAGAATCCCAAGATGTCTGCTTCGTCAACGGGTCCTGCGCGGATTTCCTGAGAGAGCGCTTGGGAACGCGCCCCGGGAGCATCGTCGATGGAACAGGGCGCGTCCTGGGAGGACACGAGGGCGCGCACCTGTTCACCATCGGCCAGCGCAAAGGCCTGGGCGTGGCCCTCGGGCATCCCGCTTATGTCTGCGCGAAAGACGCTGATGCGAACCGGGTGGTGCTCGGGGACGCAGCATCGGTCCAGGTGGACACGGTGCGCGTGCGGGACCTGAACTGGCTCGCGGAACCGGATGGCAGCGCCTTCGCCTGCCAAGCGAAGGTCCGCTACAACATGGAGCCTTCCGCATGCACCGTGCACGTGGATGACGATGAGGCGATCCTGACGTTCTCCTCCCCCGTGTTCGCGCCCGCCCCCGGTCAGACGGCCGCCTTCTATGATGGAGACCTGCTCCTGGGTGGCGGCCAGATCATCTGAAAATTTCTCCTTGCCTCACGCAAGTCTTCTGCTTATAATGTTTAGGCTGCATTTCGCAGCACCCAAGTTTCGCGGGGTGTTAGCTCAGTTGGTTAGAGCGCCGGCCTGTCACGTCGGAGGTCGCGAGTTCAAGTCTCGTACATCCCGCCATTTCGAATGTCAAGGCCAGCAGAAATGCTGGCCTTCTTCGTAAAGGAAGCGGCATGAACGCGTTCGGCCTCAAAGATGACGTCCTCGCCTTCATCGTTGAGGCCGCTGAGGACTGCGGCATGTCAGAAATCATTCTGTTCGGATCGCGCGCTACAGGACGGTTCACAGAAAAGAGCGACATCGATCTCGCCGTTTCGGGCGATCGCTACCATGACTTCGTCGAGGCTCTTGATGAGCGGTGCCCGACCTTGCTCCAGTTCGATTTCGTGGATCTTTCGAACTCGTTGAGCGACGGATTCGCAAAGAGGATAGCCGAGGAAGGCGTGAAGATATATGGCCAAGTATGACAACTACAGGTCGCAGTTGGCTGCCTTGCGCCAAGCCCCTGAGAAAGACCTTTCGGATGAGTTCATACAGAATGGGATCATCGGTAAGTTCTCGCTCCAGTTCGAGCTTGCGTGGAAACTGCTGCAAAAAGCCTTGCAGTACGATGGCAGAGTCGAATCGGCGGCAGGTTCGCCCCGGACCATCATCAAAGCCGCGTACAGCTCCTACGATTTCATCGACGAAGACTTGTGGCTGTCCATGCTCGATGCGCGTAACGAAGCGCTCCATGTCTACAACTCCGACATGGCGCGCGATCTGGTGGACGACATAATCAGCGATTTCATCCCAGCATTCGACAGCTTGCTGGACAGTCTTGAAAAGACCTACCCAGCTGAAGTCTTGAACACGTTCTGAGCCGCGCTGCCAGCCCATTGGCAACGACGCCGATGATTCTCCATGCACGACATGGACCGCACCCACCAAACTGTGCCACTTCTCGAGAAAGCAATGTGACTCCGTCCGCGTCGGACGAAGGCTGAAGCCTTTGCTACGGAACGTGTGCATCTGAACAAGGCTCACGTGTGCAAAAAGCTGCGCACTGAAGCCCGCGGATGGATCTGCGGCGCAGAACCTATCGGATTCGAACCCATTGAAAACAGGGGCACAAGTCACAAGACAAGCCTTGACCCGTCTCCCATTCCGACCCGATGACCCCGTCCCCAATGGGTTCACATCCATGAGGTCAGAAGTCACTTTTGGCTCCTGATTTTTTATTATCAGGTTCCGAAAACCACAAAATAGGTCTGTTTTTAGGTCTGCTTGGGCTGACTCCACGAGGCTTAAACATCCTAAACGGTCTAAAACGACTTGTTCGTCTCGAGTTCCAAGTCAAGCCTGTAAGAGCTTTTACGAGGTCATGCCAATGTGTTAGAACTCCGACGAGTCTTGTCGGAGTTCGTTTTTTAGGGGGATGACAACAATACAAACAGGTGGTGTTATCTTCGTGTCATATGTAACTGCTGATTGCTGATAAATTACTTATAGTCAAATTGATTTTTACGGATATGCACTCGGCATAGGTATAGATTCAAGGGAAGTAACACTTATGAATAACGAATTTGCAACTCAGCAACCTATTTCCGTTCAAATACTTGACTATGACTTTGACTGGAGCGTAGCAGCGACCATTTCGAATATTATCTTCTGCCTTCTGTCTTTAGTTATTGTGGTAGTTTCTGTCAAAGTGGCTTTAGCGACTTTGAAGCAGAACAACAGAATGATCGAAGATTCGACAAGACCCTATGTTGGCATGACGGGAGAGCACGTTAACAATAGTTCAACAGAGTACAAGCTTGTCTTAAAAAACTATGGGAGCTCAGAAGCCTTTGTTCGTGAAATCACGTTTGTTGGTACAAGCCTTAAAGGTGCGCTACCTGTTAAACCAGAGCGGGAGCCCTTCGAACATCTCGTTGGTTCTTCCATTCTCCCGGGGCAAAGTTTTGTATGCATTCTTAATGGAACTGTAATCGATGGATTACCCTCTTATATCGAAACAAGAATCAAGTATGAATCGTCTATAGGAAACGTTTACGAGGAAACGTTCAATGTTCCCTCGGGAGCATACTGCGATATTCCATCTGGTCGAGTATATAATCAAAATGAGCCATGCAAAACAATAGCTTTTACCTTACAAACCATTGCAGACAAAATGCTTTAGGCCAGGATAAGTGCTTGATGATTTGCTGGCAGCCTCTTGCCGATATGTGTATCACGCATTAAATCCGGCCGTTTTACGCATCGCTTCCTTTTCCCAGATTGCATTTCGAGCAAAGGGTTTGAAGGTTTTCAATTACGGTTTCTCCGCCTTTTGACCAAGGCACAATATGATCGATATGCAGTTCGACTGATGGGTCCTTTGCAGGAGATGCACCGCAGGCGCAGCATTTGAAATTGTCCCTTAGCAATACCTTATATCTTAATCTCGCATTAATATTTCTAGATGTACGATGACTCTTTGTCTCTATTTGAGTCGGGTTTTGAGCAGCGTCATTTATTTGGCTACTGGGATTTGGGCGTTCATTGACAGATTCCTGATTCTCTTCTTTTTGTTCGAGGCAATCACTGTTCGCTGCTGGCATAAAGTTGGCGTCGGGCTTGTCATTATTAATGTATTCAATGAAAGCCTCCAGTGCTTTTCTCCATCCTCCAAAACGTCGTTTAAAGGTGTCTAATGAATACGCAGAGAGACCTCCTTTGGTTATGTCTGTAGAGGTTGGCTGTCTCCCTAACGTTATCCACATGCGCTCTATCTCATCAAAGCATTGTTGTTTCGATATTTTCTCCTTAGAAAAGCCTGTCTCTTTAAGACCAGCGTTTGCTAGCGCCGTATTCCATTTACCAAAGCGATGAAAGATATGACCACAAGAGTATTGCCCAAATTGCAAATATGATTCATAAGGTACGGTATCGCTACCTATCAAGCGAGCAACTCTTCTTAAATCAGCGTAGTAATCTTCATTGCTGATGCTTTTTAACTCTTCGGCAGTTCGCTTAGATCTCAAACCTGCTAACTCTAGAGCATGGACCCAGGTTCCGAAATGCCTTTGTATTGCAGTCTGAGAATGCTTCCCATTTTTTTTGTAAACTGAAATAGAGATATAGTCCGTATTTAGGTTCTGTGCCACACGCCTAATATCATTCAGTATCTCGTCGTCGCTAAGTTCACCTTTATATTCATTTAATTCAAACCGCATTTTTCCTCCACGAATTGAACTATGTAAGTATTTTACCTTTCGACGACTTCGGGTATGAACGGTCGATTGAGGAACCCATTGGGGACGGGGACATTGGGCGCACGCAGATGCTCAAACTGTCTATTTCAAATGGCAGACCCTTCTGATCACGCTTCTGCCGATCCCTGTCATCCTCTCAAGCTGCCTTGTTGACAGCCCCAGCGCGTAGAGGCGCGCTATCGCTCTGTCCCTTTCGGAATGCTCCATCAAGGGGATCACTTCGGCGAAGCCTGAGCCGCACTCAATGCGCGCGATGCGGCGCGCGCGTTCATCATCGAGCCTGCGCCTGTGCGTCGGCGCCTCCACCATGCCCAGGTGCACGTCCTCTGCATGGAACCTCTTGAAGCCGTCCGGTCCGCCGAACAGGTCAACGATCCCATCCATGGCGAGCGTGCGCGGGCCATCTATGAAGAGCCGATAGCTAGACCAGCGATACCGGGCGGGGTCTTCGAACCCCTTGTCCCGGCAGTTGAGATGGACGTATCTGATCGCTTCCATCAGATACGCATCACTTTCTATGGGAAAGCTCGCGAACCGTTCCTGGAAGACCGGTCCCACATGCCCGTTCTTGCGGTTGAACCTGGACGCATAGCCAGAGCAGAGCCTGTGCGTGGACCGCTGGAGCGAAGAGAGGTCCTCAGCCTTCACCACGAGATGGACATGGTTGTCCATGAGGCACCATGCAGGGATCTCGACCGCCTCGTTGCTATGCCTTGCAGCATCGTCCAGATCACGGAGGAAACGGACCCTGTCATCATCGTCCTCGAACAGCGCCCGTCGCCCCGCTCCACGCATCGTCACATGGTACCAACCGCTCTCCGAAGCTTGCCGTGCGCGCCTTGTCATCTATCGCGTCCTCCGCCCTTCAGGCTCATCTGACAGTTGAGAGGAGCATTCTACGCCAACCCAATAGCCCCGCCCCCAATGGGTTCCTGGGCGCTACAGTATTCTGATATGGCAGAGGTACTTGAACCTGAAAGTCTCCGCGAGAAGATCGCGGAGCAAGCAATGATACTGAAGGAGAAATATTGCAATGGAGAAGTTGACTTACTTGGCGAAGACGCTGTCTCGAACCAATCGCAAAGACTACGAAAACTTTGTCATCAATGCTATTTGGAACAAGCTCGATCGAGATGATATTCAACCTGTTTCCCAGCAGTATGTTCGAAACCATGAGAAAGGAAGAAGATTTATCGATCTATATTTCCCTCAGCTCAATATTGGTATCGAATGTGATGAAGCTCACCATCTGAATCAAGAAGAGGCGGACAAAGAGCGTGAAGCCGAGCTGGTTGATATCCTCTCAGCCGTAAACACTCAAGATCAAACATATGAGGCTAAGCATATTCGCGTCTGTGGAGAAGATAAGGCTCCAGATTATGTACTTGCAATGCAAGACATCGATGAAGCTGTTTCTACATTAAAAAATAGAATCGCTGAGTTGGAGAGTCGGGGCGAACTGCAGCCTTGGAACCCTAGTCGGACGGTAAAGGAACTTCTAGAGGGCAAAGAGGAGATTTTCGTATCTGATGGAATTGTTTTCAGGACAATCACAGATGCAAGCAATCTCTTGTTCGACACTGACTATTCGTTTCAGCAGCATGCCTTCTTTGTTCCTTACGGTGCTTTCGAGAATGAATATTCCGAGGAACGCATAGTATGGTTCCCTAAGATATCGATTGATGGTTCTAATACCAATGGATGGAAGAATTTGCTCAAAGAGGACGGTAGTGAGCTCTATGAGCGAAACGTGGATGGACGCAAACTGCCCAAAGAGGAGAGCATGCAGCGGGTCATCATCCCGTACGTGTACGATCCGGTTTTCAGGACATCTGGGTATCGTTTCATAGGCGTTTTCGAGATGGACCCATCAAAGGCCGAAGAAAGGGGCGGAGAGGTATATAGAGTGTGGCGTAGGGTTGGTGACTCCATCAAGATACTGGGCGATACTCCAATCGCAATGCGCAGGCTCAAAGGCGAAGCAGATTCAAGCAATGAGTAATCAAAATACAGATCTGTTTTAGGTCTGTTGTTTTGAAGCTAGCCGAAAAATAGGTCTGAAAATAGGTCCGGCTCCACGAGGTTTTAGCCGTTTAAACGGTTAAAACGGCTAAACCGTTTTAGGCGGATTGAGCGTGTTGGGTGAGTTTTGGTCACCTAGGAATTGCCACAAACAAATCTCGAAGCCATAGGCTATTTCTTATGCATTCAAGAAATACCTGTTCAGATATCATATTTGTCACGTAAATCGAAGCCACCGATAATGATTTTCAGGGTGTTTGGTTAGCGAGCCAAATGGTGGACTAAGGCAAGATATTGTCAGAAGTCCGTTCTGTCACGTCGGAGGTCGCGTGTTCAAGTCTCGTACATCCCGCCATTTCGAACCGAAAGCCAGCTTCCTCAAGCTGGCTTTTCTCGTCTCAGGGATGTGCAAAAGGGACGTTCCAAATTGCACATAGAGGTCACCTTCCAGTACGCATCGTCTTGTCCTATGTGCAATTTGGGACGTCCCTTCTGCACATCGGGCAAGGTTTCTGCTCTGTGCGATTTGGGACGTCCCTTTTGCACATCGGGGTGGCATTCCTAGGGGCGCTCCGGGGCGTTTTCTTTGTGCGTTTGGGAGAGGAGGAGGCCGGTTATGGTGAGACCCAAGCCGCAGATGATGGGCGCGGACAGCGGCTCTCCCAGGATGAGGATGGATGCGGTGGCGGTGAGGGCGGGCACCAGATAGATGTAGGTGGTGGATATGGCAGGTCCCAGCTCCTTCACGGCAACGCCCCAGGTGACGAAGCACGCAGCGGATGCCACCAGTCCCAGGAAGAGGAGGTTCGCCACAATGTGCGGCTGAAGGCACACCTCCGCAGCGGGCGCTGCGCCACCGAACAAGAACGTGGCTGGCACGATGAAGACGAGGCCCCAGAAAAACGTCCGCTTGGTGGATGCGATGGTCTCATAGCCCAGCTGCGCGATTCGCTGCACCAAGAGCGAATACACCGCCCAGACGAGCGCCGCCAAGAGCGCCAGTCCATCACCCAGAAGGTCTTCTGCTCCGAAAGCGAACGCCCCTGCCCCTCCTGCGCTGGCTCCCACCATGACGAGTCCTGCCATGGCGAGCGTAAAACCTGCGAAGAAACGCACCGTGAGCGCAGAGCGATCCCCCGAAAACGCCGAGAGGATGGCCGTGAACAAAGGCGCTGCAGCGACGATGACGCCCACCGCTGTGGCCGTGGCGTGCACGAGCGCCATGTTCTCAAGAAGGTAATACGCCGCGATGCCCGTGGCGCCCGCTCCGATGAAGAGGAGCTCGTGGGAGCGCTGCTCCATCTGGAACGCATGCGGCCGCAGCGCACAGAGCGCCAAGAAGCCCAGCGCGAACCTGATCAGCAGGATCCAGAGCGGCGACATGACACCCAAGAGCACCTTGGTGGAGACGAACGTCATCCCCCAGACGAACACCGTGAAGAGCGCGATGAGGTGCGGCATCACGCCAGTTTCCCTTTCGAGGCTACCATCTTCCGGTAGGCCGCAGGCGTGAAGCCCGTGCGCTCCTTGAACGCGCGCGTCAGGTGGGCCTGGTCAGCGAACCCCGTCTCCGCCGCCACCTCTGCCGGAGTTGCGCCGTCTGCGAGCAACCTGACCGCGCGCTCCACGCGCATGGATTTCAGATGCTGCAGGGGCGTGATGGAGAAGCGCTTCTGATGCGCTCTGATGAGCGCATGGATGGAAACGCCAGCATCATCAGCCAGAGCTTGGATGCTCGCCGTGTCCGCCATATGCGCTTCCAGATGCGCAGCGACCGTGGCGGCAAGGCCCTCATCCGCAGACCCTTGGACACCATCGCCGTCATCAAGGAGGCTCGCGATGGCGAGAACGCCTTCCAGGGTCTCATCATCCTCCATCGCATCTAGCTGGCCGAAGAGTGTGAGCGCCTCTTCAGCGGCCTCCTCATCCGCACGGGCAACGTTCCTGAGATGCATGCCCTCCAGAAGAGCTGGCGTCACGGTGACGCTGTCATAGGCGAACGGCTCCGCACTGGCCTGCTCGCACCCATGCACGTCACCCGGATTGAATGCGATGGCATCTCCAGCTGAGATCAAGATCTCTTGCCCGTTGATCTTGAGAAGTCGGCTGCCCTCGCGCACTGACCCGATGACATAGTGCTCATGAGCATGCGGCAGGAAAGGCTCGGACACGCCAGCGTAGCTGCGCCTCTCGCCACCGAGACATGGAAGAGGAGCCGCTTGGCGCTCCGCGCGTTCGCAATGGTGTTCTTTTGATGCGCGTGCTTGCATGCTTGACGACGATACCGCATCGGACGCCAAGAAGCTTGAACGAAATCGCGGTGGATATGCAGAAGAAGCATCGAAATCGCACGTGGGTGGGATGCGGATGTGCAGAAGGGACGTTCCAAATTGCACATAGGGATCGTCTCCAGTGCGCATCGTCTTGTCCTATGTGCAATTTGGGACGTCCCTTCTGCACATCCGCATCCTGGAACGCCCCTCCGCGCATCAGTGCGTTCGAGTGTGGGTCAGGCTTCCTTTTTGGAGCAGAGCAGCAGTATGCCGGAGATGAGACCGATGAAGATGAGCGTGCAGACATCGAAACCGACGGTGTTCGGCTTCGTGCCCTTGTAGATGCCATAGGAATGCACCGTCATGGGGATCATCCACGCCAGCGGGATGAGGAGGATGCCGCAGCCCACCGTGCAGAGCACGTTCCAAATGAAGGCGATGAGCCGGAGCGTCCGGTCCGTTTCCGTCATGGGATAGATCTGGCCGGGAAGCATGGTGGACACGAGCGGCCCTGCAGCAGCGGATGCCTGGTACGAGCCAGCATAGGCTTGGTCTCCAGCTGCGGATGAGGCGGGCGCATCCGTGTACTGGTCCGTCCACTGAACGCCGTCCCAATAACGCAGCTTCCCGGGCGTGCCGTTGGGATCGTCGTACCAACCTGCCTGAGGGCCCATGCTTCCATCCTCCTTGTATGCGCAGACTGCAAGAGATGAACAGGATACACCTTCCTGAAGCATTCCGACATCTCAGCAACGCGACGGGGTGTTAGAGCTCCTTCTCGAAGAAAGCGAAGTCCCCCTGGTAGTCCGGATAGGCCAGGTACGCGGTGCCGCACGGGGTGAAGCCGAGACGCTCGTACACCACCTGCGCCCCCTTGTTCTCACCCACCACGTCAAGGCGCAAGATGCGCTCCCCCTGCGCGCGGAGCACCTCTTCCACCGCCGCCATGAACGGACGCGCCAAGCCCTGCCCTTTGAAATCAGGGTGCATCCCGAACAGATGGATGATGGCGGACTCCGCAACGGGCACCGAAGAGCGCCACGCCACGTCCTCGTAGCCCTCTTCCCCACCGCTCACGGCCACCACCGCGCCCGCGATACGACCGCCCATCACGCACACGTGCATCTCCCCGCCTGCTATGTGGCTGGAAAGCTCCTCATAGGTGGGATACACCCCCACTTCCCAGATGGGGTCGTTGTCCGTGCCTGCAACAGCGGCTCCGATGGCCTGGTAGAGCGCCACCAGTTCATCGAAATCGCCTTCCACCGCTTTCCGGACCTGCATGGCTCCATGCATCCTTTCCACCTCTCTCTTGGATCAGCTGCCGCTGCTGGATGCGCGGCTTCACACGATGCGCGGACCCGCCTGACGGATGTCCTCAGAGGCGTGGCCGTGCTTTTCTTGGAAGTTCTCCTGCAACATGCGCGCGAGCTTCCGCGCCTGAGCCTCATAGGCATCCGCGTCCGTCCAGGAGGCACGCGGGTCCAACAGCTCGGGCGAGACGCCCGGGCAGCTCTTCGGCACTCGGAACCCGAAGAGGGGATCCGCCGCCTGGGGCACACCAGCCAGAGCGCCGCTCAACGCCGCGTCCACCATGGCGCGCGTGCACGGCAGGGGCATGCGCTCCCCGCGCCCGTTCCAGCCGGTGTTCACCAGATACGCCTGCGCGCCCGCACTGAGCATCTTCTCCTGCAGCATGCGCGCATACCTCTCAGGCGGTAACGGCAAGAACGGCTCGCCGAAACATGTGGAGAACGTGGGTTCCGGATCCGTCACCCCCACTTCCGTGCCCGCCACCTTGGAGGTGTAGCCGGACAAGAACCAGTACATGGCTTGCGGCAGATCCAGAAGCGCGATGGGCGGCAGGACGCCGAACGCATCCGCCGTGAGGAAGATGACCGTTTTCGGCACTTGCCCACGCCCCGATGGCTCGATGCGCGCGATGTGCGTGAGCGGATAGGCTGCGCGGGTGTTCTCCGTGATGGAGCCGTCAGAGAAGAGCGGAGCGCGAGCCTCATCCATGATCACGTTCTCCGTGAGCGCGCCGAACCGGATGGCTTGATGGATGTCCGGCTCGCGCGCCGGGTCCAGGTCGATGCACTTCGCGTAGCAGCCTGCCTCGAAGTTGAAGACGCCGTCATCGGCCCAACCGTGTTCGTCATCCCCGATCAGCACGCGCGCGGGATCGGCCGAGAGCGTGGTCTTGCCCGTGCCCGACAGCCCGAAGAACACCGCCGTGCTGCCGTCCGCGGCCTGATTCGCCGAGCAATGCATGGGAAGCACGCCCGCCTCAGGCAGTTCGAAGTTCATGATGGAGAAGACGCACTTCTTGATCTCTCCCGAATAGCGCGTGCCCGCGATGAGCGCGCGCCGGGAGGCGTGGTCGATCATGATGGCCGCATCGCTTTCCGTGCCGTCCACAGCGGAGTTGCAGACGAACCCCGGAGCGACCAGGATCAGAAAAGGGTCCTCGACGAGCTGAGAGCTTTTGTGCAGCAACTGGGAGATGAAGAATGCCTGGCTGGGCAGCTCGCAGACGATGCGGAAATCTCGCGCATGCTGCGGACGCACGCCCGCGTAGCCTTCGAACGTGAACGCTTCGCGCGCCTCCAGGTATGCCCCCACCTTCTGGAACAGCGCATCGAAGACGGCCTGCTCAACGGGGCGGTTCACCTCGCCCCACGCCACCACGTCTTCTGTGGCCGCATTGCGCACGATCTTCTTGTCACGGGCTGAGCGCCCGGTGCGGCTTCCCGTGAACACCGCCAGCGCACCCCGGTCCGTCAGGACACCCTCGCCGGACGCGAGCGCGCGTTCCACCAGATCCGGCGCGCAAAGGTTCAGATGGCTTCTCATGGCCCTACCCCATCCTCAAATTCGATTCAGGCACCACCGGATGCGCGCAGTCAGCGCACGGTGCCTCCATGCGTCCTTCCAGATGAGCGATGAGCTCATCCACCGAAGACGCCATGACGTAGGCGGCATCCGCCTGCGCGCGTTCGATGAAGCGCGCGTCCACCATGCGATCCAAAAGCTGAGAAAGCCCCGCGTAGAATCCGTCCAGATCCAAGAAATAACAAGGTCCCGGCGTCATCTGCAGCCGGATGCGGCTCATGATCTCAGATATCTCCTCCAGCGTGCCCACCCCGCCCGGCAGCGCCACGAAGACATCGGCCAGCTCTATCATGAGCGCTTTGCGCTCTTCCATGGTCTCCACCACGTGCAAGCGCGTGAGATCATGCTGCGCCACGCCCGCATCGATGAAGAACTGCGGCTCCACTCCGTAGACCTCGGCCCCGGCCGCGAGCGCGGATGCGGACACCTCTCCCATGAGGCCGATGGAGCTGCCGCCATAGACGAGAGCATTCCCGCTCCGGCCGATCCAGGCGCCCAGCGTGCGCGCCGCTTCTTTGAGATGCGGCAGCGCCAAGGGGCTGGATCCGCAATACACCGCTATGTTCATGGGCGTCCGCCCTCCATCCTTCGCTCCATGCCGCATCCCTCTCACGCGGGCATGCGGCACACCAGGTCATCCGTTTCGCGCGCGATGCGCATTTCTTCATCCGTGGTCACGATGCAGATCTTGATGGGGCTGTCATCGATGGAGATCACGCGGTTCACGCCGATCTGTCCGGTGACGTCGTTGCGCTCCTTGTCCAAGATCATGCCCATGTGCGCGAGCCCGGCGAAGATGCGCTCGCGCAATTCCGCCGAATTCTCCCCGATGCCCGCCGTCATGACCACCGCATCCGTGCGCGTCATGGCTGCATAATAGCTCCCGATGGCCTTCTGCACGCGATACACATACATTTCGATGGCCAGCTCCGCCTGGGCGTTTCCCGCACCTGCCGCTTCCAGAACATCCCGCATGTCCGCCGATATCCCAGAGATGCCCAGAACGCCGCTCTCGCGGTTCAGCACCGCGTCCATCTCGTCATAGCTCATGTTCTCCCGTCGCATGAGATACGTGATGATGGCCGGATCCACAGAGCCGCTGCGCGTGCCCATCATGAGCCCTTCCAGCGGCGTGAACCCCATGGTGGTGTCGATGGACTCCCCATGGTTCACCGCCGTGATGGAGCCGCCGTTGCCCAAGTGGCATGTGATGAGGCCCAGATCCTCCAGAGGGCGGCCCAGGAGGTTCGCCGCCTGTTGCGCCGCATAGCGGTGGCTGGTGCCGTGCGCCCCATAGCGGCGGATCTTGTACTTCTCGTAGTAGGCCATGGGCAGCGGATACAGATAGGCTTTCGGCGGCATGGTGGCATGGAACGCGGTGTCGAACACGGCAACCTGCGGCGTGTCCGGCATGAGGCGCCGCATCAGGTCTATGCACGCATCCGCCGCCGGATTGTGCAGCGGCGCCAGCTCCTCGCAGAGCGAGAGCTTCTCACGCACATCATGGTCGATGAGCACCGATGCGCTGAAGAACTCCCCGCCCGCCACGATGCGGTTGCCGATGGCGCGCACTTCATCCAGTCTGCGGATGGGGCTTGCCGGGTCCGTCACCAGAACGCGCAGCAGCTTCTCCAAGCACTCCGGCACCGTGAGGCCCGCCACGTCATGGGCGGTCTTTTGGAAACCAGGCGCGAATGAGACGTTCATGAACACATCCAGCGTGCCCGCTTTCTCCGCCAAGCATTTCATGAGCGAGACCTTGCCGTCCGTCTCGATCAATTGGCATTTCAGACTGGAGCTTCCCGCATTCACCACTAGAACGCGCATGTGCGCCTCCTCATCCTTTGCCGGGCGTCAAAATTCGCTCTTGAGGGGCCGGTCCAGCAGCGTCTTCGCCAGGGCCCGCGCGTCGGCTCCATCCCAGACCACTTGGCGCACCGCTTCGGTCAGCGGAAGCTCCACGTGATGGCGCACGGCCAGGTCAGAGAGCGTCTTGCAGGCGAGCGCCCCTTCCACCACCATGTGCGTGTCTGCTTCGAACTGCTGCAGCGTGCGTCCGCGCGCCACGTAATCCTCGCCGAAGCGGCGATTGCGCGAATGGCGCGAGGTGCAGGTGACCACCATGTCCCCAGCGCCCGCGAGCCCCATGCACGTGATGACGTTGCCGCCGCACGCGTCCACCATGCGGCTCATCTCAGCCAACCCGCGCGTGATGAGCGTGGCTGCTGTGTTGTCACCCATGCCCAGCCCGTAGGACACGCCCACAGCGATGGCGATGACGTTCTTGAACGCCCCGCAGAGCTCCACTCCCACCAGGTCATCCGAGGTGTAGGTGCGGAACGCATCCGTGGAAAACAGATCGCGCACCAAGCGCGCCGTGTCCTCAGAAACGGATGCGCAGACCACGCTGGAAGGAACGCGCCGCACCACCTCTTCAGCATGAGTGGGACCTGAGAGCACGCAGATGCGCTCAAGTCCGCCCACCTCTTCTGCGAAGACGTCCGCGGGCAGCGCTCCCGTGCCGTCTTCCGCGCCCTTGGAGCAGATCACGAGCGGCAGCTGCGGGCTCACGTGCGATCTGACGGAACGCGCCGTATGCCTCAAATAGCCCGAAGGCGTCACGATCACGCACGCATCCGCCCCTGAGAACGCTTCATCCAACGACGTGGTGGCGACGATGGCCTGGGACAGCAGCGCATCTGAAAGGTAGTCCGGGTTATGATGATGTTCATTGATGCCATCCGCCACGCTCTGGCGCCGTGCTGCCAATGAGACGGAACACCCTGCATCGGCCAGCACCTGAGCGAGCGCCGTGCCCCATGAGCCCGATCCGATGACGCACGCTTTCATGCCCGTGCACCCTTCTTCTTGAAGCTGAGCTTGCTCTCCGTGCCATGAGCGATGCGGCTGATGTTGCCACGGTGCGCCCAGATGACCGTGACTGCCGCCAACACGCAGAGCACGATGGCCGCCCAGCTCCCCCAGAGCATCCAGACCGCGAGCGGCACGAGCGCGACCGCTGCCATGATCGAACCCAAGGAGACATAGCGCGTAGCGGCCACGAACACGATGAAGACGCCCAATTCGATCAGCGCGCCCAGAGGCCCCAACGTGAAGAAGAGACACCCGAACGCCACCGATATCCCCTTGCCGCCCTTGAACTTGAGCCAGGGACAGAAGATATGCCCCCAGACGCACCCCAAAAGCGCCACCGCGCCGCAGAGAGCGCGCGCATCCAGCACGTCCAGAGCCGCAGCATCCACCCAGTGCGGCCAGAGCAGACAACCCAGCGCTCCTGCCGCAACCCCTTTGGCAGCATCCAACAAAAAGACCGAAGCGCCACCGCGCTTGCCCATGGCGCGCAGTGCATTCGTGGCACCGATGTTGCCTGAGCCTTCATCCCGAATGTCCTTGCGGAACGCCAACTTCGACACGATGACGCCCCAGGGGATGGACCCCAGCAAGAAAGCGCAGGCGAACAGAAGGGCCAGAAGCCCCCAAGATGCAGCCATGGGATCAATCCTTCTTCTTGAACTTGAAGCGCACAGGCGTGCCTTCAAGGCTGAATGCTTTGCGCAGCCGGTTCTCCAAGAACCGCTGGAAATTGTCCGTGACGATATCCGGCCGGTTGCAGAAGAATGTGAACCGCGGCGGACAGGCGCCCGTCTGCGTGACGTATTTGATGCGCAGGATGGTCTTGCCGCGCGTGACGGTGTGCCCCGTCTCCTGGATCTCCGCCAGCCAACGGTTCAAGCGCGCCGTGGGCAGCGTCTCGGCATAATGCGCGAACGCCTCGTCCACAGCTTTCCAGACGCGTTCCACCCCCTTGCCCGTGAGAGCAGAGATGGCGATCACCGGCGCATAGCTCACGAAGACCAGTTCATCTTCCAGATCGAACCGGACTTTCTCCTTTGCCTCCGGCCCTTCCACGATGTCCCACTTGTTGAGCACCACCACCAAAGCGCAGCCGCGCTCAGCCGCATAGTTCGCCACGCGCTGGTCTTCGTTGGTGACGCCCAGCGTGCCGTCGATCACCAGCACCGCCACGTCCGCCCGGTCGATGGCGCGCATGGCGCGCACGAACCCGTAGTACTCCACGGATTCCGATATCTTGCTCTTCTGCCTGAGGCCCGCCGTGTCCACGATGCGGTAGAGCTTCTCATCGTGTTCCACCAGCGTGTCGATGGCATCGCGCGTGGTGCCGGCGACCGGGCTCACGATGGAGCGTTCACCCTTCGTGAGCTTGTTGGTGAGGGACGACTTTCCCGCATTCGGACGCCCGATGATGGCGATGTTGACCGCCGGCTCTTCCGCCTCTTCCGCGTCCAAACCGGCCTCCCGGATGGCATCCACCACCGCATCCAGCAAGTCCCCGGTGCCGTGCCCGTGCACCGATGACACCGGCCACGGATCCCCCAGCCCCAGCTGGTAGTATTCCCAGATGGCGCCTTCAGCGGAAGGATCATCCAACTTGTTCACGATGAGGAACATCGGCTTGCCCGTGCGCTTGAGCAGGCGCGCCACTTCCTCGTCATCCGTCTGCACGCCCGCACGTCCGTCCACCATGAACAGGATGACGTCAGCCTGGTCCTTCGCCTCATAGGCTTGCGCACGGATGGACTGCTGGAAATCGTCATCCGTGGACACTTCGATGCCGCCGGTGTCCACCAGCATGAAATCCACGCCGTTCCAATCCGCTTGATGGTAGCTGCGGTCGCGCGTGACGCCGCGCATCTCATGCACGATGGCGTCGCTTGTCTGCGCGATCTTGTTCACGAACGTGGATTTGCCCACGTTCGGGCGGCCAACGACCGCGACCAGTGGCAATGCCATGTCATCTGTCCTTCAAAACGTCCAGCAGGTATGGGATACAGTCTAGCGGATTGGAAGGGACCGTCAGGCAACGCTCGCCTGCGCGGCGGCCGATGTCTTCCGCCGTGAGGTCATCCACCGTGACGCCATCAGCGTTGAAGGCCACCGCAGGCAACAGGTAAAGCGCATCAGATGCCCCATGATGGCGAATGGCGCGCGCCATGTCCTCCCCGGCCAGAAGGCCCGTCACGTTCACGTTCCCTCCGAAGAACGCGTTGTCCACGAAGAGCGCCTCCATGCACCCCTGCAAAGGGGACGACGCGATGAGCTGGGGCAGATAGCGCTCCATGGCCCGTCCGCAGACCATGACCGCCCGCGCTCCCGCATCATCCAACGCGCACGCCAACTCCTCCAGCTCTCCTAACGCCCGCGCTTCATTGAACCCGTCCACGGATGAGCGCACGATGCCGATGCCGTCTTCGTACATGGAGAAATCCCCGTAGAACACGGCATTCGGCAGGTTGCTCAAGACTTCATCCCCGAACGCCGTGAGGTAGAACTCATCGGCTGCGAACACCCAGGCGCATCCCCGTTCTTCCTGTGCGCGTTCCTGGAATGGCGCGATCTGCTGGAGAACGGCCTGAGATGATGCAGGATCATCGAAGCCCGCAGTGAACGCATCCTGGTGGCGCGTGTAGCCCAAGGGCACGATGCCCACAGTCTGGATGCCCGGGTGCGCGTAAGCCCACAAAAGCGTTTCATCCAGCACAGCGCCATCGTTCACGCCCGGCACCAGCACGATCTGCGCATCGATGCTGATCCCTGCATCCAAGAGCGTTTCCAAGTTGCGGATGCCCACATCAGCGTTCTTCCCCATGAGGGACCGGCGCACCGCCGGGTCCGCCGCGTGCAAGGACACCCGCAAAGGGGAGATGCGCTGTTCGCAGATGCGCGCCACGTCTTCCGCATCCAAGTTCGTGAGCGTGACGAAGTTCCCTTGCAAGAAGCTCAAACGGTAGTCATCGTCACGCACAGAGAGCGTGCCCCTCAAGCCTTTCGGTAATTGGCGCATGAAACAGAAGGTGCACGCGTTGCGGCAGATGCGGCACCCGTCGAAAAGGATGCCCGAGAACGTGATGCCCCACGGCTCTGAGAGAGAACGCTCCAGCTGCGCCTCGCCCGTCTCCCCGAGCTTCCCGCGGTATGACACCGTGCAGGCCTCTTCGGTGGTGAGCCATCGCCAATCCAGGATGTCCCGAACCGGCTGCCCATCCACGGCCAGGATGGCGTCTCCCGCCTCGAAGCCTGCACGTGCAGCGGGAGAGCCGGGATCCACCACAGCGATGAGCGCCTCGCATGCGCGCTGCCTCACCGATCTCCCCACGCTTCCAGCAAGCGGACCACATCCTCTATCTGGTCTTCCGGCGTGGATGCGCCCGCCGTCACGCCGATGATGGTGCAACCAGAAAGATCCAGCGCGCCCACCTCATCAGGAGATTCCACATGGAAGGTCTTCGGACAGGCTTTTGAGCAGATCTCTGAGAGCCGCGTGGTGTTGGATGAGTTGCGGCCTCCGATGACCACCATGGCATCCACTTTCGAGGCCAGCTCATTCGCGGTCTTCTGGCGCTTGCGCGTGGCCGAACAGATGGTGTCCTTGATCTGTGGCGCCAGACCCCGCGCTTGGAGCGCATCCAGGATGGCATCCAGGTTGTCGCGCGTCTGCGTGGTCTGCACCACCACGCCCACCGGGTCGTACAGCCCCTGCGGGATGTCTTCAGGAGCCAGCACCACATCAGCCGCCGCACCTGCATCCTTCGCGCACGCCAGGAGCGCCTCCACTTCCGGATGCCCCGCCTCCCCCACCACCAGCACGCGGCAGCCCGCCTGAGCCAGCTCTGCCGCGGCCGCCTGGGCGCGGGCCACATGGGGACAAGTGGCATCGGCCACCTCCAGCCCGCGAGCCACAAGATCGGCTTTCACCTGCGGAGCCACGCCGTGGCTGCGGATGACCGCGGTCCCCTCTTCGATGTCTCCAGGGGATGCCGCCACCTGTACGCCCGCCTCTTCAAGCTTGCTGACCACCTGGGGGTTGTGGATGAGCGGACCGATGGTGGACACATGGCGACCCGCTTCCACCAGGCCATCCACCATGTCCAACGCCCGCTGCACCCCGTAGCAAGCGCCCGCGAACTTGGCCAGGATCACCTGCATGCGGCGATGGCCTCCTCGGGCGTGCGCTTCGGGATAGGGTGTTCCTTGAAAACGGATGTCCAATCCTCAGATTCCGGGAAGAGCGCCGCCATGTCCACCTCATCAGCCGGGATGCGCGCAGAGAGCGCGAAGCATTCACGCATGGCGTACCACGTGCAGGCATCCAACCGGTCCGCCTTCGGAAGGAAATCGAAATCGGCCAGAACGACGGGGCTGCCGTATTCCACCGTGATCTTCGGGAAACGGATGCGCTGGCCTTTCTGCTTCACCAGCTCCGCGTTGCGCACCGTCATGGGAAGGAGCGGCGCGCGCCCCATCTTCGCCACGAAGGCGGCGCCCGCATGCAGGCTGGGCACTTTGGACCCCTTGCCTCGCCGGGTGCCTTCGGGAAGGATCCCCACCAGTTCGTCTTCTTTGAGCATGCGCGCCGCGCGCTTGATGGCCGTCCGGTCAGAAGTGTCCCGCTTCACCGGGAATGCGCCCACGCGCGAAAGAATCTGCCCCACCAGCCCATGCGCGTTGTCGAACAGGGAATCACGCCCCATGAGGCGGATCCACTGCTTCGGGCGCGCGGACAGATAGATGAACGCCACATCCAGAAACGACGTATGGTTGCAGACCACCACCGCTCCACATTTCCCTTTGAATGCGCGCAGAGCCTCACGGCCATCCACACGATAGCGGAAGAGCAGCTTGCAGACGCCGCCCACCACCACATAGGCCAGATTTCCGAACCAATGCGGGATCTGCTTCTCAGAGGAGATGCCGCCCAAAGGCATGTCCCACATCTTCTCATAGGGCAGGAAAAGACCCATCCTCAGCACGCTCCGTCGGATGCTTGCACCATGCGCGCCAACACGCAGATGTTCTCGATGATGTCTTCGATGTAGGTGCCCGTGGAATCAATGATGCGCGCGTCATCCGCCGGCTTCAACGGGGCGGCCGCGCGCGTGGAATCCGCCTCATCGCGCCGGATGATGTCCGCCAGCACCTCCGCGTAATCAATGGATCCGATGCCGCGGTCCGCGTTCTGGCGCACGCGCCGATGCGCGCGCTCCTCATTGGTGGCCGTGAGGAAGATTTTCAGGTCAGCATCAGGGAACACCACCGTGCCGATGTCCCGCCCCTCGATGACGTAATCCCCTGTCCTTCCGATGCGCCGCTGCTCTTCGGTCATGGCTTCGCGCACTGAAGGCGCCGCAGAGACGGGGCTCACCGCTTTGTCGATCTCCGTCGTGCGGATGGCTTCGGTGACGTCATGGCCGTTCACCGTGATGCCACGGGCGATGGGGTCGCCCTCATCATGGATGAAGGAGATGCGGCACTCTTGCGCCACGCGGCCCAACGCCCCCTCGTCATCCAGCGCCACGCCCTCTTCCACGGCAAGCCAGGCCACCGCGCGATACATCGCTCCCGTGTCCAAGCACTTGAACCCCAGCTGTTTGGCCGCTGCGCGCGCCACGCTCGATTTGCCAGCGCCCGCAGGTCCGTCGATGGCGACGATCATCTATGCCTCCAATGCGCGCAGGGCGTCCAGAAAGCCCGGGAAACTGATGGCGATGCTCTCGAAGCCGCGGATCTTCACCGGGACCCCCGCGCACATCCCCAGGACCGCCCAGGTCATGGCCAGACGATGGTCTCCCCGCGAATCGAATTCCACATCCGGCGCAACGGTGAGATCAGGGTCTCCTTCTATGTAGAGGTTGTCCCCCTCCTCCCAGGCATCCACGCCGATCGTCTCCAGCCCGTCCATGATGGCCTGGAGGCGATCCGTCTCCTTCACGCGCAGCTCCCCCGCACCCTTGAAAACGGTGACGCCCTTCGCATGGGCCGCCACGATGGCCAGAATGGGCACCTCATCCACGATGGATGCGAAATGCTGGGCCGGAACCTCGCACCCATGCAGGCTCGGCGAATAAGACGCGCAGATGGAACCGTAAGGCTCCTTGCCCTCTGCGCCCGTGCGCGCATCCTCGATCTTCGCTCCCATGCGCTCCAGCGTGCGCACGAAGCCCGTGCGCGCCGGATTCAGAGAAACGTCCTGTACACAGATGCTGCTGCCGCGCATGAGGATGGCTGCGGCGCAGAGGAACGCTGCCGAGGACGGATCGCCCGGCACCGCGATGTCCGAGGCATGCATGAGCACCGGCCCCGTCACTGTGGCCACGCGCGTGCCGGCCGTGGTGGGAACGCCGAACTCAGGGAGCATCAGCTCCGTATGGTTGCGCGAGGGCGCTGGCTCGTTCAGGGTGGTGGTGCCTTGAGCGCGCACGCCCGCCAAGAGCACCGCAGTCTTCAGCTGGGCGGACGCCATGGGCGCGTCGTAGGTGATGGCGCGCAGGTTCGGCGTGCCGATCTCCGTGATGGGAAGGTGGTCCGCCTCGGCCGGTTCGAACTGGACGCCCATCTTCATGAGCGGCGCCGTGTTGCGGCGCATGGGACGCCGGCAGAGCGATTCGTCCCCAGTGATGACCGCCTCCACTTCCCACGGGGCCAGCATGCCCATGAGCAGGCGCGCCGTGGTGCCTGAGTTGCCGCAATCAAGAGGCCCATCGGGCTGCACCGGACCGGCAGCTCCCCACCCCGTGACCGTGCCCGACAACGACCCGTCCGGCCCCTTTTCAAGATTGACCTGGGCGCCCAGCTGAGACACGACCTTCATGGAAGAGCGGACGTCCTCCGAATCCAGCACGCCTTCCAGATGCGACGTGCCCTCAGCCATGGCGGCGAACAGCACCGCGCGATGCGAGATGGATTTGTCCCCAGGCACGCGCGCGTCCCCAGAAAGCGGACGAGCGAACGGTTGGATGGCAGCGGCATCAGACATGAGCATGCTCCTTCGGCTCGATGGGTCTGAAAGACACAGTATAGCCTGCGTCGATGAGCTGGAATGACAGCTGGCCGATATCCCCTTCGTCGGTCAGCATGAGCGAGAGCACCGCATTGCCCTCGGAGAGATGGTCTATCTCTATGGACTGGATGTTGCACCCCACCGAACTGGCGATGGTGGTGACCTCCGCCACTACGCCCGTGCGGTTCACCATGGGGATGCGCACTTCCAAGAGCTTGTCGGAACCGGGCACCCACTGGGCCGGGAGCGCCTGGCGCGCATCCGCCGCCACGCGCAGGAGCGTCTTCAATCCATCCGCATCGCGCTGCTCGATGGCCTCCGCGTACGAGGCGATGATCTGCTCCATCTCGTGCAGGCCACGGGAGAGCGCCTCTGCATTGTCGAACGCGATGCCGCACCACAGCTCAGGCGAGCCTGCAGCCACGCGCGTGGTGTCCTTGAAGCCACCCGCCGCCAGGCGCATGAGCGCGTTGTTCTCATCAGCGTGGTCCAGCGCCAGGCGCATGAGCGATGAGGCCACCATGTGCGGCACATGGCTGACCACAGCAACCGCCCGGTCGTGCTCTTCGCGCGGCAACGACACCACGCGCGCGCTGATGCCGCAGATGAGCTCATGGAGCTTCTGGAAGCTGTCCGCATCCGTGGTGTCATCAGGGCAGAGGATCCAGTTCGCGCCCTCGTACAGGTCAGTGCGCGCACCATCTACCCCGCTGGCCTCCGACCCTGCCATGGGATGCCCCGGGATGTAGCGCGTGGTGTCCGGCAGCAGCTCATCAGCGCTGCTGATGATATGGGCTTTGGTGGAGACGGTGTCCGTCACCACGCCCGCGAAGCCCGTCTCCCGGATCAGCTTGAAATAGCCGTCCACCGCCGCCACCGGCGTGGCGATGATGAACAGGTCCGCCTCATCCCCCAAAAAACGTGCGAACGCAGGATCGCCAGGAGTTGCGGCTTCATCCACCCAGCCCCGCTCAACTGCCACCACGCCGCTGCGGGAATCCGTGTCAACGCCGAAGATGCGCACATCCGGGTAGGCGCGTTTGATGGCCCCGGCGAATGACGCTCCGATGAGCCCCAAGCCTGCCAGGGCCACGTTCTTGAACGGTGCGGTCTGTGAAGCGCTCGATTCCACTGGTCTCCCTCATATTCTCTGCCGGGTCTTGAGGACATTGTAAAGGTTCAGGCGCTGAACAGACGCTCCACTTCATCGGCGGCAAGGAGCCGCCAGCCGCCTTGCGGGATGCCCTCCAGCCTCACGCCTCCGATGGCCGTGCGCTCAAGTCTTCTCACCGGGTGCCCCACAGCGTCCATCATGCGCCTCACCTGGCGGTTGCGTCCCTCATGGATGCGCAGGCGCACGCAAGAGACGCCTCCATCGCAGGAGAGCAGTTCTGCCGCGGCTGGTGCCGTGGGCCCGTCATCCAACACGACGCCTTCCCGCAGACGCTGCAATGACGCCTCATCCACGCGCCCTTTGACGCATGCGACGTACTCCTTCTGCACCTCGTGGGACGGGTGCGCCAGCGCTTGTCCCAGATCCCCATCCGTGGTGAACAGAAGGAGCCCGCTGGTGTCCGCATCCAGACGCCCCACATGGAAGAGCGACGGCCACCTCTCCAAAGGCAGAAGCTCTGATGCGCAGCGCCTGCCACGGTCATCGCCCATGGCGCTCAGATATCCGCAAGGCTTGTTGAGGGCGATGACCACGCGCTCATCCGGCAGCGTGATGCGCTTCCCATCAAGGCGCACGTCATCAACAGAAGCATCCGCGCTCTGGCCCAACTGCGCCACGCGCCCGTTCACCGTGACGCGCCCGGCTTCGATGAGCTTTTCGCACGCCCGGCGCGAACCGGCGCCTGAGCGCGCCAGGATCTTCTGGAGCCGCACCTCACTCATCGTCGGTATCGAAGGTGAGCGCGTCGAAATCCACTTTCTCCACCACGCCCGCAGTGGAAGCCAGCGCCTCGCGCATCATCTGGCGCACCGGATCCGCACTTTCCGGGCCATCCGCTTCCGTCAGCTCATCGGCCGCACGCTCCAGCTGCACGGCCGCTTCCGCCGCCACCATGCCCGCCACGGCTTCGTCCGCATCATCGTCATAGAGCATCTGCTCAGCCAGGCGGGCCGCCTCTTCATCTGTGAGCGCCGTCTCTTCACGCGTAGCCGACAGGCGCTGGCGGATCAAGCGCTCCGTCTCCTCATCCGGCGCGAACTCGGCCAGATCGGTCATGTCATCCAGACCCCTCAGCCCGAACTTGTCCAAAAACGTGCGCGTGGTGCCATAGAGGGTGGGATTGCCGGGCGCATCGGCCGTGCCCATCTCCCGCACCAGGCCCTTCTCCACCAACGAACTGACCGATGAATCAGAGGTCACGCCACGCACCGATGAGACCTGCGATCGCGTGACCGGCTGCATGTAGGCGATGACCGCCAACGTCTCCATGGCGGCGGCAGAGAGCTTCCGCACGTCCCAGGAGCGCACATAGCGCTCCACCAGTTCATGGTGCTCTGCATGGGTGACCAGCTGCCAGCCGCCCGCCGCTTCCCGAAGCTGGATGCCCGCGTTCGTCTGCTGCCGCGCCTCCCGGATGCGGGAGAGCGCCGCCTCAATGGAAGCCGCATCCGCCTCCAGCACCTCCGCGAAGCGCGCAGCAGCCACCGGCTCATCGCTCACGAACAGAAGAGATTCCAAGGCGCTTTCCAGATAGGCCTCATCTGCGAACGTCATGCGTCCTCCCCTTCCTCCAGAAAGAGGGCGCCCGAGCCCTCGATGTATTCGATATGGATGTCGCCGAACGCGTCCGGCTGATCCACGCGCACCATCTGGCGCTTGTACAGCTCCAGCACTGCCAAGAACGTGACCACCACGATCTGAGGAGTGCGAGATGCGCGCACCAGTTGATGGAAGGAGAGCCGCTTCTCAGAGACGATGCGCTCATGGATGCTGCGCACGAACGTTTCCACAGGAATGGGCTTGCTAGCGATGTGCTCGCTCTCCAGAAGGAACACCTCGCGCCGCGCGAGCGCCGCCGCAGCCACGCGCCCCAGGTCATCCAGGCTGGCCCCCCGCAAGAAATCAGGGGTCAGATCCCCGAACTCCGGCCCCGGCCCGAACGGGCGCGCATGCATGCGCCCTTCGGACAGATAGCGCCCGTACAGCTCTTCTGAGGCGTTCTTGAACTGCTTGTAGGCGATGAGCTTCTGCGCCAACACCTCGCGCGCCTCATCAGGTGCCAAGCCTTCCACTTCCTCATCGATCTCCACCGGCGGCTTCGGCACCAGAGCGCGGGCTTTCATCTCAAGGAGCGTGGAGGCCACCAAAAGGAAGTCAGATGCCACATCCAAGTCCAGGCTCTTCATGCGCGCCACTTCAGCCAGATACTGGTCCGCAATCTCCGCGATGGAGATGGCGCCGATGTCCACGCGCTTCTTGCTGACCAAATACAGCAAGAGATCGAACGGGCCTTCGAAGGCCTCGGTCTTCACTTTGTACGCCACATGCCCTCCCTCACGATATCCTGATGGGGAACAGGAGGTTCGCCACATTGCCCGCCGTCACGTCCAGATACCACGAGAACGGGTTGAAGCCCACCAGATACGGGAGAGCGATGATGGCGATCATGAACACCGGGAACGCGTAGTGCTGGATGGAATACCACTTCGGCAGCAGCCGGGGCGGGATGAATACCGCGATGATGGATGAGCCGTCCAAAGGCGGGATGGGGATGAGGTTGAAGAACATCAGGTAGAGGTTCACCAACGTGAACGTGGCCAGAAGGAGCATGAGGAAATACCCCGCATCTGACTGCATGAGATGGGGCGCCGCCGCGAACACCAGATACGCCACGATGGAGGCCGCCACGGCCATCACCAGATTGGCCACAGGGCCCGCAAAGCCCGTGATGGCGTCCCCCTTGCGCGGATCCTTGAAGTAGCGCGGGTCATAGGGAACCGGCTTGGCGTAGCCGAAGATGGGCATGTGCAGCACCATCAGCAGAAGCGGCAGGATGACCGTGCCGAACGGGTCGATGTGCTTGAGCGGATTCAAGGACAGCCGCCCTGCGCGCTTGGCTGTAGGATCGCCCAGCTTGTAGGCAGCGAACCCGTGCGCCACCTCATGGCCGGTGAGCGCCACCGCGAAGCTCACGATGGCGCAGGCGTAATAAGCCAGATCATCCACGCTCATGCTCCCACCTCTGAAAGGATGCGCTCCATCTCCTCTGAAAGATCCAGCCACGCAGCCTCATCCGCTTCCATGCGCGCCTTGAGCTCGCCATGCTCTTTGATGAGATCCGTCGCTGCATCCTCCTTGATATAGAAATCAGGGTCCGCCATGAGCCCCAAGATCTCCTCCATGCGCGCACCGTCGCGCTCCATGCGCTTTTCCAGCGTTTCCAGCTTGCGTTTCACATCCTTCGTGGCTTGACTCTTCTTCTGGCGCGCCTCCGCTTCAGCCCGCTTCTGTTCTTTGGTCTTGCGCGCAGAAGGGGCGCTGGAAGCCGCCCCATGGCGGGTGCGATTCACCGTGATGGGCGCGCCGCTTCCCGTGGTGGCCGCAGCGCTTCCGCCAGGTGAGGCGCCCACGATCTCATCCACCACCGACGGGCCGGAAGAAGCCCGCTCTTCCGCTTGGCCGGATTTGAACAGATAGTAATCCCAGCCGCCCGGATAATCCGTCACCGTGCCATCCTTCACCTCCACGATGCGGTTCGCCACGCCCTCGATGAGATGGCGGTCGTGGGTGATCAGAAGGATCGTGCCCTCGAACTGCCGGAGGGCTTGCTCCAGCACGTCCGCGCTGGAGATGTCCAGATGGTTCGTGGGCTCGTCCAAACAGAGCAGCGGCGTGGGCGCTACCAGCATCTTCGCCAGTGCCAAGCGGCTCTTCTCGCCACCGGACAGGACGGATACGCGCTTGTCCACGTCATCCCCTTTGAACAAAAACGCGCCCAAGAGGCTGCGCACCTGCGAGATGGACCATCCCGGAGCCGCGCGATCCAGCTCTTCGAACACGGTGTTCGTGCTGGTGAGCTCTTCCAGCTGATGCTGCGCATAGTAGGTGCGGCTCACATGCTCTCCCAACGTGACGCTGCCCTCATCCGGCACGAGCACGCCCGCGACCATCTTGAGCAACGTGGATTTGCCTGCGCCGTTCGGCCCCACCAAGGCCACCTTTTCGCCCCGGTAGAGGGAGAAGTCGAGCCCCTCATAGACCTGCTTGTCATCGAAGCGCTTCGAAAGGCCCCGCGCACGCACCACTTCATCCCCCGTGCGCGGCGGTTGCACGAAATCGAAGCGGATGGCGTGCTTCTCTTCGGGGATCTCCACCAGTTCTGCCTTCAGGCGCTCCAGCTTCTTCAAGCGGTCCTGAGCCTGCTTCGCCTTGGTGGCCTTGTAGCGGAACCGTTCGACGAACGCCTCCAGCTTGGCCATCTCCTCAAGCTGGCTGCGGCGTTCCTCCCGCAGACGCTCTATCCGCTCAGCGCGCGCCTTCAGATGCGCGGAATAGTTGCCCTTGTACAGGGTGAGCGCGCCGTTATCGATCTCTGCCACATGGTCCACCATGTTGTCCATGAAAGCCCGGTCATGGCTCACCACCATGACAGTGCCTTCATAGGTGCGCAAGAATCCTTCCAGCCATTTGACGGACTCAAGGTCAAGGTGGTTCGTAGGTTCGTCCAACAGCAGCACTTCCGGGTTGCGCACGAGCAGCTTCGCCAGCGCGATGCGCATCTGCCAGCCGCCGGAGAATTCCGTGGTGAGACGGGAGAGGTCCTCTTCAGTGAACCCGATGCCGAACAGCACCGCGCGCACCTTCGCCTCAAGGCTGTAGCCGCCCATCATCTCATAGGCGTCCCGCACGCGCCCCAGCTCCACCAAGGCCTCAGGGGACGGTTCGGCTCCCAGCTCAGCTTCCAGGCGCGCAAGACGCTGCTCCATCTCCAGGACCTCCGCCTGGGAGGAGATGACCTCCTCGAAGACGGGGCGTTCCCCCATCTCTATGGCCTCCTGTTTGAGGTAGCCCACCCGCGCGCCCTTGGCCAGCGTGATGGTGCCCTCATCCGCGTCCTCTGCGCCAGCTATGATGTTCAACAGCGTGGTCTTGCCCGCGCCGTTCGGCCCCACCAGCGCGAAGCGATCGCCCGCCTCCAGACGCATGGAGACATCCGAGAAGAGCTCTCGGCTGCCGAAAGATTTGGATATGCGCTCCAGTTGGAGGATCAACGCTGTGCGCCCGCTCTCATGATCTGGTCCGGTTCGAACTGGATATTCTAGCAAATGACGCAACGGAGCCGGGAGGCCCGGAGGACCTCCCGGCGCGACCCACCGGATGGCACCCTCAGATGGCGCCGTCTCCCCGCTCTCCGGTGCGGATGCGGATGACCTCATCCACCGGGCTCACGAAGATCTTGCCGTCCCCCACCTCTCCGGTGCGGGCAGAGGCGATCATCACATCCACCACGGCGTCCGCTTGCTCTTCATGGACCACCACTTCGATCTTCACCTTCGGGACCATGTTGAGCAGCACTTCCGTGCCGCGATAGTATTCCTTCCAGCCATGCTGGTTGCCGCAGCCATTCACTTGGCTCACGGTCATGCCGTGCACGCCGTTGTTGAACAAGGCATCCTTCACGGCTTCCATGCGCTCTGGCCGGATGATGGCAGTGACCCGCTTCATGCCAGACCTCCTTTCCTAGTCAAGGCCCACGTAGGCCGGATATGCCGATTCACCATGCTCAGACACGTCCAAGCCGAGCGCCTCCGCTTCATCGCTCACCCGCAGGCTCCCTTTGAAGCACGCCTTCAAGATGAGCCCCAACACCAGATCCAAGACGCCCACGAACACGATGGTGACCACGATCCCCAGGATCTGCGAACCCAAAAGGGAGAAGTCACCGGTGTAGATGAGGCCGCCCGCCTCCGTCCAAGACAGCTCCGGCACACAGAAGATGCCCGTGAGGACGCCGCCCAGGACGCCGCCCACGCAATGGCACCCGAAAGCATCCAGCGCGTCGTCATAGCCGAATGCGCGCTTCGCATGGGATATGGCCGCATAGCAGACCGGGGACACCGCAAGGCCCATCACCACCGCCGCCCAAGGCTCCACGAAGCCCGCAGCCGGCGTGATGACCACGAGCCCTGCCACCAGGCCCGTGCATCCGCCCACCAGCGTGGGCTTCTTCACCAAGATGCGCTCCACCGCCATCCAGGAGATCACGGCAGCCCCTGATGCACAAACGGTGTTCACCAGCGCGAGGGCCGCCACCCCGTCAGGCGCGAAGGCGCTGCCCGCATTGAATCCGAACCAGCCGAACCAGAGGAGCGCCGCGCCCAAAGCCACGAACGGCACGTTATGGGGCCGGTATCCCATGATGCCGAAACCCTTGCGGCGCCCGCAGAGGATGCACAGGACGAGCGCCGTGAGGCCGCTGGAGATGTGCACCACGTCCCCGCCTGCGAAATCCAGCGCACCGATCTGATCACCGATGAGAGAGCCTTCACCGCCCCACACCATGTGCGCGAGCGGCGGATACACCACCACGGCCCACACGGTGAGGAACGCGCAGACCGCGCCGAACTTCATGCGGCCCGCCACGCCGCCGGTGATGATGGCGCAGGTGATCATGCAGAACGCCATCTGGAAGGCCACGTCCACCAAAGAGGGATAGAGCGCCTCCCCGGGCGCTTCCGCTTCGATCAGCAGAGCTTCCACGTTGCCGAAGAGCATCAGCTGATCGAAGCCGCCGAATACAGGGTTGTCACCATCGCCGCCATAGGCCAGCGACCAGCCCACGGCCGTCCAAGTGACGGCCACGATGCCTATCACCACCATCACCATGCACATGGTGTTCCCCACGTTCTTCCTCCGGGAAAGCCCTCCATAGAAGAACGCGAGCCCGGGCGTCATGAGGAGCACCAGCATGGCTGCCACCATCATGAACGCAGAGGTTCCTCCGTCCATTTCCTTCTCCTTCCGTCTTCAGCCGCCTTGCACGCATCCGATGATTCCAGATGCCGCTGGCTGAACATGCAGGACAAGAGAGAGTTAACGAGCGCGAACCCCCCTGTTCACACGCTGGAAACAGACCATCGTTTCAATGCGCTCCAGATGGCCCCAGCCGCAACGGATGGGACAAGCCCCATCCCTGAGATCTGCCCGTCAAGTGATTCGAATCAGTGCTCTCATGCGTCAAATGCAACCATGAGCAACCCGTAGGGCAAGGGCTTGCCCTTGCCGCCCCGCATCAGCCCGGATGACCGATCCAGCGAAACGGATTCCTCTCGATATACGAACATCTGCCTTCGAAATCAGAGCGGTCACGAATGACATGGTCATAGAACCCGGTTTGCCAAAGCTTCCGCCCCGAAGTCCCGCAGGCCTCATTGACGCGACGCGTTGAAACAGATTTGAATCGCCCGATGATCTCGCTCAAACTGGAATCACCATCAACCATGATCGAAAGCAGCAGATGCACATGGTTCGGCATGACGATGAATGAATCGATGTTCACTGAGGAAAAATGCAGAGGAATGCGCAGCGCCTCATCACGGACGATCCGCCCCATAGGAGACAAAAGGCACTTCGGTTCCGTAGGGCAGGGGCTCGCCCCCGCCGCCCCCGCATGGTCAGGAGCAACCACCTCACCCAAAACGCACCGCTTTCCTGCCGTGCATATCGTGATGAAATACGATCCTGCCATCCGATAATCGTATCCCTTCAAACGCATCCGCTTGCGAGCCGGCAATCCCAAATGAACCTCCATCTGCGAAAAAGATTCCGCGCATCTTATCACGGCCGCACCTTGTTGGACGGCATGCGCCCTGCGACGACGCACCGTTGGGCGCGGGACAGCGGAGCGTGGAGGAAAACAAGCGGCAGGGGCAAGCCCCTGCCCTACGACGAGGGCTGCATCAGCGAGGCCGTAGGGACAGGGCTTCCCACGTCCGCTACGCAGAGCCCGCGGTCAGGATGGTGCCAGCGCCATCGGATGGAATGAGGGGATCACGCGCGCGAAGGGAGAGCGTTACAGGATGTCCTTCACGGACAGGACAATGGAAGCGGCATCAAGATGGGCGTCTTCCAGAAGGAGATCCGTGTCACCTTGCATGGCGAACTCATCCGGCAGGCCCATGGTGCGCACGCGCGGCGTGAGGTCCGCATCCGCCAAGAGCTCCAACACGCCGCTGCCCGCGCCCCCGATGACCGAACCCTCTTCCACGGTGACCACCGCCCCTGTGGCGGCTGCTGCGCGCACGGCCGCCTCATCCAGCGGCTTCGCCCAGCGCATGTCGAAGACCGATGCCTGGATGCCCTCTGAAGCAAGAGCATCGGCCGCCGCAACGGCAGCGCCCACGGCGCGCCCCCAGGCGAGGATGGCGGCATCGGCTCCTTCGCGCACTTGGCGTGCCCGGCCCACGTCCAGCATCTGCGCCTCCCCTTGCACCGGCGCGGGAGCGCATCCGCGCGGATAGCGCAGGGCCACCGGACCGCCCAAGGACAGAGCCGTGTGCAGCGCACTGGCAAGCTCATCCGCATCCGACGGGCAGAGGATGCGCATATGGGGGATCAAGCGCAGATAGGAGATATCGAACGCACCGTGATGGGTGGGTCCGTCATCCCCCACCAGCCCCGCACGGTCCAGCGCGAACACGACATTGCGGTCAGGCAGAGCCACATCCGCGATTGTCTGGTCGAACGCCCGCTGCATGAACGTGGAATAGAGCGCCACCACAGGCTTCATGCCCGCGGCCGCAAGCCCTGAAGCCATGCCCACTGCCTGTTCCTCAGCGATGCCCACGTCTATGAAACGATCAGGGAAGGCGTCGTGAAAGGCCTTGAGACCAGTGCCGTCCTCCATGGCAGCGGTGATGGCGACGATGCGCTCATCCGCTTCCGCTTCCTTCGCCAATGCATCGCCGAACACGGAGGTGTACTTCGGCCCCGACGCCGGCTTCGGGTACGCTTCTCCGGTGAGCGGATTGTAAGGACCGGTGCCGTGGAAGCGCACCGGATCATCCTCGGCCGGCTTGAACCCGGCCCCCTTCTTCGTCACCACGTGCATGAGCACCGGGCATTCCATAGGAAGCAAAAGCTCCAGCATCTCGCGCACTTCGCTGATGTCATTGCCGTTGATGGGCGGCGTGCAGACGATGCCCAGCTGCTCGTAGATCATGGATTCCGGGATGAACATGTGCTTCGTGGATTCCTTCACGCGCCGCCCGAATTCCACGAACGCATTGCTCATGCGCCCGCCGCTCTCCATGCGCTCCTGGATCAGATCGCGCGCAGTGCGGTAGCCCGCCGTGGAGCGGATGTTGCCCAGATGGCGCATGAGCGCGCCCACATTGCGCGAGATGGACATCTCGTTGTCGTTCAGGATGATGACCATGGGCAGCTGCTGGCTGCCGATGTAGTTCAGCGCCTCGAACGCCATGCCGCCGGCAAGAGCCGCATCCCCGATGATGGCCACGATGCGCTCGTCCCCTCCCTGGAGAAGCTTCGCCTTCGCAAAGCCGGATGCCACCGAAAGAGAATCAGAAGCATGCCCGGAAGGATGGGTGTCGTACGGGCTTTCGCTGGGCTTGGGGAAGCCGGAGAGGCCGCCATGCTTGCGCAGGGTGCCGAACGCATCCAAACGCCCCGTCACCAGCTTATGCGCATAGGATTGATGCCCCACGTCGAAGATGAGCTTGTCCTTGGGAGCGTCCAGAACGCTATGGCATGCCAAGATGATCTCAACGGCGCCCAAAGAAGATGCCACGTGGCCGCCGTTCTTGGAGGTGGTGTCCACGATCTGCTGGCGGATCTCATCGGCCAGGATCTCAAGCTCCTGCGCGCTCAGCAGGTGCAGGTCACGTGGGGATGAGATGCAATCCAGTATGCGAGCGCCGCGCCGTCCCATGGTCATTCACCTGAAAGGGCCTCATCTGGAAAGGAGGTCTGCGACTCCTCGGACGCCGCTGGAGCCGCCATCCCAGAAGCCTCTTCCTGAGGCGCATCAGCAGCATCTGCGTCCGCATCCGCGTCTGCCTGCGGCTCCTCATCAGCAGCGAGCACGTCCTGTTCGCTCACCTCGCATGCATGCAAGCCGATCTTCACAGCCTCCTCATACAACGCCAGCGCGTCATCCAATGAGATGGCCGGATCCTCCACCGCATCCGCGATCTCATCCAAGCGCGCCTTCGCCTCATCGAAAGAAAGACCGTCCATCTCACGCTCCTTCCGTCGAAGCGCCTGTGGCAGCCTTGCCCGCGTCCGTTTCCATCTGTCGCGCGACGCCTCCCAGCATGCCGTTCACGAACTTGGGCGAATCATCTTCACCGCCGAAGCATTTCGCCAACTCCACCGCCTCATTGATCGAAACGGACACCGGGACCTCGTCCACATGGAGCATCTCATACAACGCAATGCGGATGATGGCCACGTCCATGATGGGCATGCGCGAAAGCGTCCAGTTCTTCGCTGCCTTGTTGATGATGGCGTCAAGCTCTTCTGCATGCTCCTCCACGCCCGTGATGAGCCTGAGGGCATAATCAGAAGGCGGCCCATCAAGGCAATCCATGAGGTTGGAACGCAAAAGCTCTTGAGCGCTCATGCTCCTGATGGCTGCCGAATAGAGGACCTGCGACGCGATGCGCCGCGCGCCGGTGCGTTCGTGCTTGTGCGCCATGGCCGTCAGGACCGGGACGGGAACTGGATGCCGTCCACGTAGATGTCCACGCGGCTCACATCCATTCCCACCTGCACCTTGAGCGCCTCCGCGATGGCTTGGCGCAGCTCGTCGGCCAGATCGGGCAGGACGGTGCCGTAGAACACGCTGACATGCAAGGAAACGTCCAGCGTGCCGTCCTCATTGCGCACCGTCTCTATCCCTGAAGTGGACGGGCCTGCCTGGAACATGGCGCGGATGCCGGACGTGACCGGGGAACCGACGCTGGCCACGCCTTCGGTCTCAGAGGCGGTGATGGAGACGATGGTGTCCACCACGCCCGGCGCCAAGGTCATGTTCTGCGCCTGCACTGAATCCGTCATAGCACATCTCCCATCTGGGTCTCTATGAAATCCGTGGTGGCCTCTCCCGCCACGAACGCCTCATTGTCCAGCACGCGCTTGTGGAACGGGATGGTGGTGGCCACGCCTTCTATCTGGAATTCATCCAGCGCGCGCTTCGCCCGCGCGATGGCTTCCGCCCGATCCTGCCCGTGCACGATCAACTTCGCCAGCAGCGAATCATAGTACGGGGATATCTTGGACCCTTCTTCGACGAACGTCTCGACGCGCACGCCCGGGCCTCCCGGCAGGCGGAACTTCGTCACCGTGCCCGGCGAGGGCCTGAAGCCGTGATCGGGGTCTTCCGCGTTGATGCGCATCTCGATGGCGTGCCCATTCGGCGTGAACGGCGCACGGTCGGCTGCGCTGATGGGCTCTCCGGCAGCGATGCGGATCTGCTCCTTGATGATGTCCGTGTCCGTGATCATCTCCGTCACCGGATGCTCCACCTGGACGCGCGTGTTCATCTCCATGAAGTAGAATTCACCGCGCTCATCCAGCAGGAACTCGATGGTGCCCGCATTGCGGTAGTCCACCGCCCGCACGGCGCGGATGGCGGCCACGCCCATCTGGCGGCGCGTCTCCTCATCCAATGCCGGAGAAGGCGCCTCTTCCAAGAGCTTCTGATGCCTGCGCTGGATGGAGCAATCGCGTTCGCAGAGCGCGATGCGGTTCTCATGGTCATCCGCCAAGACCTGGATCTCAACGTGGCGCGGACGGAGCACCAGCTTCTCCAGGTACACCCCGTCATCGCCGAATGCCGCGCCCGCTTCGGTGCGCGCGGCCTGGTATTGGCTGTCCAGCTCTTCAGGCGAATGCGCCTCGCGCATGCCCTTGCCGCCGCCGCCGGCCGTGGCCTTGATGAGCACCGGATAACCCACGCGCTCGGCGAAGGCGCGGGCCTCTTCCACCGTGTCACAAAGGCCATCTGAACCAGGAACGGTGGGCACGCCGCAGCCGGCCATGGTCTTGCGCGCCGTGGCCTTGTCGCCCATCTTCTCGATGCATTCAGCCGAAGGACCGATGAAGACGATGCCCTCTTCTGCGCAGGCACGCGCGAACTCAGCGTTCTCAGCAAGAAAGCCGTATCCCGGATGGATGGCTTCGGCTCCGGTCATCTTCGCTGCTTCTATGATGTTGGACATCTGCAGATAGCTTTGCGCAGATGGGGCCGGGCCGATGCAGACCGCCTCGTCCGCATAGCGCACCGGCAGCGTGTCCGCATCTTCGGTGGAGTAGACCGCCACGCATTCCACGCCCAGCTCGCGCGCCGCGCGCATCACGCGCAACGCCACTTCACCTCTGTTGGCGACCAGGATCTTCTTGAACATCATGCCTGCTCCGGCGGAATGGCCTGGGACTTCTCATGCGGTTCCACGTAGAAGAGCACGGTGCCGAACTCGACAGGCGTGGCGTCTTCCAAGCAGACCTCCCGCACGGTGCCCATCTCTTCAGCTGTTATCTCGTTCATGAGCTTCATGGCTTCCACGATGCAGAGCGTCTCACCTGCAGCCACTTCATCTCCCACCTTCACGAAGGGCGGCTCTCCAGGAGCGGGCGCTTCGTAGTAGGTGCCCACCATGGGAGCAGTGACCGGATACCACGTGGACGGACGCTCATCAGCAGCAGGCGCCGGGTCTGCGACAGGTGCCAAAGCGGTGGCTGGCTGTGCGGCAGCGATGGCCGGAGCTTGAGGTGCCGCAGCACCCTCCCCGCCTTCGCCGGGCATGCGGATGGCCACGCGCACGCCTTCCTCTTCCACGACGATCTCACCGATGCCGCTCTCTTGAACGAGCTCGGCCAGCTGCCTGATCTGATTGATGTCCACGTAATCGTCCTCCTTGGTGCCTGAAGACTCCTGCTCCAGCATGAAGTCCACTTTCTCGGATGTGCGATGCTTGCTCAAATACGTGCGCGCCTCATTCGGGAAGAGCGCGTACATCAGCACATCCTCCTCACTGCGGGCCAGATCGCCTATCTCTGCTGCCACCTCTTCGTAGGTGGTGGTGACCAGCGTGCCCGGAGCCACGTCCGGATCCAAGATCTCTTGCCCGTCCGTCACCTTCGCCACGATGGCCGGATCCATGCGGCCGGGAGCCTTGCCGTAGAAGCCGCAGATGTAGTCTTTCATTTCTTTGCTGATGACGCTCCAGCGTTTGCCGGTGAGGACATTGAACACCGCCTGCGTTCCCACGATCTGCGAAAGCGGCGTGACCAGCGGCGGATACCCCACCTCAGCGCGCACCTTCGGGATCTCAGCCATCACCTCAGGCAAGCGGTCCGCCGCTTTCTGCACCTCCAGCTGGCTCATGAGGTTCGACATCATGCCGCCCGGCACCTGATGCGAATACACCTTCATGTGCGTGAGCGACGACACGCCGCGCTTGTAGTGGCCGCGCTTGCGCATCTCTTCCCAGTATTCGGATATTTCGAACAGAAGGTCAAGGTCAAGCCCGGTGTCATAGCGGCTCTCCTGGAACGCCGCCACGATCATCTCCACTGCCGGATGGGAGTTGCCGAAGGCAAGAGGCGCGTGCGCGGTGTCCGCAATGGAGGCACCCGCCTCAGCTGCCTTGATGATGTTCGCTGGAGCCATGCCGCCCACATAGTGGCAATGGATGTGCACGGGCAGGCCGATCTCAGCGTTGAACGCCTTCACCATGCGCTCGGTCCGGTAGGGCGTGAGCATGCCCGCCATGTCCTTGATGGCGATGCTGTCCGCGCCCAGATCCTTCAGCGCCTGGCCGTATTCCAGGAAGCTGTCAAGGGTGTGCACGGGAGAGACGGTGTAGGAGATGGCGCCTTCGAAATGCGCGCCACAAGCCTTGATGGCCTCAGCGTTGTCCACCACGTTGCGGATGTCGTTCAGCGCATCGAAAACGCGGAAAACCTCGATGCCGTTGCGATGCGCGGCTTCGATGAAGTGGAAGACGATATCCCGCGAATAATGCTTGTAGCCCACCAGGTTCTGCCCGCGGGAGAGCATGGACAAAGGCGTGTTCGGCGTGTTCGCCTTGATGGAGCGCAGACGTTCCCACGGGTTCTCATCCAAAAAGCGCAAACAGGAATCGAACGTGGCACCGCCCCAAGCTTCGATGGCCCAGTATCCCACCTTGTCCATCTTCGGGAGGATGGGCAGCATCTCCCCTATCTGCATGCGCGTGGCCCACAGGCTCTGCTGGCCATCGCGAATGGTGGTGTCCATGATCTGAAGTCTGGCCATAGGCGCACCTCCTTTATGTGAACGTATCAAAGTCCTCGTTTTCGAACGTCCCATTATAGAACAAGGGACGCCGAACCGATGTCCAGCGTCCCGACAGAACGGTGAAGCGGATGAGGGGCGCTACACGCGCTTGATGAACCTGCCATCGCGCGTGTCCATCTGCAGCACGTCCCCGATCTCAATGAAAGTGGGCACCTGCACTTCGATGCCCGTCTCAAGGGTGGCGGGTTTAGTGGTGCTGGTGGCGGTGTCCCCCTTGAAACCGGGCTCGGTGTGCGTGACCTCCAGTTCCACGAACATGGGCGGCTCGATGGAGATCAGCTCATCACCTGCATACAGAAGCGACGCCTCATCGTTCTCCTTGAGCCACTTGGCTGCATCCCCCACCGTGGCAGCAGGAATGGCCATCTGCTCATAGGTGTCATTGTCCATGAAGTTGAAATCAGAGCCATCGTTGTAGAGATACTGCATCTTCTTCGTCTCCAGGCGCACCGAATCGAACTTGGTGCCGGAGTTGAAGGTGTAATCCACCACGCGGCCGGTCTTGATGTCCTTCAGCTTCGTGCGGACGAATGCGCCGCCCTTGCCGGGCTTCACGTGCTGGAATTCGACGATGGTGCACATCTTGCCGTTGTTGATGATGCACATCCCGTTGCGGAAATCCGCGGTAGATACGCTTGCCACTTTCACGTTCCTTTCATCTTGAGTCAGCAGTCATGCATTATACGACCTGCGTCACGCGAGCGCGAACGTGAGCCGTGAGAGCAGCGCATCGGCTGAGGTGAGGCGCACGGCGATGGCATCCCCCAACCGGAACGATGTGCCGGAATCCACGCCGGTGAGCGTGAGGCGCACCGGATCGAAGGCGAAGTATTCATCCCCCAGCGTGCGCACGGGAATGAGCCCCTCAGCGCACGTCTCCAGTTCCACATAGAGCCCGTGGCTGGCCACTCCGGACACGGTGGCCGGGAACGTCTCCCCCACCTTCGATGCCATGAACACACACATGAGCGCGCGCGTGGCCTCTTGAGACGCCGCCTCGGCTTCGCGCTCCTTCGCAGAGCAATGTTCGCACGAAGCGCGCATCTGGTCCTTCAGGGAAGCCGCGGTGCGCTGGTCGCGCTTCCATGCGCATTTGAGCACGCGATGCACCATGAGATCGGGATAACGGCGGATGGGGCTGGTGAAGTGGCAGTAGGAATCAAGGCCCAGACCATAATGCCCCACGTTGTCCATCCGGTACAACGCGCGCGACATGCACCGGAGGAGCAGCGTGGAGACCAGCGTCTCTTCAAGGTGCCCCTCAACGGCGCTGAGAACCTCCTGGATGACATAGGGGTCCGCCACCGCCAATCTGCGCGCCATGGCGGGCGTGAACCATTTGAACTCCTGGAAGACTGGGATGAGGCCTGCCAGGCCGTCCGCCGGCGGCGGTTCGTGGTCACGGAACGCGCAGGGATATTCCCGCTCTTCCAAATGGCGCGCCACCGTTTCGTTCGCGAAGACCATGGCCTCTTCGATGAGCATGGTGGCATCCGTCTTCTCCCGCACGATGACGCCAACGGGTTCCCCCGAAGCGTCCAGCTTGATCTTCGCTTCTTTCGTGTGGAACTCAAGTCCGCCCGTTTCCAAGCGCGCAATCAGCCGCGCCCGGGCGATCGCGTCCGCTGCCTTGATGCGCGGGACGAGCGCGTCCAGCAGTTCCGGCGCGATCCCCGTCTCCGCGCCCCTGCCCTCCAGGATGTCCTGCGCCTGGCCGTAATCAAGGCGCGCACGGGAGCGCATGACCGCCGGGAACACCTCGTGCGCCACCAGCTTCCCCGCGCTGTCCAGATACAGGTCGACGGTCATGCAGAGCCGGTCCTCCCCCGGGTTCAACGAACAGATGCCGTTCGAGAGCCGCTCCGGCAGCATGGGAATGACGCGGTCCGGCAGATACACGCTGCAGGCGCGTTCGCGCGCTTGCAGGTCCAACGCGCTTCCCAGGTCCACGTAATGGGACACGTCCGCGATATGCACGCCCAGACGCGTCTTCGCCCCAGCAGGAGCCGCCGGGTCGGCAGAGACGTCCTCCACGGAGAGCGCATCGTCGAAATCGCGCGCGTCTTTCGGGTCGATGGTGAACGTGAAGCGATCCCGCATGTCCGCATAGCCTTCAGCCAGCGCCGCTTCAATGCCCGCATCGCACGCCTCAGACTCATCGAGCGCAGCCTCGGAGAACGCCGTAGGAAGCTTGTGCGCCGCGATCACCTGTTCGATCAGGAGCGCCGTGTCATCCGCGCTGCCGATGACCTCTTCCACCACGCCGCAGGCAGCGCTCTTGCGCGTGGGGTATTCGGTGATGGACACCCTCACGATGGAGCCGTCCGCCACATGGGGAGCATCAGAGCGGCGCGTGAAGATGTCATGGCGGATGCGCGGGTCCAAGGGCACCACGATGCCGAACGGCTCTGCCACGTCGTAGCGGCCCACCACAGAGGCATGAGCGCGCTCCACAACGTTCACCACGCGCCCTTCCTGGCGCTGGCCCGCAGCTTGTCGGTCACGCTTCTCCCGGTAGGAACGGGACCCTTCGCGGCGCGTGGGCACCACTTCCACCACATCCCCATCGAATGCGCCGCCCTCCTTCGAGCGCGGGATGAAGAACTCGCCGGCGGACGTCTTCACGAAGCCGAATCCGCGCGGGTTCATCTCCAGGATGCCGCGCGCACACGCGCGCGGCTTTCCCCGCGTGGGTCCGCGGCGGGCATGGGACCTCTTCCGGCCCACGGGCTATTCCGTCCCGATCAAGGACCGCGCCGTGTCCAGGGACACCAGAAGCTGGGTATCATCATCACCAGTGGAGCCGACGATCAGCTCCGGCGTGACGCCGTTGCCGTTGATGGCCCGCCCTGACGGTGCCAGATAATAAGCCGCTGTGTATCTGATGGCACCGCCGAACGTGAGCTCGCGCACCACTTGGACGGAACCTTTGCCCATGGTGGTCTGCCCGACCGTGGTGGCGCGCTGATTGTCCTGCAGCGCCGCCGCCAGCACTTCGGCAGCAGCAGACGTGTACCCGTTCACCAGCACCACCAACGGCAATGACGTGACCGTGGTCCCGCTGGCCGTGCGCGTGTTGACCCCATCCAGCGTCTCGATCCCCACCAAAGTGCCCGAGGGCACGAAGAGGCTGGCGGCATCCAATGATTGCGTGAGGTATCCGCCCGGATTGTCCCGGATGTCCAGCACGAACGCCTGGGCACCCTGAGCGGTGAGTTCCTGGATCGCACGCTTGACCAGATCGCTCGCATTGGAGGTCATCTGGCGCAGACGGATGTAGCCCACGTTCTCGTCCATGAGGGAGCTGGTGACATTCACCGCATCATATTCGCGGCACTCCAGCGTGGTGGTGAACTCGTTGCCGTTCTCAGCATCCATGCTGATGGGGCGCATCCACGTGACCACCACGTCATCGCCCTCCAACTTGCCCAGCGCGCCGATGACCTCAGAGGCTGACCATGCATGATCGGAATCCCCGTTGATGGCTTCGACGAAATCCCCTTTCGTGACGCCTTTGGCCTGGGCCTCCGATCCCGCCAGAATGTCAATGGCATAAGCGCGCCCGTTGTAATCCCCGAACAGGACGCCGATGCCCTTGTAGCCGTTGCTCACTGATTCCTTGATGTAATCCTCATAACGCTGTTGATCGTAGTATTCCGCGAACGGGTCTCCCGTGGCCTTCAAGAGGTCGGCCAGCATGGAATCAGTGGCCGCGGACAATTCGATGGTATCCATGCTGTAGGTGTCAAGAATGTCCTCCACCTCGTCCACTCTGGCAGAGATGGCGTCGTAGGTGGTCTTCTGCTGACTGGCCGTCTTGCCCGTGGCTGCGCTCTCCGTGCCCACGCTGAAGCCCAGAAGCTCCGAGAGCTGAACATTGGAGCGCAGCGCGAATCCAGCAACGAAGGCCGCGACGATGACGATGAAGATCGCCAGCATGCCCGCGATCTTCTTGTTGCGCACATGATCGCGGAGAGAGACAGCGGCCTTCTTGGCCTTCGCCGTGCTGTTGCGCCGAGGAGCCGTCATGAGGGTGGACTGCCCAGTTGAGGCGCTAGACCTTGAGGTAACGCCGCATGGCGATGGCCGAGCCGATGAGACCGATGATGACGCCCGCCACCGCAAGGCCCACGTAGATCATGACATAGGTCATGTCAGGCACCGTGAAATCAAGGAAGCGGATGGCGTTTTCCAGCTGCGGGAGCGCGAAGGTGCGCAGAAGTTGGATGACGATGATGGCCAACACCGATCCGATGAGGGCATGCAGCGCGCCTTCCATCAAGAACGGCCCGCGGATGAACCCATTCGAGGCGCCCACCAAGCGCATGATGGCGATCTCCTTGCGGCGCGCCAGGATGGCAAGGCGGATGGTGTTGTTGATGAACACCAGCGCGATGAAGATCAGCAGCACGATGAGCGCGATACCGATGTAGCGGACGTAGTTCGTGAGCTGGAAGAGCCGCTCCACCGTGCCCTGTCCGTACTTGATGGAATCTCCCGCGTTCTCGGGGTCTTCCGATATCTTCACATAGGCCTGGTCGGATTCGATGGAGGATGCCACGGATTGCACCGCTTGAGGATCCGTCAGCTCCACATCGATGGATGCGGGCAGCGGATTCGTGCCGTCCAACTGTTCGATGATCTCAGGGTTGGAGGTCATGGAATTGGAGAAGTTCTCCAGCGCCTGCTCCTTGGTGGTGAAGGACACTTCCGCCACATCAGGCATCTGGGAGATGGTGGACATGACGCTCTGGATGTCCTCTTCGGGAGCGTCATCCGCCACGTAGGCCGTGATGGTAACCTCGCTCTCCACCGACTTCATGAGGTTGTTCAACATTGACCCAGCCACGAAGAACACGCCGATGATGAGCAAAGACAGGAAGATGGTGATGATGGACCCCAGGGCGGTGGAGAGGTTCCGCGCGAAGCCCTGAAGGGATTCTTTGAAGAAGTAACCGATGCTAGACATCGAAGCCGTACACCCCCCGATCCTGGTCGCGCGTGAGGCGTCCGCGCTCCAGCGCGATGACGCGACGGCGCATGTTATCCACCATCTCACGGTCATGGGTGGCCACCAGCACCGTGGTGCCAGTGCGATTGATGCGCTCAAGCAGATCCATGATGCCGCGGGATGTCTGCGGGTCCAGGTTCCCTGTGGGCTCATCGCAGATGAGGAGCGGCGGGCGGTTCACGATGGCGCGCGCGATGGACACGCGCTGCTGTTCGCCGCCAGAAAGCTGGTCAGGGAGCTTCCCGAACTTCTCCTGCAGCCCGACCAAGCGGAGCACTTCGGGCACCTGCGTCTTCACGACATGCTTGGATTTGCCGATGACCTCCAGTGCGAACGCCACGTTTTCGAACACCGTCTTGGACGGGAGGAGCTTGAAATCCTGGAACACGCATCCGATGTTGCGGCGCAGATAAGGCACGCGCCAATTGCGCATGGATGACAGATCCTCATCGGCCACGTAGATATGCCCTTGGGACGGCTTGATCTCACGGGTGAGCAGCTTGATGAAGGTTGATTTGCCGGAGCCGGAATGCCCCACCAAGAACAGGAATTCTCCCGCGTAGATCTGCAAGGAAACATCTGCCAGCGCCGGCTTGTTCGGCTGCGCCGGGTAGACCTTCGTCACATGGTCGAAGGTGATGACGGGCTGCCCCAGCTGCGCCCGCGTTGCCTCAACGTCCAGCTCCGGCAAGGTCTGCGTGAGCTGGTTGGTGAGCTGAGCGCGATTCCGGGAGCGACCGCCAGGGACGGCCGCGTGGCCGCCGTGGGCTGCTCGGTGCGCGCCTTGCGGCGCGGTCCGCGATCTGTCAATAGCCACAGTTGATGCTCCGTATCTTCAGCGTGCAGTGGTCAACTTGTCTATTTTAGCAGTTATGAGGAAAGCTTGCGCTCCTGCACGCGCCGCGCCGCTGCCGCCAGCGCCTGCGCGTCCAGACCGAATGCGCTCATCAACTCCTCGAACGCGCCGGACTTGCCGAAGCGGTCTTGCACGCCCACGCATTCACAGGGAACCGGATGTTCTGCGGCCAGCAGATGCGAAACGGCATCCCCCAAGCCTCCGATGATGGAATGCTCTTCTGCCACCACCGCGCACCCCGTCTTCCCGACGGATGCCAGGATTGTGCCCGCATCCAGCGGCTTCACAGAAAAGGCATCCACCACTTCAGCGCTCACGCCTTCCGCCGCGAGCACATCCGCTGCCTTGAGCGCCTCCTCTATTTCCACGCCACAGGCGATGAGCGTGACGTCTGCCCCCTCGCGCAGGACGTACGCGCGCCCGATCTCCAATTCCACATCCTGAGCGTAGACGCACGGCACCGCAGCGCGGCCCATCCGCACATACACCGGCCCCGACGTGCGCGCAGCCAGTTTGATGGCGGCGCGGGCAGCGGCATGGTCGGCCGGTACCAGCACGCGCATGCCCGGGAGCGCCCGCATGAGCGCGATGTCCTCCAGCATCTGGTGCGTGCCCCCGTCAGGGCCCACGGAGATGCCCGCATGGGTGGGGCAGATCTTCACATCCAGCCCCGCATAACAGACCGTGTTCCTGATCTGGTCATAGGCGCGCCCGCATCCGAACACGGCGAACGAACCAGTGAACGCCACCTTGCCCGTGAGCGCCAGGCCCGCGGCCACATCCGTCATGTTCTGCTCCGCAATGCCCACATTGAAGACACGGCGCGCGTTCTCTTCGCTGGAAGCGGCGAACTTCGCGATGGTGGTGGAACCGGTCAGATCCGCATCCACGGCCACCACAGGCGCGCCTTCAGCAGAAAGCTCTGTGAGCGCAGGGCCATAGGCTGCCCGCGTGGCCATGCGACAGCCGCGCTCCTCTTCGCTGGCGAATGCGATCATGCGCAGCTCCTCTCCGCCCGTGCGGACCGGATCTCTGCCAAGGCACTGGCCGTCTGCTCCGCATCCGGCGCCTTGCCATGCCATCCGGCATTCCCTTCCATGAATGAGACGCCCTTGCCCTTCACCGTCTCCGCGATGACGGCCTGGGGACGTCCGGTGCGCGCCGCTTTCGCGTCCGCGAGGACCTTCATGAGCGCTGCCACGTCATGGCCATCCACTTCATGGACGTCCCACCCGAATGCGCGGAATTTCTCAGCGATGCTCTCCGGACTGCACACCTCCGTCACAGCCCCGTCTATCTGAAGGCCGTTGTGATCGACGATGGCCACCATGCCGTCAAGTCCTTGATGCGCCGCATACATGGCCGCTTCCCACACCTGGCCCTCCTGGCATTCGCCATCGCCCAAAAGCGCGAACACCGAAGCCGGATTCCCATCCAAGCGCAGGCCCAGCGCCATGCCGCATGCAATGGAGAGACCCTGCCCCAAAGAACCCGTGGATGCGTCCACGCCCGGCGTGAGGCGCATGTCCGGATGGCCCTGCAGCCGGCTTCCCAATTTCCGGAGCGTTTTGAGCTCCTCCCGAGGGAAGAAGCCCGCATGGGCCAGCACCGCATAGAGCGCAGGAGCCGCATGGCCCTTGGACAGCACGAACCTGTCCCGTGCCGGATCCGCTGCCGCATCTGGCGAGACATCCATGATGCCGCCCAGATACAGTGCGCAAAGGATATCTGCACAGGAGAGCGATCCGCCAGGATGCCCGCTTCCTGCCCCGGATATCATGGAGATGATGTCCTCGCGCACATCCAGCGCGCGCATCTCAAGGTCTTTGATGTCCACGTGCCGCCTCTCATCGTTTGATTCGAAAAGTCAGATGGGATTCTATAGCAATGGAAGCGGCACGGGCGCGAGGCTGGACAGGTTCTGGATGTGCAGCGGAGGAGCAGGCGCCGTAGGTCAGGCAGAAGCCTTCCATTTATGGAATCCGATCACGAATTCCTCCAGGTCCCCATCCAGCACCGCGTCCACGTTGCCCGTCTCTATCCCCGTGCGCGTGTCCTTCACCAGCTGATAGGGATACAGGACGTAGTTCCTGATCTGGCTGCCGAAGGAGTTGTCCATCTTGTCCCCGCGCAAGCCCTCTATCTCCTCTTGGCGCTTCTGCTCTTCTATCTCGTAGAGCTTGGCCTTGAGCACGCGGAATGCAGCTTCCTTGTTCTGCAGCTGGCTCTTCTCGTTCTGGCACGTGACCACGATGCCCGTGGGCAGATGCGTCAATCGCACAGCGGAATCCGTGGTGTTCACGCATTGGCCTCCAGGGCCGCTGGAGCGGTACACGTCCACGCGCACATCCGCCGGATTCAGCTCCACTTCGATGTCGTCCGGCAGGATGGGCAGCACCTCCACGCCTGCGAACGTGGTGTGCCGGCGCTTCTTGTCATCCGTGGGAGAGATGCGCACCAAACGGTGCACCCCCGCCTCGCTGGCGAGCATCCCGAACGCGTTCTTGCCCTCCACCTGGATGGTGGCTTTGTCCAACCCGATGCCTTCGCCCGGGACAAGATCCAGCACGGTGACGTTCCAACCCTTGCCCTCCGCGTATTTGCGATACATCCGGTAGAGCATTTCCGTCCAATCCTGCGCCTCCAGGCCACCCTGGCCTGGATTGATGGACAGGATAGCGCCTCCGCGGTCGAACCTGCCGGAGAACCAGGAGGAGACCTCCAGAGCGTCCAGCATGCGGGACAGGTCCGCCAGGTCCTGTTCGTATTCTTCAGCGAACGCCTCGTCTTCACTGGCCAGCTCACAGGCCGCCTCAGCGTCTTCCAGTTTCGCTGCGGCCGCCTCGTATTCGGCGATGGTGTCCTTCAGGTCAGCCGCCTCCTTGGAGACCTTCTGCGCCGCCTGGGCATCATCCCAGAAACCAGGTTCGGCCATCTGGGCATCCAACGCCGCCACGTCTTCGCGCAGCTGGTCCACCTTCAGGTATCCATGCGCATCCGCCAGACGTGCGGACGCGGCTTCTATCTCTTTATTTGCCATGGCACTTCTTGTATTTCAATCCACTGCCACAGGGGCACGGATCGTTCCTTCCCACATTCGCGAACGGATCTTCCTTGTCCTTCACCACGGTCTGCGCCTTGCCCGTGACGGGCTTCGGCACAGGCGCCGCCCCAACAACGGTTGCACGGGCGGCCGCGTGCGCAGGAGCCTGCCGGGCAGCCAGCGTCTCCTCCGGATTGGAGTACTGCAAACCCTCCTCTGAAGGTTTTTCCGGCGCATTCAGCTTGACCGCCACTTCAAGGCGCAGGATGGTGCGCAGGAAATCATCGTACATGGCGGCCGTCATGGCCTCGAAGGCCGAATAGGCCTCGTTCTTGTATTCCACCAAAGGATCGCGCTGGCCGATGGCGCGCAGGCCGATGCCCGTCTTCAGATAATCCATCTCCTGGAGATGCGCCATCCACTTCGCATCAATGATGCGCAGCATCACCTGCGCGGTCAAGTGGCGCATGATGTCCTCGCCCAAGGCATCCCGGCGCTCAGCGAAGCAGCGGGTGAGATGGTCCGTGAGCACAGAGGCGACCTCTTGCGGATCCTCGTCATGCTGGATATCAGCCACTTTGAAGTCATCGCGACCGCTCATGTTGGCCGCCCAGATCTCCAGTGCACGGACATCCCATTCATCCGCGTCGTCCGAGGCGAGCGTCTCCGCCACCTCCGCCTCGACGGAATCCGTCACGATCTCAGGGATGCGGGCGAGGTAATCCTTGCCATCCAGGATGGCGTTGCGCTCCTCATAGATGGCTTTGCGCTGGAGATTCATGACATCGTCGTACTCCAGCACGTTCTTGCGGGCGGAGAAGTGCATGGATTCCACTTGCCGCTGCGCGCTCTCAATGGATTTCGACACCATGGAGGCCTGGATGGGCATGTCATCCTCCAGGCCCGTCTTCTGCATCATGTTGGAGATGGAATCCATCCGGTTGCCACCGAACAGGCGCATGAGGTCGTCTTCCAAGGATAGATAGAACTGCGTGACGCCCGGGTCGCCTTGACGGCCCGAACGACCGCGCAGCTGGTTGTCGATGCGGCGGGATTCGTGGCGTTCGGTGCCGATGACGCAAAGGCCTCCCGCTTGCAGCACCTGCTGTTGCTCCTCAGCGCAGATGGCTTCGGCCTCAACAAAAGCGCGTTCCCGCTCTTCAGCTGGCGCGAACAGCTCGTTCGGCTGCCCTTCTTCATCCACTTCAGGAGCAGAAGGGTCAAAGCCGCGCTGGCGCAGGATGTCCTCCGCCAACGCTTCTGGGCTTCCGCCCAACAGGATGTCAGTGCCGCGACCGGCCATGTTGGTGGCGATGGTGACCGCCCCCACGCGACCCGCCTGCGCCACGATGTGCGCCTCGCGTTCGTGATGCTTCGCATTGAGCGTCTCATGGCGGATGCCGCGCTTGTCCAGCAAGCGCGAGAGACGCTCAGAGCTTTCGATGGACACGGTGCCGATCAGACATGGCTGCCCCTTGCGGTTTCGCTCTGCGATGTCATCCGCCACCGCATTGAACTTAGCGTCCACCGTGCGGTACACCAGATCGTTCAAGTCTTCGCGCTTGACCGGTTTGTTGGGCGGTATGGCGAACACCGGAAGATGGTAGATCTGGCGGAACTCGGCGTCTTCGGTCATGGCGGTGCCCGTCATGCCGGAGAGCTTGTCATACAGGCGGAAGTAATTTTGCAGCGTGATGGTGGCCAGCGTCTGGCTCTCCTCCTGCACCTTCACATGCTCTTTCGCCTCGATGGCTTGGTGCAGCCCTTCCGAATAGCGCCTGCCCTCCATGATGCGGCCGGTGAATTCATCCACGATCTTCACTTCGCCGTCCGCCACGACGTAATCCACGTCCCGATGGAACAGGAACTGGGCCTTCAAAGCCTGTTGCAAGTGATTCGCCAGTTGAGCGGACGGATCGGCATAGATATCCTCTATGCCCAGCATGTTCTCGATGCGGTCAAGGCCCGTCTCGGTGGCATTGATGGTCTTCTTCGCCTCATCCATCTGGAAATCCTCATCCAGCTTGAGGCGCGGCATGACGGCGGCGAAGCGCTTGTAGGTCTCAGAGGACTGAGTGCCGATGCCAGAGATGATGAGCGGCGTGCGGGCCTCATCGATCAGGATGGAGTCCACCTCGTCCACGATGGCGAAATGATGACCGCGCTGCACGCGGTCCTCTGCGCGCACCACCATGTTGTCGCGCAGGTAATCGAAACCGAATTCAGAGTTCGTGCCGTAGGTGATGTCGGCCTGGTATGCGGGCACGCGCTCTGCGGGGCGCATGCCGTTCTGAATGAGACCCACTTCCATTCCCAGGAAGCGGTAGATCTTGCCCATCATCTGGGAGTCGCGCCGCGCCAGATAGTCGTTCACCGTGACGATGTGCACGTTGTGTCCCGGGATGGCGTTCAGGTACCCCGCCAGTGTGGAAACGAGCGTCTTGCCTTCGCCCGTCTTCATCTCTGCGATCTCGCCGGCATTCAGGGCCATGCCGCCGATCAGCTGAACATCGAAGTGGCGCAGCCCCAAGGTGCGCACGCTGGCCTCGCGCACGGCCGCGAACGCCTCTGGGAGCAGGTCATCCAGCGACTCGCCCGCCCGATGGCGCGTCCTGAGCTTATCGGTCATGCCGGCCAATTCCTCATCGGACATAGCCTGCATCTGAGGCTCCAGCGCGTTGATCTCATCGACCACAGCTTGATATTTTTTCATCTGCTTGCCCTCGCCGACGGAGAACAGCTTGGATAACAATCCCATGTGAGACGGCTTCTTTCTCGTCAGAGGGGGATGAGCCCCTCAGGTCATATGCCGAACAGACATTCTAATACAGCCCATGAGCGCGTTGCACGGAAATGGACGCACTGCGGGCATATCTCCATCCGCCTCAGAGATCCTCCTCGCATTCGATGATGGAGCGATAGAGCTCCACCAGCTTGGGAGACGGATCGATGCCCAATCCATCTGAGAGGAATTTGCGGCATTTGAAGTAGGTGTCCAGCGCAGGCCCTCGCTGATTTGCGCCGATCTGCGCCTCCATCAGCGCGATGTACGCATCCTCACGCGCATCGTCGCGCCTGAGCGCTTCCCGGGAGAACCAGAGCGCGCCAATGCGCTCATCTGAGGAAAGAAGACGACGGGACACTGCCAGCAGTCCATCCACCAAGCGGTTCTTGCATCGCTCGCTGATCTCATTGATGTAGGGATTGTCATGCTCTTGGGGCAGGAGCCCAGCAGAGAAGGCACCGGTCACCTTCGCATACAGGTCCTCCCAGGCACCTGTGTGCGAACTCCCGAACACGAGCGATGCGCAGATGCCCTCGAACTCCTCCATGTCCGTCACCAGATATCGCGCATCCAAGCTGCATCCCACTTGGGACCTCACCAGATACGGGCATTCCCCCTCCGGCGAGAGCGCCCGCTTCAACGAGCTCCAAACGGAGTAGAAGCCGTTCACGCAACCAGAGGCATCCGCACCAGGCCAGATGATCTCACAAAGCCGCTCACGTGAGAGCTCTTGGCCTTTGTTGAGCGCAAGGGCTGCCGCAAGGGTGCGAGTGCGGCGTCGCGTGAGCGAACGCGGATCGATCGCCACTCCGTCGATCAGCACGTCCAGACCGCCGAACATCCTGATCTCAAGCTGCGGGACCGAGCTTTCCGAGAGCGCCGCCGAGACATGCTGCGCGCGGAAGGGGTCAGGATGCGTGGCCTCGAAGCGCGCTCGCCTCTGCGCGGCGGCCTCTTGCGTCCGCGCCCGGTCTCGCGCCTGCTCATCCAGGCACGCTCGAATGCGCGATATGCCGACCACGAGCTCCATGGGAAGCCCATCGAGCGCATCCAAGCTCAGATCCATGGCATCCGCCGACTGGATCAAGACCAAGAACGGAAAGGCCATCCGATCGGCCGCATCCTCATCGAACGCGAGCAGCTCCGCGCATTCCTGCGCGAAGGAAACGAACGCCTCTGCGCGCTCGCCCAGGAACGCGCCATCCGGCTGTTCTGCAGCCTCCGCCCTCCCGATCGTCCACGCAGCCCCGATGAGCGCCGCAGCCGCCTGCTCCCATGACCCGCGCCCCGCCTCCGTGAGAGCCTCAGAAGCCACGCTCTCCCACGCATCGCTTTCGATGACGGCACCGAGGGAGACCGGGAGCATCAGCCGCCCCAAGACGAGCTGATCGATGCCCGTGCCAGCACGGGCGATATCCCCTTCGCGCTCCAGCGCGGCCAGGCTCTCCGCGAACGAGAGCGTGTCATCCGGTTCGAGCGGTTCTGTCTGCAAACGGGCCATCAAAGAGAACGAACGAGCGCGCGTCCAAGGATCCGTCACCCCTGCCGCCGCTCTCTGACATTGGACCAGGGCCTTGTCAGGGCGCCCCGCAGCCCACAGCGCCCAAGCGAACAAGGCCCGCCGTGCGGCGGTGAGGCGCCCTTTCTTGGCAGCAGCCTCCAGCACGCTCACCACCAGCCCAGGCTCTGCTCGCATGATCAACTGCCACCCGCGCCGGTCGATCCAGGACATCGACCCCGCCGCAGACGCGTAAGCGCGCAACAGTCCCACAGCCTGTTTAGGCCTGCGAGCACGAAGGAGGGCATCCGCGATGTCAGCGCCGAGCGCATCAGCGCTCGCGAAGGGCGTGCAACCCACCAGCTCTTCAAGGGATGCGAGGAGCGTCTGCTTGATCTCACTCAACGGCGCCTCTATCGCGCAGAAGCAGCCATGCTCCGCATCCACGCCGAGGAAGGTGTAATAGCGCGCGAGGATCTGTGATATCTCATCGCGCCTGGCCGCATCGAAGAACGCCAGGGATTCATCGATCGCACCGGATCCCACGACGAGCATCTTGAAGACCGCACAGCGCAGATCCGCCGGCATGGCCTCCTTTGAGCACCCCTCCAACAGGCGCCGCACGCCACCTTCGCCCCACGCGATGCAGGCGATGTCCGCATGCGGCAGCGCGTCCAAGCCGAGCGCAGCCATCTCCACAGCATCCAGCAAAAGCTCCCGGCTGGTCACGAGCACGCGATCCTTCTGCCGCATGCCGAACGCATCTGCAGACGGACTGCACGCCACCAGCACTTCACGCCCGGCAGAGATCAAGCCGTCGATGACGTCTGAGAGGGTGTCTGAACGCTTCGCATCCAAGATGGGAAGCTCGTCGAACACCACGAGACCGCAGTCGGGATCCGCAGCAGCAAGCTCACGCTCCAACACGCCCGCGTCAAGGTCGCGCACGAAGCATGGTGAGCCGCAGCGGACCCACGCCACATGCTTGAATGCGAAGACGATGCAGGCGTATTCGAATGCGACGTGCGTTTTCCCATACCCATCCGGAGCCACGAGAAAACGTGGCACTGAACGGTCTTTGAGCAGAAGGCCGACCGCCTCCGGGCGCGCTATCCGTTTCTTCGCAACGACGCCTTGAGGTTGCCTGCCCTTGCAGCAGCAGGATTGCATGAACGTGCTCATCTTGAAGATCACCTGATTCTGTGAAAGGACCGGGTGCAAAGGCGAGACGGGATGGTAGGACCTGCGGCCTGCTCGGTAAAGCGCGCGTGGGACCGCTCATGCGATCGACGTCCTGCCCCTCTGTTCAGGAGAATGCCCGGAAACCGGGGCAGGCCCTCTCCGGTTTCCGGGCGGGCGGCAGCAAACGGCGAACGGAGGCCTCACGTGCGCGAACGGCGATCGGCTCATGCCTCCCGCGTCAACAGCTTCGCGATGCGATCGCCGTATTCCAGGTTCTCGAACCCTTCCTCAGCGTCCAGATCAAGCACGCGCGCCTCATTCCAGAGCGTCTCCAAGCGGTAGTGCTCCCGCGTCTCCGGTTGGAAGACGTGCACCACCACGCTCCCGTAATCAAGGAGCGACCACGAACCGTCCGGCGAGAGCTCGCGTCCCGATGGCTTCATGCCGCACGTTTCGCGAAGCTTCTCTTCCACCTCGTCGATGATAGCGTCCACTTGACGGTTGTTCGCCGCCGTGACGATCACGAAATACTCCGTGACGCCGATGTGAGGCCCCACCTCTTGGACCACGATGTCCGTGGCCTTCTTCGCATCCGCGGCACGCGCCGCCTCGAGCGCCGCTTCCCTTGACTCAACCATGTTCTTTCTCCTTGCATCGTCTCTCATACGCCAGCAAACGCTCATGCGCCTGCGGATAGGCCAGATCGTTCCAGATAGCGAGGGTGTCAGGATGCAAGAGGCATCCCTTGTCCACAAGAGCCTGTATCCAGAATCGGTACACCTCGTAGTACAGCTCATCCAGACTGGCTTCGCCCATCATGGAGCGCAGCTCCTGCACTTCATCGAACCGCCTTCCCGGCTCCAATGCATCCGCGATGTAGATGATCTTGTCCAGGTCCGACATCTCACGGGAAGCGATGGTGTGCTTCCTGATGGCGCTGATCGCTTCAGCCGGGATGTCCGGGAAGCTGCGCTCCAGCTCCGCTGCTGCCGTGGGACCATGCAGCACCTGCGGCATGTTGCGCACCACCCACTCCCCCACTTCGCCCTGGATGCCCATCTCATGCACCTTGACGCGGATCTGGTCGTTGTCCAGGTCCTTGTCCCAGTCATGGAGGATCCCCGCCAAACGCGCCAGATAGGGGTCTGCGCCATAGGAGCGAGCCAGACGTTCGGCCGTCCCAGCCACGCCCTCCATATGCTTGAAGCGCTTCTTGGAAACGCGCTCCTTCGCCAGCGCTCTCATGCGCTCATAGAGAGGTTCGGCAGAGGAGATCCCGTTCGCATCAGAAGACGTTCTCTTGCTCATGCTCGCTCCTTCCGATACAGGCCCGTTGCCTGAAGATAGCTGTGCACCTGGTCGGGCACCAGATACCTGACCGTCTCGCCGCGCGCCACGCGGGCGCGGATCTGGCTGGAAGAGATGTCCAGGAGCGGCGCCTCGACCATCTTGATGCGGAATCCCATCTCTTCAAGGCTTGAGAGCACGGTCCCATCCGGCATGAATCCCGGACGCGAGACGCAGATGATGCAAGCCAGCTCTGCGATGCGGGATGCATTCTTCCAATGCGCCAGCGTCATCAGAGAATCCGTTCCCATGATGAAGAAGAGCTCTGCGTCAGGTCTTTCACCGGACAGGCGCGCGAGCGTGTCCGCCGTGTAGGCGACCTCCGCGCCTCCGATCTCTGCATCCGATGCCGAGAATGCGGCGTTCCCCTGCACCGCGAGCTCAACCATGGCATGGCGCTCCTTCGCTGGAGCGATCCGGCGATCCTGCTTGAAATTGGGATTGCCCGCCGTCACGAACAGCACCTCGTCCAAGGCGCATGCATCGCGCGCCATTTCGGCACAGGACAGGTGCCCCATATGGATGGGGTCGAACGTGCCGCCCATGATGCCCACGCGTCGCATCAGCCGCGCACCTGTCCAGAGCCTTCCAGGATGTACTTGTGGGAGGTCAGCGCATCGGCGGCGAACGGACCGCGTGCATGCAGCTTCTGGGTGGAGATGCCGATCTCAGCGCCCAGGCCGAATTGCGCGCCATCCGTGAAGGCCGTGGAAGCGTTCGCATACACGGCCGCCGCGTCCACGCCATTCAGAAACCGCTGGATGGCCTCCGCATCCTCTGCGACGATGGCCTCGGAATGGCGCGTGCCGTAACGGTTGATGTGCTCCACTGCCGCATCCACGTCCGCCACGCACTTCACTGCGATCTCTGGTGCCAGATATTCTGTGGCCCAGTCCGCATCCGTCGCCGGCATCGCATCGTGCCCAGCGCCGTTTGCGATCGCATCTTGCGCGATGGAGAACGACGCCTCATCCAGATGCAAGCGCACGCCATGGGAGGTGAGCGCATCCAAGATGGGAGGCAGGACACGAGGCGCGCAGGCCTCATCGATGAGCAACGTTTCCGCCGCATTGCAGACACCATAACGCCGGCACTTCGCGTTCTCCGCGATGCGCACCGCGCGGTCCACATCAGCGCTCTCATGCACGTACACATGGCAGTTGCCCGTCCCCGTCTCGATGACCGGCACTTTAGAGGCATCGACGCAATGCTGGATGAGGCCAGCACCGCCACGAGGAATGATGACGTCCACCAACCCGTGCAGCTGCATGAGCGCATCAGCTGCCGCCCGGTCAGCTGTGGTGACGGCCTGAATGGAGCCATCCGGCAGCCCCGCTGCCACGGCGGCGCGCGCCAGGACATCAGCAATGGCGGCGTTGGAGCGGGCCGCCGAGGAACCGCCGCGCAGGATGCAGGCGTTGCCAGCCTTGAGACAGATGCCGGCCGCATCAGCCGTCACGTTCGGCCGCGCCTCATAGATCACGCAGACCACACCCAAAGGCACGCTCACGCGCCTGAGATGGATGCCGGAATCCAACGTGCGCTCTTCCAGGATGCGCCCCACAGGATCCGGGAGCGCGGTCAGGTCTTCCAGCGCTGAAGCCATGTCCTCCACGCGGCCTTCGTCGAGGGCGAGCCGGTCGATGAGGGAATCCTTCAAACCGATTTCACGCGCTGCGGATACATCCAGCGCATTCGCGGACAAGATTGATGCCGCTTCCGCCCTCAATGCAGTCGCCATCTGCATGAGCGCGCCATCGCGCACCTCCGCATCCATGGACGCCATGCGCTCCGCGGCACGTGCCGCCTTCTGCGCCACTCCCGTCATCTGCCGGACAAGATCCATGCACTCCTCCTATTCGGACGTCATTCGAACATCACCAGGTCGTCCCTGTGCACGAGCGGGCGCGCCGCCATGCTCGACAACAAGGAATTGCGCGCCAGTTCTTCGGTGGTCTTGCCGCACGCGAGCACGGCTGCATCGCTTGCAGCGGACGCCACGCCCCGGCCGATCACCAAGCCCGCAGCGTCCTTCACATCCACCACCTCGCCCGCGGCGAATGAACCTTCCACGCTCTTGACGCCCACCGGCAGAAGCGAAGCCCCGCCGGTGAGGAGCGCGCGCTTCGCACCCTCGTCCACGATAAGGGCACCGCGTGCCGCATCCCCCAGCGCCACCCAGAGCTTTCGCGGCGTGACCTCATGGGCACGCGTTCCGCTCTTGAAAAGCGTGCCGGGACATGCGCCGAACGCGGTGTCCGTCACCGCATCCGCCCGCTTGCCGTGCACGATGGCCATCGGGATGCCCGCTGCCATCATCACGCGTGCAGCACGGATCTTGGTGACCATGCCACCGGAGCCGGCGCAGCTTCCCGGGCCGCCCGCCGCAGAAGCGATGTCCTCGGTGATGCGCTCAACGCGCGGGACAAGGCGGGCATCCGGCACGCGGCACGGATCGGCATCATAGAGACCGTCGATGTCAGACAGGATGATCAAGAGCGTGGCGTCCACCAGACACGCTACCAGCGCCGCCAGGGTGTCATTGTCACCGAAACGGATCTGCTCGACGCTCACCGTGTCATTCTCATTCACGATGGGAACGATCCCCAGACCAAGGAGGCGCGCGAGCGCATCGCGCGCGTGCAGGTACGCTTCCCGATCAGCCGTGTCACGGCGCGTCAGCAGCACGATGGATGACGTGAGGGAGAACGGCGCGAACGCCTCCTCATAGGCGCTCACGAGAGCCGCCTCTCCAACGGATGCTGCCGCCTGGAGCGTGGGCATGTCAGTTGGGCGCGTATCCATCCCCAGTCTCCCCAGACCGCATGCGATGGCGCCGGAAGACACCACGACCACCTCAGCCCCTGCTGAGACGAGATGAGCAACTTGCGCTGCAAAAGACGCCAACCACGCCTCATCTATGGAACTCACCGAATCAGTGATGGTGGATGAGCCAATCTTGATGACGATGCGCTGGCCTGAAAGATCTCCCTGCATGGCTTGTTCCACGATCATCCTCATAGATCAAGCTCCGCGAAGATATCCTCAGCGCCCTCCGCTGATTCATATTCGAAGGCGACCTCGCAGATGCGCACCTCATCCCCTGAGCGCGCGCCCGCTTCCGCGAGCGCATCATCCACGCCGAGCCTGCGCATCCTGTGCTGCAAGAACGTGACCGCCTCTTCGTTCTCCCAATCCGTCTGCACCACCATGCGTTCCACCTGCCGGCCTGCGACGCGCCACGCGTCTGCGCCTTCCGGCGTCACGGAGAACGCCCGATCCCTCTCTTCGCGCTTGTGCTGCCAAACCTGGTCGTAGGTCTCTGTGGCTGCGTCTGCCGCAGCTGCCTCGGCGCGCAGCTTGAGCACTTCAGAAGAGATGGCGGCCTTCAGAGAATCCACGCCTTCTCCGGTGAGAGCGCTCACGCAGAAGAGCTTGGGAGCAATGGGGCTCTCCGCGAACTCATCTCCCCCTGCAGCCGCGATGGAATCCTGGCGCACGCGCTCCGCCAAGCGCACCAGACGCTCATCCCCAGCGGGCACTGCATCCACCTTGTTCGCCACGATGATGCGCGGGCGCTCCGCCAGCTCTGCCGCATGGGCCGCCAGCTCATGGTTGATGATGTCGTAATCCTCCACCGGATCGCGTCCTTCGAACCCGCCAGTCACATCCACCACATGCACGATGAGCGCGCTGCGCTCGATATGGCGCAAGAACTCATGCCCGAGCCCCTTGCCCTCGTGCGCACCCTCTATCAGGCCTGGCACGTCCGCCAGCACGAAGCTGTCATCTCCTGAGGTGGCCACGCCCAAGTTCGGTGACAGCGTGGTGAACGGATAGTCCGCGATCTTCGGCTTCGCGGCGCTCATGCGCGCGATGAGGCTGGACTTGCCCACGCTGGGCATGCCCACCAGCGCCGCATCGGCCAGAAGCTTCATTTCCAGTTCGATCCAGCCTTCCCGAGCCGGCTCTCCCAGCTCCGCGAACGCAGGAGCACGGCGCGTGGAGGTAACGAAGTGGATGTTGCCGCGCCCTCCGTGCCCACCTTCGGCCACCACCGCACGCTCCCCGTCATGGGACAGGTCCGCGATCAGGCCCCCTGTCTCCTTGCCGTCTTCAGAGCATTCGCGCACGACCGTGCCCACCGGAACACGCAGCACCAGGTCATCGCCGCGCGCGCCATGCATCTTTGACCCCTTCCCATGGGTGCCGCGCGCCGCCTTGAAGTGGTGCTTGAAACGAAAATCGATGAGGGATGACTTCTGCGCATCCGCTACCAGGACCACGTTGCCGCCATGGCCTCCATCGCCCCCGTCAGGGCCGCCCTTGGGCACATGGGCCTCACGCCTGAACGACATGCAGCCAGCGCCGCCATCGCCACCCCTCACATGGATATGCACCTTGTCTACGAACACGATGCCTGCTCCTTACAAGAAGAGCCCTCTTGCGAGGGCCCCTCAGTCAACGTTGCTGTCAAGCCGATCGGCATGGAAAAGTCATGCCTCTGGAATCACATGCACCTTGCGCTTGTCACCGCGGGTGTACTTCAGCGTGCCGTCACAGAGAGCGAACAGCGTGTCATCGCTGCCGCGTCCCACGTTCTCACCGGGATGGAAGTGCGTGCCACGCTGACGAACGATGACGTTGCCCGTGCGCACCTTCTGACCGGCGAACATCTTGCAGCCGAGGCGCTTCGCGTGTGAATCTCGGCCGTTCCTGGTAGAGCCGAGGCCTTTCTTGTGTGCCATGGTTGAACCTCCGTGGATCTTGAGATCAGATTATTCGTCAGCCTTCTCAGCGGGCTTCTCTTCGGTCTTTTTCGCAGCGGCCTTCTTGGGCGCAGCCTTCTTCGCAGCCGGTTTCTTCTCCGCCTTCGCGTCATCGGCCTTCGCAGCGCTCTTCTTCGGAGCAGTCTCAGCATCGGCTTTCTTGGCAGCCTTCTTCGCCGGCTCCTTGTAGGTCTCAGAGCCGATGCCCACGATCTGGATGCGGGTCAGATTCTGCCGATGGCCGCGCTTGCGCTTGTAGTTCTTGCGCTTCTTGAACTTGAAGACGATGACCTTCTTGTCCTTGAATTGATCGACGACGACGGCCTGCACCTTGGTCTCCGCAGCCTTTGCAGGGTCTGCGATGACGTCCTTGCCATCCACGACGCAGATGGTGGCGAGCTCTACCTTGTCACCGACCTCCGCGGGGAGCTTCTCCACATTGAGCTTGTCCCCAAGCGCGACTTTGTATTGCTTACCGCCGGTCTTAACGATTGCGTACATTGCTTCTTGTCTCCTTGAATGTGTCCAAACGCAAGGCGATATCCTACCAATGCGGTCGTGCGCCGTCAACCGGATATCTTGCCCCTGAGGTCATTTTCTTGCAGGAACGGTGCAGCCGGTGGACGCTCTCAGTGGGCTGACGCCCAGTTCGGTCCCCATTGGACATCGGCCACCAACGGCACGGAGAGCCGAACCACGCCCTCCATGACTTCTTTCACCATCGCTCCCAGCGCCTCCGCTTCCGCCTCCGGCACCGAGAAGTCCAGCTCATCGTGCACTTGCAGGATCATCTTCGCTTCGTGCCCGTCGCAGATGATGCGATCTTGGACCTGGCGCATGGCCATCTTGATGATGTCAGCCGCCGCACCCTGCATGGGGTGGTTCATGGCAGTGCGCTCCCCTTGGGCACGCATGTTCTTGTTGGTGGCTCGGATCTCAGGAATGTGCCGCTTGCGGCCGAACATCGTCTGCGCGAAGCCGTGGGCCGCCGTGTCCTCCACGATGGAATCCAAATAGGCGCGCACCTTCGGATACGCTTCGAAATAGCGCTGGATCATCTCCGCGGCTTCAGGGACGGGGATGTCCAGCGACTGGGAGAGCCCATAGGCCTGCTGCCCGTAGACGATGCCGAAGTTGACCGCTTTCGCGCGGCTGCGCAATTCCGGCGTCACCTCATCGACGCTGATGCCGTTCACGCGCGCAGCGGTGCTGGCATGGAAATCCTCACCGGATTCAAAGGCGCTGATCAGGTGTTCGTCTTGGGACAGGTGCGCCAACAGGCGCAGCTCTATCTGGGAATAGTCCGCCGCCAAAAAGACGCTCCCCTCTTCAAGGGGCACGAAGCATTCCCGGATGCGACGGCCCAGATCGGTGCGCACGGGGATGTTCTGGAGATTCGGATCGGATGAAGAGAGGCGCCCGGTGGCCGTCACCGTTTCATGGAAGACGGTATGCACGCGCCCATCCCCCGCGCGCATCTTCGGCAGATTGTCCAGGTAGGTGGAACGAAGCTTGGAAAGCTCGCGATACTTGAGGACGTCATCGGCGATGGAGGCCGTCTTCGCCAGCTCGCGCATGACGCGGGCATCCGTGGAATAGCCGCGCGAGTTCTTCTTCAGGGGCTTGAGCCCCATGACCTCGAACAGGATATGGGAGAGCTGCTTGGGGGAATCTATGTTGAACTCCTCCCCCGCCTCCGCGAAGATGCGCCGGGCGATCTCCTTCAGGCTGGCATCCGCATCAGCGGAAAGGCGCTTCAGCTGATCCACATCCACCACCACGCCCGTGCGCTCCATCTGGCAGAGCACCGCCACCAAGGGCAGGTCGATCTGCGCATACACTTCCTCTGATCCGTCCTCATCCAATGCACGCGCGACGACAGGCTCCAGAAGACAGCAGAGCGCCGCATGCTGGACCAGCTCTTCCTCTTCACCGTGGACTTCAGGGAGCACGCCCTCCAAAAAGCGCTCAGCAAGCGCCTCGAAAGAATACGAATTGACCGTGGACTCCAGCGCATAGGCCGCCAAGGACAGATCGAACCCCTCGTGCGCAGAAAGCTCTTCTTCGGTCACGCGCGCAGCCAAGGAGGTGTCGGGCGGATAGACCATCTGCAGGAGCGCCTTCGCATCCAGCGTGGCGAACCGCGCCGTGCGCACCAGATGAGCCACCGCCTCTTCCGCCTCGGCGTCTTCCAAGACCACGTGAGCGCCGCCCGCACAGAGCGCAAGCTTCACCGACTGTCCGAAGATGGTGTCAGCCTCTCCGCGCACAAAGGCCGCTCCCACGCACGTCCCTTCCCTCCGCGCGCCATCCACCAGACCGCGCCACGCCGGCGCATCCAAGCGCTTCCCCGCATCCACCGCAAGCTCATCACGGGCTGCTTCCACCTGGATAAGCGACAGCACGCGTGCAAGGGGGGCGCGCAGCTGGTATTTCCCGAACGAGTCCTCCACCTCATGCGCGCTGAACGCAGGGAACGACGCGCCTTCCAGATCCAGCTCAAAATCCAGGTCGCGGACGATGGTGGCGATCTGACGGCTCAGGCGCGCCGCCTGTTCGTTCTCGATGAGGCTCTCCCGCAGCTTGCCTTTCAGCTCGTCGATGTGCCCATAGATGCCTTCGATGCTCTCATAGGTCTGGAGCAGCTGCGTGGCCTTCTTCGGGCCGATGCCCGGAACACCGGGGATGTTGTCCGAAGAATCCCCCATGAGGCCCAAGTAATCGCAGAACTGCTCAGGAGAGACGCCATAACGCTCCCGCACCTCATCAGGCCCTGAGACCACCACGTCCGTGATGCCGCGCTTGGTGGTGACGATCTTCGTGAGCGGAGAGGCCAGCTGGCAAGCATCCTTGTCCCCGGTCACCAAGAGCGTCTCGAACCCCAGCTCCTCATCGCGCGCAGCGATGGTGCCCAGGATGTCATCCCCCTCCCAGCCCTTCACCTTGACGATGGGGATGCACATGGAGGACAACAACTCTTCGATGATGGGGAACTGCACGCGCAGGTCATCGTCCATAGGAGGCCGCTGGGCCTTGTAGCCGGGCATCTCCTGGATGCGGAACTCCGGCTTGCCCGCATCGAACGCGCAGATGAGCGCATCGGGCTGCGCGTCTTCGGCGAACTTGCAGAGCATCTGCATGAAGCCGAACACCGCATTGGTGGGCGTGCCGTCTTTGGCTGACATGGGCGTTTGGATGGCATGATAGGCCCTATGCATGAGCGAATTGCCATCGATGACCGCCACTTTCTTCGACATGGGAAGCGCCTTTCTGCTGAACGTTCGTCTAAGACCAAAGGTATCCGACGCCGCGCACGGTCTCCAGATGCTGGGCCAGCTCCGGCCCCAGCTTCGCGCGCACGCGGCGCACATGCACGTCCACCGTGCGAGAACCGCCATAATAATCGAACCCCCACACGCGCCTGAGAAGAGCGTCACGCGAATAGGTGCGACCGGGGTGGGTGACAAGGAAAGCCAAGAGCGCATATTCCAGATACGTCAGATCGAGCGGCTGTCCGCCCACTTTCACCTGATACGTGGCCAGGTTCACCGTCATGGCATCGATGCAGATCAGATCGGCGCTGCTGGATTCATTGCCCGGCCAGAGGAGCTGGCGCACGCGCGTAGCGCACTCCTCATCGGTGGCATCCGCCATGACGAAATCAGCGTTGCCGCGCACGGGCAAACGGAAACCCGACAAATCTGCCTGGCTCACGATGATGAGGAGGGCCGCTCCGCTCTCTTCAGAGAGCGCCCCTTCCACGAGGGCCGTCTTGGCGCTCACCTCCCCACAGGCTTCCAAGATGACCAGATCAAAGGCTTCCTCTGCCTGCAAGAGCTTGCGCGCCTGCGCAGATGATCCGGCAGAGATGGACACATCCATGCCTTCCATGATCCGCTTGTAGCGGCGCGCGTTGTCCAGAGAGTCCGCGATGAACGCAACATGCTTGCCCATCTCAGAGCACCGCCAAAAGACGGTCGCGCTCCCAGGCATCCACATGGGACTGATAACGCTGCCACTCTTCGGTCTTCGCGGACAAGAGGAATCCATGGGTGCGCTCGCCCAGGACCCGGCGCATGAACGCGCTGTCCTTGAATGCGGCGATGGCCTCTCCCAGGTTCTCTGGCAAGCTGCCCGCAACGGCATCCGCCGGGCATGCATCCGCTCCGCACGGATCGGGCAAGGAGAGCCCCTGTCGCACGCCCTCAAGACCCGCGGCAAGGAAGCTTGCAAGGACCAGATACGGATTCGCAGCCACATCGGGGCTGCGAAGCACAGCGCGGCACGCATCCGGATCATCCGGCCGATATCCGGGCACGCGCACGATGGCCTCGCGGTTCGACCGCGTCCAGGCCACCTTGGTAGGAGCCAGGCCATCAGCACAGAGCCGCTTGTACGAATTCACGTACTGGTTCGTGACGAGGCTCATCTCGCGCGCACGTCCGAGAACGCCCGCGATGAAGCTCTTGGCCGTTGAAGACAGGCTGACACCTTGCGGATCGGACGCACCATAGAAAGCATTCTGTCCCGCATCATCATACAAGCTCAAGTGGATGTGCATCCCGCTTCCCGGCTGCCCGTTCATGGGCTTGGGCATGAATGATGCGAACACGCCATGCTTGATGGCGATCTCTTTCACCACCAGCTTGTAGGTCATGATGGAATCAGCCATGGCGAGCGCATCCGTTGCGCGCAGGTCTATCTCATGCTGGGAGTGCCCCAGCTCATGATGGGAATACTCCACCGGAATGCCCATGTGCTCGAGCGTGAGCACGGTGTCCCTCCGCAGATCCGATGCGTAATCAAGGGACGTGAGATCGAAGCAGCTCCCCACATCCAGCACCTCGGTGCTTTGGGCGTCTTTGAAATAGTAGAACTCCAGCTCACAGCCTACGTTCGGCGTGAAGCCCGCATCTGCGCACTGCGCCAGCACGCGTTTCAAGATGAAGCGCGGGTCGCCCTCATAGGGGCACCCATCCGGCATCCGCACGTCACAGAACATGCGGGCCACTGCATCCGTTTGAGGGCGCCAAGGGAGCACCTGGAACGTGGAGGGGTCAGGGAATGCCAGAGCATCCGGTTCATCCGCCTCCGTGAAGCCCTTGATGCAGCTGGCATCGAACGCCATGCCCTCATCGATGGCGTGCTCCAGCTCTCCGGGCACCACGGCGAATGATTTCATGGCACCCAGCACATCGGTGAACCAGCAGCGCAAGAAGTGGACGTCGCGGCTCTCGATGGTCTTCAGCACGAAATCCACGGTAGGGTTTCTAGGGTTGGACATGATGACCTCCATCATAGGGGATACGCACGGCGTGGGGAACGGAATGCAAAGGGGACGGCCGCATGCGACCGTCCCCTTCCTTCGCAGAAGCGATGCTCGATGCCGCGACTACTCTGCGTTCTCCGCGGGTGCCTCGGCTTCGGCCTGAGCCTCTTCGACGATGGCCTCTGCATCAGCAGCGACCGCATCTGCAGCCGCATCCTCTGCCTGAGCCTCAGCTTCAGCCTCGGCAGCAGCAGCCTTCTCAGCATACTTCGCCGCACGCTCTTCCTTCTCCTTGGCCTTCGCTTCGCGCTCCGCCTTCTTGGCAGCTTCGCGCTCAGCGATCTTGGCGGCGCGCTCCGCCTTCTTGGCAGCTTCGCGCTCAGCCACCGCCTCAGAGGCGGAACCGAACCGGTCAGCGAAGCGCTGGACGCGCCCGCCGGTATCGATCAGCTTCTGGGTGCCGGTGTAGAACGGATGGCACACGTTGCAGATGTCGATGCGCAGCTCAGGCTTCGTGGAACGCGTGGTGAATTCGTTCCCGCAGCTGCACCGGACCGTGCAGTCAAGATATTCCGGATGGATGTCCTTCTTCATGTCCTCTACACTCCTCAGCTCATGCCTTGGTTTCCGACCAAGGTCCTGGACAAGCCGAGCAATGATAGCACACTTACAGGGACAGCTTCCAGAGACCGTGGATGTTGCAGAACTCGTACACTTCGCGGGCCACTTCGCCTTCACCCAGATAGAAATCAGTGGCGGGCGCCTCTCCTGCCTGCAGAGGATGGATCTCATAGCCCGCATCCTTCACCAGACAGATGAACTGGATGTAGTGCTCTGGCTGCATGGGGTGGTCCACCGACCCCACGTTCACGTGCACATGACCACCCTCTGTGGTGACCTTGGGCACATGCTTCTCCGTAGCGGCATCCACCGAGTCAGCGACGAGCTCCACCATGGGCTCTCCGCAGCAGACGAGCGGCACGCCCGAATCCACCACCTTGACCGCGATGTTGCCGCAATGTTCGCACCGATAGAATTTGACTTGCATGTCAGCCTTCTTTCATCCGATGATCACATGTCCGTGGAATGCTACCGCAGATGCGCCTTGGCCGCGCTTGGGGACACGGAAGCGTCAAGGTCCCGTTTTCCAGGGTGGACGTTCATGATGCAGACGGCAGTCCCTTTTGCGGCAGCTTCTTCCGGTGTGCCCATAAAAGCGCGATCACGCCCACTGCGATGAGCGGCACGGACAGGAGCATCCCCATGGTGAGCCACCCCCCGAAGAGATACCCCAACTGCGCATCAGGCTGCCGGACGAATTCGATCAGGATGCGGAACGTTCCATACATGACCAGGAACGTCCCGATGAACGTGCCGCGCGGGCGCGGAGGAACCCTGCGCGCCAAGAAGATGAGCACGCAGAAGATGACGATGCCCTCAAGAAGCGCCTCATAGAGCTGCGTGGGATGGCGCGCTGCCTCCCCCGCCGCACCCCCGAAAACAACGCCCCAGGGCAAGTCCGTCTCCGCCCCCCAAAGCTCTCCGTTCACGAAGTTCGCGAGCCGTCCGAAGAACAGCCCCAAGGGAGCCGCGATGGCGCCCAGGTCAGCCAAAGTGAGATACGGGATGCGTGTGAGCTTCGCGGCGGCGACCCCTGCGGCCAGGGCCCCCAGAAGACCCCCATGGAAGCTCATGCCGCCCTCATTGAAGGCGATGATCTTCCAAGGATGGACAAGGTAATAGCCATCGCCATAGAACAGGCAGTAGCCCAAGCGAGCGCCCACCAAGATCCCCAAGATGACGCAGACCATGACGGTGAGCACCGCATCCAGATCCACCTTGATCTTCCAATGCCGCGCCACGCGATACAGGATGAATGCTGCAAGGCAGAACCCCGCAAGGTAGGCGATGCCGTACCAGCGCACCACGAAGGGGCCTGCTGCAAAGGCCACGGGATCCAAGGACTGATACAGTTCGTTGAACATCGGCTAATGGGAACGAGGGCAGCCCATGCCGGCATTGAGCTTTTTTGCAGCTTCTGACACTGTGGCATCAAGCTCTGTCGGGATGGCCTGGATGGACGTCACTTTCGCTTGGCAGCTGGGACACTCCAAAGTGAAGAGGCCCACATGAGAGCGCAGGACGAGCAAAGAAGCATAGCTTTGCAGGTCAAGATCGCGCATGCCGCACGCCGGGCACACCATCATCTTGCCGTAGTCCGCCATCTGCCTGCACCTCCGCTCTCTTCAGCGCTCATCAGCCTGCCTGTCATCAGATGATTCTACCGCAGCAGCCGACGCGGCCCGCCACCTGTTCCATTCGCGTTTGAAGAGCGTCAAAGAAGGAACCTGTTCGGATTCCCTTGCCGCTTGAAGCCTTCCGGACGATCTGCCACATCAGGCCCGTTCACCAAGAAGAACTCGCAGAAGCGGCAGATCTCCTTCGCGGCCATGTCATAGTCACGTTCCGGGTTGAGCAGCACGCCGAAATCGCTGCAGACCACGTGCGTCTTGCGCAGGCAGGCCGCGTAATGGCAATCCGCCGGGCAAGGCTCTCCTGGAATGTTGTGCGGGCAGCGGCCGCGCATCTCTTCATCGCAGCCTCTCTCCTCCCAGCATGCGCTCATGCCGCTCGTCTCCCCTCTCAACAACGGAGCGCCTGCGAACAGGCGCTCCGCTCCAAATGCTCTTCCAGATGGGCAGGATCAGAATGCGCCCATCGCCTCGTCTGCCGGGCGGACGCCCACGACGCCCTCCACACGCTCCTTCAGGATGCGCTCGATGCCGTTCGCCAACGTCATCTGGGACATGGGGCAGCCCTTGCAGGCACCCTGCAGCTCAACGGTCACGATGCCATCGTCGCTGACATCGATGAGCTCCACATCACCGCCATCTGCCTGCAAAGAAGGACGGACCGCGTTCAAGACCTCTTGCACCTTTTCCTTGTCTACCATCATCTCTCCTTGCTTCCGTTGTGTTTTCCGCCGCATCATAGCACAGCGCCCAAGAAGGCGATGCAGCCAGCACAGCCCTTCCACGCCATCTGCACGCCATGGAAAAGCACATCAATCGACCGGCATCCAGTCTTGGCCGATGATGGCGATGATGTCGGCTTCAGAAGAATAGAAATCTCCGCCGTTCACCACGCGCCCCGAACCCATGTCGGCCACCACCGCCTTGGCCGCCCCTTCTGAGGCGGAATTGGTGTAGACGATGAGCGTTTCGGGATAGATGGTGCCGTCATCGGTGTTGCCCACGCCCAGGACCTGGTACCCCAACCCCTCCAGCATCTCTCCCAAGCGCGCAGCAGCGCCTGCCGTGTTCGTCCCGTTGCGCACTTCCACCGTCACGTCAGCGGGAACGACGCTCTCCGCCGCGCTGTCGATGGCATTGGGGTCCTCGCCCGCCTTCAGACGCTCCAGCATGGCTGCCCAGCTCTTCGATTGGCGCTCATAGAGCACCACATCCACCCCTTGGGCGTTCGATGCCGCATAAGGCACGATGCATTGGTATATGGTCAGATCGGAGAACGGCTTCAAGGCCCCGCCCAACGCCAAAAGATCGCTGGCAGACCAATCCGTGTAGATGTAGCGGCTGGCCTCGCCCACCGCGTTCGCGAAATCAAGGCCTTCTGAATCAGCAGCGTCCTCCGCCAAGCACAACGTGAAGCCCATGCGGTTCTTGAACGCCGCATCCAGACCGCCCGCCACGTTCGTGGCGCGCAACAGGATGAGCGCCTGGTCCCCGTTCAAGCGTTCTGCTGACGCAGGCACCACCTCCCACCCCGCGCGCGGGTCGTCCACATCCGATTCCAGGTCCATGGCCACGCCGCCCATGGCGTCCACGATCCCTTTGATGCCAGAAGCGTCCGTGGTGACGAAATGGGAGATGTCCACTTCCGCCAGGTCGGCCACGCAACGGATGGTCTCCGCATCTCCATCCACTTCATGCGCCTCATCCAAAGGACGCGTGGCGCCGTCTGAAGTGCGCACGTTCAAGCGCGCCGGAATGGTGACCATGCTGACGGTCTTGGACCCCTCGTCTATGCGCAAAAGCTCATATCCCCAGGCATTCGGCAGTTGCTCAGCATGATCGGCCTGCGAAAGGTCCGCTTGCATGAGCACGTAATAGGCTTCCCCGTCCTTCTGAGCGACCAGCGCCTCTTTGGCATTGGATGGATCCAGATCCAGATTGGAGTCGGTGGACCGGAAGAACGTGAATGCGCCCACCGCGCAAGCCGCTATGACAACGACAGCGGCGATGCCGACTATGAGCGCGAAGCTGCGTCGCCGGGTGCGTTTGCGACGGGCATCCACGAGCGCAGAGTGCGCGCACGGCCGGCCCGCCGAACGCGACCGTGCGTGGCTGCGCGAACGCGGCATCTCCTCCACGTTCGATACCGTGACCGGCTTTCGCGACCGGTGCCGTGCTCGTCCGAGCGCATGGGCTTCAGGAACGGGGCGTCGCGTCTGGGATCCGCGAGGGTTGTTGCGTTTCACGGGCATGGAGCCATCAAACCTGCGCAGGCGCGTCCGTGCGCGTCACATCCGCCCCCAAAGAACGGAGCTTGCCCACGTAATCCTCATAGCCGCGATCGATGTGCTGGATGTCATAGACGGTGGTGTATCCTTCCGCCACGATGCCCGCCAGCACCAAAGCAGCGCCCGCCCGCAGATCAGTGGAAGAGACGGGCGCCCCTTGCAGTGCACCCGCTCCGCGCACGATGGCATGATGGTCTTCCAGGGTGATGTCGGCGCCCATTCTCATGAGCTCGGAGGCGAACATGAAGCGGTTCTCGAAGACGTTCTCAGTGATGACGGAGATGCCATCAGCCAATGAAGCCAGCAACATGAACTGCGCCTGCAGATCAGTGGGGAAGCCCGGGTGCGGGAGGGTCTGGATGTCCGTGGACGTCAAATCCCCATTCCGGCTGACCGTGATGTAATCCTCCCCGCAAGACACGACGCACCCCATGGCCTTGAGCTTCATGATGGCCATGCGCAGATAGTCCGGATCGATTCCCTGGACCGTCACAGGGCCGCCCGTGAGCGCGCCTCCCGCCAAGAACGTGCCTGCCTCGATGCGGTCGCCGATGGTCTCATGGACGCACGGATGCAGGCTGGAGAGCGGCACCCCTTCCACTTCTATGTTCGCAGTGCCGGCGCCCGAAATGCGCGCGCCCATGTCGCAGAGCATGTTGCACAGATCGACGATCTCCGGTTCGCGCGCCGCATTCTCGATGACCGTGGAACCCTCCGCCACTACCGCTGCCATGAGCATGTTCTCCGTGGCCCCCACGCTGGGGAACTCCAAGACCACATGAGCACCGCGCAGCCCGTCAGGAGTGGTGGCGATGAGCGTGCCGTGATCCACCTCGAACAGCACGCCCAAGGATTCCAACCCCACCAGATGCATGTCGATCTTGCGCGCACCGATCTGGCACCCGCCCGGCATGGCCACCTGAGCCTGGCCGAAACGCCCGATGAGCGGCCCCAGCACGGAGATGCTGGCGCGCATCCGAGAGACCAGCTCATAAGGAGTGCTGAACGAATCAACAGCTGAGGTGTCTATGAGCAGAGAATGGTCAATGCGCTGGACCGAAGCGCCCAGGCGGCGCAGCACGTCTGACATGATGGCGATGTCAGAGATGTCAGGGACGTTCTGGATGGTGCTCTGTCCTTGGCCCAAGAGGGATGCGGCCATCAGCTTCAACGCAGAATTCTTGGCACCGGATATCTTCACTTCACCGGAGAGCGTCTTGTTCCCTCGGACGAGGATGGACTCTTTGCCCATGCTGGACCCTTTCAGATCTTCGCGCGCGAACGGTGCAGATACGGAAACGAGGCCACGCTCAAATGCATGGCCTCGTCATGAATGCGATGGGAAACGGCTATTCGCCGAGAGCGAAACGGATGAACCCGCAGATCTCTACCGTGCCGCCCATGTCCTTCGCGCAAGCGTCCACGTACTGGCGTACCGTGACATCCGGGTCCTTCACGAAGTCCTGCTCAGCCAAACAGCTCTCCTTGTAGAACTTCTCCATGCGGCCCTGAGCGATCTTCTCCTGGATGTTCTCGGGCTTGCCGGACTCAGCGGCCTGGGCTTTGTAGATCTCAAGTTCATGCGCAGCTACGTCAGCCGGCACGGATTCGCGCGTGGCGGAGACCGGGTTCACGGCAGCCACTTGCATGGCCACGTCGCGCGCGCACTTCTGGAACGCATCAGAAGCCGGATCGATGCCCTCCACGTTGAAGTTCACCAGCACGCCGATCTTTCCGCCTGCATGGATGTAGCTGGCAACAGCCGGAGCCTCCACCTCAGCCACACGGCTGATCTGGCAATTCTCGCCCATCACGTGGATGCAATCCGTGAGGATGGCTTCCACCGTCTCTCCGTCCTGGGTGCAGCCCATGAGCTGTTCGGCATCCACGGGAGCGTTCTCCATAGCAGCCGTGGCGATGCGGGTGGCATAGGCCTTGAACTTCTCGTTCATGCCCACGAAATCCGTCTCGCAGTTCAACTCCAGCACGGCGCCTTTGGTGCACGCATCGTTCACGATGGCCATGACGGTGCCCTCGTTGGTGGCGCGCCCGGCCTTCTTCGCCACAGCGGCCAGACCGCGCGTGCGCAGCACGTCGACGGCGGCCTCCATGTCCCCTTCGGCCTCAGCGAGCGCCTTCTTGCACTCCATCATGCCTGCGCCGGTCATCTCGCGCAGTTCTTTCACCATGGAAGCGGTGATCTCTGCCATGTCTGCCTCCTTGAATCAGGGATGTTCAGGGTTCCGAAGACCGAGCGGAAAAGGATCGCCCGGTCCGGTGTTGATGAGCTTATGCCTGAGCAGCTTCTGCCTCTGCCGCAATCTCAGCCGCTTCTGCGGCCTCAGTGCCAGCCAGCTCAGCCTCCGCTGCAGCCGTGGCCACGTCAGAGACCTGCACCTCGGCAGCAGCCGCATCAGCGGGAGCCGCAGCCTCGACCATCTCAGCGGCCGTGACGGCGGTGCCGGTGCCTGCGATGACCGCATCCGCGATGAAATCGCACAGCAGGCGCACGCTGCGGATAGCGTCATCGTTGGCCGGGATGCCGTAATCCACGTCATCCGGATCGCAGTTGGTGTCCAACGTGCCCACGATGGGGACGTTCAGGCGGCGCGCTTCATGCACCGCGATCTCCTCACGGCAAGTGTCGATGATGAAGATTGCGTCCGGCACCTTGCGCATGTTGCGGATGCCGTTCAGATTCGCCTGCAGCTTCGCCAGTTCCTTGTGCTTCAGGATCTGCTCCTTCTTCGGGAGCATGGCCATGCGGCCGTCGGCCTCTTGGGCCTCCAGGTCCTCCATGTACAGGACGCGCTGGCGGATGGTGACGAAGTTGGTGAGCATGCCGCCCAGCCAACGGTTGTTCACATACGGCATCCCGCAGCGGTTCGCAGCATCCGCCACCGCTTCCTGGGCCTGCTTCTTGGTGCCCACGAACAGGATGGTGCCGCCCTTGCTGGCCAGGTTGGACACGAAGGTGTACGCCTTGTCCATGTCCACCAGGGTCTGCTTGAGATCCAGGATGTAGATGTCCCCGCGGCTGCCGAAGATGTACGGTTTCATCTTCGGGTTCCAGCGGCGCGTCTGATGCCCGAAGTGGGCGCCCGCCTCCAAGAGGGAATTGATGCTGACCTTCACCGGTGCTGCCATGTCCTACCACTCCATTCGTTGATCCTCTGCCCAAGGTCATCCCTCTGCCCGCAACCGGTTGTCCGGCCACTCGCGCGCATCGGTCGCTTGAGCATGCGTATTGAAAGAAACCGTGAAAGGGTACCATTCCTGCAGGCGCACCGCAAGACGAAGATCAGAAGACGCATCGCATTGCATCCGCAGCATCCCGCTCTCGATGGATGCGGACCAGAACGGTGCGGAATGCGTCACCTTCGGAGCGGATGCGCAAAGAGGCATCCTGATGTGCAAAAGGGACGTTCCAAATTGCACATAGAAAAAACCTTCGGCAAAAGAAACGACATTCCTATGTGCGATTTGGGACGTCCCTTTTGCACATCCGCAAGAAAGGCGGTCCCTCTGTGCGATTCGGGATGCCCCATCCGCACATCAGATCCCTCGTGAGCGCGCTATTGACCTGCGGCCTCCATAGGCGCCAGCTTGCTGGCACTGCGCACGACGCGCCGCACAAGGCCCATTCAGAACTGACTCTCGTGCTTGCGGAAGAAATCGAAGCGCGGGGGCAGATCGCACACCTTGTGGAAGCCGGCGTCTATCTCACCGGCGTGACAGAGCTCGTCCATGCTGTTGAAATCGTAGTTCCAGCTGAAGAACTCAGCCGCATCGAAATCCATGTAGTCGCAGATGGTCTCGCACCCGCGCGGCACGATGGGGTGCATCATGAGCGTGCACGCGCGCAAGAGGTAGAACGAATCCAGGAGCACCTGGCGGCGCAGCTCATCCGCATCGGGCGCGCCCGCTTCCTCCGCCTCTGCCGCCGCCTTGATGCCATCGGCCCACTGCTTGTTGGCATAGCGGATGAACTCGTCGGCCAATTGCATGACCGAATGCAGCTCCACCGCATGCATCAAGTGCTCGTAGCGCTTGAGCGCCTCCTTCGTGCGCTCGACCGCTTCAGGGGTGGGCTCCCCCAAAGGCATCGTGCCGTCGAAGCTCTTCGCGGCCTCATAGAAGCAACTGCGCGCCAAGCGGTTGAAGACATTGGTGAGCAGCGTCCCTTCTTTCAGGACAGGATCAGCCACGCGCTTGTCGGCCTTCTGCTCTTCGGTCAGCGCCGGATCGAACGGCTTCGGCTTGAAGCCCACCGCCTTCTGCCCCAGCCCCAGCGCCAAGAAATGCGCGCGCAGCTGTTCTGGGGTATAGCGCTCCAACAGCTCCTCGCCTGTGGGCGGCTTCACCGCGCCCGACGAGGACGCCTTCGTCTTGCCGAACAGCAGATGGTGGTTCGCCACCAGCGTGGTCTGGCGCAACGGCTTCGCATCCGGGCCACCGAACACGCCGCGCTTGCCCAACGCCTCCCAGATGGCCGGCTGCGCCACCCCATAGAAGTAGATGTTGTCCTGCCCGATGAACTGGTACACCCGCGCATCATCGGAGCACCAGAAATCGCGCCAGGTGTTCCGCGGCAAGGCCAGCTCGTCATTGAGCGCGATGGTGAAGGAGATGGGCGCCCAGAGCGACTCAGGCCAGCACCAGACCGTGAGGCCCTCCACTCCGTCCAGCACCGGCGCGCGCACGCCCCATTCGATGGATCCGGTGATGCGGAACGGCACGAGCGTCTTGGAGGTGCGGAAGCGGATGCCCTGCGCGGCCAGCGCCGCTTTCGCCGTGTCCCTGTCCGCGATGGAATCGAACTGGATCTCGAAGCTCTGCTTGCCCTTTTCCGGCTCCCGAAAGGTGTGCGGCGGCAACGAATCCGCGAGCACCAGGTACGCCTCCCGGCACTCCTCTTTCACGAAGATGACCGGAGGCGCCAAGAACTCCGCCACCGTCTGGGGCACCACCGGGCGCACCTCGGCGTCCTCTTCCATCTGATGCACCTCATTGCGCAGGAAATCCGCGAATGCGGGCAGGTTGAAGTACCAATTCTTGACCGGGCGCATCTCAGGGACCGTGCCTGTCACCGAAGAGACGGGGTTGATGAGGTCAGCTGGGTCGTACTGGTGCCCCATGTCGCACTCATCCGCATAGCCGTGTTCCGACTTGCAGCCCTGCACAGGGCAGCGTCCTACCACCTGCCGTCCGTTCAAGAACGTGTTCGCCTCCGCGTCGAAGAACTGGAGCGTCTCTTCCAAGTGGAGATAGCCCTGTTCATACAGCCCCTCGATCAGCTTTTCGGATAACGCCTGGTGCACCTCATGGCTGCGCCCGATGCCACTTCCCTCGAAGATGTCCAGGCTGATGTCGAAGGCGTCCAGCGTCTCCTTCTGACGGATGTGGTTGCCCATCACATATTCGCCGATGCTGCCTTCGAACCGGCCGGACTCCACCGCTTTCCGGTACCCCTCGTCTATGGGCGAGCCGTAGCAATCCGTTCCGCTCACGAAGCGGACGTTCTCAGCGCCGATGCGGTCGCGCAAAAAGCGCGCGAACGCGTCCGCGGGCACGAAAACGCCTCCGATGTGCCCGAAATGCAGCGGCTTGTTGCCGTAAGGCATACCCGCGGTGACCACCGCGCGCGCAGGCCAGACGACGTCCATGTCAGGGGTTCGGCTCATCGGTCCACGACCTTCCTTCTACTGGGCCAGCATCGCACCCGGCTGCACGCCCGATGTCTCCGTCTTGCTGAGCAGGTCCAGCAGCGCATCAAGAGAGCTTGATGACGTCTCATAGGTGATGGTGGGAAGCGGCCTGTCAGCACCGGCCATCTCGGAGATGTGCGCCAACGCCTCATCGAAGTAGCCGATCTCATCGGCCAAGCCGTTCTCCACTGCCTGAACGCCTGTGCACGGCAGCCCGTTCGCGAGCGCTTTCACCTCGCCGAGGGTCATGCTGCGCCCGTCCGCCACGGTCTGGATGAAATCAGCATCGATCTCATCCACCATCTTCTGGTACCACGCACGCTCCTCATCCGTGAGGGGACGGTTGCCCGCACCCGCATCCTTGGATTCGGCGGACACGATGGAATCCACGTCGATCCCCAGCTTCTCATACAGACCTGACAGGTCCGTCACCTGCAAGAGCACGCCGATGGCCCCGATGGAAGTGGTCTTCGCGCAGAAGATGTAGTCCGCTTGACTGGAGATCTCATACGCAGCGCTGGCATTGGTGGCCGCGCTCACCACCACCACCGGTTTCGGGAAATCGGCCACCATCTTGGCCATCTCCTCGCCTGCCGTGGCCGTCCCTCCGCCTGAGTTCACGCGCAGGATGACGCCTTTCACCATGTCATCCGCCTCAGCAGCATCCAGGCGATAGCGCAGTCCATCCGGGCTTGAAGCGGACCCGTCATATCCGATGACCGAATCGATGTCGATCACCGCCACCGAAGGAACGGATGCCCGCGCGATGCCCGGAGCATCCGCGGACAGAGCTGAATCGGTCAGATGCGACACGGTGGCAGAACACGACACCGCTCCGATGGCGAACACGGCCAAGACGCACACCACCACCGCAATGGCCACGGTATGGTTCTTGCGCGCCGGCACCTCCACATAGGCTACGCCGCCCTCCGCTCGTGCAGCAGCGGATGTAGCGGGCGCGCCCGTCCTCAGATCCCGCGCAGCATAGGCGCGCTCGTATTCATCAGAGGCCGGCATCTCCGCTCTTATGTCTTCTTCGTTCATGCTCACAGCTCACCGTTCTCATCGAAGCGGCTCTGGTTCTGAGCGCGCTTGGCGGTGCGCAGGATGAACTCCTGGTTCGTCTCCGTGCGCTTCAAGGACTTGATCAGCATGTCCATGGATTTCTCCGTGTTGTTCATATTGGCCAAGATCCGCCTCACCGCCCAGATCAGCGGCGCCTCTTGCGGATCCATCAGGAGGTCTTCTTTGCGCGTGCCGGAGGTGATGGGGTCGATGGCCGGGAAGATGCGGCGGTCAGCCAGGTTGCGGTCAAGCCGCAGCTCCATGTTGCCGGTGCCCTTGAACTCCTCGAAGATGACCTCATCCATCTTCGACCCGGTGTCCACCAGCGCAGATGCCAGGATGGTGAGCGACCCTCCCCCTTCGATGTTGCGCGCAGCGCCCAAGAAGCGCTTGGGCGGGTAGAGCGCCGTGGAATCCACGCCGCCGGAAAGGATGCGGCCGGATGCCGGCTGCGCCAGATTGTAGGCGCGCGCCAGGCGCGTGATGGAGTCCAACAGGATGACCACGTCCTCCCCCTGTTCCACCAGCCTCTTCGCCCGCTCTATCACCAGTTCCGCCACCGCGATGTGATTGTCAGAGGGCATGTCGAAGGTGGAGGAGATGACCTCGCCATGGATGGAACGCTCCATGTCCGTGACCTCTTCAGGGCGCTCATCCACCAGCAGGCACATGAGGTGCACTTCCGGGTTGTTGGCATGGATGGCCGCCGCGATGTCCTTCAAGACCGTGGTCTTGCCCGCCTTCGGCGGCGACACGATCAGACCGCGCTGGCCCTTGCCGATGGGAGACACCAGGTCGATCACGCGCGCGGTGAGCGTGTCCTTGCCGTGCTCCATGGACAAGCGCTCATCCGGGAAGACCGGAGTGAGCTCGGAGAACTTGGGGCGGCTGGGAAGCTCGTCCACGGGCATGCCGTTCACGCTGGTCACCTTCTGGATGGCCGCGAACTTCTCGCCCTCGCGCGCCGGGCGCGTCTGGCCGGCCACCATGTCCCCTTTGCGGAGGCCGTTGCGGCGGATGGTGGAAAGGCCCACATAGACGTCCTGTTCGCTGGGAAGGTAGCCTTTGGTGCGCAGGAAGCCGTAACCGTCCTGCAGGATGTCCAGGATGCCCTCCACCTCCACGAAGCCCTCTGCGATGCACACCGCCTCATAGATGGCGTCGATCATCTCCGCTTTGCGCAAGCCGGAAGCATCAATCTTCAGCTCAGCCGCCTTCTCACGAAGCTCCGGCAGCTTGCATGCCTCCAGCTCTTCCTTGCTCACGCTGGGCGCGTATTCGCGCTGTCGGTTGTTGCGCTCACGGCGCGTGCGATGCTGGTTGTTCCGGCCGTTGCCATGGCGGTTGCTGTTGCTGTTGCGGCCGTTGCGGTCCTGGTTGTTGGCGCGATGGTCCGTCTGGCGCTGCCGCGGACGGCGGCGCTCAGGCTGATCCGCTTCTTCAGCAGGCTCCTTGGAGACGCTGGCGTCAGAGGCTTCAGCGGCTGCCGCTTCAGGCGCTTCGGCAGCCTCCTGTTCTTCAGCCTTCGCTTTGCGCGGACGTCCGGGCTTGCGCGCAGGCTTCTCTTCGATCGACTCTGAGCCAGAGGCCGCTTCGGGCGCATCCGCTTCAGAGGCGGAAGCCTCGGCTTCGGATTTCTTCGGACGCCCAGGACGGCGCTTGGGCTTCTCTTCCGCGCTGGCCTCGTCAGAGGCTTTCGCGCGCGTGCGCTTCTTCGGCGCTTCCGCTTCCGCGCTCTCCGCCTCAGCCTTCTTGGCACGGGCAGCGCGCGTCTTCTTGACAGGCTCTTCCACCGCGGTATGCGACGGCGCCTGTTCGGTCATGTCCTCAGTCGTTGGCATCTACTTCACTTTCTCCCAATCCTTCATGAATGACGCGATCCCCGCTTCGGTCAGGGGATGCTGGACCATCTTCTTCAGAACGCCGAAGGGCACCGTGGCCACATCGGCGCCCATGAGCGCGCATTGCGTGACATGGTTCGCACTGCGGATGGATGCGGCGATGACCTCCAGCTTCTCACCGCCCACGGTATCCGCTGTGAAATCGTAGTTGCCCACCGCCTCCACGATGTCGGCCACCTGCGCGATGCCGTCTTCAGAGATGTCATCGAACCGTCCGATGAACGGTGAGATGTAGCGGGCGCCGGCGCGGGCGGCCAGCATGGCCTGGGGAACGGTGAAGCAGAGCGTCATGTTGACGCGGATGCCCTCGTCGGCCAAAGTGCGCGTGGCGGCCAGGCCTTCCACCATGGTGGGGATCTTCACCACGACGTTCGGCGCGATGGCGGCCAAACGCCTTCCGTCTTCGATGAGCCCCGCACGGTCGGTGGCCACGCTCTCAGCGGACACCGGGCGATCCGGGCCGACGATCTGGCATATGCGCCCGATGTGCTCCTCGAAGCCGTCCAACTTGCCGCCCACGCGGGAATAGAGCGTGGGATTGGTGGTGACGCCTGCGAGCGCCCCCCAGCTGACAGCTTCTTCGATCTCTTCAAGATCCGCCGTGTCCAAGAAGAACTTCATCGGGCCTCCTCGTTCCATGCAAGCGCGGTTCCGTGACATGAGGGCGCACGATGCGCATGCGATCAGTTTCGGGGGTTTCAAGGGTGATCTGCACTGGAAGGGATCCAGTGCACGCACAAAGTAGCACAACTGCATCCGAGCAGCAAACATGAACAGCGTCCATCGGCGCATCTGAGCATGGCATCCGGCATCAAAACGTTGCCGGCCATGTATTGACGGCACCGCCCTCTGGACAAGATAATTCAACCCATCGGCTCCCAAGATGAGGGGCACCAGGGGCATGAAGAAGGAGGAGACGTGGACCAAAGCACCGTCCAGGACCTGACGCGCGCGCGTGATTGGCTGCGCGGTCAGCTGGACATCAGCGCGCGCTTTTGGCTGGAACACGGCATGGATGCTGAGCACGGCGGCATCTATACCTGTCTTGACCGGCAAGGGCGCATCTATTCCACAGACAAATCGGTCTGGATGCAAGGCAGATGCGCATGGATGTATTCCTACCTCTGCCATGTCTACGGCACCCGCAAGGAATGGCTGGATGCCGCGAAGAGCTGCCTTGATTTCTTGGAGGATCGCTGCATCAACCATGATGCAGGCGACCGCCTTTACTTCACGGTGACCGATGACGGTCGTCCTCTGCGCCAGCGCCGCTACTGTTTCTCAGAGGGGTTCTACTGCATCGCCAATGCCGAATACTACGGCGTCACGAGAGCAGACGAGCATCTTGCGCGCGCACGTCGCGCCTATCACCTGGTCCACGGCCTGAACAACGGCCTCATCGAAGACCCCGCGGGGCTCGGTCCCAAGACCATTCCTGAAACGCGTTCCGGAAAAGCCTTGGGAGACCCCATGATCTTCCTGAACATCATCTCTATCATGCGCCGGGTGGACCCTGGCAACACCGCCGAATACGATGCGCACGCCGAAGAGTGCGTGCGGCGCATCGTGGACGAGCATTACCGGCCGGAGCTGGGTTGCACGCTGGAGAGCGTGAACGATCAAGGCGAACCGGAGCTCTGGTACACCGCCGGGCGCGTGGTGAACCCCGGGCACGACATCGAATGCAGCTGGTTCCTTATGGATGAGGCGGCCTATCGGGGAGACGAAGAGCTGTTCAAGACCGCATGCAGCATGTTCCGACTGGCCATCGAGGCCGGCTGGGATGAAGAGTTCGGTGGCATCCTGTACTTCATAGACGCGAAAGGGCTGCCCACTGAAGCCTACGAGCACGACATGAAGCTCTGGTGGCCCCATGACGAAGCGCTCATCGCGGCCGCGAAGGCATACCAGAGAACGGAAGACGCCTATTACCTGGAGTGGTTCAACAAGGTGCTGGACTACTGCAAGGAGCATTTCGCTGATGCGGAATACGGCGAATGGTACGGATACCTCCGCCGCGACGGCATCCCCACCGCTCCCCCCACCAAGGGCTCCACGTTCAAAGGACCGTTCCATGTCCCGCGGGCGATGTGCATGGCTGAGCAGACGCTGACCCAGATCATAGGAGGATGAAGATGGAATACCTCGGCATCGAATACCAGCTCAAGAACACGCCCGTGCTCGACCCGGGCTTCATCCCCTTCGGCGTCTGGATGAAAGAATACCTCAAGGGCGCAGATCACCCCATCAAGGTGGCGGTGGAGCGCGAAGACGGGCTCATCTCCGTGCGCGAGAGCTTCATCCGTGGCGGCAGCTTCGCCGAAGCGGATCTGCGCTATATGGAGCGCTTGGTCAAGTTCGAGCTCTGGAGCATCGGCGGCTTCCGCGTCTACATCTGCGGTGCCGATGACATCGCCCAGAAGCTGGCCGAGATGTATTCCCCCGCCGGCTCGCGCGCATTCGACCATGAATTCGTGGGCGATGTGTACGAGAAGCCCCTGGAAGTGATCGCCGTTTCTGAGGCTGATTTCCCCGCAGCGAACGAAGCCGCGAAGAAGATCGGCGGCCACATGGAAGGCTGCCGCATCGGCTTCGATGCGGGCGGCTCCGACCGCAAGGTCTCAGCCGTCATCGACGGTGAGGCCGTGTATTCAGAGGAAGTGGTGTGGCATCCTAAGGTGACCGAAGACCCCACCTATCACTACGATGAGATCGTCACCGCTCTCAAAACGGCCGCCTCCAAGATGCCGCGGGTGGACGCCATCGGCGTGTCCTCTGCCGGCACCTTCGTGGGCAACTCCCCCATGGTGGCGTCGCTGTTCATCAAAGTGCCGCGCGACCGGCGCGAAGAAGTCAAGAGCATCTACGACCGCGCGGGCCAGGCTATCGGGGACGTGCCCTTGGTGGTGGCCAACGACGGAGACGTCACCGCTCTTGCAGGCTTCATGTCCACCGGCCACGGCAACATCTTGGGCGTGGCCATGGGCACCTCCGAAGCCGTGGGATACGTGAACGCCGACGGCAATGTGCTGGGCTGGATCAACGAACTGGCATTCGCGCCCGTGGACCTGTCCCCGGATGCCATGCAAGACGAGTGGTCCACTGACTTCGGCGTGGGCTGCAAGTACTTCAGTCAGGATGCCGTCATCAAGCTGGCCCCTCGCGCGAACATCATCCTGGATCCTGAAGACACGCCCGCTGAGAAGCTGAAGGTGGTGCAGGCGCTGGCGAACGAGGGCAATGAAGATGCCTTGGACATCTATCGCTCCATCGGCTGCTATCTTGCTCACACGTTGGTGCTCTACAGCTCCTTCTATGAGATAGAGACGCTGCTAGTGCTGGGTCGCGTGGCCTCAGGCGCTGGCGGAGACCTCCTCATCAGCGAATGCAACCGCATCCTGGAAGAAGAGCATCCCGAACTGGCCGCCCAGATCACCGTCACGCTGCCCGATGAGAAGATGCGCCGCGTGGGGCAGTCCGTGGCAGCTGCCAGCTTGCCGGAAACGAAGTGAGCACGCCTCTTCTCATCCTGGTCAGAGCAGAAAAGAAGGCTCCCTCAAGGGAGCCTTCTTTTTCGTTGCAGTGCGAAAGCGTCAGGCTACAAGAGGGAACGCCCCCGCAAGATGACCTGCCGCACCTCCAGCGTGTCCTCGTTCAGCAAGACCGCATCTGCCACATGCCCCGCCTCAAGAGAACCGTATTCGTCCTCCAACCCGATGGCCCGCGCCGGATTCACTGAAGCTGCCTTCACCGCGCTCGCCAGCGGGATGTCCATGTCCTTCACCGCCACGGTGAAACAGCGCATCAGATCGCTCACCGAGCCCGCCAGCGCGCCATTCTCAATGCGCGCCTCGGGCCCGCGCACCGTCACGTCCTGGCCGCCCAAGTCATACGTCCCATCCTCCAAGCCAGCCGCGCGCAGCGTGTCGCTCACCAGGATCATCCTGTCATCGCCGAAGAGGTTGAAGGCCAAGCGCACCATGGAGGGATGGATGTGCACGCCATCCGCGATGATCTCAGCGGTCACATCATCGCGCTCCGCGGCCGCCGGGATGGGCCCAGGATTGCGATGATGCATGGGATCCATGGCATTGAACAGATGCGTCAGGTGCCGCGCGCCCTTCTGGAACGCATCCTTGGCCGCATCATAGCCAGCACAGGTGTGCGCCACCGAGATGCGCACTTCATCGCTCAGCTCTTCGATGAACGCCCCTGCGCCCGGCTCCTCTGGCGCGATGTCCACCAGCTTGATGAGGCCGCCCGACAGCTCTTGCAGCTTCTTGAACTCATCCGCATCAGCCGCACGGACATGCTCCGGGTTCTGCGCCCCCACTTTTGAGGGAGAGATGAACGGTCCTTCCAAGTTGATGCCCACCAGATCCGCCTCGTCATCCGCAGGTTCGTAGCCGGCCGCTGCTGCCATGGCACCTGAGAGCTGCTCGAACGAGAGCGTCATGGTGGCAGGGCACATGGCGGTCACGCCGCGGGAAGCCTCGTATGCGCCCATCCGATGCAGGCCCTCCAGATCCCCATCGCTCATGTCCGCGCCCGCTGAACCATGGAAATGGATGTCCACCAGCCCAGGAATGACGATGCAGCCGCGGGCATCCACCTCCGCGCCCGTCCCAGGAGCATCCGCGAATCTGCTGTCTGAGACATGGATGTCCATCTGCTTGAATCCGTCACCACAGAAAGCCTTGCCGCCCGTGATGGATGCCACCTGCGTGTTCGCTGCCATGAGACCATCCCTTCCTTTCTGAAGACCCTATGCGGGTTCTGCTATGCCAAGATGTTCGAACGCCCGCGGCGTTGCTTGACGGCCCCGCGGCGTGCGAATGAGGAAGCCCTGCTGCATGAGATACGGCTCATACACGTCCTCCAACGTGTCCGCTTCTTCCGAGAGCGCCGAGGCCAGCGTGGTGAGCCCCACCGGCCGTCCGGAAAACTGCACGCAGAGCACTTCTAGCACTTTCTTGTCCATGGAATCCAACCCCATGGCGTCCACTTCATAGAACTCCAGCGCACGAGCGGCCACGTCCTTGGTGATGGCGCCATCCGCGCGCACCTGGGCCCAATCACGCACACGCTTGAGCATGCGGTTGGCGAGACGCGGCGTGCCGCGGGAGCGCCGCGCTATCTCCAGAGCGCCGCCTTCGTCAACGGCCACCTCCAGGATGGATGCCGACCTGCGCACGATGTCCGCCAGCTCAGCTGGCGTGTAGTACTGTAAGCGGAACGCGATGCCGAAACGATCCCGCAAAGGACCAGTGAGAAGGCCTGTGCGCGTGGTGGCGCCGATGAGCGTGAAGCGAGGGATGTCCAACCGGACGGAACGCGCCGCCGGCCCCTTCCCCACCATGATGTCGAGGGAGAAATCCTCCAGTGCGGGATACAGCACTTCCTCAACGGAGCGGTTCATGCGGTGTATCTCGTCGATGAACAGCACATCCCCGCGCTCCAGATTGGTGAGGATGGCCGCCAGGTCCCCCGTGCGCGCGATGGCCGGTCCGCTGGTGGTCTTGATGTTGGTTCCCAGTTCATTGGCCACCACCGTGGCGAGCGTGGTCTTGCCCAAGCCCGGAGGGCCAGAGAACAGGATGTGGTCGGGCGAATCAGCGCGATCTTGTGCAGCCTGGATGAGGATGGACAAGGACTCCTTGACCTTCTGCTGTCCCAGATAATCCTTCAAAAGCCGCGGACGGAGGGAGCGGTCTATGGTGAGGTCTTCCTCAGTGAAGGAGGGGTCCATTCCCCGTAGCGCCGGCGCATCCTCAGCGGGCGCCTCGTACACCATGCCCTCTATCTGGATCTCTTCCATGGCCTCCTGCATCCTCACGCCCATCTGCCGCGCGCTAGCCCAGTCTCTTGAGCGCATATTGTAACAACGCCTGCTCGTCCGCATCCGCCGGAGCGCCTGACATGGCCGCCTCTATCTCGGCTTTCGTGAAGCTCATGGACAGCAGCGCGTCCTGAGCGTTCTTGAGCACCTGGTTCTCCTCCTGAACCCCCTCCTCAGAGGACGCATCCTCAGAAGGCAGCGCGCCCTTGAGCTCCAACACCATGCGAGAGGCCGTTTTCTTGCCCACCCCAGGAATGCGCGAGATGGCCTTCACGTCCTCTGCCGTGACGGCGGATATCAGCTCTTGCGGCGTGAACGTGGAGAGCGCAGCCAGCGCCATCTTCGGACCGATGCCGCTCACGGCGATCAAGCTGCGGAAGAGCTGCTCTTCTTCAACGGACATGAAACCGTACAAGGAGATGCCCGCATCCGTCACCGAAAGATAGGTGACGACGTGCGCCTCGGACCCGACAAGCGGGAGCGCGTCCAAGGACGTTTCAGACATGAGCAGCTCATATCCGATGCCGCCGGTCTGCACCACAACGCTCGTACGGCCTTTTTTGGCCACGATGCCTTCCAGAAATGCGATCACCCGATCATCCTCCTCATCGCATCTTCATCCGAATGCGCCATCACGCCTGCGCGCACGCCACAGCCCCCATCCGGCTTTGCGCCGCACCATCGAATGCGGCATAGCAGATGGCAGCAGCCAGCGCATCGGCGGCATGATCGGGCTTGGGCACCGAAGAGAGGCCCAGCAGATGCTTCACCATGTACTGGACCTGCTCTTTCCCAGCCGCACCATTGCCCACGACGGCCATCTTGATCTGACTGGGAGCGAACTCCCCCACATCCATCCCATGCTTGGCGCATGCCACGAGCGCCGCTCCCCGCGCCTGGCCAGTGGCGAACGCAGCCGTGATGTTCTGGCCGAACCAGACCGTTTCCACTCCCACGCACGTGGGCCTGAAGCGTTCCGACACCGCGAAAATCTGATCATGCACCTTCATGAGGCGCTCTGACAGGCCTTCGGTGCGCTTGGTGGACACGCAGCCATACGCAACGCATCTCATGCGCGAGCCGTCCTGCTCCACCACGCCCCACCCCGTGTTCGCAAGGCCGGGGTCAATGCCGAGTATGATCCTGCCCATGAACCTTTCCTTGCCATGATGGACGCGCCTGGAACCAAGATGCGGCGCATCTTCTGAACTTGCATCTATATTAGTACATCTGTTTGGTATCCTTGACCTGAAACCGAAGAAAGGGCGCAGCATGGTGACGCTCGAAAACATCATCTCCTTGCCCGTGTTCGACCGGGTCTGGCTGGCATGCCCCTGCAACGGTTGCGGAACGCGCGAGGTCATCAACTGCGGCACGCTGGACTATGAGCCGTTCTTCGATGACTACAACGCGTTCGTCCCCGGCGAATTCATCTTCACCACGCTCGGATTCGCAGAGGCCGACCCCGCCCTTGCCGAAGACGCGGTGCTCAAGGTGATAAGCCGCGGCGTGGCAGCGCTGGCCATCAAACCGGTGGCATTCAAAGAGGTCACGCCGCGCATCGCCCAGGCTTCGCAGGATTCAGGCGTGCCCATCTTCTTCTATGAAGGCCGCTATCTTGAGCACACCATGACGGAGGTCATGAACCTGATAGACCAGGACGCGCAAGCATCCGAACAGACGCGGCTCATCAATGCTCTCCTGGCACCATCCGACGGCGCCATCGTCCGCAACCAGATGTTCCAGATCGCCGGTGCCACCGGCGCTGCCATCCAATGCATCGCTGCTGCGCCGGATGCGGATGACCAAGCAGCGCTGCGCGCCCTGCGCGGCCAGCTGGGCGGCCTGCTGCGCGAATATGCGCTCAGGTTCCCGGATGTGGAGACCACCAAGGTGCTCCTGCATGGCAATGCGGTCCTCGGGTTCGTCTCGTTCGCCCGCAAACCACAGACCGTGATCACCATACAAGAGGCGGATCTGTGCAAACTGGCGGCCCAATTGCCAGGAATGCACTGCGGGCTTTCCCAAGAGCTTCCTTTGGAAGAGGGGGATCTGTGCATCCGACAAGCGCTGGCGTCTCTGAAGACGGCTCAGCTGGAACAGGCCAATGCCATCAGATGGTCGGCGCTCAGGCTGGATGCGTTCCATGCCGCCGCCTCCACCGACCGCCTCTTCGCCCGCGCATCCCAGCATCTGTTCGATCTTCTGGAGGAGCATGACCGCGCCCACGGAACGGAACTGCGCGCCACTGCACGCGCCTACGCTTGCGCTTTCGGAGATGTGAAGGCCACCGCAGAGGCGCTCATGCAGCATCCGAACACGGTGCGCTACCGCCTCAAGAAAGTGAAGGAAGCCATGCTGGCTGAGTTCTTGACGGACAAAGAACTGGCGGCCGTGCTGATCATGGCGCAGATCGCTCAGGAACGCATCTGAGACGCCCTTTTGTGCGTCTGCACAAAAGGGATCCGGAGGATTCAGAGCATCCACGAAAGATGAGAGGATGCGCTTTCCTATGCTCTTCCCCGTCAACGGAAAAGGCGGACGCATTGGAGTCGCTTGGCAAGGAGGACGATCATGGGATATCTGGACGAGATCGCAACAGCGAAAATGGCGGCATCGCACAGAGCGGATTCCGCTGCATGCAAGCAGATCGCAGCACGGCTGGCGAACATGGGCGTCAGCAGCGCTGCCGCTTCGAGCGCCATCGCGCATCTGATCGATCAGGACGCTGTGCCCGATGCCTGCTGCCCCATCGCTCTGCCGTCCATGTTCACCGGCGCCCACAGCATCGGTGCAGCAGAACAGGCGCCTGCCATGGTCCCCTCAGCATCCTGACCAAGGAGGAGCGCTCTGCCTGAGGACTTCAGGCAAGAAACGAAGAAGAGCCGGCTCATGGCCGGCTCTTCTTGCATCAGCACCGCGCGCGTGCGCGCCGCGGTCATTCGATGGGGCTCTTCGCGTCCTTCGAGCCTTCCACCCGGCCTTCCAGATAGGCCCAGTAGGCATCCACATCCGCCTTCATCTCTTCCAGCAGGTGTTCATTGCCCGGCTTGAAGAGATGCTTGAAACGCCCTTGCGGCTTCAGGAACTCCTCCAGGTCTTTCTGGTTCTTCTCCTTGACCGGAGTGAGCTTCCAGACGCCGTTCTCCACTTCGAACAACGGCCAGAAGCGCGTGTCCACCGCCAGACGGCAGATCTCCGCCGTCTTGTCAGAGGGCAGGCGCCAACCACGCGGGCAGGGTGCCAGCACGTTCAAGAACGCCGGCCCTTCCACTGCGAACGCCTTCTCCGCCTTGGAGACCAGATCCTTCCAGTGTCCCACCGTGGACTGCGCCACGTACGGCACGCCGTGCGCTGCGATGATGGACGTCAGGTCCTTGCGCACCTGCGGCTTGCCCTGTTCCACCTTGCCCACCTCAGAGGTGGTGGCCCAGGCGCCCTTCGGCGTGGCCGAAGAGCGCTGGATGCCGGTGTTCATGTAAGCGCCGTTGTCATAGCACACATACACCATGTCATGGCCGCGCTCCATGGCACCGGAAAGCGACTGCAGGCCGATGTCGTAGGTGCCGCCGTCGCCGCCGAAGGCCACGAACTTCATCTTCTTGTCAGCGGGGATCTTGCCTGCGCGCTGCATGCCCTTGAACGCCGCCTCCACGCCAGAGACCGTGGCTGCGGAATTCTCGAACGCATTATGGATGAAGGGCACGTTCCAAGAATCGTACGGATAGATGGTGGTGGACACCTCAAGGCAGCCCGTGGCGCAGCCCACCACCGGCTGCGCGTCCTCCGGAACGCCCATCAGCACCTGGCGCACCGCCATGGAGGCGCCGCACCCGCCGCAAAGTCGATGGCCCGGAGCCAGCATCTCTGGGCGCTTGGAGAGTTCCTTTATGCTAGCCATTCGTTCTCAGCCCCTTCCGCTTCCTGCATGCCCAGATACGTCAAGCAGCCCGAGGGCTTGGATCCGGAAGCCAGCTGCTCCAGATCGGCATAGACGCTGTTCACGGTTTCGTTCGTGAGGTCGTTGCCGCCCAATCCATAGATGTAATCATGCATGGGGATGTTCAGCCCTTCGGCGTAGAGCGCGCCCATGACATCCACCGCAAGAGGCCCGAACTGGCCGCCGATGGAATCCGCACGGTCCATGATGGCGATGGCTTTCGCGCCCTTGCACGCCTCCACCACTTCCTTCGCCGGGAACGGTCGGTACACGCGCGGGCGGACGACGCCCACCTTCTTGCCGGCAGCGCGCAGCTCACGCCCCACATGGCGCATGTTGCCGGCAGCTGAGCCCAGCACCACCACCACCAGATCAGCGTCTTCGCACTCCCACGCATCCACCATGTTGAACGGACGTCCGCAGACATCCGCCCAGGCCTTGCCGTAGCGCTCGATCACCGGTGCCGCATCCTGGCAAGCGCGACGCAGGACGGAGCGGGACTTCATGTAGGCGGACCCATTCGCGAACATGCCGGCTCCGATGGCATCTGCGCTGGTAAGAAGCCCGTTCACCGGTTCGTAGCTGCCCACGAACTTCGCCACCGTCTCATCATCTTCCATGACGCAGCGCTCCATGGCGTGGCTGGTGATGAAGCCGTCCAGCGTGGTCATGACGGGCAGCTGCACGTCCTTGTCCTCTGCGATGGGGAAGCTGATCACCGTGTTGTCATAGGCTTCCTGCGCCGTTTCCGCGAAGAAGATGATCCAGCCGGTGTCGCGCGCGCCCATGATGTCGGAATGGTCCCCATGGATGTTGATGGGAGCGGAAAGCGCTCGGTTGGCGTTCGCCATCACGATGGGAAGGCGCATGCCGGCCGCGATGAAGAGCTCCTCCCACATGAGGGCCAGGCCCTGGCTGGCCGTGGCGGTGGCCACGCGAGCGCCTGCGGCAGAGGCGCCCACGCATGCGGACATGGCGGAATGCTCTGACTCCACCGTGACGAATTCAGTGGTCACCAGCCCGTTCGCCACATACTTCGCGTAGTTCTCGACGATGGTGGTCTGCGGCGTGATGGGATAGGCCGCCATCACGTCCGGGTTCGCCTGGCGCATGGCCTCGGCCACCATCTGGTTGCCCGTGGCGGAGAATGGCTTGGATGCTGCCATCTACTTCACCCCTTCCGCTTCATCTTCACGGATGAAGTCCAGCGCGTCGAACCGACACTCATGCACGCACACGCCGCATCCCTTGCAATGGTCATAATCTATGCCGGTCATCGTGCCGTCGGAGACCTGGATGGACGAATCAGGGCACACGACCCAGCACATCATGCAGCTGGTGCACTTGTCCGCATCCCATACCGGGCGCATGGACCTCCAGCCGCCGGTGATGTATTCGCGGGACGTGCCGGCGTTGCAGATGAGCCCCTTCGGGAAGTCAGAAGGCCTCCAGTCCTCGAACGTGTTCAGATCGGGCATCTTCATGCGACGGTCACCTCCTCATAGGCGCGATCGACCGACTCCAGATTGGCGTCGATCATCTCTTGGGCGAACTTCTTGCCGAACGTCTCCTTCAGGCGCTCCTTCACTGCATCCACCGGGACCACGCCCGTGATCTTGGAGAGCGCACCCACGATAGGGGTGTTCGGAATGTCACGCTTGATGGTGGAGAGCGCGATGCCCGATGCATCCACGATGGCCACCTTGACGCCTGCGGGCGCATGCAGCGCCGCCTTCGCCGCCGCCGCGTCCATCTCCGTGTTCAGGATGATGCAGCCATCCTCACGGATGCCCTCTGCCACATCGACGGTATCCAGGAGCGTGTCGTCCAAGACGACGACGATGTCCGGATTCACGATGGTGTTGTGCACCTCGATCGGGGAATCGCTCACTCGGGTGTATGCCTTCAGCGGCGCACCGGTGCGTTCGGGTCCGTATTCCGGCATGGCCTGGATGTAGGCGCCCTGTAAAAGCGCAGCATCGGCCACCAGCTTCGCAGCCGTGACAGCACCCTGCCCTGCGCGCGCATGCCAGCGGATCTCAGTCAGCTTGGACATTCCTCTCCTCTCATTGCTTTTCATCTGATGGTCTTTCTGCCCGGATCAGCCTCATCTTCCGCTTCCCAACGCCCAAGGAGCGCACTGCGGAGCGAGGATGCGGGCAGGAAGATGATAACAATATGGCAACGGAGGCGAGCGTCCCTCTGATAGCGCGATGTGGTGAACGGGAGCAACCGGCACGGCGAAGGGGCAGATGGGGAACGTCTTCCTCCGGTGAGCGGCGCTGAAAGGAAGGTCCGGCGGTCTTCCTGTGAATGCACATCCAGCACTTTCTTTTGCCCTTGATTTCGCGCATAATAGCGCACCGTATAGAAAGTTCGCGCACACGCGCGAACTTTAACAGGGGCAGGCGCCCCTCAGACCTTAGTTGGAGGGAACTATGGATCAACCGAAACTGACACGCCGAGGATTCCTTGCAGGAACGGCGGCCACCGGTGCGGTCGCGGCGCTCGCGCTCACCGGGTGCGGCTCGGGAAGCTCTTCCAGCTCCGCATCCAGCGGAGCGGACAGCTCAGCCGCTGCCACCACCATCTTCGCGGCTCCCGCCTATGAGTCCACGAACTGCAACCCCATCGGCAACAGCTCCGCTCTCATGTTGGCGGCCACGTGGCACGTCTTCGAAGGCCTGTATGACCTGGACCTCCACAACTACACCACTTACACCGCTCTGGCAGCGGGAGAACCGGTGAAGGTCTCTGACACGGAATACGAAGTGGCTTTGCGCGAGGGCGCCAAGTTCTCTGATGGCACGGATGTCACCACTGAAGATGTCGTGGCCTCTTTCGAAGCCAACATGGCAGATGGCACCTATGGGGCCTTCCTCTCCTTCATCGATTCAGTGGCCGCCAAAGACGACACCACCGTCACCTTCACGCTGAAGTACCCCTTCGACTCCTTGCTCAAGGGTCGCCTGGCGGTCGTGAAGATCGCTCAGGCTGCTGCCATCAAGGATTATCAGGACGCCTTCGCTGCCGCCAAAGCCGCTGCTGAGAATCCGGATGAAGTGAAGCCCGAAACGGTCGATGTCGCTCTCAGCAAGAACCCCATCGGCACGGGCCCTTGGAAGTATGACAAGATCGATGGCAACGACGGCGGCACCATCACCTTCGTCCCCAATGAGAACTACAACGGCACCATGCCGGCCACCTGCGAATCCATGGACTGGAACATCCTGCTGGACTCCACGTCCCGCACCACCGCCATCACGGACAACTCCGTCCAGGCCATCGAGAGCGTGCCGGATGCGAACGCCGACCAGATCGCCGGCGCTGGCGCCAACGTGGAATACGTGCCCGGCTTCGCCCTGCCGTTCTTGATGTTCAACACGAAGAAGGCTCCGTTCAACGATGTCCGCGTCCGCCAGGCCTTCTACTACGCCATCGACGTGGAGAAGCTCATCGCCAACCAGATGGACGGCCATGCCGTGGCCGCCACGTCCTTCCTGCCGGAGGCATATGCGAACTACCATCGCGCCTCCACGGTCTACACCCATGACGTGGACAAAGCGAAATCGCTCCTGGAAGAAGCGGGCCAGACCGATCTCAACCTGGAACTGATGGTCAACAACAACTGGGTGTCCGCGCTCGCGCCGCAGATCAAGGAAGACCTGGCAGCGGCTGGCATCAACGCCACCATCAATGAGACGAAGATCAACTGGGCAGCCCTCGCGCCGTCTGAAGAGGTCCTCCCCTACGACGTCATGCTCACCCCGGGTGACCCGTCCTGCTTCGGCAACGACCCCGACCTGCTGATGACGTGGTGGTACGGTGACAACGTGTGGACCCAGGGCCGCTCCTGCTGGAGCACCACGCCTGAGTGGGCTGAGCTCCAGACGCTGCTGCAACAGGCGCGCGAGGCCGCTGACGCCGCCCAGCAGCAGGAGATCTGGAACCAGTGCTTCGATCTCATCGCTGCGAACGTGCCGATCTATCCGCTGTTCCATCGCGAAGTGGGCACCGCCTACTACTCTGATGAGCTGGAAGGCTTCGCACCCATCTCCACCACCGGCCTCGTCTTCCTCGGCACCACGCCGAAGGAGGCCTAAGGTTCCTGGAAAGCCTCCTGCAAAGGAAGCCGCGACCTGCCTGAAAGAGCCTGCATCCGCAGGCTCTTTCTTCTTTTGCAGCGCATCCACGCTGCACGCATGGGGTACACTCTCATGCATCGGCAAATCGCGAAAGCGTCAAGAGAGGAGGAGCACGTGAACAACCTGCTGAGACTCATAGGCAACCGCATACTCTGGCTGCCGGTGATGATCCTGGGCGTCACCATCCTCGTGTTCTTCATCATGTCGCTCTCCCCCATCGATCCTGCCTATTCGGTCCTGGGAGAGAACGCAACGGAAGAACAGGCGGCCGTCTACCGCCAGATGAACGGACTGAATGACCCCATCATCGTCCAGTACGGGAACTTCTTGCTGGGGCTCACGCACGGAGACTTGGGCACCTATGGCGCCTCAGAGGCCTCTGTCACCGAACGCGTCATGGAAGCGCTCCCGATCACGCTGCAGCTCACCTTCATGGGACTGATCTTCGGCGTCATCGTGGCCATCATCTTGGGCGTGGTGTCTGCGCTCTACCGGGACAAGTGGCCCGATCAGATCATCCGCGTGTTCTCCATCGCCTGCATCGCCACGCCCTCCTTCTGGCTGGCGGTCCTGCTGATCTTGGCGTTCCAGGGCGTGCTGCCAGCGTCAGGCAAGCTGCCTGATTTCATGGTCGATCCGGGCGGCTGGTTCATGCGCATGCTGCTGCCTGCCATCTCGCTGGGCGTGCCGGTGGCCGGCCAGCTCACCCGCGTCGTCCGCACCTCCATGGTGGAGGAGCTTGACAAAGACTACGTGCGCACCGCCCTCGGCTTCGGCATCCCGAAGGCCGTGGTGGTGGCGCGCAACGTGCTGCGCAACGCCCTCATCACGCCGGTGACAGTCTTGGGCCTGCGCATCGGCTACCTCATCGGCGGCGCCGTCATCATCGAGGTGATCTTCAACCTGCCCGGCATGGGCATGGCCATCGTCTCTGGCATACAATCGAATTACCTGTATCTGGTGCAAGGGGTGGTCCTCACCGTTGCAGTGGCGTTCATCATCATCAATATCATCGTCGACATGCTCTACATCCTCATCGACCCCCGGATAAGGAGCGTGTGATCATGGCTGGAATGGAACCGAAATTGACCACGCATGTAGATGACTCCAACCGGGACGAGCTGCTGGCGCAAGGTGCCGGCGGTTCTGGCCCCACACCGAAGATCCCGTCCTCTGAAAGCCCGAAGCTCCGCGAAAAGACCACCAAGAAGCTTGAGGGAAAAGTGCGCTTCCGTCGCTGGAACTCCATGACCATCGGGGCGCGCATATCCTTGGTGGTGCTCGTGCTCATCGTGCTGGTAGCCGTGTTCGCGAACTTCCTGGCCCCGCACAATCCTTATGAGATCTTCACGGCCCGCCAAGCGCCTGACGCGCAGTTCCCCTTCGGCACTGACGACAAGGGCCGCGATGTGCTCTCCCGCATGATGTACGGCGCGCGCTATTCGCTGGTGATCGGCTTGGGCGCCACGCTCTTCGCGCTGGTGATCGGCTCCATCATCGGTTCTCTGGCAGCGGTCGTGCGCTCATGGCTCTCCAACCTGATCATGCGCATCCTGGACATCATCATGTCCTTCCCCGGCATCGCGCTGGCTGCCACGTTCGTCATCGTGTTCGGCAATTCGCTGCCTTCGCTCATCTTCGCCATCGGCTTCCTCTACATCCCGCAGATCGCCCGAATCGTGCGCGCGAACGTCATGAGCGAATACAATCAGGACTACGTCCGAGCCGTCATCGTCTCCGGTGCGCGCGCGAACTGGATCTTGGTGAAGCACGTCATCAGGAATTGCATCGCTCCGGTGCTCGTGTTCACCATCGTGCTGGTGGCGGACGCCATCGTCTTCGAAGCGTCGCTGTCATTCATCTCTGCCGGCATTCCTGAGCCCACGCCCACCTGGGGCAACATCTTGGCTGATGCGCGCGACGGCGTGCTGGCCGGACGCTGGTGGCAGGCGCTCTATCCAGGCCTCGCCATCATGATCACCGTGCTCTGCCTGAACATTTTCTCTGAGGGCATCACTGACGCCATGGCGGCACCTGCGAAGGCACCGGTCGCCGCAGGCGATGACAAGCTCGCCAGCAACCGCGAGGCCGACCGCATGGTGGCCGACCCGAAGCTGGCTTACGCCGCCCAGGCCGAGATGCTGGAGAAGCGCCTGGATGCCCTGCGCGCAATGGAGGCGAAACGCTCCGACCGCTTCTCAGCGGACACCAGCGTGCCCCCCATTCTGGAAGTCAAGGACCTCTGCATCCAGTTCCCGCGCCACGGTGATGTGAACGTGGTGGACAACGTCAGCTTCGTCGTGCGCCCGCGCCAGACGATGGGCCTCGTGGGCGAATCCGGCTGCGGCAAATCCATCACTTCCCTTGCCATCATGGGCTTGCTCGACAAGAAGGCGAAGATATCCGGTGAGATCGTCTACAACGGTCAGAACCTGCTGGAGCTCTCCGACCGCCAGATGAACCAGCTGCGCGGTCGTGAGATCGCCATGATCTACCAGGACGCGCTCTCCTCCTTGAATCCCTCCATGCTCATCAAGTCCCAGATGAAGCAGCTCACCAAGCGCGGAGGGACGCGCAGTGCAGAAGAGCTTCTGGAACTGGTAGGCCTTGACCCGCAGCGCACCCTGGATTCGTATCCGCATGAGCTTTCCGGCGGCCAGCGCCAGCGCGTGCTCATTGCCATGGCGCTCACGCGCGATCCGAAGGTCATCATCGCGGACGAGCCCACCACCGCCCTTGACGTGACGGTGCAGAAACAGGTGGTGGATCTCTTGAACCGCCTGCAAGAAGAGCTCGGCTTCGCCATGGTGTTCGTGAGCCATGACCTTGCACTGGTTGCTGAAGTGGCCAATTCCATCACGGTCATGTACGCAGGACAGGTGGTGGAGCAGGGTCCTGTCACGGAGATTCTGACGAATCCCATCCACGAATACACGCGCGGCCTTTTGGGTTCGGTCCTCTCCATCGAAGCGGGCGGAGACCGCCTGCACCAGGTGCCCGGCTCCGTTCCCTCTCCGAAGGATTTCCCCGAGGGAGACCGCTTCACGCCGCGCTCCAGCCATCCGGAGAAGGTCTCTTCAGAACACCCCGTCCTGAAGCGCGCCGGAGACACGGACCACTACTACGCAGAGCTGCCTGATGACGAACTGGACAAACTGGGCATCCAACCCTATGCACCAGGCGGACCCATCGAGTGGACGGACAAGCTATCATGACGAACGACCTGAGATCCCAAGCCGAAGAATCCATGGAATCCACCACCTCCATGAGCCTGGACATGCAGGAGAAGCTGCATCAGGAACTGGACGGTGCGGGTCCGGATGAGGCAACCATCGAACAAGAAGAGGCGCGCGTCAAGGCAGCCGAGGATGCGTCCTTGAAGGAGCATGAGGGACAGACTCCCATCATCTTCCTGGACGACATCAAGGTCACGTTCAAAACGCGCACCGGTTCCATCCTCCACCCCAATCTGGTCCATGCCGTCCGCGGCCTCACCTTGAGGCTCTGGCCCGGCGAGACCATCGGCATCGTGGGTGAATCCGGCTGCGGAAAATCCACCACGGCGAACGTCATGTGCGGCCTGCAAGCGCCCACATCCGGCAAGGTCTACTTCAAAGGCAAGGACGTCACGAACCGCACCGCGGCCGACCGCCGCACCATCGGACGCGTGATCTCCGTCGTCTTCCAAGACCCGGCCACTGCGCTCAATGCCCGCATGACGGTGCACGACCAGCTGATGGATCCCATGATCGTGCACAAGGTGGGCACTCCGGAAGAACGCGAGGCGCGCGTGCATGACCTCATCGGCATGGTGGGCCTGCCTGAATCCGCGCTGGACGCGCTGCCCAGCCAGCTGTCAGGCGGACAGCGCCAGCGCGTCGCCATCGCTCGCGCCCTTTCCTTGAAGCCGGACGCCATCATCGCCGACGAGCCCACCAGCGCCCTTGACGTGTCCGTTCGCGCGCAGATCCTGAACCTGTTGATGGACCTCAAGAAGGAGCTGGGGCTGGCGATGGTCTTCATCAGCCATGACATCCAGACCGTCCGCTACATCTCTGACAGGATCATCGTCATGAATGGCGGTCTGGCTGTGGAAGAAGGAACTGCTGCACAGGTTTTCAATGACCCGAAGGATGATTACACGAAGCTCCTCTTGGGTGCAGCCCCCTCCCTCCTCCATCCCGACCTCAGTGAACAGGAGATGCAGAATGCCGATGCATGATACTGACTTGTCGCGATTCAGCGGCGTCATCCCGCCGGTCATCATTCCGCTCAAAGGGGATCGCAGCCTCGATCGAGACGCTTTCCGCGTGAGCATAGACCGCATGATCGATGCAGGCGTGACAGGTCTGTTCTTCCTCGGCTCAAGCGGCGAAGTGGTCTTTTTGACGGATGAGCAGCGCTTGGAGGTCATCGAAGTGGCGCTGGACATCGTGGCCGGGCGCGTGCCGGTGCTCGTGGGCATCATCGACATGGAGACCATGCGAGTGATAGACCAAGCGAAGCGCGTCTCCCGCTACCCTATAGATGCTCTGGTTGCCACAGCTCCCTTCTACGCGCTGGGCGGCCCGCATGAGAACGAACGGCACTTCCGCCAAATCCGGGAGCACACGGATCTGCCGCTGTTCGCCTATGACCTGCCAGTGAGCGTCCATACCAAGCTGGATCCGAACATGCTCATCCGCTTGGGCAAGGACGGTGTCATCCAGGGTGTGAAGGATTCCTCTGGCGATGACGTCACATTCCGCTGGCTCGTGCTGGAAAATGAAGATGCAGGGCATCCACTGCAACTGCTCTCAGGTCATGAGGTGGTCGTTGACGGGGCGCTCCTGGGCGGTGCCGACGGATCGGTCCCTGGCCTTGCCAACATCGATCCTCATGCATATGTGGAACAGTGGAATGCAGCCAAGGCCGGTGATTGGGGACGCGTAACCAAGATCCAAGACCATCTGGCGCGTCTCATGATGATGACGCGCAAAGTGACAGCCACCGTCGGCTTCGGAGCTGGCGTGGGCGCTTTCAAGACGGCGCTCTGGCAGATGGGCATCTTCAACACGAACCAGATGCGCGAACCTGTCCAAGCCCTCACGGGAGACGATGTGCGCTCCATCGTGCAAGTGCTCCGTAAACAGGGCATGGTGCCGAAAGATTCGCTCATCAATTTCGATTGGGACTGCTGATGAAAAGGGGCTCCGCAAGCGGAGCCCCTTTTCATTTTCTTGACTTGAAGAATCAAAGTGCTTTTTGGAGGAGTTACATCAGCTCCAGCTCTGACGCTGCCTCTGAATCCAACACGATGGTCACATCCGGATGCAGTTGCAGCACCGATGCGGGCACAGAGGGCACCACAGGCCCCGTGAAGGCCTCTTTGACAATAGCCGCCTTCCCACTGCCATTCGCCACGACCAGCACCTTGTGCGCCTTCATGATGGTTCCTATGCCCATGGTGACCGCACGGCGGGGGACATCCGCCACGTCATCGAACAGACGGCTGTTGGCGTTGATGGTGCTCTCCGTGAGATCCACCGGATGCGTTGCCACCGGAAAATCTTCGCACGGCTCGTTGAAGCCGATGTGGCCGTTGTGCCCGATGCCGAGCACTTGGATATCCACGCCGCCCGCCTGCTGGATCTGCGCTTCATATTCAGCGCACATCTGGTCAAGATTCCCAGCGCATCCATCGGGAAGATGCGTGGACGTCTTGTTGACATCCACCTTGTTGAAGAGGTTCTCGTCCATGAAGTACCGATAGCTCTGGTCATGAGTGCCCGGAAGCCCCACGTACTCGTCCAGATTGAATGTGGTCACATCCTTGAAGGAGATCTTGCCCTGAGCGCAGTCATCCGCCAGGCAGGCGTACATGCCGATGGGCGTGGAACCTGTGGCCAAGCCCAGCACGCACGAAGGATCATCAGCCATCACCCCTGCCACCACATCAGCAGCAGCCCTGCTCATTCCCTCGTAATCTTCTGCGATGATGAACTCCATTCAAGCCATCCTCTCATTCCATTGGTTGCCTGCATTCCATTCTAAAGGACGCAGGCGCATCTACACCCTCACGTCCAGAACTGGAAGGTCTCCAAAAGATCATGGTATGCCCACGGATAGATGTCCGAATACCATCCGGTCTCCGGCGTGAAGCACAGCAGAGCGCTGTACACCACCCCGATGGCCACCAGCACGATGAGCGTCTTGGTGAGCAGCGAACGAGCCTTGATGGGCCTGGCTGTCCCCCGCTGCCGCATCAAGGAGCCCCGAACAGCAGGAGCGTCCTCGATGTTCTCGTTCGCGATGAAGACGAGCAGCACTACAGCTGACAAGAACATCACGCTGAAATCGGCGTAATAACGTTGCAAGATGCCAGCCATCTCGGCATCCACGATAGCGATGGCCACCCCTGAGAAGAGCAGCACGAATATCACGCCGGTGATGGTCTTGGTGGAGCGCTGGGCGTTCCTGAGCGCCAAGAGCGGCCGCGCGAAAAAGAGCACCCAGAGCACCGGATAGCACCAGAAGATGCCACCGAACGTTGCCTCTTTTATGGTCTGTCCCATGTAGGTGGTATCGAACGGCACCGGTTGAAGGAACGGAAAGACGCCCACGGTCTCCGGTGTCTGGAAGAAATAGGCGAAGAGCGCTGGCGCGATTCGTCCCATCATCCAACCACGCTGGGTCATGTCATTCACCGTGAGATTGTAATTCGCCCCAAAATCCGTGAAGCTGCCGAAGCGTGCATGGTTGTAGGCCATGATGAGCACAGCCACCACCACATATGGCGCGATGAGGCAGATGAACTCGCGGGCGCCTTCCCTCGTCAGGATGCGGCGCTTCGTGATGTAAGGACGCCAGAAGAGCGGGAATGCCAGCAACGACAAGAGCAGAAGCTGCGGACGGCACCCGGCCACCAGAGCCATGCAGGCAGACCCTGCCACGAAGAACGCGCATCGCGCAGAAGAACCCCGGCCGCACATCCAGAAGTACAGCCCCCACACGCTGAACATCAACCCACAGGCGATGGGAAGCGAATAGAACGTGGGGAACTTCAACAGATACAGCATTCCGCAACCGGACACGAGCGCGATCTGCACGATGAGATAGATGCCCAATGAGACCCGTTCGAAATGGTGGCGCGCGAATCGGTCCAACAACGCGGAAGCGCCGCACACGAACAGGATGCAGGCGATGAGCACGCCCAGCGCCGTGGGGAAGGGGGAGCCGGTCAACAGATAGAACGGCAAGTAGAACACCAGCACGGGCACGATGCCGAAGTACACATAGTAATGGCCATCATGATAGGCCACATCGAAAAGGTATTCCTCTCCTGTCTCTTTCTGCGCCTCATCGCGCGCGCCCTTGTCGTAAGGATTGTCCATCTCCTTCAACCACTCAGGCGGCTCCTCCTCCAGATAGAGCTTTCCCTGAGAAAGCGACTTGGCCAATTCAGCATATTGCTGGGCGTTGTCGCCGCCCACTTCGAAACTGTTGACCAAAGAGACGCCGTCCCACTCCCCGTAGTTGTACGTGGACGTGGCCACTCCCACCATGTTCGATCCGTAGAAAAGAAAGGCAGCGCAGAGCGCGCACTCGATAGCCACTGCGACTGCGATGGAGACGCGTGAACGGACCGGATCGTGACGCAACCGCATCCGATAGATGAAGGAAGAAGGACGGAACAGACAGATGAGCGTGAGCACGCCCAGGGCAAGAGCGAAGCGCAAGCTGCTGAAGCGGAAAGGATGGTGCGCGTTCAGATAGATGGTGTTCACGCGCACAGGATAAGAGATGTCGTCCCCCACCAGTTCGATCTTGAGGTTGTTGATCGCCCCGGTGGCGTTGAGATTGATGAGCTTGCTCTCGTCCGACATGGTGGATACTTCCACCAAAGGGACACCCTCGGTGTATTCAGTGCTGTCGAAATAGGTGGCATGGGCCTCATCGGTGAACTGGATCTTCAAGGTGAGCACTTGCGCTGGCTGGCTGTGATCGAAATCCACCTTTATGTTGTGCACCACCGTGTTCAGATTCTGGAATTCCACCTCATGATCCACCGCTGTCATGCGAAAGGCGTCGTCAGACCCCTGCCGAAGATCGATGCGGTTCTTCAAGTTGATGGTGTCGTAGCCGGCGCTGGCATAGAAATTGAAGTTGAAGACGAACACCTCCAGCGCCAACGCGATGCAAACGATGAGGGCAGCGCATTTCGCGATATGCCGGATGGACGTCTCATTCGCTCTTATGGAGCAGCGAACGTGATAGACGATGTTTTCGAACAAGCTGGGCATAGCTTGAGATTATAGAGAAAAGCCCGCACCCATGACAGGCTGCGGGCTTCTATTCTGAACAGAGATGCGCTCCGCCTGCGCCTCAGAGACCGAGTGCGCCTTTCACATCCGCATACACAGTCTCCGGAGCACGGTCGCCATCAATGCTGACGAGCAGGTCACAGCCACGGTAGTAGTCCACCAACGGACTGGTGGATTTCTCGTACACATCCAGACGATTGCGCACAGTGGCCTCATTGTCATCATCGCGCTGATACATCTCGCCACCGCAATCCGGACACTGCGCATCGGCAGCGGTGCCGATATGACCGCAATCGCGACAAACGCGCCGAGAGCTCAGACGACCCACGATGACTTCTGGATCGACATCGATCAAAAGCGCTGCATCCAGCGGACGGCCCAGATCGGACAGCATGGAATCCAACGCAACGGCCTGCGTAGTGGTGCGCGGGAATCCATCCAGGATGACGCCCTTTGCCGTGTCAGGCTGCTCGATGCGCTCGCGCATCAGATCGATGATGAGGTCATCCGGGACCAGATCGCCCGCATCCATGAACGCCTTCGCTTTGAGCCCCAGCTCCGTCTCATCCTTTACCGCCTGGCGCAGGATGTCCCCTGTGGAGATATGGCAGAGTCCCTCATCTTCCACCAGCTTGGCAGCCTGCGTGCCTTTGCCGGCACCCGGCGCTCCCAACAAAACGATATTCATTCCGCATTCCCCTTACTTGAAGAACCCGCCATAATTGTGCATCTTCAGCTGGCTCTCAACCTTGCTCATGGTATCCAGCGCAACGCCGATCATGATGAGGATGGACGTGCCGCCGAACGACTGGATCAGCTGATTGTTCGTGAAATAGAAGATGATCGTGGGAACCACCGCGATCACCGCGATGAACAGACCGCCCGGCAACGTGATGCGCCTGAGCGTGTTCTTGATGTACGCCACCGTGGCAGATCCGGGCCGCACGCCGGGGATGAAGCCCCCCTGTTTGCGGATGTTGTCCGCAGTCTCTTCCGGATTGAACACCATGGAAGTGTAGAAGTAAGCGAAGAACACGATCAACAGCAACGTGAGCAGCCAATTCAACCAGCCCGTGGTGCACCAATCAGCGAACGTGGTCAGCCAATCCACATTGAAGATGGCGGCCAGCTGCGCCGGCAGATACAGGATGCAGCTGGCGAAGATGATGGGGATGACCCCCGCCGCGTTCACCTTGAGCGGGATATAGGTGTTCTGACCGCCCATCATCTTGCGTCCCTGCACGCGCTTGGCGTAATTCACCGGGATGCGGCGCTGTGCGCGCTCCACGAAGATGATCATGGGGATGCATGCGATCACCACCGCCAAGATGAGGATGGTGAGCGCGATGCCCATGCCCAGATCCGCCGTCAGGTTGATGGAAGAGAAGATGGCCGAGGGCACGCCGCTCACGATGCTGACGAAGATGATCAACGACATGCCGTTGCCCACGCCGCGCTGGGTGATCAGCTCGCCCATCCACATGATGAACGCGGTGCCGGCCACCAAGGTGAACACGATGACCACGCTGGTGACCCAGTTGGGCACCTCGCTGTCCGGGAATTCCACGCCATAGGTGGGAGACTGGAACAGCAGGAGATAGCCCACCGCGTTGATGAGGCCCAAGCCCAGCGTCAGATAACGCGTGACCTGGGTGATCTTCTTGCGACCGGTGTCCCCTTCCTTTGCCCAGCGGCCCACGGCCGGGATGACGCCCTGCATCAGCTGCATGATGATGGATGCAGTGATGTAGGGCATGATGCCCAACGAGAACACAGAAAAGTTCGAGAGCGCGCCACCAGTGAACAGGTCCAGCATGCTCATGGCAACGCCGGAAGATTGATATGCCGTGGCGAACTCATGGAACGGGATGGCCGGCACGGGCACGTATGCGCCGAACCGGTACAGCGCCAGGATGGCCAGAGTGAAGAGGATCTTCTTCCTCAGCTCCGGTACCTTGAACGCATCGATGATCGAACTTAGCAAGGCTCTTCGACCTTTCCTCCGGCTGCCTCGATCTTGCGGATGGCACTGGCAGAGATCTTGTCCGCCTTGACCGTGAGCGCCTTGGTGATGTCGCCATCGCCCAGGATCTTCACCGGATCATCAGTATGCTTGATGATGCCCTTGGCCTTCAGGCTTTCGCCATCAACGACATCCCCTGCCTCGAACTTGGCATCCAAACGGCTCACGTTCACCGCTTTGTATTCGATGCGGTTCGGGTTGCGGAAGCCGGGCAGCTTCGGCAGACGGCGCGCCAGAGGCGTCTGGCCGCCTTCGAAGCCGGCTCCTTTGCCGCCACCGGAACGGGACTTCTGGCCGTTCATGCCACGGCCCGCCGTCTTGCCGGTGCCGGATGCCGGACCACGCCCGACGCGCTTGCGGGCCTTGGTGGAACCCTCAGCGGGCTTGAGATCTTTGATTTCCATGTTCTTCTTCCTTTCGCACCTCCGCCTTCGCGAAGGCACTCGCTTGTGCTGACATATGCGCGCCTCCCCGCTTGGGAGATGCGCAGAAAAGGAGGAGCCTAGAGCTCCTCCACCTCCACCAGATGCTTCACCTTGAAGATCATGCCGCGGACGCTCTCATTGTCAGTGAGCTCCTTGGACTTGCCGATGCGCCCGAGACCCATGGCGCGCAGCGTCTGCCCCTGATCCTTCGGACAACGGATCTGGCTCTTCACCTGGGTGACGCGAAGCTTCTTATCAGCCATCTTCTACTTCTCCTTCCGGCCGAACATCTCGTCAACCGTGACGCCGCGGCGCTCAGCCACCTGCTCCGGGCTCTCCATCGCCTTCAGGCCCTCAGCCGCAGCTTTCACGATGTTCATCGCATTGCTGGTGCCGAGCGATTTGGTGATGACGTTCTGGATGCCCGCCAGCTCCATGATGGCGCGCACCGGGCCGCCGGCCATGACGCCGGTGCCAGGAACGGCCGGCTTGATGAGCACGCGGCCTGCGCCGAACTCGCCGATGATCTCATGCGGGACAGACTTCTCGTCCGTCACGGGCACGGTGAAGAGGTTCTTCTTCGCATCTTCCGTGCCCTTCTTGATGGCGTTCGGGACTTCCTGGGACTTGCCCAAGCCGACGCCCACCTTGCCCTTGCCGTCACCCACGACGACGAGCGCGGTGAGCTGCATGCGACGGCCGCCCTTGACCGTCTTGGAGACGCGGTTGATGGAGACGACGCGCTCCTCAAGCTCCGGAACTGCCTTTTCCTGTTGTTTACGAGCCATGTGCCTTGATCCCTTCTAGAACTTCAGTCCCGCTTCGCGGGCCCCGTCTGCTACGGCCTGGACGCGGCCATGATAGAGATTGCCGCCGCGGTCGAAGACGACCTCGGTGATGCCGGCTTCCATGGCCATGGCTCCGATGATGTTGCCGAGCTTCGCTGCGCCCTCCACGTTGCTGGCCTTCAGCCCGGATTCCTTGAACTGGGCGCCCAGCGTGGATGCGCCGACGATGGTCTTGTGAGAGACATCGTCGATCACTTGCGCGTAGATGTTGTTGTTGGAGCGCGTCACGCACAGGCGCGGACGCGCAGGGGTGCCATTGACCTTGCCACGGACACGACGATGGCGGCGGGCAAGTCCTTTCTGGCGCTTGAGAACCGATTTCTGCATGATGTGAGCTCCCTTTCGATGCCTATGCTACCAGCTTATTCCTTGCCGGCCTTGCCAGCCTTGCGACGGACGTGCTCGCCCTCGTAGCGGATACCCTTGCCCTTGTACGGCTCCGGCTTGCGCCACTTGCGGATGTCCGCTGCGATCTGCCCGACCTGTTCCTTCGATGCGCCGCTGACCACGATCTCGGTCTGAGATGGAACCTCGAACGTGATCCCTTCGGGCGCCTTCACCAGGACAGGATGGGAAAAGCCCAGCTGCATCTCCAGGTCGCGGCCCTTGAGGGAGGCACGGTATCCCACGCCGACCAGTTCCAGCTTCTTGCTGAAGCCGTTGGCCACGCCTTCCACCATGTTGTTCAGCAGAGAGCGGGTGAGGCCCCAATAGGCGTTCGTCTGACGCTCGTCATCAGCAGGGGTGATGAGGATCTCCTCCCCTTCCTGCTTGATGATCATGGTGGGCTGGAAGGTGCGGGTGAGTTCGCCCTTCTTGCCCTTCACGGTGACCGTGGTGCCGTCGATCTTCACTTCGACGCCGGAAGGAACGGCCACGGGCATCTTTCCGATACGTGACATCTTCTCTTCGCTCCTTCCCTTACCAGATGTAGGCGATGACTTCGCCGCCGATGCCCGCCTTGCGCGCATCGCGGTCGGTCATGACGCCGCTTGAAGTGGATATGATGGCAGTGCCCAGACCACCGAGCACGCGGGGAAGGTCTTCCTTGCCCGCATAGATGCGCAGACCCGGCTTGGAGATGCGCTTGATGCCCTTGATGGTCTTCTCTTTCTTGGGACCGTACTTGAGCGTGAGCTCCAGCGTGCCGCGCGGCTCGCCGTCGATCACCTCATAGCCTTGGATGTAGCCTTCCTTGTCCATGATGCGGGCTATCTCCACGAGCTTCTTGCTGGTGGGCATAGACACCGTGTCATGACCAGCAGTCTGTGCGTTACGCAGGCGCGTAAGCATATCTGCGATCGGGTCGGTCATTGTCATGTTGAGCTTCTCCTTAAACTCGTTTGCTTATTCCACATGCCGGTTCGAATCAAGCACCCATAGCGCTTCCGCCTGGCATGCGAGAACGTGGATCTGGATGCCGCCTACCAAGAGGACTTGGTCACGCCGGGCAGCTCGCCTTTGTTGGCCAGCTCGCGCAGGCAGATGCGGCACAGGCCGAACTTGCGGTAATACGCGCGCGGGCGTCCGCAGCGGCTGCAGCGGTTGTGCTGGCGCGTGGAGTACTTCGGCTCGCGCTTCGCCTTGGCGACCATGGATTTCTTAGCCATTCGATTCCCTCTTTCGTGTCTGCTTCGGGGCTGTTCGGGTCATGCGAGCTATTCGCTCTTGAACGGGAACCCGAGCGCCTTGAGCAGCGCCAGCGCGTTCTCGTCGTTCTTGGCTGAGGTGACCACCGTGATGTCCATGCCGCGGGTGCGGTCGATCTTGTCGTAATCGATCTCAGGGAAGATCAGTTGCTCGGTGACGCCCATGGAGTAGTTCCCACGCCCATCGAAGCTCTTCGTGGACAGGCCGCGGAAGTCGCGCACACGCGGGATGGCCGTGGCCAGCAGACGATCGAGGAACTCCCACATGCGGTCGCCGCGCAGGGTCACCTTGCAACCGATGGCCTGGCCTTCACGGATATGGAAGCCCGCGATGGACTTCTTGGCGCGGGTGACCATCGGCTGCTGACCGGTGATGACGCGCATATCCGTCATGGCCGCGTCCAAGAGTTTCGCATCCCCTGCTGCTGCTCCCACGCCCATGTTGACCACGATCTTGGAAAGCTTCGGCACTTCCATCGCGTTCTGGATGCCCAGATCTGCCTTGAGCTGGGAAGCGATCTCATTGTTGTACTTCTCTTTGAGGCGAGGCATGTCTGCCATCTCTCATCAACCTTTCTGTTGGTTTGAACCCAGGATTTCCGACCCTAGGTCCCTCGGCTGTCCGAGGGCCAAATCCAAGACATCGAGAGCTAGTCGATGTCCTTGTTGCACTTCTTGCACACGCGGTGCTTCTTGCCGTCCTCGATGCGATGCCCCACGCGGGTGGCCTGCTTGCAATGCGGGCACACGAGCATGACGTTTGATGCGTGCAGCGGAGCCTCGATGGAGGAGATGCCGCCTTGCGGGTTGGCCTGGGTGGGACGCATGGCCTTCTTGGTGATGTTCACCTTCTCCACCACCACGCGGTTCGTCTCGGGGATGGTGCGCAGGATCTTGCCTTCCTTGCCGCTGTCCTTGCCCTTGATGACCTTGACGGTGTCTCCCTTGCGGACGTTGAGCGGAGTGCGCTTCGTCTTGGTTGCCATAATCTTCAACACCTCCTACAGCGTCTCAGGTGCCAAAGACACGATCTTCATGTAGCGCTTGTCGCGCAGCTCACGGGCAACGGGCCCGAAGATGCGGGTGCCGCGCGGCGTGCCATCGTTGTTGATCAGGACGCAAGCGTTCTGATCGAACTTGATGTAGCTGCCATCGTCGCGGCGCACTTCCTTCTTCACGCGGACGATGACGCAGCGCACGACCTCGCCCTTCTTCACAGCGCCGTTGGGCATGGCTTCCTTCACGCTGCAGATGATGACATCGCCCAGGCCCGCGTAGCGGCGCTTCGAGCCGCCCAGGACCTTGATGCACTGCACCTTGCGAGCGCCGGAGTTGTCCGCAACGGCGAGCATGGATTGCATTTGGATCATTGGTGTTCGTCCTTACCTTCTGAAGCGATCAGCGCGAACGCTATTTCGCCTTCTCCACTATCTTGTAAAGGCGCCAGCGCTTCATCTTGGAGAGCGGACGCGTCTCCATGATCTGCACGGTATCGCCAATGCCCGCTTCGTTCTCTTCGTCGTGGGCGTGGTACTTCTTGGTGGACGTGATCATCTTGCCGTAGATGGGATGCGGCTTGCGCTCTTCCACGGACACGACGATGGTCTTGTCGTTGACGTCGCTCACCACGACGCCCTGCCTCACCTTGCGAAGGTTCCTGGTCTGTTCCATCTTTTCCATCCTCCCTACGCGCTCAGCTCGCGAGCCCGCATCTCAGTGAGGATGCGTGCGATGTCCTTCTTGACCTGCTTGACGCGCGCGGTGTTGTCAAGCTGGCTGGTCGCCATCTGGAAGCGCAGATTGAACAGCTCCGCTCGCGCGTCTTTGAGCTTGCCTGCCAGATCTTCGGCGGAGAGCTCGTGGATCTCTGATGCCTTCATCTATTCCTGCCCTTCCGTCTGACGCGTGACGATCTTGCACTTGATGGGCAGCTTGTTGATGGCAAGCCTGAGCGCCTCGCGCGCCGTTTCGTCGTCAACGCCGTCGATCTCGAACATTATGCGGCCGGGCTTGACCACGGCCACCCACCCCTCCGGGTTGCCCTTGCCAGAACCCATGCGGGTCTCAGCGGGCTTGGAGGTGATCGGCTTGTCCGGGAAGATGGTGATCCAGACCTTGCCGCCACGCTTCATGTGGCGGTTCATGGCGATACGGGCAGCCTCGATCTGGCGGTTGGTGATCCAGTGCGCTTCAAGGGCCTGGATGCCATAGGAGCCATGATTGAGCCTGGTGCCCCCCTTGGCCTTCCCTTTCATTGAACCGCGCTGCACCTTGCGGTGCTTAACACGCTTGGGCATCAGCATTAGTTGCGCCCCCTGTCATTGCGACGGCGCGGCGGACGAGACGGCCCCTCCAGCGCCGGGTTGGTCATCTTCTGGTTCGGCATCACTTCGCCGTGGTACACCCACACCTGCACGCCGATGGCGCCCATCTGGGTGTTCGCGGTGGCGAAGCCGTAGTCGATCTTGGCGCGCAGCGTCTGCAGCGGCACGCGGCCTTCGCGGTACCACTCACGGCGGCTCATCTCAGCGCCGCCCAGGCGTCCTGAGCACTGGATGCGGATGCCCTTGGCACCGGACTTCATGGCAGACTGGACGGCCTTGCGCATGGCGCGGCGGAACGCAACGCGGCCTTCCAACTGCTCGGCCACGGACTGGGCGATGAGCGTTGCGTCCAGTTCCGGGCGCTTCACTTCCACCACTTCCACGGACACGGTGCCGTTCGCGATCTTCTCCAGCTTCTTGCGCAGGGCGTCGATCTCAGAGCCCTTCTTGCCGATCACCACGCCAGGACGCGCCGTGGTGATGATCACCTTGATCTTGTCGCCGGCGCGCTCGATCTCAATCTGGGAGACGGCGGCGCGGGAGAGCTGCTTGTCCAGGAACTTGCGGATGGCAAGATCGTTCTCCAGCGTCTCCGCGTAGTTCTTGTCAGCGTACCAGCGGCTGCGCCAGTCTTCCGTGATCCCCAGGCGGAAGCCTGTGGGGCTTACCTTCTGACCCATGCTAGGCCTCCTCTCGAGGTGCAACGATGATGGTTATGTGGCTCGTGCGCTTGTTGATGCGGCTGGCAGAGCCCTTCGCGCGCGGACGGATGCGCTTCAGGGTGGGGCCTTCGTCCACGTACGCCTTCTTCACGACCAGCGTGGCCGGATTCAGGTTGTTGTTATGCTCAGCATTGGCCACGGCCGAGTTGAGCACCTTCTCCACCGTCTCCGCGATGGCGCGGTTGGTGAATGCGAGGATCTCACGCGCCTGCTCCACGGACTTGCCGCGGACCAGATCGACCACCACGCGGGCCTTGCGGGGAGATACGCGCACGTACTTCGCTTGCGACTTGACTTCCATCTTCTCCCCTCCTTATTTCTTGCCCTTGTCGGCGGAATGCCCACGGAACGTGCGCGTGGGCGAGAATTCGCCGAGCTTGTGACCGACCATGGATTCCGTGATGTAGACCGGCACATGCTTGCGCCCGTCGTACACGGCGATCGTGTGCCCGACCATCTCCGGGAAGATGGTGGATGCGCGCGACCACGTCTTGATGACTTCTTTTTCGCCTGCCTCGTTCATCTTCTGGATCCGGCCGAGAAGGCGGGGCTCAATGAATGGGCCTTTCTTCAGACTTCTGCTCAATTTATCTCCTCAACTCGGCTATTTCCTGCGACGGCGGATGATCAGGCGGCTGGACGCCTTCTTCTTGTTGCGGGTGCGATGGCCCTTGGTGGGAACGCCCCACGGCGTGACCGGATGACGGCCGGACGTCTTGTTCTTGCCTTCGCCGCCGCCGTGCGGATGGTCCACCGGGTTCATGACGGTGCCGCGGACGGTGGGACGGATGCCGCGCCAACGGTTGCGGCCGGCCTTGCCGATCTTGATGTTGGAGTGTTCCGCGTTGCCCACTTCACCCACCGTGGCACGACAGGTGAGCAGCACGCGGCGCATCTCAGAAGAGGGCATGCGCAGGATGGCGTACTTGCCCTCCTTGCCCATCAGCTGGATGGACGTGCCGGCAGAACGGGCCATGGAAGCGCCTTTGCCCGGCTGCAGCTCCACGCAGTGCACCAGCGTGCCCACGGGAATGCTCTCCAACGGCATGGCGTTGCCCGGCTTGATGTCCGACCCCGGACCGCTCATGATGGTGTCGCCCACCTTGAGGCCCTTGGGGTGGATGATGTAGCGCTTCTCACCGTCCGCGTAATGCAGAAGCGCGATGCGCGCTGAGCGGTTCGGATCGTATTCGATGGTGGCCACCTTCGCGGGCACGCCATCCTTGTCGCGCTTGAAATCGATGATGCGGTAACGGCGCTTGACCCCGCCACCCTTGTGGCGCGTGGTGATGCGCCCGTTGTTGTTGCGACCAGCCTTGTTCGGCTTCTTCGCCAACAGCGATTTCTCAGGCTTCGAGGTGGTGATCTCCTCGAAATCGGAAACCGTCTGGAAGCGTCGGCCTGGGCTCGTCGGCTTGTACTGCTTGACTCCCATCCAAACAACCTCTCTGACTTCTTCGGCCCTTGATGGCGCGCCTCTCCGCACTCCAAAGGCCTTCCTGCATACCGTGGAAAGACGATGGCCTGGCACACAGGATGGAGGCTCCTGCCTGCGACTCCGCCTTACCACGCGTCCGGGTGTGTCCATAGACGCACAGACGCAAGCGAGAATTCTATCACACTGACGGCTTCACTTGACCAGGCACTTGGGGCCACGCCCGATGAGATCCTCCCGGTGGGCGCGCTTCAGAGCCTCCCGCACCAAACGCGCGTTCTTGGGGTTGCGGTATTGGATGAGAGCGCGCTGCATGGCCTTTTCATGCGGGGACTTCGGCACGAAGACCTTCTCCCCGGTCAGAGGACGGATGCCAGTGAAATACATGGCGGTGGAGAGCGTGCCCGGCGTGGGATAGAAATCCTGCACCTGTTCCGGGTTGTATCCCATGTCGCGCACGAATTCCGCCAGCTCTATGGCGTCTGCGAGCGTTGACCCGGGATGCGATGACATGAGGTAGGGCACCAGGTACTGCTTCTTGCCCGCACGCTTCGATATCTCGCGGAAGCGCTGGGCGAACCGCTTGAAGACGCCCACCTCAGGCTTGCCCATGAGCTTCAAGACATCATCAGACACGTGTTCTGGCGCCACTTTCAGCTGGCCTGACACATGATGGGTGATGAGCTCCTCCAAGAATGCGGGGTCCTCATCCAAGAGCGCATAGTCATAGCGCACGCCCGAGCGAACGAAGACCTTCTTGACACCCGGCAACTCCCGGAGCTTCCGCAAAAGCGCGGTGTAGCCTCGCTCGTCCGCCTGGAGGTTCTTGCAGGGGTTAGTGCCCAAACAGCGCCTGGACGTGCACGCCCCTGACTCCGCGACCTTCGGACACGCGTTCTGGGTGAAGTTCGCCGTAGGGCCGCCCACGTCATGGATGTAGCCCTTGAAGCCCGGACGTTCCGCCAGCAGCTGCGCCTCCTCCATCACGGACTCGTGACTGCGCGCGCTCACATGCCGCCCTTGATGGAAGGTGAGCGCACAGAAGGAGCATTCCCCGAAGCAGCCGCGGCTGCTGGCCAGAGAGAACTCCACTTCTTTGAGCGCCGGGATGCCGCCCGCCTCGTCATAGGACGGGTGCCACATGCGCATGTAAGGCAGGCGATAGACTGCATCCATCTCAGAGGTGGTGAGGGCCGCCGCGGGCGGGTTCTGCACCACGTAGCCATTCCCATAGGGCTCTACGAGTCGCTTGCCGCTCACGGGATCGGAGTTGGCATACTGCACGGCGAAGCTTCTGGCATGCGCCTGCTTGCCGTCTTCGCCAGAAAGCTCATCCCAAGAAGGGAGCAGTTCATGGTCATAGACATGCTCCAGCGAATCCGTGCGGAACACCGTGCCATCTATGAACGTGAGATCATGCACGGAAAGCCCCGCGTTCAGCGCATCGGCCACCTCCACGATGGAGCGCTCCCCCATCCCATAGGAGATGAGGTCGGCCCCTGAACCGAGCAAGATGGACGGCATGAGCCGATCCGACCAGTAATCGTAGTGCGCAAGGCGGCGCAAGGACGCTTCGATGCCCCCGATGATGATGGGCGCATCCGGATAGGCTTTCCGAATCATCTGACAGTACGTGATGACCGCTCGGTCAGGGCGCTCGCCCATCACGCCACCCGGCGAATAGGCGTCCTTGCGACGGCGCTTCTTCGCCACCGTGAAGTGGTTGACCATGGAATCCATGTTGCCCGCTGACACCAGGAAGCCCAACCGGGGTTCGCCGAACTCCTCCACGGACCCCGGGTCTTTCCAATCGGGCTGGGCCAAGATGGCCACCTTGTAGCCCTCGCGTTCCAGCAAGCGGCTGATGATGGCCGTGCCGAACGAGGGATGGTCCACGTAGGCATCCCCCGTCACGTACACGAAGTCAGGCTGCTCCCACCCCGCCGCGCGCATCTCTTGCGCGCTCGCAGGCAGAAAGCCGTGCGGCTCCATCAATTCTCTGACGCATCTCCCGCAGACGCCGGAGCAGCCGGATCCACCACTTCAATCTCAGCTTGCGCCACCAGGTCATTGTTCGCCTTCAGGCGCTCAGCCGATTCGCGCAGTGCGAACATGTGGCCTGAGGCTTCTGCCTGCTTGATCATCTGCTTCGGGTTCATTTGCGGGTTCATGGCGCGGCACGCCTCCACCAGATCCTCTTCGTTGATGGACATGCCCTTGTGCCGGAAATAGGCATCCAGTGCGAAACCCTGGGTGAGCATCTGGCGCACCTGCAGCATGAGCATCATGCCGAACTGCTGCTCCCCGCCGTTCTGCTCCACGAACTGATCCCACGTCATGCCCTGCTGCTGCAGATCCATGCGGATGTTGGTGAGCATCTGCTCCCGCATGTGCTCGTACACCTCGTCTGCGATCTTGCCTTGGAAGCGCGTGGCCAGCTCCGCTGCAGCGGCTTGGCGCACGTAGCCGTCGTACTCCATGCGCGCCTGGCGCTCAAGGCTCTTGCCGATGTCAGCGCGCAGGTCATCCAACCCCTTGTACATGGGCATGTTGGTCTTGACCCACTCATCATCGATAACAGGGGTGTGCTCTTTCTCGAACGCGAGGATGGTGACCTTGGCGTCCACCGTCTGGGTGCGCTCGTTCATGTTCTCATCGAAATCCGGTCCCTCGAAGGTGAATTCCTTGATCTCGCCCACCTTCATGCCCAAGATCTGCTCTTCGAACCCGTCCGGCATGTAGCCTTGCCCCGCCGTGTACGTGCGTCCCTTCGTAGAGAGGCCCTTGAGCTCCTTATCGCCCTCGCGCGCCTCCATGGCGAGCCTGATGTGGTCACCCTTCTCCACCACGCGGTCCGCCGGGACGTCAGGATCATCCACGTACGCCGTGTAGCGCTCAGCCATCTCTTGGATCTGCTTGTCCACGATGGATTCGTTCATCTGGAACGGAGGCACCTGGATCTTGACGGGCTCATACGAGGTGAGCTCATATTCCGGCTTCAACTCCACTTCCACTTCGAAACGGAACTCCTCGTTCGGCTTGAAGGAGCCTTTCGCTTTCGCACGGGGCGGATACGACGGCGTCACGCCTTTCTTGTCCACTGCCAGCGGGGCGAGCGCATCCATGGCGGATGCCTCCACGATGGAATCCAGGTTCTTGATGCCCATCTGCTCCTCAGCAGCCTGCTCAAGGGTCTGCCCCTGCGCCGGCGGCTTCATGCCCATGGACTGCGCGAACGCCATCTTGGCGGATTGCATGGCCTGAGCCGTTTCTTGTGCGGTGGCCACCGCTTCCAGCGTGACCTTGTCTCCGTCTTTCTTGATCTGCTTGACCTTCATCGGCCTCTCCTGTTGCTTGCCCGGCACGCACCCGTGCCCCTCTCTTTTCGCGTTGCATTCTAACAGGTCTGAAGACCTGCGCTGCAGATCAGGCTGTCATCTGCAATGCGTGGCACGGGCAAGGCATCTGATGCACATCTGGCGCCTGGATGCCAGTCTTGCGTTCGGGTTTCTGGGTGATACCGTGAGCCGAAAGATTTCGCAGGCTGAAGCCTGCGCTACGAAGAGCATCAGGTTGATCCGTAGCAAAGGCTTCAGCCTTTGTCCGACAGGAAGAGGCGCAACATCAGATATCGAACGCACAAGAGACGATTGCAAGGGTGGGATTATTCAACCCCCGGAACGTATTTCGTCACGTTCTGCACGCATGAGCGCAAAGAGATGCTGGGGCATATCGAATCAGGCGAGATGATCCTCTCAAAGGCAGGGGTCATCTGTGTTGGAATCATTCGTGCGCAGGCAGCCTGCGGCATAGAACGCTTCGTCATCATGCCGAACCATGTCCATCTGCTCATCCGCATCAGCAGCGAACGTGCTCCCTCCCTCAGCAAGGTCATTCGATCCATCAAAGCGGCAACATCCATCGAATGCCATGCGCACGGGATCAGCGGAGCGATCTGGCAGCCCAGCTTCCATGACCATATCGTACGCAACCAGCAGGATCACGACCGGCTGTATGAATACATTGAGAACAATCCCCTCCGTTGGGAATTGGATTGCATGAACGCCTCGGGCATTTCGCAGGCTGAAGCCTGCGCTACGAAAAACGCTTGGTCGGATTAACCATGCGATCTAAAAAGCAATTGCTGTGGCAGGATGATCCGTAGCAAAGGCTTTAGCCTTTGCCTGCAACAGTCGCAGGCTAAAGCCTGCGCTACGAAGGACGTGCGAATTTTGGGCGCGGGAGCGCTTCGCCAAATGGAGTGAGGCCCGAAGGGCTTCGCGACATTTGACGCGTAAAGAGCCAAGTCAAACAGAAGAGATGTCAGGTTGAATCCGTGGATGAGCAAACTTGCTTTGCTCATCCACCACGCGGGCGGAAGCCCGCGTAGGCCGTTCGGACACCGTCAGGTGGCCGTAAGGCCGTTATTGAAACCATGTGCCCGTGCGTGGTCTTCGCATGGGCTTCCTTTTCTCGGGCACGGGTGCGCATACGAAGTATGCGCACCCACGAAGACATGGCGCACGCTATTCGATGGATTTGAGGCTTTCGATCATGTTGATGTTGGCCAGTTTGCGGCGCATGGTGAGCATCACCACCACGGCGAACAGGATGGTGACAGCGAACGCCATGACGAAGCTCAAAAGATGGATGTCCCGTCCGAACATCACGTAATCCACCTCAGCCGTCACGATGACGAAGCCCTCCAGCACCACGCCGAAGATGAGGCCGAGGAGCGCACCCAGCACCGTCAAGATGATGGTCTCCCGGTAAATGTACATATCCACTTCATGCGGCGTGAAGCCCAGCACTTTCAGCGTGGCGATCTCCCGCGCGCGTTCGGTGATGTTGATGTTCGTCAGGTTGTAGAGCACGATGAATGCCAACGCTGCCGCAGCCACCACCAGCACCACCACGATCATGTTCACGCTCTTGAGCATGCTGCGGTAGGTGCTTATGACCTCGTTGTTGAAGGCGACGGTCTTCACACCCGGAATCTGGGCTGCTGCATCACGGAAGGCCTGGTGCTCTCCTTCCCCATCAGGCACCTCTGCATACATCGTCTTCGCATCAGGCGCATTCCCGAACGTATCCGCATAGACATCAGCGCCAAGGAACACGTAGTTCGCCACATAATTCTCCATGATGCCCGTGATCTCCAGGCCGTATGTGGTGCTCGTCGCATTGCCCATGGAATCCTGCTCAGCCAATGTGAGGTTGTCTCCCACAGCCAGCCCCAAGAGGTTCGCGAGCTTCTCCGTGATGATGACGCCATCGCCCCCCAAAGAAAGCGGCTCATGCCCCACGCGCGTGCGCATGGCCCAGAGCTTCTGGAACTCCTGGGCATCTTCGGGCGTGACCACAGAGACTGATGCATCGGATCTCTCAGGGCCAGAAGCCATCATGGTGTCCACCTGCGCAAAAGCATGCGTCCCTGCAAGGGAGACCAGCTCATCCCTGGAATCATCTGAGAGGTCATCGTCCCCATCGACGATCACGTTGTAGAGCACCGTCTCACCATACTGCTTGTCGATGATATCGTTGACGGCGTCGGACAAGCCCAGTCCCGTGAGCAGAAGGCCCGTGCATCCCGCTATGCCGATGACCGTCATCACCAAGCGCTTCTTGTAGCGGAAGATGTTGCGGCAGGTGACCTTCCATGAGAAGGAAAGATGCCGCCACAGTGGCCCGATGCGCTCCAGCAGGATGCGCTTGCCCTGCTTGGGAGCGCGCGGCAACATGAGCTGCGCTGGCGATTCGCGAAGGGTGCTGGCCACAGCAGCCCAGGTAGCGATGAGCGTCACCCCTACGCCGAGCCCAGCGGCGCTGAGCGCGATGCCCGGATCGATGGGCATGAGGATGCCGTGGGGAACGCTGTAGATGATGGCATAGGCTTCCATGATGATGGGCGGCAAGATGAGCGCCATGGCCACGACGCCGATCACGGCACCTGCGACGGACGCCACTGTAGCATAGATGAGGTACTTGGAAGTGATGCGCGCCCGCGAGTAGCCGAGCGCCTTGAACGTGCCGATGAGCACGCGCTCTTCCTCTACCATGCGCGTCATGGTGGTGAGAGCGACGAGCGCTGCAACCAAGAAGAAGATGAACGGGAAGAACGATGCGATGGAGTCCACCCGATCCGCATCGGATTCGAAGCTGACCACGCCCGGATTCTTCGTGCGATCCATGATGAGCCATTCAGGCTTCTTGATGTCCTCGATCTTCGCCTGCGCCTCAGCAAGCTTTCGCTCGGCATCCGCGAACTCATCTTGAGCGCGCGCATGCTCAGCATCGTATTCCGCTTGACCGTCCCTGCGCTCCGCTTCGCCATCGGCAAGCTGCGCCCGCGCGCTTTGGAGCTGAGCCTTGACAGCATCCAACTTGCACTGGGCTGCGGCCAGCTGCGCTTGGATCTCTTGACGCTGGACTGCCAGCTCCTGGCGTCCTGCAGCAATCTGAGCTGACGCCGCGTCATGTTGGGCCCAGCCTGCATCCAATGCTGCCTGAGACTGCATGAGCGTTTCTATCTGAGCGATCTGCGCCTGGAGCGCTGACGCTCGTTCAGCGTAGTCCGGGGCTGTTGGATCCAGAGCAGCCAACTGCGCCTTCAGTCCCTCCGCTGCTGCTGGAGCCGTTGCCGCAGTCAAGCCTGCTGCTGCCCAACCAGCTTCCAAGCGCGCTGCCGATCCTTCAAGCTGCGCGCCAGAGGCATCGAGCTGCGCTTGCCTCTCATTCAGCAGCTCCTCCGCATCCGCAAGCTGCCGCTCTGCAGACGCACGTTCGCGAACAAGCTGCTGGACTCCAGAATCGTATTCCCCTTGGCCGCTGGCGATCTTCGCCCGGCTCGATTCGATCTCAGCCGAAGCGTCATCCAGTTTCTGCTGCGCTTCGTTCAACTGCGCCTCAGCGTCAGCACGCCCCGCGAGGTATTCCTGACGATTCTCTTCGAGCGTCCGTTGCGCCTCAGCCTTCACCTCAGCTAGACGAGCGTCTTCCCGATCAGAGGAGATGCCCTCCAGCTCTTTCACCACCCCATCCACGCGCGCTTGATACGCCATCGAACCCGCAAGCTCGCCCTTTGCACCCTCCACCTTGATGAAGGCCTCGGTAAAGGGCAGATCAGAAGAGAAGGCGTTCGCTGGAACATACATGAACTGTTCGATGGTGCCCGAACCGAGCGCAGTGGACCCCATGGCAGTGGTGGACACGTAGTAGGGAGAATGAGCGAATCCCACCACCTTGAACGTGCGTTCACGCAGTATCCCATCAAGATCCTGGACGCCTTCGTCCACAGAGATCCCATCTCCCAGCGATACTGGCGAATTCATCACGTTGTCAGCTGAGATGATGCACTCATCGGACGCCGTGGGCCAACGGCCCTCCACCAGCAAGAGCTCGTTCAGCGCGCCTGCGTCCATTTCGGGCACCATGACCATGCTCTCATCCATCCGATCCGACCCACGCGCCTCGTAGGGCATCGAATGGATGCGCACAGCATATTGCTCGTCATTCAGAGTGACCATGGCATCCATTTCGAATGCGCCTTCCACTTCTTCGACGCCGTCCACCTGGCGCAGCGCTTCCAGATCAGCATCGGTGAGACCAAGGGTGGACACCACGCGGATGTCCATGAGGGATGTCTCGTCGTAATAGGCATCCGCCGCGCCGTGCATGTCAGGGGCCGTCATGCGGAGCCCTGCATAGAACCCGCACCCCAACGCCACGATGCCCACGATGGCCAAGAAACGTCCCCAGGAACCAGTGATGGAGCGGCGGATATCGGTGTTGAACGCGCTTCTCATGGGACAGCCCTCACGCACATCCCACTACCACTTGAGCGTTTCAGCTGATGCAGGATCTCCATTGAGCTCCACTGCTGCCACGCTTCCTTCACGCACATGGATGACCCGGTTCGCGATGGCGCAGAAATCCGTATTATGCGTGACCATGATGACGGTCTTGCCCGAGCTTTGGCAGGTGTCTTGCAATAGCTTGATGATGGCCTTGCCCGTGCGGTAATCCAATGCACCCGTGGGTTCATCACAAAGCAGCAGCTTCGGGTTCTTCGCCAGCGCGCGGGCAATGGCCACGCGCTGCTGCTCTCCTCCTGATAGCTGCCCGGGGAAATTGCCTTTGCGCTCCGCAAGCCCCACGTCATCCAACACCTGATCCACATCCAGCGGATCCTTGCAGATCTGGCTTGCCAACTCCACGTTCTCGCGCGCAGTCAGGTTCTGCACCAGATTGTAGAACTGGAACACGAACCCGATGTCATAGCGTCGATACATGGTAAGCTGTTTCGCATCGTAAGCGCTCACCACATCCCCGTCCAGCTTGATGGTGCCGCTGGTGCAGCTGTCCATGCCGCCCAGCATGTTGAGCAACGTGGTCTTTCCCGCACCCGATGGACCCACGATGGCCACGAATTCACCCTGCTCTATCTCGAAAGACATGTCGTGGACGGCATGCACCTCCACTTCGCCCATCCGGTATGTCTTGGACACGTCCTTGAACTCAACGAATGCCATGCGCCGCTCCCATCAACGATACAGCATCGTCCTCCAGGGAAAGCTGCACCTTCCATTCATCTCATGATAGCCTAATCGCATCTGAGCATGAAAGGAGACGTCGTGCGCACCCAGCTGGAGAACATCCTCTTGATCGCCAACCCGGCCTCGCAGAACGGCAATGGGGCGCGCTTGGCTGAAGAGGCCATGGAAACGCTCTTCAGGCGCATGACGGACGCCTCCATCGAAGTCATCCTGACCACGCACCCCCATCATGCCACCGAGCTGGCTGCAGATGCCGCCGCCTTCGACACCGTCATCGCGTTAGGGGGTGATGGGCTTGTGCATGAGACCGTGAACGGCTTGATGCAGTTGCCGAAAGAGCAGCGCCCGCAGCTGGGCGTCATCCCCACCGGCTCCGGCAATGACTTCGCCAAGTCCTTGGGAATGCCGAAAGGCGTCAAGCGCGCCTGCAAGGCCATCTGCACCGCGTCCAGCATGCCCACTGACATCGGTCGAGTGAACGGGCACTGGTTCATGGAGACGCTCTCATTCGGACTTGATGCAGCCATCGCTTTGGACACGGTGGAGCGACGCGTGCGCACAGGACAGAAAGGCACGTTGCTCTACGGGGCCAGCGCTGCGCACCAATTGAAGCACAGCTTCACCGCCTATCGGTACGAACTCCGCCTGGATGATGGCGAACCCCTGCACGGAGAATCCATCACCTTCGCCGTGCAGAACGGACCTTATTACGGCAGCGGATTCGAGATCTGCCCTGATGCGAAGCTGGATGACGGTCTGTTCAACCTCTGCATCTCCCACCCGCCCATCAGCCGGGCGAAGGCCTCCTTCGCCTTCCTGCGCGCGAAAGCGGGCAAGCACACCAGCATGCGCGAGCTTTCATTCCACACGGCACCATCGCTCATCCTTGATTTTGATGCAGCTCCGCCCGCGCAGATGGACGGGGAAGCCATTGGAGGGACACATTTCGAAGCGCACGTAGAGCACAGCGCCCTTCACGTGCTGTTCCCCCTGCATTCCCCGCGCCAAAAAGAAGAGGCCCGCATGCGCGAGCCTCTCGGTGGACGCGAAGATCAGAACTGACGCTATTCGCCAGACTGATCCTCATCCGCCTCTTCTGTGTTGCCAGCCTCATCCTCGGTGACCTCAGGAAGAGCCGGAACCTGCGTAGTGCCGTAATCCGTGAAGAGGCACTTGGTTTCGATGGTGCCTTCAAATAGAGCGCCCTCAGCATCCGCCATGGTGCCCTCGATCGTGCTGATGAATGCGGTCAAGTTCCCCTTGACATCGAAGGTGTATTCGGCAATGCAGCTCGTGATGTCAGTGAACGCATCGGCGAAGATGCCAGACTCCATCAGCTTGACAGGATCGACCTCGATCATGACATACTCGGTCCCGTCCTGCTCGTAGTAAGAGATCTGCTTGGCGCAATCGTAGTAGACGCGGTACTGCTCGCTGTTGTCCTCAGGATTGACCAGGCTGTCGACATACGATTCTTCGAACGTGATGCCATGACGCTCGTCACCGATCTCAAGGACGCCTTCGACGCCATCGATGTAATATGCGGCATCCGTGTCAGCTGCTGGATCGCTCTCCGTCTTGATGAAGAACTTGGAAGAGCCATCGGAGACATCCCGCATCCTCGTGATCGTCGAAACGTTGCTGTATGTATCGCCATTCTCGACAGTCGAAGTGGTGATCGCATCCACCTCGGTCATGTTGTCCACGGTAGGAGCAGCGATCAGTTGCTCCATGAGCTCACGGGCCCTGGCCACGCTCGCCTCATCAGTGAGGCCCTCCACGGTCTGCGCACTGTCGGGCGCGCTCTGCTGCTCAGCAGGAGACCCGCACGCGGCCAAGCCGAACACGAGGGCCATCGAACAAACTGCAGCGAATACCTTCTTCATCGAGCACCTTTCTTCCTTCGTCCCTTGCGAACGTCATTATAGTGGGCACGCACGCATTGTTCGATGCACACATGATATCCATGAAGTGCACAAAAAAGGACCGGCACAAGTGCCGGTCCTTGAAGCTCCAGCAGGCTCACGCAGAGAAGATCTCTATCGTGTCCCCCTCAGCCAAGGTCACCATGGCCTTTTTCCATGTGCGCGTGTAGCCCTTCTTCTGATAGCGCACGCGCTTGGGCTTCGGCTTCACGTTCAGCGTGTTGACCTTCTTGACGGTCACGCCGAAGATGGCTTCGATGGCCTGACGGATCTCGATCTTGTTGGAATCCTTGGCCACCTCGAACGTGTAGACGTTGTTGTCCATCACGTCGTAAGAGTGTTCCGTGATCACCGGCCGGATGATCACCTCGCGCGGGTCTCGCTGCATTATGCCAGCACCTCCTCGATGTAGGGCAGGCACGCGTCAACGATCACGAGCCTCTTGTTGTCGATGATGTCGTAGGTGTTGATGGCGTTCACGGGAATGATGTCCACCGTGGGGATGTTGCGGAACGAAAGATAGGTGTTCACGTCATCATCCTTGATGACCAGCGTGGTGCGCAGGCCGTCAAGCCCCAGCGCCTTCACCGCCTTGACGGCTTCCTTGGTGGAAGGCTTCTCGAAGGCGAAGGGCTTCACCACCATCAGCTCGCCATCAGCCAGCTTCGCGGACAGCGCGCTGCGCATGGCCAGCTTGACCTCCTTGGCGTTCACCTTCTGCGCGTAGGAGCGGGTGTGCGGCCCGAACACCGTGCCACCGCCGCGCCACTGAGGGCTGCGGATGGAACCCTGGCGCGCACGGCCCGTGCCCTTCTGGCGCCACGGCTTCTTGCCGCCGCCGGAAACGAAACCGCGGGTCTTCGTGTTGGCCGTCCCCTGACGCCAGCTTGCGCGCTGCGCCTTGACCGTGCGATGCATCACGTGCATGTTCGGCTCGATAGCATAGACGGCATCAGCCAGCTCAGCCTTGCCCGCTGCCTTGCCGGCAGCATCCTTGATCTCAAGTGTTGCCATGTTCGTTCTACTCCTTGCTAATCGAGCGTCTTCGTCATGCGGACGCGCACGACGCCGTTCTTGGCACCCGGCACCGCGCCCTTGAGCAGGATCAGGTTCTGCTCCTCATCCACGCGCACGACTTCCAGATTGCGGACGGTGACCGTGTCGCAGCCCATGTGGCCCGGCAGGCGCACGCCCTTGAACACGCGGGACGGGGTGGCGCACTGGCCCACCGAACCCGGAGCGCGATGGAAGTGCGCGCCGTGGCCGCCCGGGCCGCCACGGAATCCATAGCGCTTCATGACGCCCGCGAAACCCTTGCCCTTGGACGTGCCGGTGACATCCACCTTCTTGGCCTCCGTGAAGGCAGCGACTGTCTGCTCGTCGCCCACGTTGTGCTCAGAGGCATCCGTCACGCGCACCTCGCGCAGATAGCGCTTCGGTTCGATGCCGGCCTTCTCGAAATGACCCTGCATGGGCTTGTTCACGCGGCGCGGCTTCACGTAGCCGAAGCCCATCTGCACCGCATCGTAGCCGTCCGTCTCCTTGGTCTTCACCTGGCAGACGACGTTCGGCTCTGCTTGGATGACCGTGACCGGGACGATGACGTCACCGTCCCAGACCTGGGTCATGCCGATCTTCTTTCCGTAAATGGCGTTGATCATGTCTACCCTCCTACAGCTTGATCTCGATGTCGACGCCCGCAGGAAGGTCGAGGCGCATGAGCGAATCCACGGTGTTGGACGTGGGCTCGATGATGTCGATCAGACGCTTGTGCGTGCGCATCTCGAACTGTTCGCGCGAGTCCTTGTCCACATGCGGGGAACGGATGACGCAGTACATGTTGCGCTCCGTCGGCAGCGGAATGGGGCCTGAGATCTTCGCGCCGGTCTTCTGGGCGGTATCCACGATGAGCTTGGTGGACTGATCCACGATCTCATGGTCGTAACCCTTGAGGCGGATACGAATCTTCTGGTTTGCCACTTGCATTACCTCTTCTCTGACGGCTGTCTTGATCTAGGCGTTTCCGCCGGCTTTGCTGATGATCTCCGTGGCCACGTTCTTGGGAACCGGCTCATAGGAATCGAACTGCATGGTGTACACGGCGCGTCCCTGGGTGCCGCTGCGCAGATCCGTCGCGTAGCCGAACATCTGGGACAGCGGGACCTTGGCCGAGATGGCAACGGCGTTGCCGCGCTGCTCCTGGCCTTGGATGATGCCACGGCGCGACGGAATGTCGCCCATGACAAAGCCGGTGTACTCCTCAGGCGTCTCCACCTCGACGGCCATGACGGGCTCCAAGATGACCGGATCGGACTTCTTGAGCGCATCCTTGATGGCCATGGAACCCGCCACCTTGAACGCAGCTTCGGAGGAGTCCACCTCGTGGAAGCTGCCATCGATGAGCTCCACCTTGATGTCTTCCACCGGATACCCTGCCAGAACACCGGAGTTCAGCGCTTCTTTGATGCCCTTGTCCACCGCCGGGATGAACTCCTTCGGGATGACGCCGCCCACGATCTTGTTCTCGAATTCATAGCCGGCACCGGGCTCCTGCGGATACATGTTGATGATGGCGTGACCATACTGGCCGTGGCCGCCGGACTGGCGCACGAACTTGCCTTCGGCGTTCAGCACTTCATGGCCCGGACGCTCACGGTAGGCCACCTGCGGCTTGCCCACGTTCGCTTCCACCTTGAATTCGCGCAACAGGCGGTCGATGATGATCTCAAGGTGCAGCTCGCCCATGCCGGCGATGATGGTCTGGCCCGTCTCATGGTTGGTGGACACGCGGAAGGTGGGATCCTCCTCCGCCAGCTTCTGCAGCGCAATGCCCATCTTGTCCTGCTCGGCCTTGGTCTTCGGCTCAACGGCGATGTCGATGACCGGATCGGCGAACTCCATGGACTCCAAGATGATGGGGTGGCCCTCATCGCAGAGCGTGTCGCCCGTGGAGGTGTCCTTCAGGCCCACCACAGCCACGATGTCGCCAGCGGAGCAGTTCTCAACGTCGATCTGCTGGTTGGCGTGCATCTGGAGCATGCGTCCGATGCGCTCTTTCTTGTCCTTCACGGCGTTCAGCACGTAGCTGCCCTTGTCAAGGCTGCCGGAGTAGCAGCGCAGATACGTGAGCTTGCCCACGTACGGGTCCGTCATGATCTTGAACGCCAGCGAGGAGAACGGCGCCTTCGGATCTGCCGGACGCTCTTCTTCGGCATCGGTCTTGGGGTTGATGCCCTTGATGGCCGGGATGTCCACCGGAGACGGCAGGTAATCCACCACCGCGTCCAGCATCTCCTGCACGCCCTTGTTCTTGTAGGCGCTGCCCACGAACACCGGGTTCAACTTGCAAGCGATGACGCCCTTGCGGATGGCGTTCTTGAATTCCTCCACGGAGACTTCCTCTTCCATGAGGACTTTCTCCATGAGATCGTCATCGCAGTCAGCTGCAGCCTCCAGAAGCTCCTGGCGATGCATCTCAGCATCATCCTTGAACTCAGCCGGGATCTCATCCATGGGCTCCGGATAGGTCATGCCCTTGTCGTCGGCCTTGAAATCCCATGCGGTCATGGTGACCAGGTCCACGACGCCCCAGAAGCCATCCTCGGCGCCCATGGGGATCTGCGCCGCATAGGCCGGCGCACCCAAGCGGTCGCGCATGGTCTGGATGGCATGGAAGAAGTCAGCGCCCACGCGATCATACTTGTTGATGAACGCGATGCGCGGAACGCCGTAGCGCTCAGCCTGGCGCCAGACCGTTTCAGACTGCGGCTGCACGCCGGCCACCGCGTCGAACACGGCGACGGTGCCGTCCAGCACGCGCAAGGAACGCTCCACCTCGGCGGTGAAGTCCACATGGCCGGGCGTGTCGATGATCTGGAAACGGTACTCCTGGCCGTCCTCTTCGCCGCGCGGGTACTTCCAGAAGCACGTGGTGGCAGCGGAGGTGATGGTCACGCCGCGCTCCTGCTCTTGGACCATCCAGTCCATGGTGGCAGCACCGTCGTGCACCTCGCCGATCTTGTGGGTCTTGCCCGTGTAGTAGAGGATGCGCTCGGTCGTGGTGGTCTTGCCCGCGTCGATGTGGGCCATGATCCCGAAGTTGCGCGTCTCCTTCAATGAAAGCTTAGCCATGGCTGCCCCTTAGAAGCGATAGTGGCTGAACGCGCGGTTCGCCTCGGCCATCTTGTACATGTCCTCGCGCTTCTTCACGGCAGCGCCCGTGTTCTGGGACGCATCCATGATCTCGTTCGCGAGACGCTCCGCCATGGTGTGCTCACGGCGAGAGCGGGAATAATCAACGATCCAGCGGATGGCCAGCGTGGTGGCACGGCGCTGGTTCACTTCCATGGGCACCTGGTAGGTGGCGCCGCCCACGCGCTTGGGCTTGCACTCAAGGGTGGGACGAACGTTGTCCATGGCCTTCTTGAAGACGGACAGCGGATCTTCGCCGGTCTTCTCCCCCACGATGTCGAACGCGCCGTAGACGATGCGCTCCGCCAGGGACTTCTTGCCATCCATCATGATCTTGTTGATCAGCTGGGTGACCAGACGGTTGTTGTACTTCGCGTCAGGCTGGATGGGCCTGCGCTGTGCTGCTGCACGACGTGGCATATGGATGCTCCTTCTCTCTGCGCGCTTCTGGCCGGTGCCTTGCGCCCCAGGCGCTTCCGGTCATTAGGCTTGGAACCAAGCCCGCGCGGCTTAACGAATGGTTATTTCGGGCGCTTCGCACCGTAGCGGCTGCGGGCCTGCATGCGGTTGTCCACCGATGCGCAGTCCAGCGTGCCGCGGATGACCTTGTAGCGGACACCGGGCAGGTCCTTCACACGGCCGCCGCGGATGAGCACCATGGAGTGCTCCTGCAGGTTGTGGCCGATGCCCGGGATGTAGGCGGTGACCTCCATGCCGTTCACCAGGCGCACGCGGCAGACCTTGCGCAGCGCCGAGTTCGGCTTCTTCGGCGTGGTGGTGTACACACGGGTGCACACGCCGCGCTTCTGCGGGTTGCCCTTGAGAGCAGGCGTCTTCTTCTTGTCTTCCTGCTTCTTGCGGCCCTTGCGGACCAACTGGTTGATGGTAGGCAAATCTCTTCCTTCCTCGTAGGCGGCCTGCAAGCGTGATGGCCGCCTCAAGCCCTTCTTTCCCTCTGCTTTTCAGGTGCGCTTCGCGAATGCGCACGCGAAAAAATGCGCCTGCCTCAAGGCGCGACGGTGAATACTATCCATGGAATCCCAGCGTGTCAAACGCCACGGTGCCGGGAGTGTCCATGCCTGCCCCGGTGAACGGCGCGGTCAGTTCAAGAGCCGGCGTATTCGGCTATGAGGGCTTCCACCAGACGGGCGTCATCCAAGAGGTCCTGCACTTTGATGTATTCGGTGGTGGCGTGGAAGTTCGCCATGCCCGTGCCCAGCGTGATGGCGTTCACGCCCAGGCCGCGCAGACAGTTCGCATCCGCGCCGCCGCCCGTGCGCACCGCTTGGAACGAGAGGCCGCATGCTTCGATGGCACGCTTCGCGCGGCGCACGATGGCATCCTCTTCCGCGCAAGCCACTTCAGGGTAATCCAGCGTCCATGAGATGTCTGCGTGAGCGCCCGCACGTTCACATGCACGCGTCACCGCGTCCGTCATCTGGCGCTTCGCTTCATCGGCGCGCTCCGGAAAGAGCGAGCGGCATTCGGCCTGGAACGAGCAGGCATCCGCCACGATGTTGGTGGCAACGCCGCCTTCGATCACGCCCACGTTCGCCGTAGTGGCGCCATCAAGCCGCCCCAGCTGCATGTCAGCGATGGCGCGCGCCGCAACCTGGATGGCGGATACGCCCGCCTCCGGTTCCACCCCCGCATGGGCACTCTTGCCGCAGATGGCCACATCCATGGTGTGGTGGCAGGGAGCGTTGCACACCACCGATCCCGGCGCTCCATCCGCATCCAGAACGAAGCAGTCCACCCCCTGGGGCACATCCGCCGCCTTGAGCGCGCCCGAACCCAGGAGGCTCTGCTCCTCGCATGTGGTGAGGATGACCCAGACATCCGGCAGCGGGCCTCCCGCTTCCAGCATGGATCGGATGCCTTCGAAGATGGCCGTGACGCCGGCCTTGTCGTCAGCGGAGAGGATGGTGTCCCCGCCCGAACAGAGCACCTCTCCCCGCTCGTCTTCCACGCGCATGACGCAAATGCCCGCGCAAGGCTTGACGGTGTCCATGTGCGCCGAGAACGCCACTGCCCCATCCGCATTCCCCGAGCGATGCGCGATGAGATTGCCCACATCCGATCCGGTCTGCTCCGCAGAGCCGTCGAAGGTGACCGTGAACCCCAGATCCTGCAGCTCCGCCTCGCAGGCGCGCGCCATCTCCGCCTCATGCCATGAAGGGCTCTCTATTTCCACCAAGCGCTCGAAGAGCGCGAGCGTCCTGTTCGCATCCATGGCGCCTACCCCAGCAACTTCGCGGCCACTTGCTTCTTGCGCGAGAGCACGCCCGGCATCCACGTGCCGCCCTCGCCCGTGCATTCGATGCCGAACGCCCGGTTCACCACTTTGCGGTTGCCTTCAGCCAGAAGCTGGGAACCCTCCGCCAGGATGTCCGTGGCCATGAGCACCACCGTCTCATAGCCGCGGTTCTTGATGAGGCTGCGCATGTGCTCGCGGATCTCTTCTTCGCGCTCCATCACTGCCGCCAGGTCAACTGTCTCATGCTGCGCTATCAAGATGGTGCTGTCATCCAGCTGGAACTCCTTGGAATCGGCTTCCACCAGCTCTTCCACGGGCATGTCGGCATCCCCGCCGCGCGCGCGGAACACCGAGAGGCCGAATTCCGTGGGATCCACGCCCACGATGGGCGCCAGATGGTCCACTTGTTCCCGATCCACCTGCGTGGCCGTGGGAGACTTCAAGATGACCGTGTCCGTCATGATGGCGGACAGGAGCACAGAGGCGATGCCCTTCGGGATGTCCACGCCGCTCTCCCGGAACTCGAGCGTGACCAGCGTGGCCGTGGAGCCGATGGGGCGGTTGATGAACTTGATGGGATTGGCGGTGGTGATGTCTGCGATGCGGTGGTGGTCGATGACCTCCATCACATCCGCTGATTCGATGCCCGTGACCGCCTGGCGCACCTCGTTGTGATCCACCAGGATGACGCTGCGCTTGGGGGGCGTGGCCACATCCGAGCGCGTGACGATGCCGATGGCGTGCCCCGCCTCGTCCAGCACCACCGCTTCGCGCAGCTCGCTGGCGATCAGATCATCCACCACATCATGCAGCACGTCTTCCGCCTCAAGGCGCATGGCGTTGGTGAACATCAGCTCGTGCACTTTCTGTGAGAGGGATTCTATGAGCGATGACGCCACGGCCATGGTGGATTCCGGATTGCCGTCCTCCAGCTCATCCGTTGCCGTGATGTAGCGCTCCGCGATGGCGCGGGTGGAGATGAGGCCTTGGAAGCGGCCTTCGTCGTCTTCCACCACCAAAGACCGGATGTTGTGCTTGCGCAGCGCCCGCCCCGCTTCCAGCATGCTGGCGTCCCGCTTGATGGAGATGGGATCTTCCGTCATGACGTCGCTCACGCGCGTGTGCACATGGCTGATGCGTTGCGGCGCCTCGATGCCGTTCTGGGCCAGGATCCATGCGCTCTCCGGCGGCAGCGGACCCAGGCACGCCGGCACATAGCGCACATCGTCTCCAGTGCGCTCCGCCAGGCGGTTCTTCAGATAGGCATAGCCCACCGCAGCGCTGATGGAATCGTTGTCAGGGTTCTTGTGTCCCACAACGATGACGGTCTTCGGCATGGCGTCCTCCTACCCGATCTTCACGATGGGAGCGTAATCCTTCAGAAGCTTCTTGGTGGAGCCGGTGTTGTCGAACTTGACATAGACGACATCCGATGCGGCCTTGATGACCTTGCCGCGGCCGAACGTCTTGTGATCCACCACATCTCCGGTCTTGAACGTCTCCTTCGCGCCCGCGCGCTTGCCGTCAGAAGCGGTCCCTCGGGAAGCGGATGCGTATGAGCGGCTGCGGGAACCGGACGCGCTGGACTGGCCGAACACACGGCCGCCCCCGGCTTCGGTGCCGGAACCGGAGATGCCGCGGCGGCTGCCGCGCTTCTCCCAGCCGCTGCCGGAAAAGCCCGCCGAACCCAAGCCCTTCGTCTCGCGCAGCTCCTGCGGGATGTCGCGCAGGAAGCTGGACATCTGGTTGGCGTTCGTCTGGCCGAAGAGCTTGCGCGTCTGCGCACAGCACAGATACAGCTTCTTGCGAGCCCGCGTGATGGCCACGTAAGCCAGTCGGCGCTCTTCCTCATACCCTGCTGCTTCACTGATGGAGGTCATGTGCGGGAAAATGCCCTCTTCCATGCCTGCCACGAAGACCGTGTCGAACTCAAGGCCTTTGGCGGAATGCACCGTCATGAGCGTGACCGCTTGCCCCTCTTCGGTGACCGCGTCCAGATCCGTGCGCAAGCGCACCCACTCCAGGAAGTCCGGAAGGGAATCCCCATGCAGCTCGCGCACCGGTTCCGCCTCCGCGCCCGCATCCGCTGCAGGCGGCGCATAGAGCGCATCCTCCGCTTCGTGCGTCTCTGAGAACTCCGTGACCACGCCGAAGAACTCCTTCACGTTCTCTACGCGGCCCCGCGCTTCATCAGTGCCCTCCGCCTCATAAGCGGCGATGAGGCCCGTCATCTCCACGATGCGCTCTATCACCTTGCGCAGATCGCCCGAGAACGTGCGGGCCTCACGGAAGATCTCAAGGAATTCTCCCAAGGACTTCTTCACGGCCGGCCGCACGTCCTCATCCACCAACAGCATCTCAGCCGCCGCAGAGAACGGGATGCCCAGCTGCCCTGAATAGGCGCGGATCTTGTCCACCGTGGTGGCCCCGATGCCGCGGCGCGGCACGTTCACCACGCGCTCGAACGCGACGTCATCGGCCGGATTCTCCACCAAGGACAGATACGCCATCACGTGGCGTATCTCGGCGCGGTCGAAGAACTTCGTGCCGCCCACGATTCGGTACGGCACGCCCGCGCGCAAGAGCATGTCTTCCAGCACGCGTGATTGCGCGTTCGTGCGATAGAAGAGCGCCATCTGGCTGTAGCCCTTGCCGCTCTCATGCAGCTTCTCTATCTCGCCAGCGATCCAACGGCCCTCATCCCGTTCATCGGCGGCCACATAGACGGAGATCTTGTCCCCGTCCCCGGCATCCGTGAACAGGCGCTTGGGCTTGCGCGATGAGTTGTGCGCGATCACCTCGTTCGCCGCCTTCAGGATGGTGCCCGTGGAGCGGTAGTTCTGTTCCAGCTTCACCGTTTTGGCATCCGGGTAATCCTGTTCGAATTCCAAGATGTTGCGGATGTCCGCGCCACGCCAGGAATAGATGGACTGGTCGTCATCGCCCACCACCATGATGTTGCGGCTCTTCGCCGCCAGCATCTGCGTGATGGCGTACTGAGCGTGGTTCGTGTCCTGGTATTCGTCCACCAGCACGTATTTGAAGCGCTCCTGATAGGCCGTGAGCACTTCCGGGTGATGTTTGAACAGTAGATAGGCATACATCAGAAGATCATCGAAATCCATGGCGTTCGCTGCCCTCAGGCGCTTCTGGTAGGCCTCGTACACGCGCGCAGCCGCCTTGTCCTGGATGTCCATGGCATCCTTCGCGAACTCACCCGGCACGATCAGTTCGTTCTTCGCCTTGGAGATGCGGTTCATGATGCCGTTCACTTGGAAGAGCTTGGGGTTCAGGTCCAATTCCGCCATGATGGTCTTCACCAGGCGCTTCTGGTCATCGGTGTCGTAGATGGTGAACGTGCGGGTGTAGCCGATCCTCTCAGCGTCCTGGCGCAAGATGCGCACGCACATGCTGTGGAACGTGGACACCCACATGCCGCGGGCCGACCCGCCGATGAGGCCAGAGAGGCGCTCGCGCATCTCTGCAGCGGCCTTGTTCGTGAACGTGATGGCCAAGATCTCCCACGGCCGCGCGATGCCGTCCTCGATCATGTGCGCGATGCGATAGGTGAGCACGCGCGTCTTGCCAGAGCCGGCGCCAGCCAACACCAGCAGCGGTCCTTCAGTGGTCAGGACGGCTTCACATTGCGGATCGTTGAGCGTGTCTATGTCCAAGGGCACGGGCAGCCCGCCTTTCATTCAGCTTGGGAGTGGAATACCCCATGATAGCGTGCGTGCGACAAAAATCCAGCACGGGCGCTCTCAACCCGCTCCAGCGGACATGCGCTCTTGAACAGCACGGCTCATCTGCGGAAATGCGGCCTGTCCGTCCTCTTGCCCTTGCGCACGTGGGCACCAGCGGAAGGCCTTCCCGTGAAGAGCGCATTCTGCTGCATCGCACGCATCATCGTGCGGTCGACGATGAGCGCAGCGCCAGCCAGCGCGATCAAGACTGCGAGCGCCAGCAATGCACCGCCCATGCGATCGCCCGTGTCGGGGAATGAAGTGCCCTGTGGCGTGCCCGACGGCTGGCCCGGGTTCCCAGGCCCATCCGGGTCCGTGCCAGGATCCGGACCAGGACCAGGCGGATCGTCGGGATCCGGAAGATCGATCACGCGCACCGTGTTCTCGATCATGAACAGCGGCGTGAGATCCTTGTCACCAAGCTCATCCGCCTGCACGCCCGCGTAAGGACCTGATGCCTGCGCAGCACGGAGCGCATCTCCATCCTGCTCAAGGCGCGTGCGAATGAAACCCTCCGACGTGGTGAACAACGGACGCTCGACGCCTTGCGCATCGACATAGCCCACGCCATCCATCAGCTCTTCTTCGGTGAACGGCTGCTCCGTTCCATAATCCACCAGTGCATTCGATCGTCCATACACGAGGTGCATCAGTTTCTGTGCAGCGTCATCGCCTGCCAAGTACGAGGATCGCCACGCCTGATCGAACGCATCGAAATCCACCGAGCCTCCATCTATGCGATCATCACCGCCATCAAGGGCAAGGCTGTCTTGCACCTGGGCTGCAGAAAGGAGATAGCGCAACGTGAGGTTCACTTCTGGCGATGAGGCGAGCTTGCGCAAAGGAGCTGCCAGCGCACCTGCGCCCGCGAGCGCATCCACGCCATCTTCTGCGCTTCCCGCATCGACATAGATGCCATAACGTCCGATGACGACAGGAATGACCGTCTCATTCGCCAGATAATGGTCAGGAGCTTTCACCTCTTTCAGATAAAGGATCCGGCCCATCAGATCCTTTCCGTCAGAATCGATCCACATGGTGTGCGCGCTCCCTGGCCCGTCATCCACATCCGGCGCGAACACGAGCGAGCCGTGCTGGGATCCCACCGGATCATCAGCGCCCGAGACCCCGGTCACGCCGGACGCGAACGCGGCGACGGGCGAGCCGTTCGCATCCTGGATGCGCGTCACCGCACCTCCGTCCACGGTGGCCGAACAAGCCCGCTCAGCGTCAGCAGCGTCTTCGAACAAAGCGAACACCGCGCCATCCAGCCTTCCGCCTTCTTGGTCCACCTTCCATAGCCTCAGCTGGCGCACGCCATTCGGGATGTAGACGAGCGCTTGGAAGTTGCGATCGAGGTCAGATGAATCGATGATGCGCACGCCGTTCGGGACCGCCATCATCTGAGCGAGCGCAGAAGAGACATCGGAGGCGCATGCAGCGCCGAGGGCCTCGTAACGCCGAGCGCTGTCGCCGATGCCCCCAACGCCCACTTTGCCCAAGGCCTCCGGGCTGATGCAGAGATACACCATCTGCATGTCGCCGTCCGGATTCTTCAGGCGATACCGGTCTGCCGTTCCGGGAAGCCCCTCAAGATATCCCGACAGCGCGCTGATGGAATCGTTCCAGTCGAGATGCCACGGACTCTTACCAGATGCCGCCTGGAGTAGAGCCGCCTCGAAGATGGCGCGCTCATCAGTGCCGCTGGACGCGGTGTATCCACCCGTCACATCTCCATGGAGCGGAAGCCAGCTGTCATCGCTCTTGACCAGTGGAACAGCCACGATCAAGCCTTCTTGTTGCACTTGAGGGCTGACGATGTCAGCTTGGGGCGAGACGGATCCGTCTGCGTATGAACCGTAATGGATGTCAGAATCGACTGCGACGAACGATGCGAAACTGCCGCTCGCACCCGTGTCATAGCGGTCGTTCACTATGAGCATGCTGGTGGTCGGTTCAAAGCGCAAGAGCAGATCGGTGAGCAATGCGCGGTATCCGGGGGGAGCCTGCGCCTCCCGGAGCACATACAGCCTTCCCCCTTTAAGCCCTTTGTCCACCGCTCGGACAGGGAAATCGACCAACGAACCCGTGGGCTGGCCATCTGCGCCCAATTCAGAGAACTCAGCGGTTCCCGTGCCATCGGTCACCAACCGAGCAAGGGGTGCAGAAGCGATGCCGCCCTGCACATCTGTCAACGTCGCCTCTGCAAGCGCCGCCTCGTCCATGCCCGCTGGCGCATCCACGGGATAGAGCTCGAAGACGGCCCCCGCGACTGAATCTCCGTCCTGATCCACCTTCTTGATCTGAGGGGCCGCATGGCGCGTATCCGTCACCTTGACGGTATTGCGGATCATGAAGAGGTTGGTGAGGTCTTGACCCCGCAAGGCATCCCCATTGACGCCGGGATATTCGCCTGCTTGTGCAGCGAGCATCGCATCCGTGTCCTGCGTCACCTGCGTGCGCACGAAACCCGATGTCGCGCAGAACAACGGCCGCTCTCTTCCCTTCGCGTCCACGTACCCGACGCCGGCCGCCAGCTGCTCTTCTGTGAATGGCTGCTCCGAGCCGTAATCGATGATGGCATTCTTCCCATAGGTCAGATCAATCTGATTCGACGCATCTGAGGTCCAGCCCTGATTGAAGTCTTCGAATGGGATGCTGGTGGCTCCGGAGGGCACCACGCCGCTTTGCTGCGATTGCCACGTGGAGATGATGTACCTCAGGGTGAGGTTCACGTTGGGGGAAGCCGCATACTTGCTCATCGTGGTGGCCAGTTTGCCCACACCGGCCAGGACATCCACGCCATCGAATTCGTTGCCCGCATCAGCGTAGATCCCGTACTGCCCGATCACCACCGTGATGACGGTGTCGTTCGCCTCGAAACCGGTGGGAGCCTTCACCTCTTTGAGATAGAGAACCTTGCCGTTGTTGCTGTCATCCCCCTGGTTCCAGGTGGTATGCGCACCACCTGGCCCATCGTCCACATACGGAGCAAAGATGAGCATTCCCTCAAGGTCATCGCCTTGGTATTTGGTGTGCGCGCCGGTGAGATCGCCCGTGACGCCAGCAGCCACCGGATGGAGCACCGATCCATTCGCAGCAGTGACGCGCGTGACGACATCTTGCCCATCCACCTCAGCATCCGACGCGGAGGCAGCATCGGAGGCGCTCTCGAACAGAGCGAACACTGCTCCATTCACCCGCTTTCCGTGTTGATCGACCTTCCATACGCGCAACTCACGCTGCTCGTTGGGCATGTTGATCACGGTTCGGAAATTTCGCTCGAATTGAGTCCCATCACTCGTGTCGATCGCATTGAAGCCACGCGTCGCGTGAACCCCTCCAGCGCCTGAGGTGGTCTGCGCGCCGATGGTCGCAGCCACCGACGAGACCGCTGCCTGCACTTGCTCCGGAGAAGGGTCATCTATCCCGACGAGCTGCGCCTTCACGAGTTCCGCCAGATGAGCATACTTCTGGGCCGAGGTCATGTTCGCACCGTCAGCCCCGAAGACCTCCTTGCTCAGGATGCCGTAGACCATCTGCATGTCCCCGTCAGGGTTGTTCAGGATATAGCGCGAAGGCGTTCCCGGAAGGTCGGAGAGCGTGCAGACCACCCGGTCCCCATCAGGACCGTGTTCGGTATGGTATGAGCGCATCCGCCTCTCAGCGGCGTTCCACGTCAGATACCATCCTGGCACCGCATCGTCTTCGGAGCTCAAATACGCTTGCTGCAGCACGGCGCGCAACATGGCGTCACGCATCGCATGCACATCCGTCGGATCGTAGACGATGGTCTCCAGTTTCTGGTTGTTGCTGCCGTAGAGGGGCTCCCATCGATCCTGCGACGCTGCGCTCTGCTTGATGGTGGGCACAGCCACCACCAAGCCGCCCCCCTGCTGATCGAGAGGAACGCGCGCATCGGTGGCCGCGATGTGCCCCGTGTCCGGGTCATACGCACCGAAGGTGAGGCTCTCATTGGAGATCTGGTTCACATAGCTGTTGAAGCTGGCATATGACCCGGTCTCGTAACGATTGTTCACGATGAACGTGCCCGTTTCCCGGTCATAGCGCAAAAGGAGCGGCACGGGCATCATCCGGTACCCCGCAGGCGCGCTCGTCTCCTTGAGGATATAGAGCTGGCTTGAGGCCTCATCAGTGACGCGGTCCGCGAAATTGAAAGGATTCGAGCCATCCATGAAGCGCGCGGTCCCGTCGCTGTCCGTGACCAATGAGGTGAGCAGACCCCCTTCCGTCACATCATCAAGCGTGGCGGAAGCGACATCAGAGGCGCTCGTGGCATCGACGGCATACAGATCGAAAGCCGCACCCGACACGGGCTCCCCATCCTGATCGACCTTCTTGATCTGCTGGAAGAGCTCAGGTTGCAGATTGAAGCGCATGGCCAGCGAAGAATCGTAATTGCCGCGCTCCAGATAGAACATCTTGAGCGTGTGAGAGGTGTTGGAGGCGAACGTGTTCCCGGTGAAGCCGGTGCTGGTATCCACGCCCGCCACCTCGAACATCTCCTTGATGGACGTGACGATGTTGTCATCATTGATGGTGGGCTTGCCGCCGCTGTCGAACGCGGTGCCCACGCGCACCTCTCCGGTAGAGAAATCGATGGTGCCGAAAAGCTCGGAGTGGATGCCCCCGATGTCGAGCACCAGCACATCATCGATGAACACCCACAGATCGTCATCGCCGATGAATTCGAAGGTCATGGGCTCGGACCCGACCGTGCCGTTCACGGGCTGACGGAAATCGGTCTGCACCGTGAGGCCGAGATGATGATTCACCGGAGCGCTGTTCTGCGTCTTGTCGTTGTTCGCATTCAGGGCGTTCACCAACTGCCCGTCCGCAGTGATCGAGAACGCATCAGCGGGAGAATTGAACGGGAAGAAGTTGCCTGTGGTCAGACGCGTATCAGTGCTCCCAGCCGGAGCATCAGTGCGCAGACCGGCCGGCTGGTCATAGAGCACGAAGCTGTTGGACGACTCGTCATACCACGCATAGTTGTCGCGCATGTTGTAATAGTAGTAGCCCTTGTCATCGATCTGGAACAGGCCGTTCACGTCCGTGTGGCTAGCCACCTTTCCCGCAGCGTGCTCATCAGGGTCGAAAAGATAGGAAAGGGATCGGGCATCCTCGCTGAGATCCTGGCCTCCACCTGAGGCCGCGTTCGCTGGAGCACCAGCGACATCGCCTGGATCGACCGCCAGATATTGCACGCCGTTAGAGATGTTCTTGTCTCCGGCCACGTCGTAGATGAGCGAACCGTTGTCGCGCCGCGCATCCGCGTACAGTTGCGTGTGAGCATCATAGTCACCGGTCTGCAACCATGACGGATAGGAAGAAGGGTTGACCGCATCGCTCAAGCAAGGGAATCCATCCACCAAAGTGGACATGACGATGTTCTGCATCCCAGGATTGCGGTTCGCGAAGGACCCATACGCCTTCACGAGCCCTTGATTCCAGTAGCCCATGTGACGCATGCCATCACCGAAGGTCAACAAGCGGCCGTAGTTGATGCCATCGGGATCATCGAGCCACACCCGGTAATTGTCAGCTGCGCTCCGTGAACCGGTGAATCCCAGCGTATCGGTTCCCGCTGTGATGGAATTGCTCCCCGGCACGTTCGCCACGCCATCGATCGCCTCGCCCCCTCGCCTGCCAGTGTCGTAGTCGAAGAGGTTGATCGTGGTGTTCGGGGGATTGAGGCCTTCGACCACATGGCTTGCCAGGATCGAAGCATTCGCGGGATCATTCAGATCGATGGATCGAGGGGCGATGCCGTCCTCGTCGACTGGCTCCCCATCTGTCGCATCCTCTGATCCATCAGATCCCTCATCTGAAGGCGTTCCTGCCTGGGAGAGGTCATCACCCAGCGCATCATCTGCGTCTTGACCGCCATCCGACGCTCCTTCATCAGCGCCGTGCGTCCCTTCATCAAAAGAGCCAGGACCGTCAGACCCTTGGGAGGGAGCGCCTTCAGCTGGCAGATCCGCTCCACCCGCATCGACGGCCGCGAATGCCGATGCCGGACAGACAAGGAGCATGGCAAGGGCCATCGTGAAGATGCGTTGCAGCAGGCGTGTCCGCTTCTTTCTGATCCTCAACGGATGCGTTGCTGGAATGGCCGCTGGTCGAATGCCGCTTCTTCCCATCTCAATGCCCGCCTTTGCAGTCCTGGCTTCGTCGCAGGCACAAAGAAGCGAAGGCTCTGCCATCCGCACGGCAAAATCAGCATTTCGTCGCTCCGAGAGCGACATGACACCTAGAACGGCTGCCCGAAAAGAGCCGCGAGGGGCACATCAGATCAGAAGCGGGAGTCCATTGATCCGAGCTGCATGGATGTTCTTTGGCACCTTCAAGTAGATGCGCGTGGTCTCAAGGCAGGAATGGCCCAAGACGTCCGCCAATCCCGCCAAGTCATGGCAGGCTTGATAGAAGACCGTGGCGAAAAGATGGCGCAGGTTGTGTGGGAAGACTTTCGATGGCTCGACACGGGCTGGGCCGCAGAGCGCCTTCATATCTCTCCAGATCTGTCTGCGCGAAAGGGGGCGCCCAGATTCAGTACGGAAGATGGGGCCAGAGATCATCTTGTGGCATGAACGGTACCGTTCCAGACGCACGCACAAATCCTCAGGCAGGAGGATCGTGCGCACTTTGCCTTTGAGCCTGATGTCCACGCGCCCACGTCGCAGGGCTTCACAAGTGAGGAAGCGCACCTCGGACACGCGCATGCCCGTCGAGGCCAGCGCTTCCACCACCAGCGCCGAACGAGTGCGCCCCAACGCGCGAGCAGTGCGCACCAGCCGTTCATATTCTGCAAGGGTGAGCTGCTTCTCATCATCTCGGAACAAACAACGCTGCACCCTCAAGAACCGGATCCTGGCTTCCTGGTGCCCCGCGTACCCTGAAAGCCCATTGACCGCTGACACCATGGAATTCACGGTCACAGCAGCGTAGCCGCCCTCTATGAGCCCATCGCGCCACTGAGCGAGAAGGGCAGCAGTGACCGGACGACCTTCCAGCCAGCGGGCTGCGTTGCGAGCATCCCGGCAGTACTTCTGTATGGTTCCCTCGCTCCGATCGATGCTCCGCAGATGGTCTGCGTATTTCTGCAGGAGCCGCTCTGTGATCAAATACCCCATCGATCCCCCTTGTTCGCATATGGTCCTTCAGCCCCTCACCATCACGGATGCGCTCGGGCGTCATTGCAAACGACCAGGGGATGGCTTAGACTGTTGCAGATGATTCTCTCCCCTTTCATGGGCGGAAAACGCATCAGAACGCGGCTCAAAGGAACGAAATGCTGATTTCGCCGCAAAATCCACCGGTGCGCCTCAAGTGAATGTGCAGAAGGAGCGCCCGAAAGCGCGCGCAACAGAAAAATGTGCATAAGGGACGTTCCAAATCGCACATAGGAGGAAGGTCGCGCACTGAAAGACTGTTCCTATGTGCAATTTGGGACGTCCCTTATGCACATTTTTTCTGCACATCCAATTCGGGACGTCCCTTCTGCACATCCATGTGCGATTCGGGACATCCCTTTTTTGGAGCTGATCTAGACGATCTTTTTGCCCAGCACTTCTGCGATCTGGCGCAGCTCTGCCACCAGCGCTTCGAACTGGGCAGGCGTGAGCTGCTGCGGGCCATCAGAGAGCGCCACGGGCGGGTTGGGGTGCACCTCTATCATGAGGCTGTCAGCGCCCGCTGCCACAGCGGCCTTCGCAAGGGCCGGCACCAGGTCGCGTTGGCCCGCCGGATGGGACACATCGATGCAGACCGGATAGAGCGACTGCTTGTGGATGACCGGCACCGCCGCGATGTCCAACGTGAAGCGCGTGGCGGTTTCGAACGTGCGGATGCCTCTCTCACAGAGCACGATGTTCTGGTTCCCGTGATCGGAGATGTAATCGCACGCGGCCAGCCACTCAGCGATGGTGCCCGCGAAACCGCGCTTGTAGAGCACCATCTGGTGGGTATCTGCCGTCACCTCGCCGATCTTCTTCAACAAGCTGAAGTTCTGGAAGTTGCGCGCGCCCACCTGCAGGCCGTCCACATAGTCAGCCACCAGCTGGCAATGGGCGGAATCCATGACCTCCGTCAACGTGAGCAGCCCATAGCGCTCACCAGCGTCCTTCATGATCCTCAGCGCCTCTTCGCCAAGGCCCTGGAACGAATGCGGGTTCGTGCGCGGCTTGAACGCGCCGCCACGGATCCAGTGGAGCCCCAGGCCTTTCACACATTCAGCCACTTCGTTGAACTGTTCTTCGGATTCCACGGAGCAGGGGCCAGCATAGATGGTGATCTCATCTGTGCGCTGCCCCAGATCCGGGATGGGGGGGATGGCTTCTTGGCTCATACTGACGGCGTCTCCTTCATGACCTTCAAGATGGTGGTGTAGATCTCACGCAGGTTCTCGTTGTAGAGAGGACCGTTGTTGTATCCGGACACCTTCGTCAGTATCTCCTCTTCGCGGCGCGCGTCGAACAGGCCCATCTTGGCCTCCGGTTTCAACCCGCGGATGACCAGCGAATGTCCCGCGCGCTTGTTCAGCAGCTCCACGAGCTGCTGGTCGATCTCGTCGATGTCACGACGATGCTTCTCGATTTCTTCGAGTGCCTGGTTGGTATCTGGCATCTCTTCGTCCTTTCGGATCCAATGAGGCTCTAGCGCTCAAAGGGCATGCCCTGTCTGCGCGTGGGCGATATGATACACCTGAAAGGACGGCGGAGGGTCAGAGCTCGGGGGCCGTGAGCGCTCTTTCAGCATTCGCGGCAACGAGGCGCGCGATGTGCTCAGAACCGCACCCGCGCAGATCGGCCAGGCCCTTGACCGCGTTGCGGATGTCCTGTTGCCACATCCCCACATCCCACAGGCTGCCCTCATGGGCCGGAGCATCCGTCTCCACCAGCAGCTGTTCATCAGGGATGGCAGCAGCGAACTGGGAGCCACGTTCGGTGGCCATCATGCGCACGCCCACGGACAGATAGGCGCCGCTCGCCACCGCACGCCCGAACTCCTCATGCGACCCCTGGAACCAATGGAAGAGCGCCACGTTGGCCTTGAGCGTGCCCAGGTCATCCAACAGATCCATGAGCAGCGTCGCCGACTGGACGGCATGGAACGTGATCACGCGCCCATCCCCTGCCTCGTGCACGCCTTGCAAAATGCGCGTGAGCACTTCCAGCTGGCGCGCTTTCGTCGCCTTGCGGGAACCAGCGAGGTCAAGCCCCACCTCCCCGACGAATCCGGATTCGGGCAGCAGCTGTTCGAAGCGGGCGATGTCCACCTCAGAGATGCGCTGATCGGCCACCCACCAGGGGTGCATGCCCAAAGAGAGCCGCACATTGGCGCACCCATGGAACTTCTCCTGATCCGCCACATAGCTGGACGGAATGACCGTGCAGGAAAGCGCACGGATGCCCGCCGCATCGGATGCGCGCGCCACCGCTTCGCTGCCTTCTGCGAAATCAAGGTGGCAGTGCATGTCATAGAGCGTGTCCATCAAGGCCTCCTCAAGCCATCGAAGGTGGGCACGATGCCCCTTGTGCACTATAGAGGCGCGCATGCCAAACAGCGGGCGCATGAACGAACGCTGCCGCTCGGCCGTGACCGAGCCGTTGCCTTGCCGTGAAGCGCAACGCTGCCTGTTGCCGTCGGATGCCGGTTGCGTCATCATGGCAGATTCACGAACGAACAGAGAGGCTGCATTTCCATGGACATGATCATCGAGGCGTTGAAGGCGCTGCTCATCGGTGTGGTGGAGGGCATCACTGAATGGCTTCCCATCTCATCCACCGGCCACATGATCTTGGTGGACGAATTCGTGAAGCTGCAGGTTTCCGATGCGTTCCGCGAACTGTTCCTGGTGGTCATCCAGATCGGTGCCATCCTGGCCGTCATCATCCTGTACTTCCACAAGCTCAATCCGCTTTCCCCCAAGAAGACCGCGGAACAGAAGCGCAGCACATGGCGGCTGTGGGGCATGGTGGTGATCGGCTGCATCCCCGCAGCGATCGTAGGAGTGGCGCTGGATGATTTCTTCACAGAGCACTTCCATAATGCCTGGACGGTGGCTGCGGCGCTCATCGTCTACGGGATCGCGTTCATCGTGCTGGAGCGGCACAACCGCAAGCGCGAGGCGGCTGCGCTGGCCACGACGCCGCCCCGCGGGAAACACGCGCGCATCGGCGCGGGCATGGATGGGGACGATGCCGAAATGGCGCTCTTTTCCGTGAAGACCGTGGACGATATCGATGCGAAGACGGCTTTCAAGATCGGACTGTTCCAGGTCTTGGCCATCGTGCCCGGGACGTCGCGGTCCGGCTCCACCATCATCGGTGGCATGCTCTGCGGCTGCTCCCGAACCGCTGCTGCTGAGTTCACCTTTTTCTTGGCCATACCCATCATGTTCGGCTGGGGGCTTTTGAAGACGGTGAAATACGTGTTGGAGCTGGGGCTTTCCATGACATCCACGGAGATCGCGGTGCTGGTGGTGGGCGTGGTCACGGCGTTTCTGGTGTCCATCGCATCCATCAAATTCCTGATGGGCTACATCAAGAAGAACGACTTCACGGCGTTCGGCGTGTACCGCATCATCTTAGGACTGGCTGTGTTGGGATACTTCGGCGCGCGCATGCTGATGGCATGACAGAACATCCCCGCTCCATCTGGAGCGGCCTAAAAGAAGACGATGGCCACTAAGACGATGATGAGGATGGCCAACACCGGAATGGCCACCTTCACGAACGGCGGCAAGCTGGCGAACGCATTCGCGCGGCCGTAGTTCGCCCTGCCGCTGATGGCGTCAGAGAGCGATCCTAGGTCCGTGCGCCGGGACACGCGCCCCCGGGAAGCACCATCCCCAGAATGAGAATGCCACTTCGCTTTGGGGTTGGATGTGTCGATCATGGGATCAGGCTTGTCGGATTCTTCCACTGAATATGAAACCAACTGGTTGCGCTCATTGAACGCACGCGAATCGATGCTGCCACGGCCGTCAATGACCTCTCGGTTGGTGGTGCGGGTGCCCCGCGCAGCCGACAAGGCGTCGCGGACTTCCCGTTCACGCTCATAACCCTCACGTGAAACCTGCGTGCGCGTGCGGCTTTCCTGGGAGGTGAGGGGCCTCGCCACACGGTGAGCCCGGTGGATCCCATGCGCTTCCTGCTCATGGATGCCGGACGTGGTGCGCGCGTTCGCCGCCTCCATCTCACGCCTGGCTTGGCGTCGCTGGGCCTCAAGCCGCTCCTCCTCCGCCCGTTGCGCCTCCAGAATGCGACGCTGATTCTCGCGCTCCTTCAAGCGCAAGGAATTCTCGTTGTAGCTCTTGGCCGTCTCTTGCGAGCGCATGCGCGCGTTGCGGGCACGGGCTGCATCTTGAGCCGCGTATGCGGACACGATGCTCTCACGCGAAGGGCGGCTGGTGATCTGCCCCCGATTTCCGAACGAGCGTTGCTGACCCCCTTCGGAGCGATTGCGTCCGTCATAGAGGATCTGGGGTGCGTCATCTCTGTCAGGCATCGAACACCACCTCGTCTAGAAGAACGTCTGGTTGAGCCACGGGCCGTATTCACCCGTCCACATGGCGCCCAACTGTGCGAAGACCTCATCCCAATCGATCTTCACGCCGAAGAGGGCCTCCAGATAATGATAGTTCGCAATGCCCTCATCCGGCCGCGCAAGGCACGCCTGCGCCACGGTATAGGTGCACGTGGGACACATGGTGATGAGCGCATCGGCCTCCGTGCGCTTCGCTTCCGCGATGACGCGCCAGACGCGTTCATCTGTGATGTCAGCGTCATACGAACCCACCGCTCCTCCCGCCCCACAACAGAGCGTGCCGCGCTTGGCGTGGTCCATTTCCGCCTGGACCGTTCGAGGCAGGAACTGAGCGAACAGCTGACGCAAGGCATTGGCATTGCGCGCGTCTTCCCGGTCATGGCACGAATCGAAGAACGTGACCGAAGAGATGTCAAGGGGGCTGAACCCGGATGCCTCTCCGCGCGTGATGCGCGCTTGGGCCTCTGACAGCAGAAGCTCTGGCAGCGGCACCAGCTCCATGCCCGCGGGCATGTCGGGACGGAACTCATCCGCGCATCCCGGACAGATGGTGACCATCCGCGTGATGCCCGCCTCCTGCATCTTATGGATGATGCCGGCGCGCAGGTCATGGGCGCGCTGGAAGAGCCCGGCGCTCATGAGAGGGCTGCCGCAACACGCGTCAGACAGCGCCCAGGAGATGCCCGAATCGGAGAGCCACGCTCCCACCGCACGCACCACCTGGGGCGCATAGGAGACCAGCGAACAGCCCGGGAAGAAGAGCGTGTCCACCACCCCCGGACCCTGCTCGGCTGCCGCATCCAGCGTGACCGCCTCCGGATACGACACCCCATAGATGGCACGGTACGCGCTGAAGATGTGCCATTCGTTGTCCACCATGACCAGCTTGGAAGCCTCAGGCGGCATGAGGTTCGCGCGCATGAACAGCTCCCGCCAGGCCCGCATGTGCTCAGGCGCGCCGATGTGACGAAGGCACGCTGCCGTGCAGTGCCCGCAGAAGCAGCACCGTCGGAGCGTGTGATAGAGCTCATGGTCATCCTGCACGAGCTGCAAGAGCGCTGGCACTTGCTCTTCTTCAGGGAGCGCCATGATGCGGCCGTGGGCTTCGATGATCTGCCCCATGTCCAGCCCCGGCCCTTCCAAGATGTCGCAGCGGCGCGTGCATTTCTTGCAGTGGGAGCAAGTGAGCTGTCCATCCATCCAGCCAGCCAGGATGTCCAGCTTCTTCGAGCCCGCAGCTGCGATCGATGCGGTTTCTTGTGGTGTGAGCCTCTCAGCCTTCATTGTGCGCCGCGTTCCACCTTCGCCGTAAGACCAGCCGAATCTGCCGAAAAACCCCAGGCACGCGCATCGCGGACGCCCGAGGAACGTATAGTGAACAGGATAACCCACCGAAGCAGCGAAGAGGAGATGCGCATCATGAATGTCGTCTGTCTTGACCTTGAAGGCGTGCTGGTCCCTGAGATCTGGATCGCATTCGCAGAAGCCACCGGCATCGAAGGCCTCAAGCGCACCACGCGCGATGAGCCTGACTATGACAAGCTCATGGAATTCCGCCTGGGGCTTTTGAGGGAACACGGTCTCAAGCTGGCTGACATCCAAGCCGTCATCGCCCAGATGGACCCGATGCCCGGTGCCAAGGAGTTCTTGGACGAGTTGCGCACGATGGCTCAGGTGATCATCATCTCTGACACCTTCTCCCAGTTCGCCCGCCCGCTGATGCAGAAACTGGGATGGCCCACCATCTTCTGCAATGAGCTGGTGGTGGCCGATGATGGCGAAGTGACCGGCTTCAAGATGCGCTGCAAGGAAACGAAGCTCACCACCGTGCGCGCATTGCACGAAGCGGGCCTTGAGACCATCGCTTCAGGCGATTCATACAACGACGTGCAGATGATCCTCTATTCGAAGGCCGGATTCTTCTTCCGCACCACCGAGGCCCTGCAAGCCGAATATCCTGATGTGCCCGCCTTCACGGAGTATGAAGAGCTGCTGGACGCCATCAAAGGCGCGCTGTAGCGCCAGGTCGCACAAGGTGCTGGCAAGCCAGCACCTCCGAGGCGAGCTTCCTTCGTTGATAGAGGCCAGCGTCTTCGAATCCGAGGCTGCGGTAATAAGCACGCGTGCCCACAGCGCTGATGACGTTCACCGCTGTGAAGCCAACGTCCGCCGCCATCTGGCAGGCGCGCTCCACCAAGGCGCGGCCCAGGCCTTGATGCTGGTTGCCCTCTGAGCTTTCATGGATCCGCGAGGTGCGCCCATAGACGTGCACCTCGCGGATCATCGCCTCCCCTTCCCTGACGGGAAACGGAGCGCAACGCTGCTGCTCTTCACGGATGACCTGCTGATCCGGCAACGACAACCGCAAGAACCCTGCCAGCTTGCCCGCACCGTCCACCCATTGCAGGAACGCCTCTTCGGTGTTCGCCGTGGCATAGCGTTCCACCTGCAACGCCAGACCGTCCGCATCCACCTCGTCCGTGGCCACTTCACGCATGCGCATCTCTGAGATGGCGTCCTTCCCCGCCTCAGCCCGCGCGCGCTCTTCCACCATCTGTCGCAGGTTCGTCTTCTTGCAGCCGGTGAGGATGTCATTTGACGGGATGTCGCGGATCATCCGGGATATGCGCACGTGCTCGGGCGTGGCCCGGACGCAGGCGGAGAGGAGCGCAGTCAGCTCCTCTTCTGAATACGGCTGCCAACCGCCGCGCTCATGCAGCTCCGTCAGATGAGCGCTCTGGACCAGAGCGCACGGATAGAGCTTCACCTCATCCGGCATGAAGCGCCCATCCTCCATGAGCGTGCGATATTGGGCCAGATCCACCTGAGGGGTGGTGCCCACCAGGTTCGCCATCAGATGCACATGGGATTTGAACCCGAACAAGCGCATCAACGCCAGCGCATGCTCAACCTCCGCCACCGTGCCTCCTCGGCCGTTGGCGCGAAGGATGCCGTCATCCAAACTCTGGACGCCCACTTGCAGCTTCGTGACGCCCAGCGCGCGCAGCTCGCAGAGCGCATCCGTCGTCACCATGTCAGGCCGCGTCTCTACCACCAGGCCCACGCACCGGGCCTGCGCCTCCTCGTTTCCTTGCTGCAGACGCCCAAGGTCTTCCCAGGAAAAGGCATCACCGAATGCAGGCGCCATCACCTCGCGCACAGGCCTCAAGCGTTCCCATGCTTCAGTGAACGAGAGCGCGCCAGCGTCCACCTCGTGCTGGAGCTGCGCCATCTGAAACGCATGCTCAGCGCTTGCGGCCATCCCTGACGGGAGGAGCTGTCCAGCCGCCTGATAAAGCAGCTGCTGCCGACGCGACATCTCCGCACTAAGCGCTTCGGTGCCGAAGTCATCCAGCGCACGGAACAGATTGCACATGAACCAGAGACGATAGTCCTCCGGGTAGTCCGACCAGGTGCCGCCCAGCACGATGAGCTCCACTTTGTCCGTGTTGTGGCCCATGGCAGACAAAGTGGAAAGACGCGCCCCCACCTGGAGATACGGGTCAAAAGAGCAGCGTTCAGCACGCTGGCATGCAGGCTCATCAGCCAGATAGCTCTTCGGCATGCGCACGTCGTTCGGACAATATATGCAATCCCGCCCGCAGGGCCACGGCTTCGTGAGCACGGTGACCGTGGCAACGCCGGATGCCGTGCGCCGCGGCTTCGTGCGCAGGAGACGCACGAGCGCCTCATCGTCCGCTGCGCTCAAGCGCAAGGACTCCCAGAATGGGCTGGCCGATTCGCGCTCTCGGAGATAGAACGCCATCGCATAACGCTTGGACAACCGCCGTGCCGGATCGGATGAGGCACGGCTCCGCTCTCGCAAGATGCGATCCAGCTGCTTCTGGGAGAGCGATCCCCCGCCCCTGATCTTGTCCGCTATCTCTCTCAAAGCTGATTCCATGGCAGGGGATTATACTGGCTGGCATGGATGACACGACGCACACCATCTGCCAGGCCACGAACCGCTTCTATGCGGAACACGCCGCCTCGTTCGCGTCAACACGCCAGCAGGCCTGGCAAGGATGGGAGCGGTTGCTCCCCCATCTGGCGGCCCTCCCTCAGTCGTTCACGGTGCTGGACGCCGCTTGCGGCAACCTGCGTTTCGAACAATTCCTGACCGGCCACGGGTTATATCCCGCTGCTGCATACGCCGTTGACGCATGCCCTGAACTGCTGGCCGCTCCAACGCCTGACGCCATGCAGACAGAGCGCGTCTGCGCAGACCTCATCGAGATGTTGGATGCCGGACACGACTTCGGCTCCATCGGCGTTCCTGCCTGTGACCTTGCAGTGTGCTTCGGCTTTCTGCACCATCTCCCTCGCCCGGATCTCAGACGCCGCATGGTCGAAGCGCTTCTGGGAGCCACCAAACCGGGCGGCCTTTGCATCATCTCCCTCTGGCAATTCGGCAAAGACGAGCGCCTTGCGAAGAAGGCCCGGCACCTCACCGCTGCCGCAGAGCAAGCGCTCAGCATCGTGCTGGATGATGATGCAGACCGCTTTCTCGGCTGGCAGGACGCTGAGGAAGCCTTCCGGTTCTGTCACGATTTCTCGGATGCGGAATGCGCTGGCGCGGCCCGCTTTACAGAAGAGCACGGTGCACGCGTGCTGAGCAGCTTCTGCGCAGACGGCAAAACGGGCGACCTCAACCGCTACCTGGTGCTGCAGGTGGTCTGATGGGCTTTTTTGACCGCACCCTTTCAAAGAGGAGCTCCGACACCCGGTTCGGACGCGCTGACATCATCGTCATGCCCGATGAGCAGGGACGGCGCGTGCGCATCTTGCGCCTTGAAGGCACTTACCAGAGCGGGAGCTATGAAGGGGATGACTGGGCGGAGCTTGCATTCGCCTACTACCGGGGCTTCGATGCAGTCTTCGAAGCGCCCGTGCCAGAGGGACGCCCCTGGAGGGCGCTCATGCTGGGCGGGGGCGGCTTCGCTTGGCCCAAGCACGTGCTGACGGAGCGCACGGACGTGCAGCTGGATGTGGTGGAAGCGGATCCGCAGATCGTAGGGATCGCACGGGAGAGCTTCTATCTGGACAAGCTGGAAGCGCTGTTGGCCCGTCAGGGCCGCGAAGGCGATCTGCGCATCATCGTGGACGATGCGGCGGTGTTCCTTTCACAGACCGATGCGCGCTACGACGCCATCATCAACGACGTCTTCCAAGCCGCATGCACCCCCGAACAGACCGCGACCGATGCCTTCTTCGATCACGTGGTGCGCACCCTGCATCCCCAAGGCGTCTACGCCCAGAACGTGATCGTGGACCTTGCCCGTGAAAGCCCGTACCAGCTCTTCGCATTGATGACGATGCTCGGCGAAAGGTTCGCTCACGTCTGCACCATCGATGCCACAGACGACCGCTTCGGCGGCGCTGACAACTGCATCGTGCTGGCCACGAATGCAGACATCTCCTTCAAGAACGCCATCCCTTTCTCAGTTTGAGACACGGAAGACCCGTCTCAAACTGAAGCACTGAGGCACTATCCATGACGTTCCGGCAACCAGAGGCTGTCCCCCATCAACAACCGCCCGCAGTGGCGAAATGTCCCGCCATGCCTTCCTAAGATGGACGCGTACCTGGAAGATAGCCGATCATGAGGAGGCAGATGAAAATGGATGCAGAAGAGCGCATCGCTGAGAAGCAGGCAGCACAAGACGCGAAGTCAGCTGAGGCTGCGCGCAGGGCCATTGAAGCCGAAGGCGGCATCAGCGTGGCTGAATTCGAAGATGAGGCTTCCCGCACGCACGGGATCTGATATTCCAGCCCTCACCGTCCACGAGAAGGCCCTTCTGCACCGCATCAGCGCAGAAGGGCCTTCTCGCATTTCAAGCAAAGCTTCTCGTTCCGCCTTGCTCACTCGTAGGAAACGCTGGAATTGTTCACCAGCCACGAGAGCGCCGCCTCGCGGCGCGCGAACACAGCCGCTTCATCCTCTTTGCCCTGGTCCACCAGCTGCTGATAGATCTGTTCGCGCTGCGCAGGGTCATCATCGGGCATCTGGGCGATGACCTGTTCCCGGTCAAGTTGGATGTCCAGATGGTCAGCCAACGCATCGGTGGCGCACATGATGCGCAGCGCATCATCGGGCATGCCCTCCATCCTGTCCGCCGGGTCGGGATCTTCCACCAACCGTTTCGCCAGTTCAGACAAGACGATGTCCGGGAAATGCGGGTCATCCTTCGCCATGTCCGGCAACCCGAACTGCGCCGCCACGCCTTGGCGGAACTCCTCCAGGTTCGTAGCGGGCGCGAAGTGCTCGGCGATGAACGCATCCGTCAGCTCGGGCGCCTGCGCGCGCAAGATCTTCTCCACGTCAACTTCCATCGTGAGCACGGACGCCGCTCCATCCTGCGCCAGCGGCATGCGGATCTTGGCTTCCACCTGCTTGGTCTGCCCCGGCTTCACGCCGATGAGCTCATCATCGAAGGCCTTCGGCATCTCGCCTGCGCCCACGTGGTAAACGGAATGCTGCATGACGAAGTTGTTCGCCGGATTCCCGTCAAGAGCCGCATCGCGCGTGGTGACCACCAGGTGATCGCCTGGCAGCACGCCGCGCTCCTCCGCCACTTCGTGGAACTCCGAGAACGGCTCCATGAGCTTTTCTATCTGGGCATCCACCAAGCTGGGAGGCACCTGCGGCTTGGGGAGCTTCACCTCCACCGGATCATAGCTTGAGAGCGTATAGGTCGCCATGTTCGTCTCCTTTCTGCATTGCTGCCAAGATCTACAGTTCGAGTTCTTCCACCAAGCTGCGCAAGCGCCGATGACTGTCCGACAGGATCATGGGCTGGTTGTGGCTGAAATACGATGCGCTGCCGAACTGCGCCAGATAGCGCGCAGAGGGCGTGCGCTGGGTGAGCTCGGTCACGAAGATGAGCATCTCCTGGGCGTCTCCGAAGGCCGCTGCCAAAAAATCGAACGCGGCACCGAGGCGCGCTTCTTGTGCGTCCACCGCGCCGTCCACAGCCGCCTCCTGCGCGAACATGCCTTCCAGCGCCTCCATGTCCGCCTGCGCATCTCCGCTGCCTGCACCCAATTCGCGTCCAAAACGCTCCAGCACATCAAGCTCCGCACGCGCGATGCGGCGCTTGGCCGCATGAGCACCGGAGACGATCAGCGCCTCGCGCGCCTGGACCCTCTGCGCGATGGCATCCGCCAGTGCATCGGGCACGGACGCGGCGTCACGGCCACCATCCAGCGCCCTCACCTTCACATCGCGCAGTGCATCCCGCACGCCCAGGATGACGTCCGTGCGCTCCATGATGGCGCGGAACTCCGGTTCCAGCGCGTCCAGCATGAGCCCGATGAGTGAAAGGCGCTCATCGAATTCCGCCTCTTGAGCGCGCTCCACCACATCCGTTGGCGTCTTCCCCTCAAGGATGGCTTCGATGCGGTAGTCATCCCGGTACTTCTGGAACAGCTCATAGTAGGCAGCGAACTCCCCGGCGATCTTCGGATCCTGCACGTAGTGGGAGATGAGCGCCTCGTCCACCTCCTTGCCCAAGCGCTCGTAGGCGCGCATGATGTCGGACAGGTCGTCCCAGCCGCGCGCGGTCACGAACTCCTTGCCGTCAAGGGTGGTGCGGACAGAATAGAAGCGGTCCTTCTTCGCCTCCAAGAACGTGAGCACCGCCGGATGCACGCCCTTGTCCGCCGCATACGCCTTCCATGCCGCAAGATCAGGTTCCACGCAGATCCGCTTCACGCGGTCCAGCGTCACGATATCGAACTCATGGACGCTGCGGTTGTACTCAGGAGGGTTCCCCGCCGTGACCACGATCCAGCCCTGGGGCACCTCATGGCGCCCGAACGTCTTGAATTGCAGGAACTGCAACATGGAAGGGTAGAGCGTCTCGGACACGCAGTTGATCTCATCCAGGAACAGGATGCCGCGCTCGCGCCCGGTGTCGCGCATGCACTGGTACACGGAATCGATGATCTCTGACATGGTGTATTCAGATGCATCGTATTCCAGACCTGCATATTCCTGATGGGCGATGAAAGGCAGACCCAGCGCGCTCTGACGGGTGTGGTGCGTCATGGAATAGGACACCAGCCCCAGATCCAGCTCGTCGGCGATCTGGGCCATGATGGCCGTCTTGCCGATGCCCGGCGCGCCCACCAAGAACACCGGGCGCTGCTGCGAACGCGCCAGCAGCGGCTCACCGTCCGCGTCGCACGCCAGATACGCCTCCACCGTGTCCTTCACCTGCTGTTTCGCTTGCCGTATGTCCATGAGCCCCTCCTCATCCGTTCATCCTCCCGCACCACGGTTCTTCCTCTCCCTTCCGTAGCAAAGGCTTCAGCCTTTGTCCTTATCCCCAATGATCGCAGGCTAAAGCCTGCGCTACGGAGCGTTCCATCTCTCCTCCCTTCGCAGGCTGAAGCCTGCGCTACGAAGACCGTTCCGTACGCAGCCGCCGTAGCAAAGGCTTCAGCCTTTGTCCGCAGGCCGTCCATCGTTCAGCCCCCTCGCATCCAGCAGCATCTTCATGGCCCACGGGGGCACCTCCGGATCCGTGAATCCGTCGTCCAAGAAGATGAACGCTGCGTCGTAGGCAGGGGGCTTTTTCGGGAAGACCCCTTCGCCATCCGTGAAATAGATCAGACCGCGCAGGTCAGTGAATTCACCCTTTGCGATGAGCGCGTCCACGTATTCGAACACGGGCCTGAAATCCGTCCCGCCGAACCCTTTGAGCTCCATCTTCTCCAGATGGCGCTCAAGCTGGCTGAGAGAGGTGATCTTCGTGTCCTCCTGCACGGCTGCATCGCATTGGATGAGGTGGATGTTCACGCGGTCATGGAAGCTCTCGGATGACCGCAGGATGTTGTACGTCTTCTCCATGAACGCCTGCACCACCTCGCCCGAACAGGATTCAGAGGTGTCTATGGCGATGGCGAAGTCATGCACGCGCCTGTCTTCCTTGTATTCCAAAGGCTCTATCAGCGGCATGTTCCCATACCGGTCAAGACCGAAGGTGTAATAGATGTAGTCGAACTCGTCATCGTTCACGCGCAGTGTCTCATGCAACGTGGCGAACCGGCGCAGGAACTCCGCATAGTCCCCCACCTCGCGGTTGAGCGCGCGCAGCTGGCAGATCAGGTTGCCAACGCCCTCGCCCCGCTTCGCCAGACGGGCCTCCAAGTCCATCTGCATGCGCTGGCTGATGTCCTCCCATTCTTGAGAGAGCTCCTCTTGCTCTTGGCGCGTTGCTTCATCCGATGCGCCGCCCACAGGTGCCTCCGCTCCGTCTTTCGCATCAGAGGCGTCCGGCTCCGCAGACACGATGTCATCCAGCGCTTCGGATTCCAAGGACTGCTGCCCTGGCCCCTCCGCTGCGCCCTCATCGTCTTCAGGGCACCCCGCCCCCGAACCGTCAGGGTCCATGCGCTCATCCTCATCCCCATACCAGAGGCTGTGGGAATCGTGATAGAACATGGGTGCCAAGGACTTCAGATCGGTCTTGTTGCCCTCGTTGCCGAAGAACCAGTACAGCCGCTCCGCCGTGATGGCACCGCCCACATGCGCGCTCAGCACCTTCAGCGCCTCCTTCGCGCGCCGATCCATGTTGACCGGGTACGCCTCCCCCACCAGATCCAAGATCATGGCCTCGATGGCGATGTCGCACGCCACATCCCATGGCTGGCGCAGCACCGAATACAACATGAACGGATGACGGAAGATGCAGTGGAACAGGCAGTGGATGACATCGCGCACCACTTCGTTGAAGGAGAGCTTGAACCGGTCCACCACGTACACCGGGTCGAAATAGAACGCGCGGCCATCACTGGCGATGCCATACAGATCGAACCGGGGCTCAAGGGGCATCCGCCAAAGCGCTGCATCCAGGAAACGGAACCGCACCGCCAGCGCGCGCCGCGCCTCTTCCAGGATCTCAAGCGCCACAGGGCGGCACGCCTCATATCGCTCCAGCTTCTTCTGCGTGCGCTCTTCGGTGATGAGGTCGACAACATCACCGCCATCGCCTCTTTGGGAAGCGTGGCCCAGACCGAGCCTCTGGCGCTCCTCATGCCGAGCGAGCGCCACGTCGCCTTCCAAGATGGGCGTGTTGTCCAAGATGCGCGCCATCAGATGCTCAGATCCAGTCCAGTGCCCGCGCCTGCACGGCGCTTGAGCTCCAACAGGCACCCCACAGCTTGCCCTTCGCCTTCCTGGACAGCAGCTGCCAACGCATCCTCCAGAGCTGCATCCTCCAGAACGCCCCAGTTCCTGAGATCTTCCAAAGCCTCCAAGTCTCCCGCATCCGCAAAGCATGCGCACACCATTGCCTGCTTGCGCCGCAAGATCCCCCGGTACAGCTCGCGCACCTCCTCATCCATCCAGACCGGATCGCGCAGGCGGGCCACCGCGGCCGGCGCGAACTCATGGACATCGCACGCATTCGTGACCCAAGCGTCATAATATGGGAAGACGAAGACGGTGCGCCCGTCTTCAGTGGTGAACAGGTCCGTATAAGTGCGGAACCGTGGCGAGAGCGAGGGGATGGGCAGCGACCTCCAAACCCCGTCCACCTCCACGGTCACCTGCGGGATGGAGCGTGCTACAGAGAGCGCCCCTTGGCAGATGCTGTGCATATGGCCGTGCATGATGAGGTGCTCCACCCCGTGCGCGCCCATGAACGCATAGGGCGCGATCCGGTTCACCGCATCCGGAATGGTCACGCGCGCCTCCGGCCCCACGTACAAGAGCACCTTGTCAGCACCCCCGTCACCCGCGCCCCTCTCGCAGAGCAGCCCGCTCTCCAGATAGAAGCGTTCATTGCGCGCATCCACCTCAACGTGCTGGAGCGGCCGCCGCATCCGCGCCGAATTCTCGCCGCCCACCAACAACGCACCTTCGCCTAGATCATCCAGCGCAGCGGGAAGGCGCAGCGAACGAAGAGCCGTGTCCATGAACGCGTGGGCACCGATCCGTGTGAGGGTTTCAGGAATGCTCATGTGCTGGAGGTTCTTGCAGCCCCGGAACGCGTCATCGCCGACGCTCACAAGACCGCTCGGCAGCGTCACGGCGCGCAGATAGAGGTTCCGGCAGCACGCCTGCGGCAGCACCTCCGCGCATCCCGCTGCCACCGTGTACTCCGCAACGCAGCTCAGGAGGCCCGTGAACCTTCCCTCTTCGTACAAGCCGCCTTCCGCATCCAGGACGTAGCGCTCATTGTCCGCTGACACCTGGATGGCCTCAGCGTGGGCTGCGCGCATGGCTGGCGTCTTATCGAAGGCATCAGATGAAAGTGAGCGCACGGAGGCCGGCAGCACGATGCGCTCCAAAGCGGAGAGCGCGAACGCCAGCGCGCCGATCTCCTGCACACCTTGGCCCATGCGGCAGCTCACCAGCTCCTTGCACCCGTAGAAGGCCTTTTCATCCACCACCTTGACTGAATCCGGAAGGCGGATGGAGCTGATCCCGGATTTCGCGAACGCCAATCGCCCGATGCTCTCAAGCCCGCAGGGAAGCTCCACCGCGCACAGCTTCTCCGCCCCGTCGAACGCCCGCGCGCCGATGCGGCGGCATCCATCCATGACGCGATAGCTCTCACAGGGCACCACCATGCATACGAGCTTTGAACCGTCCTTGGTGTAGATGGCGAAGCCATCGGTGGAGAAATGAGGGTTGTCCGGGCTCACGGTCACGCGAACATGAGCCACAGGACCATCCTGCCCCGCCTTGATGGAAGCGATCTCAGGCCCTATGAGCACCTCATCCCCCACGACGCGGCCGAGCACGGTGGGATCCTCTTCGATGCACACAGGAGATACCTCTAGCGGCGCACCAGCAGACGCACGTCCAGAGACACCTCCTCTTTGCATCCCCACAAGGGCAGGATCATCTATCAGCGCCAGGTTCCGAAGCTCCACCGGGCTCAGGCGCACGCCAGGGATCGCACCGTCCGTGCGCTCTCCAGCAGCCTTCTGCCCTGTTGGCAGGTGCACCTGAACGCTCCTCTCCTTCAGATCCCGCATCACGATGCCGAAGGGCAGGACCCGTGCACGCCCTGCCGCTCCAGCGTCTTCCAGTCTTTTCCTCTGCGATATCAAGCCGCGTTCTCTATGACGTCACAGGATTCTTTGGCCTGAACGGCCTGTTCCTGCGAATAGAGCTTCAGCGGCATGAGCAGCACCGCGCCCAGGACGCAGAAGCCGCACATAGTGAACGCCGCAGCCGTCCAGCCGAAGGATTGCGCCACCGCGCCGATGAGCGGCGGCCCTAAGAGGATGCCCAGATTAAAGCCGATGGACACCACGCCAAGGGCCACGCCCGCCAGCTCCGGCTTCTTCACCGTGAGCGCCGTCATGGTCCAGAGCACGCAGGGGAACCCTGCATCCGCGAACGCATACACGATCACGAATGGCACGATGAGCATCGGGTTGCCGAACACCATGCCCCAGAGCACCACCACGCCATAGAGGACCAGCATGAGAGAACCGAACACCTTCTGGTTGCGCACCTTGTTCAGGATGGAACCCCACACCAGCGCTGCCACCACGGCGCCCAGAGAGAAGCAGGCTACCCAGTTGTTCGATTCATCCACGCTCCAGCCGTAGATGTCCGTCCAGCAGGTGGCCACCCAGTTCACGAAACCGAAGCACGCGATGCAGAAGCACATGGTGACCAAGGACATCAACCAAGGGAACGGGGATTTCACGCCTTCCGCGATGGAGACCTCTTCGCTCTCCACATCCGCATGGCTCTCTTCCGGGCGGGGACTCTTCACGCATGCCACGTAGAAGATGAGCGCCACGATGCAGGCGATGGCGCCGAACCACCACATGCCCTGCCAGCCGAAGTTCATCGTGAGCACGCCGCCCAAGAAGAACATGACCGCTTGCGCGCACATCTGGTACACCGCCCAAATGCTCATGGGAAGCCCGCGCTTCGTCTCCGGGAACCACATGGCGATGACCGCAGGCCCGATGACCGACATGAGGCCAACGCCCATGCCCTCGATCACGCGGCTGATCATCAAGACCGCCGTGTTCTCCACGGCCAATCCCAAGAAAGACCCGCCGATCGCGCAAGCCAGCGCGATGATGCCGCCCTTCTTCGGACCGATCTTGTTCAAGATGACCGCCGCGGGGATGGCGATCACGATGCCCACCAATGAGAACACTGAGCTCAGCCACCCTACGGTAGCCATATCTATGTTCAGCGCCTCCTGGAGCACCAGCATGCATGGCGCCACCTTGTTCTGCACCAGCGCCAGCGCGATGCCTGCGAAGATGGTGGCCAGCGCCACCACCCAGGCCTTCTTCGTGTTCATCTCACAACCTCGCATCCGAGCCAGTCTCCGTCCGCATCCCACGGATGCATCCAGCAGGCTCGATGTCTCAGGGGCCTGAACGCAGGCAGAGGAGGCGCGCTCGCTTCCTCTGCCCGATCCAGCCCTCTCTTGCATTCCTTCTCAGCAGGTCAGCTCTTCGCAGCGAGCTCAGCCTGCTGCTTCGCCATGATCTCCTGCTCTTCCTTCGTCATGACCCCTTCAGAATGGCCGTGGTAGTACGTCTTCACGAAGAAGAAGAGGATGGCGCCCACGATGGAGGCGATGGCCAGCGGCACGGTGGCAGCAGCCCATCCGTAATTCTCAATGAAGAACCCGGTGATCGGAGGCCCGAGGAGCGTGCCGATGTTCAGGCCCACGTTCAGGATGCCGATGGACGTGCCCGCATACTCAGGCTTCTTGGCAGTTGACGCCACCAGCGTCCAGTAGGCCGTGGGGATGGCGCCTTCCAGGAACGGGTAGATGATGATGAACGGGAGCAGGAGCGCCGGATCATCCATCCTGAAGCAGAAGAACAGGATGAAGGTATATAGCGCGAAGCCGATGACACCCATGAAGCGCCTGTTCCCCAGCTTGATATGGTTCATCACCCAACCCAACAGGATGACAATGGGCACCTCCAGCGCATACATGACGGAGACCCACCAGTTGGACTGGTTCATGTCACCGCCGAAGAACTCCTGCGCCCAATAGAGCGATATGTAGGTGGCGAACCCGAAGCAGCAGAAGCAGAAGATCAAACCGGCTGCCGTGAGCACCCAGGTGGAGCCGGACTTGAAGCCCTCTCCGAAGTGGAACTCCTCAGGATCTTCGCCTTCTGCATAGTTCGGCATATCCCCATCCGGCTCTTTTACCTTCCACTGGTACAGCACCAGAGCGATGACGCAGAGGATGAACACGAACCACCACACGCCCTGCCATCCCCAGTTCGCGGCGATGCCGCCGCCGAAGAAGAACAACAACGTCTGGGAAGCCATCATCCAAGAGCCCCACACGCCCATGGGGAAGCCGCGCTTCTCAGCGGGGAACCACATGGCGATGATGGCAGGCCCGACCACGGCGATCATGCCCACACCCACACCTTCGATGATGCGGGTGAGGAGCAGCTGCCAGAATTCAGTGCAGAATGCGCCGATGGCGCAACCGATGGCGCAGCACGCCAAGGATATGACGCCGATCTTCTTGGCACCCAAGCGCTGGAGAAGCCAAGATGCTGGCAGGGCAGTGATCATGCCCATGATGGTGAATACTGAGGTCAGCCAGCCCGCATCGGTCTCGCCGATACCGAAGTCCAACATGACCACGTCGATGACAGGTGGAACCTTGTTCTGCGCACTGGCCAAGGCCAGACCGCCCAGAAACGCGATGATCACGATCAACCATGCAGTGGTTGTCGTTTTTTGCTTGTTAGACATATCCCATGTCCCTTCTCGACCACAAGTGTTCTTTGTAGGAGATCTAGGGCTTCTTGTAGAATGTCCGCCGCAGCCTGCCTTATGGATCAAGGTAGGCTCAAGTCAAAGGGAAATGCGGGTCATCACTCGAATTCGTATCCGCATTTCCTGCATGTCTTCCTGCTCCCTAGGACGTAACCATTGCATGAGGGGCAGATCTTGGTGCGTCCCTCTTTCAAACAATCGCCGCACAGCGGCTTCTCGAAGGGAGTGCAGAAAAAGCATGCTTTCTTGACTTCAGCATTCAGATGCGTGACCGCCTTGGTGTCATCGTGTTCGAGCTTCCGCCCGCATTTCGCGCACGCTTCGCGCTCGTAGGGGTTGTACCAACCGCAATCGGGGCACTCGACGGGAAACTTGAACTCCGCCTTCTTATGGCAACGCTGACACCAAGGACTGCATGTTCTGCAATTCGGCATCTCATCTTCCTTTCAACTCAAGCGAAAGGGTGCAGATGCGCCGATCACGCATCAATCTGACGTTCTCACTGAGGAGCGCCAGGCGCCTTGGGAGCGCTCGGGGCAGCAGGCGCGCCCGGAGCCGCAGGGGCGTCGTCGAGCCCCTTCGGCTTGAGAGAGATCTCAGCCGGAGCGGCAGGCGTGGTCGCTGCGATGGCATCTTCGGCCGCCTTCTTGGAAGCAGCCAGATCCGCGCCGCACTTCTTGCAGGTGGCGTCGGTGGGCTTGTTGAAGGTGTCGCACTCAAGGCATTTGACGATGGTCACTGAAGCTGCTGGTCTGAAGCACATAGCGTCTCCTTAAAAACTATCCGAGGGTCCTTGCGGACCAGCGGCTCAGCCACCAGCCCGCAAGGGATCAAGCTTTACTGCTCAGGCACGTACAGCCATGAGCGGGGCGTTTCCTTGACGAGCTCTGCCAGCTCATCCACCGTGCCGTACTTCATGCACGCGGACTGGCAGTGGTGCACGCAGGTGGGGAGCTTCCCCATGGCCGTGCGGTCAGCGCACAGGTCGCACTGGGACGTGAACACGGGCAGGTTGTTGTACTCGTACTTGCCGTTCGCCATCATGGTCGGGCCATCTTCGAACAGGACGATCCCGTTCGCTTCGCCCGCCTTCCAGCCATGCTCCACCTTGCAGGCCATAACGCAGGAGCGGCAGGCGGTGCACCAGGTGTAATCGATGAAGAGTCCGTACTTCTCAGCCATCTTAGAATCCTCCCTGACGAGTCACGATGTCGCTCGGCGAGCAGTCGTTCTCCTTCGTGACCGGATAAATCTTGCAGATCTGGTTCGCGTAAGGCGCACCATAGAGCGTAGGACCGGTGACGCCCTGCACGGTGAGGTTGTTGATGTTGGAGTCGAACACACCGAAGAGGTTCGGTTCAGCGCCTTCGGTCTCCGGGAACCACCAGCCGTGCTCGGAGCGGACGGTGTCCGGCTTGAGCGAGGGGTTGATGCGCACGCGCTGCTTGCACTTGCCGCGCATGTTCTCCACCCAGATCCAGTCGCCTTCGCACACGCCGATGCTGGCAGCGGTGTCCGGATGCAGATCGGTCAGCGGATCGGGATGGGATTCGCGCAGACGCGGCACCATGCGCTCCTCGGAGTGGAAGTACTCCCAGGTGCGAGCACCGGTGGTCAGCACGAACGGGTATTCCTTGAACAGATCCGGCGTGGAGACGGGGCTCTCAGGCGGCTCTTCGTAGTACGGCATCGGATCGAAGCCCCAGGCGTCGAACAGCGTGTTGAACAGCTCACACTTGCCGGTGTTGGTGTTGAAGCCCGGCTGTCCGTCGTCGCGCAGCCAGCCCAGCTCGTACTTGCGGTAAGCCCAGTCGTCCGGCCAGTCGATGACCTTCTCGCACAGCTCCGGGAACGTCTCGTCGGTCTTGTGCGGCCAACCAGCATGGAAGCGGTTGCCGGACTGGATCCACCAGGTCATGAGCTCGGTATCGTTCTCCCACGGGAAGAGCCTGGGATTGAGGCGCTTGCCCAGCTCAAGGATGATCTGCTCATCGGACTTCGCCTCTTCGTAGTCGGACACCTTGACGATGGAGCGCAGCGGCCACCACCACACACGAGCGGAGTTGCGCTCAGAGGACATGCCGCAAGGAAGGACGATGTCAGCGCACGCAATGGCCGTAGGGGTCATGAAGACATCCACCACCACGTTGTAGTACACGCTCTTCATGGCACGATACACGCGCGGAGCGTCAGCAGCCATGTTGGCGATGGGGTTGGTGGACTGGATGAACAGCATCTTGATGGGATAGGGCTCATCCGTCTCGATGGCCTGGAGGACCGTGTCGCCGTTGGCCGTGGGGTCAAAGCCGAGCGCGTGCAACGGAGAGGTCTCAACGCCCAGCATCTTGCCCAGCATCTCGTCAGAGAGGTTCCACATGCCGCAGCCGTAGGAATCCGGGATATCGTAGGCGCAACGCGGGATCATCATGCCGCCAGGAACGTCGATGTCGCCACAGATGGCACCCATGGACAGGAGCGCCTGGGCCAGCGGGATGCCGCAGACCGTCTGGTCCACCTTGAGGCCCCACTGGATGGTGCCAGGGTTCGCACCAGCGAAGGCGCGGGCAGCCTGGCGGATGAGCTCAGCATCAACGCCAGAGATCTCGGCAGCAAGCTCAGCCGGGTATTCCTTGCAGCGCTCTGCCAGCTCTTCGAAGCCATAGCACCAGTTCTCGACGAAGTCGTGATCGTAGAGATCCTCTTCGATGATGGTGTTCAGCATGGCGATGACAACTGCCGCATCCGTGCCGGGACGGACCTGCAGCCAGTACTCAGCCTTGGAGGCGAGCCACGTGCAAGAGGGGTCAAGCACGATCAGCTTCGTGCCGCCTTGCTTCATGACATCCACGATCCAGTGGCCAAAGAAGCCGTCACCGTTGGAGACCAGCGCGTTGTTGCCCACATTCAGGATGTATTCCGGATACACGTACTCCGGATCGTCATAGCGCTTCTCAAGGTGCTGGGACATGTCAGCCACGAAGAAATCGCCCATGAAGCAGTGGCCGATGGTGGTGCGGGGCAGATAGCATGCGTCGCCTGAGAGGAAGCCCAGCACGAAGTTCGGGCTGCCGAAGCCTGCATAGCTCAAATACGGGGTCTGCCAACAGATGTTGCGGCCGGTGCCCTGCATGGAGACGATGGCCTCAGGGCCCCACTTCTCCTGAATCTCGCGCACGTGCTCCACGATGTCATCGTAGGCCTCGTCCCACGTGATGCGCTCCCACTTGTTCTCGCCGCGCTCACCCACGCGCTTCAGCGGGTACTTCAGGCGGTCGGGATGGTAGAACGTCTCCACCACGTCAAGGCAGCGCATGCAAAGACGGCCCTGGTTGTACGGAGACAGCGGGTCGCCTTCGATCTTCTCCACCTTGTTGTCCTTGGTGTAGTACAGGACAGAACAGCCGTTGTGGCAACCCGGCGCGGTCCACATGTTGGTGCGGGTGACCGTGTATTCGCCTTCCTGCCATTGCCAGTCTGTTTTGTAGACGTCTTTATTGACGCCTTCCAGTTCGTTTCCAAGCTTAGCGTTCGTAACCATAGCTTCTTTACTCCTGACTCTTCAGTCTTCTGGGGATTCCTAGACCTCTCCGTCTTTCAACGTCGGGCGGAACGGCTTCGTCCAGTCGCGACCAGAGGCGTCCTGGGCTTTTTGCTGCCAGGCCTGCTTGTTCTTCTCTGGATCAGCCATCTTCGCGTCCTTGCGATTCTGCTGGAAATCCCTATCCAGATCCTTCCTCTCCTTCTCCGTCATTGCTTCCTCCTCTCATGGGGTCCGACGCCTTCTGCCGGACTCGAAAACAGTTGCGGATAAGGCTGGTATCCGCGCTTGTCTCCATGAGTTGAAAGAAGCGTGCCAATTCGGCATCACGTTGGAAGGGCGTTCGGAAACCGCATCTGTTCTGGGCTTTTCGTTGAAGGCCTGCGAACTGCATGGCCAGAAGCGTTCTCATAATGCGAAGCAAACGATCGAACGCGTTTCATTTTGCATCGAAGCTGCCCAGGCATGTGCAGAAGGGACGTTCCAAATTGCACATAGGACGACCGCTTGCGTGCGCGTCATCTATTCCTATGTGCAATTTGGGACGTCCCTTCTGCACATGCGGACAGCCTTTCGCTCTGTGCGATTTGGGGCATCCCTTTCGTACATACAGACGGGCTATTTCAGTTTGTATTCCTTGATCTTCCGATAGAGCGTGGCTTTACTGATCTGCAAGATCTCCGCGGCTTTCGCCACATTGCCCTGCGCATAGGTGAGGGCCAGACGGATGGCGGATTCCTCCACCGCATCCATGCGCAGCATCTCTTCAGGGATGCGCAAAGCGCCCGGCTTCTCCACGGCGTTTCCTTGGGAGAGCGTCTGCTCAGGAACAGGCTCATCGTTCAAGACGCCCCGTTCTTCGATCTTCACGCCCTCCGGAGTGTACTTCGCACCGTAGGACAGCCCCTTGAAATCCGCGAACGGGGCACTGTTGCCATCGCGCAGATACTGCGGCAGATCGGCAGTGCCTATCTCCTCGCCCACCGCTGCATAGAATGCCGAATAGATAGCGTTCTTGATCTGGCGCACATTGCCCGGCCAGGGGAACTCGCTCAAGAGGCGCTCCACCTCTGGCTTGAACTTCACGGGCCCTTCGTGCGCCTTGCGGCGGCATTCGTTCAGATAGTAATAGGCGAAGAACATCGTGTCCCCCGTACGCATGCGCAAGGGCGGGATGTTGACGGTCAGGATGGAGAGGCGGTACAGCAGATCCTCGCGGAACGCCCCTTCCTCCACCATCCGGGCCAGGCTCCTGTTGGTGGCAGCCACTACGCGGAAATCAACCTTGCGATACGACTTGCCGCCCAAGCGCATCACGCTCTTGTTCTCCAGCACACGCAAAAGCGTGGCTTGCAGCTCAAGCGGCATGTCCCCTATCTCGTCCAAAAAGAGCGTGCCGCCTTGGGCCAACTCTATCTTGCCGGGCTTCCCTGCACGGTCGGCCCCCGTGAACGCGCCGCTCTCATATCCGAACAGCTCGCTTTCAATGAGCCGCGGCGGGATGGCGGCGCAGTTGACCGACATGAAAGGGCCTGCAGGACGGGAAGCATTATGGATGGCTTGCGCAAAGTATTCCTTGCCCGTACCGCTTTCGCCGATGATGAGGACGTTCTCCGCTGTCATGGCGTAACGATGCGCCAAGGACACGGTTTCACGGATGGCCAGGCTGGTGCCCAGGATGTCGTCGAACGTGATGGTAGCAACTTCCCCCGACCGCCCGGATGACGAAGCCTTGGGCTCTTGCACCTCCGAGATGCGCGCCACGAAACCGTCCAGCGCCTCCCCGGCACCGTTGCGGACCGCATTGCCGCGCACGCCCAGCACCTTCGAGGCCGCTTTCGTCGTCACCTCTACCCCCTGGCTCTTCATCAGCGGCTCGAACGCTTCAGGCCACTCAAGGCCCAGAACGGAATCGACCGGGCGTCCCACCACATCCGCCATGGTGGTGCGCAGCAGATGCACCGCTTCAGGGCTGGCATGCTGGATGAGACCTGAGGAATCCAGCACGAGGATGGGATCATCGCTCGAACCGATGGCGATGTCCAGCACATGGCGCGCACGCTTACCAGAGGCTTCTGCTGCCTCCAAGCGCTCATCCACATCCGCGATGCGGATGAGGCTGTCCTGGAAGCTCATCTGGTGCTCCAGTGCGGAACAGATGGAGGTGATGAACCCCAGTGCATGCGAGAGCAGCTTCCGGTATTCAGGGGTCCACGGCTCATCGGGCAACGGTTGGGTCAGGAGCATGGAAGCCACCACCAAGCCGTTCTTGTCGAACACCGGCGCCGCGATGGCTGCGATGCCATGCAGCGCGCTGCAGAAATGCTCCACTCCCACCAGCTGCATGGGTCTGGCGTATTTCATGCACAGCGTGTGCGCATTGGTGCCCATAGTGGACTCGTTCATGGAGCTCCGCTTGGCCACGATCTGATGCAGGTCCATGTTGCCCGTCTTCAAGACAGTGACCCCGTTGCGGCTCACCAATTCGAAGATGTAGTCATTGGAAAGGCCCAGATCGTCGATGATGCCGATGAGCGGGCGTGCTGCTTCTATGAGATCGGCGTAGATGTCCATGACCTCTGCGAAATCAGCATCAGAGAGCGGATTCGCCAACCTGGATGCTTCAGGATCGATCCCCATCTCCAGGCAACGCGCCCACGAATCCACCACCTCGGGCCTCGACCATCCTTCAACACCGGGAAGGACGCCCCGTTCGATGAAATCTCGGCGCGCAGAAGCAATGCCCTCCCATTCCTTCTTGTTGCTGAGAACGTCTCCTGTCAGATTCATGGCCACGATCTGGTGCACATCGGATCCGTATGCATTCATTGTCCGGTCTCCCCTCCGTGGCAGATCCTGCATCGGTTGCACCGAGACAAGATACCTTGTTTTCCCCGCGCCGTCTCACGCCGAGAAGAGCGCCGCATCAAAGAGCCGCTCCGGAGCAACGCCTTCTGCAAAAAAGCGCTGATGCGCCGCGTGGGGGCGCGGGCGCATCAGCCTGAAAGAAGGCGGGAGCCAGGATGAGGATGGAACGCTTGAGCTGCCGTGCATCAAGGGGTCCCAGCTCCTGCATGGTGCAGCAAAGAGCAGTCTAGGGGGCATGCTCTTCTGCTCCCATGAGTTGAAAGAACCGTGCCAGTTCACGAGCTGCTACAACGCCTTGCGAGAGGCTGCAAAGCTCAAAACGAGGCACCGAAGCGTCTGATTTTGAGAATCCTCTTTCAAACTGAGACTGCTCGGATGCGATCCGTCACAGCTTGATGCAGAACGAGTAATCTTGGATGAAAGAAGACGGCCCTGTAGCCGCCTTCGACATCTGAGCGACCGCATGGGTGCAAAGGGGGATGTGCGCATGTGTCCGAACCTCGTGCTGGAACAGGTCCAGCAGATACAGCTCACGCCAGAAGTGCGCATCGGCGTACAGATCATGGCCATGTCCGTGCTGGATCTGCGCGCGCTCATGATGGGCGCAGCCATGGAGAATCCGTTCCTCAGAATCAAGGATCCGCCCCATGACCAGCACGCGCCCCTGGAGGAATTCGAGAGCCTAGCGGCACGAACGCCGGACAAAGAATCCAGCCTGGAGGTGGAGCTGCTCACCCAGCTGATGATGGATCTGCGCAGCCCCCTTGACCGCGCCATCGCGCGCATGCTCATGAATGGAATCGATGAGCGCGGGTATCTGCGCATGGACACGGACATCGTGGCCGACATGCTGGGCACGCACCCGAACCGAGTGGAGACGTTGCTGAAGAAGCTGCAGACCGAATGCACGCCTGCCGGCATCGGGGCGCGCAGCTTGCAGGAATGCTTGCTGGCCCAGCTCATCTCCGCGAACGATGATGACGATCTCACGCGTTCGATCATCGAGAACCACCTCCCAGCTCTGGCTGAAGGCCGCATCCAGCAGATCGCATCCGCGCTCAAGACCACGCCTGCGATGGTGCGGCGCTCTATGGACAAGATCCGACGCCTCGACCCCCATCCCGCTGCACGCTTCGATCGCTCATCCCCCACCGCCCTACCGGAAGCGGTGGTGGTGCGCCATGAAGGGACCTGGGCGGTCAAAGTGCGCACGGGCCTCCTCCCGAACGTGATGCTGGACCGAGGATACGCAGACGCGCTGGATGACCCCGTCATCGATGTGCACGCCGCAGCACGGATGCGGGAGCTCTTGCGTGAAGCTCAAGGCTTCATCCGCGCCGTCGACCTGAGGAAGGCGGCGGTGATATCCGTCACGAACGCGGTGGTGCAGCATCAAAGCGGATTCTTCAGTGACGGCATCGCCGCGCTCAAGCCGCTGGCCATGGCGGATGTGGCGCAAATGACCGGCCTCAGCGAATCCACGGTGAGCCGTGTGGCGAACAGCATCACGCTGGACACGCCCAAAGGGATCATCAGCCTGCGCTACTTCTTCCATTCCGGCGTGGGCGGCTCGCTCACTCACGATGACGCGTCATCCCTTGCCGTCAAGCAGGCCATCCAAGAACTGGTGGACACCGAGGACAAGCGCCATCCCTTGAGCGATGCGAAGCTGGTCACGCTCCTGGCCGAACGGGGCATGGACGTCTCACGCCGCACGGTCAACAAATACCGCACGGCGCTGGGAATCCTCTCCACCACTAAACGAAAGATCTACGAGTGACCGGAGCTGGAGGTGCCCTCAGCCCGCATCGCGGATGGCCACGTCTATGAAGTACGCGCCATCGTCCTCCACCTCGTACACGTAGTAGGCCACCTGCAGCTGGACCGGCGTTCCATCTGCGTGGCGCAAGCCGCGCACATCTTCCATGAATGAGGGCGGGAACGCCAAGGAATCCTCTTCTGCATCCTCCACCACATCCGTGCATCCCGCAGCAGCGAGCGCCTTGCGCACGAGCGGCACATCAGGCCCGAACGCCTTGCCGCATTGCAAGAAGAAGGACCCCTCATCCACTTCAAGGCAGGGATGCAGCCCGCGGGCACGTTCGTTCTTCTGACGAATCTCAGAACGGTGCTTGTTCTCAAGGGAACAGTAATGCAGCCCCAATCCCAAGCCCTCATCCAGCGCCCACACCATGAGGGACAAGATGAGCTCTTCTGAACCGGACACGGCCAAGCCGCCTGAATAGCCGTAGTCGTACATCACCTCGAACGGCGGTCGTTTCAACTTGAAGCCACGACGCTCGAATTCTTCCCAGTTGCAGAACGGAAAGCAGAACTCCAACAGGTTGATGCCCTCCACGCCCGCTTCATCGAAGGCGCGCAGCAGGTCTTTCATGTGCTCTTCCGCACCCGGGATGACCGGCATCTCCGCCATGACGGATGGGATATGCCGCTTTGCCAGCCGGATGGCGTCCAGCACCTTCTGCTGCATGCGCGGCGCATCATCGTCCTTCACGCTGAAGCGGATCTCATCCAGCCCCGCATCGCGCAAGCGGACCGCCATCTCTTTGGTGAGCAGGTCCCCTGAGGTGTACATCCTCAGATGCGCATTCGGGAACTTCTCCTTCGCTGCTTCCAGAAAACGGATGGAATCATCCACATCCAGCAGCGGCTCACCGCCCGTGAGCCCGATGCACGCCAGGCTCTCGTTCTCAGAAGCGCTGCGCTCAAGGCCCTCTTCCCAGGGGCACCCCTCCCGGAAGAACCGCTCATAATCAGCTTGGTTCCTGTTGAAGCAGAAATAGCAATCCCGGTGGCATTTGAACGTGGTGGAGAACGTCTCAGAACCGTCCACTCCCGTGCACTCCACGCATGCAGGAGACAGATGACCCCAGGACAAGCTGGCACCGGCGTTGCGGAACGTCACGCCGCGCTGCCTGAGCTCTTCCAGCAGGCGCTCCTTCTCTTCGGTGTGCGCATATGGCTCATCGAAGATGAGACCCTTTTCTTCAAGCGCCTCTATGTAGCGCTCTTCCACGCGCGCATACGCATCGCGCGCCCGCTTCAATGCATCGTTTTCCATGAGCCGAGATTATAATCTCTACGCTCTGAAAAGACACCTGTTGCAGACCTGTCGCGCACGCGCGTTCAAGAAAGGACCATCATGGCCAAGATCAACGAGAACTACGAGAAACTGCCCGGAAGCTACCTCTTCGCTGAGATCGCACGGCGCACCGCAGCGTTCCAGGATGCGAACCCGGATGCCAAGATCATCAAACTGGGCATAGGCGACGTGACGCAACCGCTGGTGCCTGCCGTGGTGCAAGCCATGCACGAAGCAGTGGATGAGCAGACCGCGAGCGCTTCATTCAAGGGATACGGTCCAGAACAAGGCTACGCATTCTTGCGCGATGCCATCGTGGAGGCGGATTTCAAGACGCGCGGCGTGCAGCTGAGCGCTGATGAAGTGTTCATCTCGGACGGCGCGAAATCAGACTGCGGCAACATCGGGGACATCTTCGCAGTGGACAACAAGGTGGCCGTGTGCGATCCGGTCTATCCCGTCTACGTGGACAGCAACGCCATGGCTGGCCGCGCTGGCGAATACGACGTGGATGCAGAGGCGTGGACGGACATCCACTACATGCCCACCACCTCAGAGAACGGCTTCTGCCCCGCCATTCCGGACGCGCCCGTGGACATCATCTATCTATGCTCCCCGAACAACCCCACCGGCACCGTGCTCACCAGAGAGCAGCTGAAGGCCTGGGTGGACCATGCGAACGAAACGGATGCCATCATCATGTTCGATGCCGCCTACGAACGGTTCATCACCGAAGAGGCCATCCCGCACTCCATCTACGAAGTGGAGGGCGCGAAGACCTGCGCCATCGAATTCCGCAGCTTCTCCAAGACTGCCGGCTTCACCGGCATGCGCTGCGGATACACCGTGGTCCCGCACGAACTGGTGCGCCAGGGACAGAGCCTGAACGCCATGTGGAACCGCCGGCAGACCACGAAGTTCAACGGCGCGTCCTATATCATCCAGAAAGGCGCCGCGGCCATCTACACGCCTGAAGGCGCGCGCCAGGTGGAAGAGGTCATTGCTGGTTACCTGGCGAACGCGAAAGTGATCCGTGACGGGCTGGAGGCCTGCGGGCTTGAGGTGTACGGCGCCCAGAACAGCCCGTATGTCTGGTGCAAGACGCCCGAGGGCATGGGCAGCTGGGATTTCTTCAACAAGCTGCTGGAAGAAGCGCATGTCATCACCACACCGGGTGCCGGCTTCGGGCCGGCCGGTGAAGGCTACATCCGCCTCACCGGCTTCGGTGATCCCGACCAGACGAAGGAAGCCGTGAAGCGCATCCAGGCCATCCTCTGACGCTCCCAGAAAAGCCGCAACAGATGACGGCACAACAGCTGAGGCGCGCGGACAAGGTGCTCACCGGAATAGGCTACGCCACCTATCCCGCACTGTTGGCATATGTGGCCATCGTGCGCCCATCGCTTCTGCTTGCCTGCATCATCGTGCCCGCTGCCAGCTTCCTCATCATCACGGGGCTGCGCGCGCTCATCAACGCAGAACGGCCCTATGAGTCAACCGATGCGCCGAACCTTCTGGACAAACAGACCAAGGGCAAGTCCTTCCCTTCACGGCACGTGGCATCTCTCTTCATCATCGCATCCAGCTGGCTTCTGGTGTGCGAACCGGTGGGGATGGTGCTCTGCATCGTGGGCTGCGCGATGGCGGCCATCCGCGTGAAGGGCGGCGCGCACCACGCCCGTGACGTGGTGGCCGGAGCCGTGTTCGCATTCGTCCTCTGCGCGGTGGGTTACGCCCTGGCCTACCCGTTCATCTGAGAGGAGCTCCATGTCCAAGAAAGACAAGAAGAAGGACAAGAAAGAGAAGAAGCCCAAGAGGCAGAAGAACCCGCTCAAGGGCATGCACTGCACGGGCTGCAAAAGGAAGTGCCCCCTCAAGGACCCCCATTGCAAAAAGGGGCGTGCTCAAGTAGAAGCCCTTCTGAAGCAGAGCCAGTAGGCTGCCGCCATCAAGGCGAACCCCGCACCATCGAAGGCCATGAAGCGCAGGATGGATGCGCTGAGGAGCTCGAACCCTTGACCGGGCAAGCTCAGCAGGATGAACGCTTCACCCAGAAAACCGATGGCTTGCTGCACCAGCACCACCGCCCCCAGCGGCTTGAAGCGATGCGGGCGCACGATGAACGCCGGGTAGGTGGCATTCCACATGAGGAACGCCACGCCCATTCCACGCACTGCCACCTCTCCTGCTGCACCCGAAAGCTGATACGCCCCTGCAAAGTATGCAGGGGCGATCACGAACTGGAGCGCGCAGAGCACGTTCCAAGCGAACACCAGAGCGAACACAGCCCGCATCAGTTGCGTTCGCCAAGAACGCTCCTCAGACGCGGGCATCGTCAACGGGCTTGACCGCCGCGACCGTGCTGAACGCTGCCACGTCGTCTTCACCCCAGCATTCCGTCTTCGGAAGCCCGGGGATGCTCTCTGCATGAAACACCGGGTTCACGCCCGCCTTCTTCTGGCGCGAGTAATCATCCAGCGCCTTCAGCGCCCACTTGCCCAAGATCAAGATGGTGACCAGGTTGATGATGGCCATGAAGCCCATGAAGATGTCAGCCAGGTTCCACGCCAGATCGAAGCTGTTCACCGCGCCGTACATGATGAAGCACAAACAGATGATGCGGAACCAGAAGAGCACCGTCTTGTTGTTCTTGATGAACGTGATGTTGCCCTCAGCATAGAAATAGTTGCCCACCAGGCTGGAGAAGCCGAACACGAAAATGGCCGCCGTGATCAGGTGGATGCCCACTTCCCCGATGGAGTTGTTCATGGCCATCTGCACGAGCGCCATGCCGTTCAAGGTGGTGGCCAGCTCCGGATCCTGCACATAGAACACCAGCATCATGAACGCGGAGCACGTGCAGATGAGCAGTGTGTCAATGTAGACGGACAGGCTCTGCACCAAGCCCTGCTTGCAAGGATGGGACACATCGGCCGTGGCTGCCGCGTTCGGTGCAGAACCCATGCCGGCCTCGTTGCTGAACAGGCCGCGCTTGATGCCCAGCATGAGGCACGATCCCGCGAAGCCGCCCGCGAACGATTCCCCAGAGAACGCTTCTGAAAAGATGAGCTGCAGGATGGCCGGCAGCTCGCCGATGTTGGCCACGGTGGTCCAGAGCGCCACCAGGATGTAAGCCACCGCCATGACGGGCACGATGACCGACGTGATGACAGAGATGCGGTGCATGCCGCCGAAGATCACCAGCGCCGTGGCGATCACGATGAGCAAGCCCATCAGCGCGTTCACCGTGAACTGGTGTTCCGGGATCACGTAGTAATCAAGAGCAGACGTGATGTTGAACGTCTGCAACCCATTGAAGCCGAACGCGAAGCACAAGATCAGCGCCACCGCGAACACGATGCCCAGCCAACGCTGGCCCAAAGCCTGCTGGATGTAATAAGCCGGACCACCGCGAAACGTGCCATCCGGATTCTTCACCTTCCAGATCTGCGCCAGCGTGGATTCGATGAACGCAGAGGCGGAACCGATGATGGCCATGAGCCACATCCAGAACACCGCGCCCGGGCCGCCCATGGCGATGGCCGTGGCGATGCCCACGATGTTGCCCGTGCCCACGCGCGATGCCGTGGACACCATGAGCGCCTGGAACGACGAGATGCGCTTCTTCTTTCCATGCCGGCCCTGCTCTTCGCCGCCGCTCTCGGCCATGAACACGTCTCCATCGCTCTTCTGTTCAACAGCAGCATCCGCCGCCCCTTCGTCCTTGATGCGGTCGCTGGATGCCGTGAGGGACGTGAACATGTCCTTGATGCAGCGGATCTGGACCACCTTCGTGCGGATGGTGAACCAGATGCCCACGGCGACGAGCAATATCACCAGGATATAGGTGTACATGAAGTCGTCGACGACGCCCGTGAAGGACACGAGCGCATCGTTCATTGCAGTGAGATCCATGCATGCTCCCTTTCACGAATGCGCTTCCATCCAGCATGCCGTGACAAGGGAGCGTTCAGAGTGCGATGAAGATGCATACGGGATGAGGGCGCATTTCCTCCAATGCGGGATGATTATACCGCTTGTGCGCGCAGGCGCATCTGAAGCACGCAGCCGTCAGATGCCGTATGCGGCACGAACGAGGTATTCCACGTTGCCCTTCGGACCGGTTATGGGCGATTCCACCACGCCCTGCACCTTGAATCCCACGCGCTCGAGCGCATCCCGCACTTCTGCCACCGTGCGCTCCCGCACCGCCTCATCGCGCACCACGCCGCCATCCGTTTCATCGGGCCGTGACTCGAACTGTGGCTTGACCAGCCCCAAGAAAAGGGTGCCCACATGGGACAGGCCCGGGAACACGGGCGCCAAGGAAGCCAGCCCGATGAAGCTCACGTCTATCACGATGACATCGAATGGCGCGCCCAGCTCCCCAGGGGATGCATGTCTGATGTTCGTGCGCTCGAACACGCGCACGCGCGCATCCTGGCGCACCTTCCATGCCAGCTGTCCGTAGTTGACGTCCACGCACGCAACCTCTGCCGCGCCCGCCTGCAACAGGCAATCCGTGAATCCGCCCGTGGACGAACCGATATCCACGCAGCGCTTGCCCTCCACGCTGATGTTGAACGCATCCAGCGCCCCTTGCAGCTTCTCCCCTCCCCGCGAGACGAAGCGTTTGCCGCCTTTCACGAAGATGTCGGCATCGGGCGCCACCAACGTCGCAGGGCTTGCGGCGTACGCATCGTCAACGCGCACCTCGCGCGCATACACCGCCCGCGCCGCCGCATCCGCTGAAGAGAACAGCCCGCGCTCCACCAAGAGCGCATCCAGACGAAGCTTCTTCACTTACGGCAGCAACAACTGGGCGATCTGCACCGCATTCAACGCCGCACCCTTGCGGATCTGATCCGCCACATCCCAGAATGCGATGCCGTGCTCCACACTGACATCTTTACGGATGCGCCCCACGAAGACCGGCGTGGTGTTCGCCAAAAGGCCGGGCATGGGATACTCATTGCGCGCAGGATCGTCCATCACGGCAACACCGGGGGCGGCCTCAAGGGCACGACGGGCATCATCTACGCTCACATCGCTTTCGAATTCCACGTTCACCGCTTCGCCGTGGCAGCGCAGGACCGGCACGCGCACGCAAGTGGCAGCCACCTCCAGGCTCTCCCGGTGCATGATCTTCTTCGTCTCCACCACCATCTTCCATTCCTCTTTGGTGGAGCCATCGTCCAAGAAGACATCGATGTGGGGAATGGCGTTGAAGGCGATTCGGTGCTGGAACGCCTGTACCGTCAGCTCCTCATCCGGCACGCCATCCAAGAATTCCCGTGTCTGGTCGTACAGCTCATCCATGGCTGCCGCGCCTGCTCCGGAAGCCGCCTGGTAGGTGGACACCACCACGCGCTTGATGGGAGAGAGCCCATCCAACGGCTTCAGCGCCACCACCATCTGGATGGTGGAGCAATTCGGATTCGCGATGACGCCGGAGTGCCATTCCACATCTTCCGGGTTCACCTCGGGCACCACCAGCGGCACATCCGGATCCATGCGGAACGCGCTGGAGTTGTCGATCATGACCGCGCCCGCGTCCACCACTGCTTGGCGCATCTGCTTGGACACCCCGGCCCCCGCAGAGAAGAGCGCGATATCCACGCCCTGGAAGGACTCCGGGCACATCTCCTGCACCACCAGGTCCCCTGCGGGCACCAGCCCACAGCCGTCGAACGGCAGAGCGGTGCCCGCAGACCGGACAGAAGCCAGCGCGCGCACCTCAGCTGCCGGGAAATCCAGCTCATGGAGCACCTTCAGGAATTCACGCCCCACCGCGCCCGTGACACCTGCCACCGCCACCACCGGATGCGTGGGCATCTGACCGTTCGCCATGGCTCCTACCTGCCCTTCTTCATCTTGTCAGCAATCTCCTCAGCGGAGAGCTGCGTCTCTTCGAACACGCTTTCTGAATCCAGGTCGAACGCGGTGTGCAGCACCTGCACCGCACGTTGCGCTTCCGCCGCTTCGATCACCATGGACAACCGGATGGGAGACGTGGAGATGGCAAGGATGTTGATGTCGTTCTCCGACATGGTGCGGAACGCCCGCGCAGACACGCCGGGGGACGATTTCATGCCCGTGCCCACCAAGCTCACCTTCGCGATGTCCTCATCCACATCCCAACCGGCCGCGCCTATCTGAGGAAGCACGCTCTCAATGGCCTCCACCGCCCGGGGCAGATCGGCTTCCGGGCACGTGAACGAGATGTCCGTGGCCCCGTCCAAGGAAGTGTTCTGGATGATCATGTCCATGTTCACCATGCTGTCAGCAAGGGCCGTGAACACCATGGCCGCAACGCCGGTGGTGTCCGGCACATGGCGGATGGTGACCTTCATTTCTGACGTGTCATGAGCGATGCCGGTGATGACGGCTTGTTCCATGGCGCTCTCCTCCTTGACCAGCGTGCCAGGGGCGTCCGAGAACGCTGAGCGCGCATGGATGACCACCCCCCATTTCTTCGCGAATTCAACGGCGCGCATCTGCAGCACGCCTGACCCTACACTGGAAAGCTCCAGCATCTCATCATAGGAGACGCTCTCCAGCTTGCGCGCGCGAGGCGCGATGCGCGGGTCGGTGGTGTAGACGCCGTCAACGTCAGAGTAGATCTCACAGATGTCAGCGCCGATGCCCCACGCCACAGCCACCGCCGTGGTGTCAGAACCGCCGCGTCCCAGCGTGGTCATGTCGCCGTTCTCATCGATGCCTTGGAATCCGGCCACCACTGGGATGAATCCGGCGTCCAGGGCGCGGCGGATGCGCTCGTTGTGCACCTTCACGATCTTCGCTTTGTTGTGGATGCCGTTCGTCTCGATGCCGGCCTGGCGCCCGGTGTAGCTGATGGCTTTGTGGCCCTTCGCTTCCAACGCCAATGCCAAAAGCGTCATGGAGACCTGTTCCCCGGTGGAGAGCAGGCGGTCCAGCTCACGCGCGGGAGGGTTCCCGTTCACGGCAGCCGCCAACGCCATCAATTCATCCGTGGTCTTGCCCATGGCGGACACCACGGCCACCACCTCATCGCCCCGTTCACGGATCTTGACCAGGCGGTCCGCAACGCCTTTGATCCGCTCTGGGGACGCGACCGACGTGCCTCCGAATTTCGCTACTATCAGTGCCATCTTCTCGTCCGCTGCACCCCTTGTTGTGGATGGGTTGTGTCGAGGGCCCATCATACAGGTAAAACCATGCAAGCTGCACAACATGCGCTGCGTGCGGCCTATAATCAGGCGAAACGGCTCCACAGACAGGAGGCAGCCCATGGCCGCTGTCATCACCCATTACCTTTTCGGCCGCACGCTCTACGAACAAGCCGATCCAACCCTCTTCCCCGCCCGTGAGGATTTCGAAGCGTTCATGCTGGGAAACCAAGGACCTGATGTGCTCTTCTTCAACCCAGCATCCGCCTCAGTGGGTTCCGCCATGCACAAAGCCGATGCGGCACTGCTGATCTCATGCATGAAAGACGCCGCGAACATGCTGCCGGAGGGCATGCGCAGCACAGGGCAGTCCTACGTGCGCGGGTTGTACTGCCACTTCCTGTTGGATTCTGCGGTGCACCCGCTCATCTATGCGCAACAGAAAGAGCTGTTGAATGCCGGCGTGGAAGGCTTGGGGCAGAATGATGGCCCGGAAGTGCACGCGGAGATGGAAGCCGATCTGGACATCCTGGCCTTGAGCCAGATCGACGGCGCCACCATCGCTTCCTTCGACACCGCGCTGGCCCTTGAAGCGTCCCCTCAGACAGCGCACATCATCTCCCTCATGCACAAGTACGTGGCGAAGTGCGCGCTGGATGCAGACCTGCGCCCAGACGCTTATGCCACGAGCCTGGATGCCTATCGGTTGGTGTTGATGGCGCTGCGTTCGCCCAAGGGAGTGAAGCGCGGCATCATAGGACTGGCCGAACGCGTGTTCCGCAAGCACTCCATCGCGCGCGCCATGAGCCATCGCAACCAGTTCTTGGAGGAGAGCCCCTTCGACAACCACGAACACGAACCCTGGACTCATCCAGGCACGGATGAGGTGCGCACTGACAGCTTCTGGGATCTGTACCGCCGCGCTCAGGCGCGCGCCCGCACAGAGATGCCGCTCATGATGGATGAAGGGTTCGACATGGCCACCGCCACCCGCGGCACGGATTTCGACGGCAACCCCACCCGCCCCCTCATCGTGAGCGTAGAGTGACCGTCAACTGCTCCGATCGCGAAAGATCTCATGAGAATCTTGAAGCCCTCCTTGCACCATGAATTGTATTACCGTATTATCATCATAGTGAAGGGAGGGTTTCATGGATGCCATCGTCACCGCACGGGTGCCTTCAGGGATAAAGGAGCAGGGCCGGGCCGTTCTCGAAAAGATAGGCGCAACGCCTACCGATCTCATCAATGCAGCCTATCGGTACGTGCTCTCTGAAGGAAAGCTTCCGCAACCGAGTGATGCAGGATCACAGATCCCTTCTGGGATCAAAACATTGGATGAAGAACAGCGGAAGGAGCTGAAGGCGCGTACAGTGCGCACCACGTTCGCAGTCCCTGCGTCATTCTGGGAAGGCCAGACCGATGACGAATTGCTGATCAAGGCTTTGGAGGAGAAATATTGCGTGCTCTGATCGACACCAATGTGCTGCTGGATTATTTCGGAAGACGGGAGCCGTTCTTCTCTGCTTGCGAAAAACTCTGCGCGATGCAGGCGTTCGGCGATATCGAACTCTGGGCTGCTCCGCAGTCATACGCTGACGTGTTCCACATCCTCCGAAAGACCATCAGTTCCGCAGACCTGCAAAGCGCTTTCATCGAAAGCCTCAATTTCATCAATGTCTGCAAGGTGAGCCACGAAGAGGTCGCAGAAGCATCGCGCAGATCATGGAATGATTATGAGAATTGCCTCATCGCGCTCTGCGCCGAGAACATCGACGCGGACTATCTGCTCACACGAGATGAGGACGGTTTTCAAGCCGCGAAGATGCCTGTTTTCTCTCCTGCTGAATTCTTCGCCATGCTGGAGTCAGAACACGGACTGGTCTACGACGTGCAGCTGCTCTGATCGAAGCAACTCGCCTCCATCCTCGCAACACATCGCATCGCCAAACCCAGATCACATGTTCTTCAGCACGATGGTGCTCACGATGTCTGCGGCATGTTCGCAAGCATCGCAGCACTTCTCCATCCGCTCGTAGATGCGCGACCAGACAAGGACATGCATGACCTCTGCGTTCTCCTTCGTGTGAAGGTGGTGCATGGCTTCGGTGTACAGCTGGTCCGCCTGCTCTTCGAATGAATTGATGTCCACCAAAAGCTGGCGGAACTTCTTGTTCTTCTTGAAATTGTGAAATTCGCAGATCATCTTGTCCAGGGCCTTTACTGAATCGCGGATGAGGCCGGCCATCTTCATGGCGTTGTCTGGGATGTCCTTGACCGAGTACATGTACATGTGCGCGATGACGTCGTCGATGTAATCCAACACGTTGTCCAAAGCCGACGCCAGCTCCACCACGTCTTCGCGGTCGATAGGGGGCATGAAATCAACGGCCGCGCTCTCGAAGATGGCGTGATTGATGTCATCGCCCTGGTTCTCGAATTCATGCATGGGCACCATGGCATCCTGGAGCGCTTCAGCATCCTTGAACGAGCGCAGCGTCTCTATCATCAGATCCGATTCCTGGACCGCCAAAGCGGTGAGCTTCTCATACGCCTTGAAATAGTTGAACTTGTTCTTCTTCCCCACGGCCTAAGATCCTTTCCTCAGAGAATGATCAGGAATATCTTAGCGAACACGAATCCCAAAAGCCCGCAGCCTGGGAACGTGAGCACCCACGTCTTCACCATGTCTATGGCGATGGACCATTTCACGCTCTTGGGATTCTTCGCAGCGCCCACGCCCATGATGGCCGTGGTGTTCGTATGCGTGGTGGAGACCGGCAGACCGCCGAACGTGGCCACCGCCAAACTGACGCATGTGGAGAGGCTGGCCGCGAAGCCCTGGAACGCCTCCAGCTTCACCATGTCAACACCCACGCTCTTGATGATGCGCTCCCCGCCCACAGCCGTGCCCACGCCCATGGTGAGCGCGCAGAGCAGCATGAGCCACACCGGAAGCGAGCTGAGCGCATCAGTGCTCATGCCCAAACCTGCCGCCATCATGATGGCCAGAATGAAGATGCCCATGAACTTCTGTCCATCCTGGGCACCGTGCATGAAGGCCACGCCTGCGCCTGCCAGGATCTGCGCCCACTTGAAGAAGGCGTTCGCATGCTGGCGGTTCGCATTCGCGAACGCACGCCTGATGACCTTGAAGTTGATCCAACCCAGCGCGAAGCCCATGAGCGTGGAGAGGAGGATGCCATAGATGACCTTGATCCACTCATTCCAATTGATTGCGTCGATGCCGTTCATGAGCGCGATCGCAGCCCCCGTGAGGCCTGCGATCAAAGAGTGCGATTGGGAGGTGGGGATGCCGAACCACCAGGCCGTGGCCCCCCAAACGATGATGGCCACCATGGCTGCCATGAGCGCCACCAGCGCTTGATGGGCATTCCCACCGAAATCAACCATGCCGAAGATGGTCTGCGCCACTGCTGGCGAAACGAGCGAGATGACCAGAAGGCCCACGAAGTTGCAGATGGCTGCCATGATGATGGCTCGACGCGGCGTCATGGCACGCGTGGACACCGCCGTGGCGATGGCGTTGGGGGCATCCGTGGCCCCATTCACGATGATGACGCCCAGATTGAGCACGGCCACCACCAGAAGGAGCGGATTGCTCAGAAGCTGCGTGAAGAAGAACGACCAGCTGAGATCCAACGAGCCCTCCATCGAAGACGTGGCCATGATGGCCGCACCTGCATGCACATTGCCGGACTATTGTAAGGCTCTACTCTTCCGGTTCGTCGCCGAACAAGGCGAACGTGCTCCGTTCGTTGCCTATGGTGGTCAGATCATTGTGGCCAGGCAGCACCGCTACGTCATCCGGGAGCGCAGCCAGCCGCTTCATGGACCTGCCCATCTCCCGCATGGATCCGCCCTCGAAATCAGTGCGGCCGAACGTGCCCTTGAAGAGCGTGTCCCCGGACACGAGGACGGGCAGGCCGTCCGCATGGTTCCCGAACGGCGGCACGATGAACAAGCAGATGGACCCAGGAGAGTGCCCGGGCGTCTCCAGCACCTTCCATTGCATGCCGCCCGCACGCACCACGTCCCCCGTCTTCACGCGCACATCCACCGGGCACGGATCGGACACACGAGACGTGCCGATGCCTGAAGGGCGCTCGATCTGGTCCGCATCCGCCACACCAGCGATCACCGGAGCCCCGGAAAGCCGGCGCAGCTCAGCCGCCGCCCCCGTGTGGTCCCAATGCCCGTGCGTGAGCACGATGGCCGCCAACTTCTTGCCGCCCAAGGCGGAGAGGATGGCCTCTGCGTTCTCTGTGGGATCCACCACCAGCGCAGCTTCATCATCCGATATGAGATACACATTGTTCTGCAGCGGTCCCATGATGAGGCAGTCCACATCCACGCACAGCCCGTGCACGGTCTTCAGATCCAGCATCTCACTGTCCTCCCTTCGCAGCGCCCACTGCCTCTCCCGGCAGCATCCGCCGCGCATCGAACACGCCATCTATCTCTTTCAGACCCTCTATCGCGTTCTCTATCTTGGTGATGTCCCCCACTTCGAAGAGGAAGCGCATCTCCACCACACCATCGCGATGGGTGTTGGTGGTGCAGGAGATGACGTTCGCGCCCACCTCTGACAACACGCGCGTGACATCCAGCAAAAGGTTCATGCGGTCGAGCGCTTCCACGTAGATCTCTATCTTGTAGAGCGCGGAGGCAGAAGGCGTGCCCTCCCATTGCACTTCGATGATGCGCTCGGGGTTGCGGCGCAGGTCATCCGCATTCGGACAATCTGCCCGATGCACGCTGACGCCGCGCCCCCGCGTCACGAAGCCGACGATCTCATCGCCCGGCACCGGGTTGCAGCAGCGCGACAGGCGCACCAGGATGTCATCCACGCCTTTCACCACGATGCCGTTGGACGAATGCGTCTCATGCCGCTTGTGGCCTTTCACGCTGGTGAGCATGGGCGCCATGATGCCCGTTGATCCCTCGCCAGCGCCCACGCGCGGCTTCTCCGCCTCTGCGTTCGCAGAATCCACCAGGATCTTCAGCAGGCGGTTCGCCACATGCTGCGCGCTCTCCTTGCCGCGCGCCAGCTGCACGTACATGTCATCAGTGTCAGCGAATCCCATGGCTTCAGACACGCCCTTGAGCGCCTTGCCCGTGCGAGCCGAGGACAAGCCGATCCCATGCTTGCGCAGCTCGCGCATCAGCATGTCACGGCCGTCCTGCAAGTCAGTGGAACGCGTCACTTTGGAGAAGTAGCTGCGGATCTTGTTGCGAGCAGAAGGCGTCTGCACGATGTTCAGCCAGTCGCGCGAAGGCGAGGCGTTCTTGGAAGTGAGCACCTCCACGCGGTCGCCCACCTTCAGCTCATAGGTGAGCGGCACGATGGAGCCGTTCACTTTCGCGCCCACGCAGTGGTTCCCCACCTCCGTGTGCACGGCGTAGGCGAAATCCACCGGCGTGGCACCTGCACGCAGCGTCTTCACGTCCCCGTTCGGCGTGAAAACGTACACCTCCGCGTTGTCCAGATCCATCTTGAGGGACTTCAGGAACTCGCGCGAATCCTCCGTGTCATCCTGCCAGTCCACCATCTCCCTCAGCCATGCCAGCTGCTTGTCCAACTCATCCGAACTGACTTTGCCGCCACCCTCCTTGTAGCGCCAATGCGCGGCAACCCCGTATTCACTGGCCCGGTGCATCTCTTCGGTGCGGATCTGCACTTCCAAGGGGCGCCCCGCCGGCCCCATCACCGTGGTGTGGAGGGACTGGTACATGTTGTACTTCGGCATGGCGATGTAGTCTTTGAAACGCCCGGGCATGGGGTGCCAGAGCGTGTGCACCGCGCCCAGCGCCGAATAGCAATCCTTCACCGAAGGCACGATGATGCGCACGGCGATGAGGTCGTAGATCTCAGAGAAGCCCTTGCCCTTCTTCGACATCTTCTGATAGATGGAATACAGGTGCTTCGGGCGCCCCATCACCTTCGCGTCCACGCCCACCTTCTCCATTTCGGCCTCAATGATGTCCACCACGTTGGAGAGGTATTCCTCCCGCTCCGCGCGCGTGTCCGTCACCATGCGGCTGACCTGCTTGTACTTGTTCGGCTCCAAGTAGAAGAACGCCAGGTCCTCCAGCTCCCACTTGATGGAATTGATGCCCAAACGGTGCGCGATGGGAGCATAGATGTCCAACGTCTCGCGGGATTTGAAGATGCGCCTATCTTCGCGCAGCGATGCCAGCGTGCGCATGTTATGAAGGCGGTCGGCCAGCTTGATGACGATGACCCGGATGTCCTTGCTCATGGCCACGAGCATCTTGCGGATGGTGGCCGCCTGTTCATCTGAGAGGGATTCCACCTCGATGCGCGTGATCTTCGTGACACCTTCCACCAGCTGGCGCACATCCGGACCGAACTCCTCTTCCACCACTTCTGCGGTGACCTCCGTGTCCTCCACGGTGTCATGGAGGAGCGCCGCGCACACCGTTTCGGCATCCATGCGCAGATCGGCCAGGATGATGGCCACTTCAATGGGGTGGACGATGAACGGCTCACCGGATTTGCGCTTCTGGCCCTCATGGGCGGCAGAGGCGAACCGGAACGCGCGCGTGAGCATGTCCCGCTCTTGCGCGGTCATGTACCCGCCGGAAAGCTCATCCAGCTCCGCGAACGCCTCATCCGGCGTCTTGAACTTCGCCAATGCTTCTGCCTTGCCCGTCATCTTCGCGCATCCTCATCATCGGGCGTGATCGGATGCGTGATCCGACACGCCAACCCCGCCATATCGCACATCATAGCCCACTCGCAGAACTGCTTGAAACCCACCTGTTCATCAAGCCCTTCCTGGTAGCGCACCGAATCCGTGAGCTCCACCTTCGAGGCGCCTTCGCGCACGCGGAACCCATGCACCTCGAAGCCGCCTTGGAACGAACGCGTGGATTCGATGAGACCCAGCTCGGTGAACACGGATATCCCGCACCGTGCAGCCTGCGGAGAGACCAGACGGCCGTCATCGCTGGCCAAGCGCGCCAACTCCGATGCCGCCAAGGACACGGTCTGGCCCGGGCGCTGCGCTTGGAGCGCCTTCATGCGCCGGTAGATCTGCGCCATGACGTCACGGCACGGCGTCATGTCCTCCAAGATGCCCTCATTGATCGAAACGTCAGCGCGGCCGTACAGCAGATGCACCCATGCATCCTGGCCGTCCCGGCCCGCACGCCCGCTCATCTGGTTGAATTCCACGTCGGAGAACGGCATGTGGTAGAGCACCACATGGCGGATGTCAGGGATGTCTATCCCTTCACCGAACGCGGACGTGGCTACCAGCACCTGCATCTGGCCCGTCCGGAACAGGTCTTCGATGCGCTTGCGCTCATCGCGCGAGAGCGCGGCGTTGTAGAAACCGATCTGGAGCGCCAGCTGGGGCACGCGGCGGCGCAGACGGCGCGCCACGCCCACGGACTGTTCGCGGGAGTTCACATAGATGACGCATTTGCCGCCACTGGCCACGATGTGGGCCAGATAATCATCGCGCCCGCGGATGTTGCGCTGATCATCCACGTGCAGGTTGTCACGGCTGGCGTCATCCACCACGCGCTCACGGATGGAGAGCGCCGCCATGGCAGCCCGCGCCACCTCCGCCGGGGCCGTGGCTGTGAGCGCCAGGACCGTGGGCGCGCCCAGCTTGCCCACCACATCTCCCAGGTGCGCATAGGCCGGGCGTTGGCCTGCCTTCGCCTGCCCGATGTGATGCGCCTCATCCACCACCATGAACCCGATGCGCCCGCACTGAGAGATGCGATCGGCGTGGAATGAGAGGTATTCAGGTGTGGTCATGACGATGTCCACCGAACCGTCCGCCAGGCCCGCGTAGGTCTCTTCGCGCTCCCGCTGGCTGCATTCCCCGTTCAACACGCGGCACACCAATCCGAACCGAGCGAACTGGCGCTCAAGATGGAATGCCTGATCAGCCATGAGCGCGCGCAACGGATAGACGAAAAGGCTGGCCTTGCCGGATCCCAGGGCCAACAGTGCGGCATGCACTTGGAACACGAGCGATTTGCCGCGCCCTGTGGCCATGATGCCCAAAGTGGACTGGCCGCTCTTCAAGCGCCGCAGGATCTCTGCTTGCGCTGGGTGGAGGCTGCGGGTGCCGATGATGGCGGCCACCAATTCACGCTCCAGCGCCGCTGGGTCTTCGCGCGCAAGACGCTCCCACCCTTCACGGGCACACAGGAGGTCTCCGTTCTCCTGTGCAGCGTCAGCGCTCATGGCCGTGCGGTCCATGACCGCCACTTCTCCGCCATCGCACGCATCGAACAGCTCATCGAAGAATTCCGCCACGCGCGGATCCATCATGTCGCGCAAGGCAGCGCACGGCCTGGCCGGCGCAATGGCGTCCACCATGGCCTTCACGCTCTTGCGGCCGCGCCATTCATCCACCTGAACCGTGAAAGCCACGTCAGCCAAGCGGTCACTGGCAAGATAAGCATCCAGATCCGCACAGTTGAACATGATGGCGGACACGTTCGTGCGGCCATCGCTCAGCTGAAAAGAAAAATGATTCTTGCTCGCGCCCACGGCTCTTCCGTTCGCAAGAGAGACGTTGCGAACCAGAAAGCGCGGCTCCGGCGCCTCCTGGCCGAACGGAGCCAACTGCTCCAGCTGCGCCACGTTCTCCAACGTGAGGTCAGCCAAGCGCACTTCCGCATCCACATCCACGCGGCTCTCGAACTGCTCAGCGGGAAGAGACTGCATGTGCTCTTCCAGCGCGCGCTCGAACGCAGGGAGGTTCTCTGCAGGAAGCGTGACGCCCACGGCCGCCCCATGGCCTCCGAAACGGGTGAGCAGGCTTGAAGCGCTCTCCACCGCCTGGAACAGGTTCACGCCGCCATAGGAACGGCCCGATCCACGCGCTTCCCCATCCACGATGGAGAACAACATGGCGGGCACGTGATAGACGCCCACCAGTCGCGAGGCCACGATGCCCTTAACGCCTTCATGCCAGCCCTCTCCAGACACCACGATGGATCGGCCGCCCACATGCTTCTGCGCAGCCTGCGCTTTAGCGGCCTCAGCCACCTCTGCCTCCGTCTCGCGGCGACTGTCGTTGATCCCTTCCAGCTTGGCAGCCAGCGCGCAGGCCTCATCGTAGTCATCCGTCATCAAGAGGTCCAGCGCGCAGTCAGCATCCCCCATCCGGCCCGCTGCATTGAGCCGCGGTATGAGCGAGAAGCTCAAGTTCGTGGACGTGAGGGGCTTCCCATCCGGCTTCGCACAACCTATGAGAGCAGCTATGCAGGGCCGCGGTGCCGCATTCAAACGCTCAAGGCCATCAGAGACCAGCGCGCGGTTCTCTCCGACCATGGGCATGAGATCGGCCACGGTGCCCAACGTGGCCAGATCGGTGTATTCGCGCCACAGATGGGGATATCCACGGCGTCCCCCCACCGCTTGCACCACCTTGAGCGCCACGCCCACGCCTGCGAGCACGGCTGAGGGATGTCCGGGCACCGCCTTCGGATCGCACACCGGGATGCCTTCGGGAACCAGGTCTCCCGCTTCGTGGTGATCCGTCACGATGACCTGGATGCCAGCCTCCTGGATGGCGGCCACCTCGTCCTTGCAGGCGATCCCGCAGTCCACAGTGATGATCAGATCAGGACCCAGCGGGCGCAGGCGTTCGAACGCAGCCAGCGTGAGGCCGTAACCCTCTTCGGCACGTTTCGGGATGAAGGGCGTGACGCGCGCGCCCACCTGGCGCAGACCGCGCGTGAGCACCGTGGTGGCCGAGATGCCATCCAAGTCGAAATCACCGAACACGACGATGTGTTGCTGATCATCGATTGCTTGACAGAGCTGGCTTGCGATGCGTTCCATGTCCGGCAGGTCATAGGGATTCAGCCAATCGCGCGCAAGCGACGGGTGCAAGAACGCCTCCACAGCCTCCGGCGTCTGGATGCCCCTGTTCGCGAGCGTGCGCGCCATGAACCCGGGCATGGGATGCGCCTGGCATATGCGCGCCACAGCATCCGGAGCGCATGCGCGCATCCTGAAACGAGTCGTCATCAGATGAGCCTCTTGTGCCTCTCGAATCCTTTTCGTTTCATTTTCGCACAGATGCCGAACGCGCGCGGGACATCACATGAAAAACGGAATGATGAACGCTCGCAGATCGCGTCCAGCATCTGCAGCGCACCGCCTATAATCGCAAAAACCGTGACCGATGAGAGGGAGAAGGAGCGAACCCATGGGGAACTGTCTCGTAGCGCAATCGGGCGGACCGACCGCCGTCATCAACGCCTCTTTGGCCGGCGTCATCAGAGCGAACCAACTGAACCCTCTCTACCAGCGCGTGCTGGGCGGCATCCATGGCATAGAGGGCGTGCTGGCCGGTTCCCTTTATGACCTGACAGAGGTGCCTGGAGATGAACTGGAGATCCTCAAGCAGACGCCCTCATCCGCTCTGGGCACCTGCCGCTACAAGCTGAAGCGCGGTCAAGACGCTGATTTCACGCGTCTCCTCGAAGTGATGGACGAACATGATGTGGACACGTTCTTCTACATCGGCGGCAATGATTCCATGGACACCGTGGATGCGCTCTCGGAATGGGCAGCCGCTGCCGGTTCCAGCAAGCGCTTCATCGGCATCCCGAAGACAGTGGACAACGATCTGGTCCCCCCAGACCATTGCCCGGGGTTCCCTTCGGCCGCGAAGCTGGCGAACTTGGTATGCCACGCCACCAAGCTGGATTACGACGCCTACACGCGCCCGGAGGTCTTCGTGCTGGAAACCATGGGGCGGGACGCCGGATGGCTGGCAGCCAGCTGCTGCCTGTCCGGGGATGTGGACCTTCTGGTGCTGCCTGAGATCAGCTTCCAGCGCGATGAGTTCCTCGCTTGCGTGCAGCAGAAGATGGACGATCAAGGTTCCTGCTACATCGTGGTGAGCGAAGGGGCGCGCTACGCTGATGGCACGTACCTGTCCGCCGGCGAGAGCGCCAACGACGGCTTCGCGCACGCTGTGCTGGGAGGAGCCGCCCTCACGCTGAAGCAGATGATCGTGGATGCGGGCATCGCCCCGCGCGGCGTGGTGCAGGACCTTTCGCGCGCGGCCCGCTCTTCGAACTTCGCGCAATCGAAGGTGGACGTGACGGAAGCATATGAGCTGGGCCTTACCGCGCACATGCGCTCCGCCGACCCTGCGTTCACCGCCCAAGTGGTGGGCGTGAAGCGCGGTCGAACGAACGCGGGCGCTTACAATGCCGAATACTTCGCCGGTCCCGCCGCAGAGTTCGCGAACTACGTGAAAGCCTTCCCTGAGGACTGGATCCGCCCCGGGTACCTTGGCGTGACCGAAGAGGCTCTTGATTACTTCCGCCCGTTGGTGGCTGGAGAGCCCGCCATCATCTACGGATCGGACGGGATGCCGAAGACGGTGAAGCCCTACAACCTGCGCTGACGCATCTTCCAACTGTGCGGCCACCCTTTCAGACGCGCTTCAGGCCCATGAGGTAGAATCCCCACCCATGAAGAAGCTCATGAAAGCGATGGCCGCGCTGCTCTTGGCCTGCATCGTGATCCTCGGCGGCGGCGTGCTGCTGGCGAAGAACGGGGTGGACAACCCCATTTCCCAAGCTGCGGATCAGGCGGGCGCCGGTGCTGCGAACGCGGCCCTGAATGCCATCGGCATCAAGGAGAAAGCAGACACGCTCCTGCGGGACAACACCGCATCCATATCCCAGATGACAGGGCTTCCGGAAACCATGGTGGACGCCATGATAGATGACCTGGACATCCAAAGCTGGCAGGTGGCCACGCTGCCTGTCGGTGCCGTTCCCACCGGGAGCGTTGACTTGGACCATGAGGGCACCGCCATCACGCTCACCACCTACGATGACCCGTCCATCGTCACCGTCCAGACTGCGGCAGGCGCCGTCACCCTCTCCGTTCCCGCCAGCGCCCAATCCACCATCCGCACCCTACAAGCCCTCTGAACGCGATCCGAGGGTCACAGGGCGGAACATGCATCCGCTCCGATCGTTCGCTGCCAGCATCCAGACAGCATATGGACCTCGCTCCAAACGATTCCTGAACCGCATCGTCCGCCGATGTGCAGAAGGGACGTTCCAAATTGGATGTGCAAAAGGGACGTTCCAAATCGCACATAGAAAAAGATGATGAACACCGAAAAAACACCTCTATGTGCGATTTGGGACGTCCCTTTTGCACATCCCTTCTGCACATGCGGTTGCCCAAAGGATCCACCGACTGCCCCAAAGCAGGAATGGATGCAACTCAAACCGAAGGGTTTCAGCGACGGCTGTCAGCCATGCGCTTCCAGCAAGAGAGAGAAGCTTGATCTGTGGAACTGACTCAGAAGGGCGCGTCGAAGGGAGCGGTGGCTTCCAAGGCGGCTTGGCCACGGGAGGCTTCGGTGAGGGCGCGCATGAGCGCATCCGCGTCGGCTTCCAGCACGCGCACATCCAGCTGCACCTTATCTGAATAAGCAGACCCTTGCACCCGCGCTCCGGCTTCCTGGATGCGGCGCACCACTGCATCGTGTTCGGGGTAAGGCACGCTCACGCTGATGTCCACGCAGCGCTCCACTGACACGATGCGCGCGATGGCGAGCGCCGCTTGAGCCGCTTGGGTGTAGGCGCGCACCAAGCCGCCCGTGCCCAAGAGCACGCCCCCGAAATACCGCGTGGTGACGCAGATGACGTCCGCCAAGCCCGCACGTTCCAGCACCTGGAACGTGGGCATGCCTGAGGTTTGCGCAGGCTCCCCATCATCGGAGTAACGCGTGCGCCCGCTACGCAGGAGATAGGCATAGACGTTGTGGCGCGCTTGCTGGTTCTCTGACCTCACTCCATCCAGAAAGGCCAGAGCTTCCTCTTCCGTTTCCACGTGGGCCAGATGCGCGATGAAGCGGGACTTCTTCTCCACCACTTCCGCCTCAACGGCACCCTCCACCGTCCGGTACGCCATCAGTTGAACCTCGCCTGCGTCTCAGCCAGACCATGCTCCATGAGATAGGGCACCGCTCGCGCTCCCTCCTGCACGGCTTGGTTGAACAGGTCAGCCTCTTCCCCGCGCGGGCTCTTCAGCACGAAATCAGCCACCGGCATGCGCCCGGGCGGGCGACCGATGCCGATGCGCACGCGGTACCAATCCCGCGTTCCCAGCTTGTCACAAAGGGAGCGCAGCCCGTTGTGGCCGGCGTGCCCGCCGCCGAACTTCACACGGATGGTGCCAGCGGGGATGTCCAGTTCGTCATGGATGACGACCAAACGATCGGGTGCCACGCCGTATTCGCGGCAGAGCTTGGACACTGGGCCGCCAGAGGTGTTCATGAAGCTCTGCGGCAGGGCGAACAAGACCTCTTCACCGGCCAAGCGCCCCCGTGCCGTGCGCGCGCCGCATTCCGTCTTCCAGAATCGTGCCCCCACATCCTCTGCCAGCGCTTCCGCCACCTGGAAACCGGCGTTATGCCTGGTCTCCGCGTATTCCTCGCCCGGATTCCCCAGGCCTGCGATGAGCCAAGAGACCGGTTCTTTCTTCCCGATGAGCACCGTTTACAGAGCGAAGTCCGGATCGAAGAGGGAGCTGACCGAACCGTTGTTGTACACGTTCGCGATGGCGCGGGCGAACAGCGGAGCCACGCTCACCACGCGAATCTTGCCCGTCTGGCGCTCCTCGGGCACGGGGATGGTGTCGCAGACCACGATCTCTTCCACCGGAGCGTTCTCCAGCCGCTCATAGGCGGGACCGGAGAACACCGGATGCGTGCAGCAGATGTAGACCGCCTCTGCGCCCTTTTGCTTCAGCGTGTCCGCAGCAGCAACGATGGTGCCGCCGGTGTCTATCATGTCATCGTTGATGATGCAGATCTTGCCTTCGACGTCTCCGATGAGGGCCGTGATCTCTGCCTTGTTGTGGCCAGGGCGCCCCTTGTGCATGATGGCCAGATCAGCCTCCAGCATGTCAGAGAGCTTCTTCGCCGCCTTCGCGCGTCCCACGTCCGGAGACACCACGCAGACCTTCTCGCACGGAAAACCCTTCGCCTTGAAGTAGTCAGCCAGGATGGGAAGCGCCGTCAGATGGTCCACCGGCATGTCGAAGAAGCCTTGGATCTGGCCTTGATGCAGATCTATGGTCATGACGCGCGTGATGCCGGAGGTGGTGATGAGGTTCGCCACCAGCTTCGCCGTGATGGGCTCGCGCGCGGCGGCTTTGCGGTCTTGGCGCGCGTAACCGTAATGGGTGATGACCGCAGTGATGGTGCGGGCAGAAGCGCGCTTGGCAGCATCCGCCATGATGAGGAGCTCCATGAGAGCGTCATTCACATCCGCATCCCCGTTGCCGGCGACGGACTGGATGAGGAACACATCAGCCCCGCGCAGGCTTTCCATGTAGCGTGCGTAGATCTCTCCGTTGGCGAACTTCTCCAGCTTCACGTTGCCCAGATCCACCCCCAGCTGATCCGCGATGCGCTCAGCCAATTCAGGGCTGATGGATCCCGAGAACAACGCCAGCGACTTCTGCATCTCCGTCATGTGGAACTCCCCTTCGAATCAGGTGACATCACGCATTGTATGCGCTGGCAAGCCCGCCAGCACCGAGGAATGTCATTTCCGGTGGCGCGGCGTCCAGCCCTCGTAGATGCTCTCACGAGCCCGCGCCACCGCCAACGCCTCATCCGGGACATCCTTCGTGATGACCGATCCTGCGCCCACCGTGACATCCCGCCCGATGGCAACGGGCGCCACCATCATGGTGTCAGAACCGATGAACGCGCCATCCCCGATAGTGGTGGCATGCTTCATCGCACCATCATAGTTGCAGGTGATGGACCCGGCTCCGATGTTCACCCCCGTGCCCACCATGGCATCCCCTATGTAGGACAGATGCGGCACCTTGGAACCGGCACCGATGATGGATTTCTTGATCTCCACATGGGTGCCCGCCTTGGCCCCTGCGCACAGATGCGCGCCCGGGCGCAGATAGGCGCGCGGCCCAGCTGTCGCGCCGTCATCCAACTGCGCCTCCACGGCCACCGTTTCATCAACGGTGCAACCCGCACCCACCACCGTGTCCGTGAGGCGCGAATCCGGCCCGATGAGGGAATCCTCACCGATGCGCGTACTGCCCATGAGGGTCACGTTCTGCAAGATCTCAACGTCACGCGCCAGCGTGACGTCAGGCCCGATCCAGACCAGCTCCGGCGCCAGCATCGTGACTCCCGCCTCCATGTGCGCACGGTTGATGCGCTGCTGCATGATGCGGGCAGCCTCAGCCAGCTGCACGCGCGAATTGACGCCGAAACAATCCTCCACGCACGCCGTCTCAAGGGCCACCACTTTGCGCCCGTCTTCCCGCAGAAGCGCGATGGCATCGGTCAGATAGTACTCACCCTGCGCATTGTCGTTCGTGATGCGCGCGAGCGCATCCCTGAGCGCCGCAGCATCGAAGCAATAGAATCCGGAGTTGCATTCCGTGATGGCCGCATGCGCCTCATCGGCATCCTTCTGCTCCACGATGGCCACCACCTCCCCTGAAGGAGATGCCTCCGTGAACGAATCCTCACGCACGATGCGCCCATAGCCGAACGGATCCTCTGCGCGGAACGTGAGCACCACGCACCCCGCGTCCTCCCGTGCGCGCGCATCCAGCAGGCTGCGGATGGTGTCGGCCGTGATGAGGGGGCAATCCCCGTAGACCACCACGACGCTGCCTTCGAAGCCTTTGAGCGCCTCCGTGGCCATGGCGGCTTTCGCGGCGTCTCCCGTGCCCAGCTTCTCCTGTTGGATGGCCACGCCCGCCGTCCCTGAGACCGCCTCTTGGATGGCGGCGTCATCCGGACCTGTCACCACGGTGACCTCGTCCACGCCCGCTTCCGCCAGCGCCGCGATGGGCCACATCACCAAAGGACGTCCCAAGATCTCATGGAGCACCTTCGGCTTCTTGGACTTCATGCGCGTGCCTGCGCCCGCGGCGAGCACGATGGCTGCTTCTCTCATGGATGAGCCTCCTAGTACGTCAGCTTGTTGGGAGCAGCCCACATTATTCCACAAGCGTCTCAGCTCTGACCTCATCAGGCAGGCGCGCGGCCATCGTCCGTGCTACCCTGACACCCCATGGGCTTCGATCCTGTTGCATACCTGAACGAACCGCGCTGGCAGAAAGTGAGCCTGGAGCTTTCGCGCATCCAGCGCCTCATGGAGCTGCTGGAACACCCTGAAGCGCGCTTGCGCTGCGTGCATGTGGCGGGCACCAACGGCAAAGGGTCCACCTGCGCATGCCTTGATGCCATCTGCCGCTCCGCCGGTCTCAAGACCGGGATCTTCACCAGTCCCTACCTCACGCGCTTCGAAGAGCGCATACGCGTGGATGGGAAGGACATCGCCTCTGAAGACTTGAAGGCATGCACCCTCGAAGTCAAACGCTCCGCCGAGCAGATACAGCACGAAACGGGCGAGCACCCCACCGAATTCGAGCTGATGTTCGCCGTGGCCGCGCTCCATTTCGCCCAGGCCGGATGCGAGGCATGCATCGTGGAAGTGGGCCTGGGCGGACGGCTGGATGCCACGAACGTCATCACGCCTTGCCTGAGCGTCATCACGCGCATCGGGCTTGACCATACGGCACTGCTAGGAAGCACCATCGAAGCCATCGCCGCTGAGAAAGCCGGCATCGTGAAGCCGAGGGTGCCCTGCATCACCTGCGAACAGGAACCCGCCGCACAAAGCGTCCTTGAAGAGACGTGCCGCGCAGAAGGAAGCCCGCTTTCAGTGGTGCGCTCGGCAGACATCACGTGCGCTCGCCTCACCGACAAGCTCACGCGGACGTTCATTTATCAGGGAGAACCGTTCGAAACGAAGCTCTTGGGAGCCTATCAACCCGAGAACGCCTCCCTTGCCATCGCAGCCGCGCGGCAGCTGGCATCTGCTGGATGGCCCCTTTCTGAAAAGGCCATCCGTCAAGGGGTGGCACAGGCCGTCTGGCCCGGCCGTTTCCAGGTGCTGGCGCGCCATCCGCTGGTCATCGTCGATGGCGCGCACAACGCTGACGGAGCCCGCGCGCTGGCAGCCTCCCTGGATGAGGTGGAAAAGCTGCTCCACCCCTCAGAGACCATCTGCGTCGTGGGCGTCCTGGCTGACAAAGACGCCCACGCCATCCTGGAGCCTCTCGCTGCACGTGCGGAAGCCTTCTTCCTCTACGCGCCCGCGAACCCCCGTGCGCTGCCGGCAGCTGATCTGGCACGCCTCGCATCCCAGCTTGCGCCGCAAGTGGAAGCCTTCGTCTGCACCGATGCTCAGGAAGCCATGGACCGCGCCTTGAAAAGAGCGGCTCCCGAAAGCATGGTGGCAGCTTTCGGGAGCCTATATTCCATCGCTGATGTCACATCAGCATGCGAAGCCGTGCTGGGCGGGCGTTAATCCCCATTATCCGGGGTGAGAAGCCCCAGCGTTCCATCCCCGCGGCGATACATCACGTGCACGTCCCCTGAATCCCTGTCCGTGTACACGAAGAAGTCGTGGCCCAGAAGATCGATCTCCACCATGGCCTCATCTTCGGTCAGCGGAGAGTACTGGATCTTCTTGCGCCGCACGATCTCATCCTGCGTGAGCTCTTCCATGAGCCTGTCCAGGTCAAGATCGGATTCGGGATGCGCATCTTCGCGCTGAAGGTCAGAGAGCTGCTCGTTCTTCTTGGTCCGCTTGGACTGGACGCGGGTCTTGAACTTGCGGAGCTGCCGAGCGATCTTGGCCGCGGCCACATCGATGGCGGCGAACATGTCCTCTTCGCTCTCCTCCACGCGCGCCACATGCCCCGGCATGATGACGGTCACTTCGCACACAGCGGCGTTCGGGATGGCCTTGTTCTTCTCACGATACAGGACGATCTCACACGCGATGGCACCGACTTCCAGCTGCTCGACAGATCCACCGATCTTGTCCTCTGCGTAGTTCCTGAGCGAATCGCTGATGGGCATCTTGCGTCCGGAAACAGTGATATCCATATCTGTCCGTCCTTTGCGTCGAATCGGTCAATGCATGGACAAGGATAACGCAAGCCCCCGCCCCTCCCCCGCGTCTTGGCGCAACGATGACAAAATGATGATTGGAGCGGTCCGAAATGCCGGAGTGGGCTAATATCAGGTAGTCCCACATTGAGAGCGGAAAGGGAAACGGGGAGAGGCATGGCAGAGGACCAAGACCGCAACGTTGACGCGAAAGCCCAGGCAGGTCCTGCATGCGAAGTGCCAAAGGTGAGTCCCACCACGCTAGCCACGCCCTCGAACCCTGACCCGCACGGCATCTACATCGATGAAGTGCAAGGGCACAACCGTCGCATCCGCAAGCTCATCAGCTTCACGCATTCTTCAACGCGCGCTGCCGGCATCATGCTCGTGGCGGCCATCGCTGCGCTCATCATCGCGAACACCGGCATCCATGAAGGCTTCTATGACCTCTGGCATCACAACGACATCAGCATCCAGTTCGGCCCCTTCACCGGCAGCATGTCGCTCGCGCACGCCATCAACGACATCCTCATGGCGGTGTTCTTCCTGTTGGTGGGCCTTGAGATCAAATACGAGATGACCGTGGGAGAGCTCACGAACATCCGCCAAGCGGCGCTCCCCATCATCGCGGCCGTAGGCGGCGTGTGCGCGCCCATCGTCATCTACCTTGCGCTCAACGCCTCCGACCCCGCCACCACTCAAGGCTGGGGCGTTCCCACAGCAACGGACATCGCCTTCGCACTGGGCATCCTGGCGCTTCTGGGAAACCGCGTCCCGAACGGCGTGCGCGTGTTCCTGTCCACGCTGGCCGTTGCCGATGACATCATCGCCATCCTGATCATCGCCATCTTCTACGGGAACAGTCCTGATCCATTCTGGCTTTGCGCTGCAGGTGTGGTGCTCATCGCTTTGGTGGTGCTCAATCGAACGCACGTCTTTTCGCTCATCCCCTATTTGCTCTTGGGGTGCGTGCTCTGGTTCTGCGTGTACTCATCCGGCGTGCACTCCACCATCGCCGGCGTCCTCTTGGCCTTCACCATCCCCTCCGGCAGCCGGATCAATATGGAGAACTTCCTGCGCTGGTCGGATGAGCGCGTGCAGCTGGCAGACACGTATCACGATGAAAAAGCCCCGCTCATCTCCCAGAAGAAGTACCTGCACACCGTCTCATCCCTCTCGACGGTGTCCCGTCAGGTGGTCCCTCCTGCCGTACGGCTGGAGCACACCATCTACCCCTGGGTCTATTTCTTGATCCTGCCCCTGTTCGCGCTCACCAACGCCGACGTGTCCCTTGCGGGAAGCGATTTGGGCACCATGCTCACCAGCGATGTGGTCATGGGAGTCTTCTTCGGATTGGTGGTGGGCAAGCCGCTGGGAATCATGGCGTTCAGCCTCCTGTGCGTGAAGCTCAAGATAGCGAACCTGCCCGAGAACGTGAACTGGCAGCACATGCTGGGCGCATCTATTTTAGGCGGCGTGGGCTTCACCATGGCCATCTTCGTGGCGAATCTGGCCTACGCTGAACCCGTCTTGATCACGGAAGCGAAACTGGCCATCCTCTTGGCTTCCCTGGCAGCAGGCGTCATCGGGTTCATGTTGCTGTTCCTGCAGGCGAAAGCGGCAGAGCGCAAGGGCGTTTCCTACATCGCTTCGAAGGGCAACACCGAATCGCTCTCGCGCCATGATGCGGAAGCTGCGCGCAATGCAGAAGCGCTAGTGGCCGAACTGGCCGATGCCGAATTGGCAGAAGAGCTGAACCGCGTGAGAGAAGATGCGGAAGGCATCTCGGAGATAGTGGTCAAAGACCGCTGAACGCTCAGCTAGCGCCAGGGGTCCTCTTCATAGACGGGCACGTCTTCAGGCCGGTCGGAATAAGGGTCGTACCCGTCATCGTCTTCCGTCGCAGGCCGTGCGAACTCATCACGCTCATCCATTGCTGCTCCTGTCCCGCTTGACCGCATCCGTCCGGTACGCCTCCCAGCCGCGCTCTCCCGCATGATAGAACGCACCGCGCTCAAGCCCGTCAGGCAAGTACTGCTGATCCACCCACCCCGCTGCGGAATCATGCGGGTATTCATACTTGCCGTAGTCCTCTGACCCAGGACGATGCCGATCCCGCAAGTTGTCCGGGACCGCGCGCACCGGACCGTTCTTGACCTCCGAGCGCGCCTCGAAGATGCCGCAAGCTGAATTGGACTTGGGCGCCAATGCCATATAGGTGGCCGCCTGCGCCAAGATGAGCTGGCATTCGGGATACCCGATGACCTCCGCTGACTTGAAAGCCGCCTCGGCGATGAGGAGCGCCTGTGGATCCGCGTTGCCGATGTCCTCCGCCGCGCAGATGAAGATGCGCCGAGCGATGAACTTCGGGTCCTCTCCGCCCTCTATCATGCGCGCCAACCAATAGAGGGCCGCATCCGGGTCAGAGCCGCGCATGGACTTGATGAACGCGGAGATGACGTCATAGTGCATGTCCTTGTTCTTGTCATAGGGAACATTGCGCGTGGGATTGGCCTTCTGCACCATCTCCTGCGTGACGACGCGCTCCCCTGCCGCCTTCGCTATGTCAGACGACAGCTCCAGCGTGGTGAGCGCTGAACGCCCATCCCCGCCCGAGAGCGTGCAGATGAGCGCCAGGGCCTCATCGTCAACTTCGACGCTTCCCCGAAGCCCCCGCTCATCAGAGGCTGCCGCATGCACCAATCGTGCGATGTCATCATCTGAGAGCCCCTGCAGATGCACGATGCGCGAACGGGAGATGAGCGCTGAATTCACCTCGAAGAAGGGATTCTCCGTGGTGGCTCCGATGAGCACCACCACCCGATCTTCCACCGCGTGCAAGAGCGCGTCCTGCTGAGAACGGTTGAAACGGTGGATCTCATCCACGAACAAGATGGTGCGGATGCCCGATGCCGCCAAGAGCCGATCTGCTTCCGCTATCTCACGGCGCAGATCAGACACCGTGCCGCCGATGGCGGACACTTCCACGAAGTTCGCCTGCGTGGTCTCAGCGATGACATGCGCGATGGAGGTCTTCCCCGTGCCCGCAGGACCGTACAGGATGACCGAACTCAAAGAATCCTGTTCGATGGCATGCCGCAACCAACTGTCAGGGCCGATGGCTTCTGCTTGCCCGCACACTTCATCCAGCGTGCGCGGGCGCATGCGCACGGCCAACGGCGCGGAGGACAGGCGGTGCCCATCCTCCATCTCTTGGAACAGCGAATTCGTCTTCATGGACGCATAATAGCACATTTGTTCGCATCCACACGGGTCACCCCGTTCGAATGCATGGCACCCCTCAGGTCAACCAGCAAGGGCGACGTTCGTGGCCAGCCAGCTTTCGCGCGTGCCGGTATCGAAGCCGTCTTCCGGGCTCACCACCAGCGCGTACATCTCCTCTTCCTTGAGGAGCGCGTCCAAGGCGTCCGTGAGCTGGATCTCACCGCCCACGCCCGGCCGCACGTCCCGCAGAAGCTCCATGACACGCGGCGTGAGCAGGTACCGCCCGAACACCGCCAGATTCGTGGGTGCCTCGGCCAGCGGCGGCTTCTCCACCAGCCCGCTCACCTTCCAGACTCCCGGCTCCACTTCTTCCCCGGCGATGACGCCGAAGCGGTCCACCTCCGCATCCGGCACCGGCATCACCGCGATGACCGATGCGCCGCCATGCGCATCTGACACGGCCTGCATGGCCGGGAGCATCTCATTGCCCGGCACGAGCACATCCCCCAGCAGCACATAGAAAGGCTCCGACCCTGTCTCATCCGCCGCACAGAGCACCGCATGCCCCAGCCCCAGCGCCTCTTCCTGATAGACGAAATCCACCGGCAGGTTCCCCACGCGCTCGACTTCATCCGCATAAGCGTCCTTGCCGCGTTCGCGCAAGAGCGCCACCAGATCCCCATCAGGCGCGAAATGGTCTTCGATGGCCTGTTTGCCATGGGAGTTCACGATGACCACGCCATCGGCGCCTGACGCCAGGCCCTCCTCCACCACATACTGGATGGCCGGCCGGTCCACCACCAAGAGCATCTCCTTCGGCACGGCTTTGGTGGCAGGCAGGAACCGGGTGCCCAAGCCTGCTGCGGGAATGACTGCTTTCATGCGCTCTCTCCTTGTCTCACGGTCTCCACCTGCGCGAACGGCGGCTCCAGCGCACGCTTGAAACCGTTCGCCTGATATCGTCGCCAGATGCGCGCTTCCTTCGGCGTGAGGTCTTCGGCACGTCCGCCCTCATCCAACATGCGGGAGAGCAGTCTGTCCAAATCAGCATAGGGGATGCCTAACGCATCCTCATCTGTTTGACCTGCGGAAAGTTCGGCGCTGGGGGGTTTCACGAGGACGTTCTCAGGAATGGGAGGCGTTCTGCCCGCTGCTGCAGCGCAGCCGTTGATGAGCTGCGCCAACGCCCGCACTTCCGTCTTGTACAGGCCTCCGATGGGCGCGAACGCACCCGCCGTGTCCCCGTAGAGGGTGGAATAACCCATGGCCGCCTCAGACAGGTTGCCCGTGTTCAGCACCATCCAGCCCCGTTCGTTCGAAAGCGCCATCAAGACGCACATCCGCAAGCGAGCCTGGGTGTTCTCTGCGGCAAGCCCCAAAAACGGCGCACCGAAAGCGCCTTCCCAGGTGCGCTCGAAGGCTGTGAACGCATCCGTGATGGGGCACGTGTCCATGCTGATGCCCAGGTTCTCCGCCAGATCAGAGGCGTCCCGCAACGAAGATGCAGAAGAGAACGGACCCGGCATGCGCACGCCGTGCACATGGCCAGGCCCCAGCGCCTCTGAGGCCAACGCAGCAACCACGCTGGAATCAAGGCCGCCTGAAAGCCCTATGAGCACGTCCGTGAAGCCAGCGCCGCGCACGAAATCCGCCGTCTGCTGGCAGAGGGACGTGCGCACGGCCGAGATGTCAATCTGCCGCATTGCCTACTGCCTCTGAGCCTCGCGGATCCGTTCCGCCAACCAGGATGCCCATGCATCCACGCCGTCCCCCTTCGTGGCCGATATCTTGAACACAGGAGCGCCGGGATTCAACTGGGACACCGATGAGGTGAACGCCTCTTCATCGAAATCGAACACGGGCATGGTGTCCGCCTTGTTCAAGATGATGGCGTCAGAGACCTGGAAGACGCCCGGATACTTCAGCGGCTTGTCATGGCCCTCAGGAACGGACAGGATCATGGCCTTCGCATTCTCGCCCAGGTCAAAGTCAGTGGGGCACACCAGGTTGCCCACGTTCTCTATGATGATGAGATCGAGCCGGTCCAAATCCAGCACGTCCACGGCGCGCCGGATCATGGCGCTCTCCAGGTGGCACGCGCCACCGGTGTTGATCTGAACGGCAGCCGTCCCCTGCGCCTTGATCTTCTCCGCATCCACGGAACTGGCGATGTCCCCCTCGATGACCGCGATGTTGAACTCATCGCGCAGCGCGTCGATGGTGGCCAGGATGGTGGACGTCTTTCCCGAACCGGGGCTTGCCAACAGATCGAGCACATACACGCCCGCGTCCGCGAATCGCTGCCGCAGCTCGCCCGCCATGCGGTCGTTCTTGTCCAGGATGGGCTGCTTCAAATCTATGTGCTGGGGCATGCGCCGCTCTCCTCTTCATCATCCGGAAGGTCCACTTCGATGGAATCTATCTGCAACTCTCGCCCGCAGATCAATTCGGTTGCGAAGCTGTCGCAGGCAGGGCAGAACAGATGGAACCGATCATGCTGGAATTCATTCCCGCATTCCAAACAGCGGCTCTTCGGGGCGATCATGTTCACCGTGAGCTGCGCTCCCTCGAAATACGAATCCCCTTCGCAGAGCGCTTCGAACGCGAAGTGGAGCGCGTCTTCGATGGCTTCGGTCATCTCTCCCACAGAGAGAGTGACGCCCAGGAGCCTCTCTGCGCCAGCGCCTTCAGCCGCTTCGCGCGCAGAGGCCATGACGCCCGTCATGATGCCCAGCTCGTGCATCTATTCGGCTTCCTCTGCAGCCAGCTCCGCATTCTGCTTCTTGATGCGCCGGGAAAGCACGATGCGCGCCATGAACAGGCTCAGCTCGTACAGCGCGATCAGCGCCGCGAACAACAGCAGCATGGTGACCGGGGACGCATCCGGCGTAATGACCGCACAGAGCACCAACAGCACGATGTAGACCACCCGCCAGCTCTCGCGCAGCTTCTTGTAGGGCACCACGTCGAAGATGACAAGGTAGAAGATGACCAGTGGCAGTTCGAACGCGAAGCCGAACGCCACTTCGAACTTGATGATGATGTCGATGTAGGAGCTCATGCGCGGCTCCACATATCCCAGCCCCATGGCTTGGTCGGTCAACCATTGGAACGCCGCGTTCAGGATGACCGCATAGCAGAACACCACGCCCAGCACGAACAGCACCACGGCCACGATGAACGTGGGCGTGAACCATTTGCGCTCCTTCGGCTTGAGCGCGGGCAGGAAGAAGGCCAACAGCTGCCAGAGGATGACAGGGGAGGTGGCCACCACGCTGAAGAAGAAAGCTATCTCGAAGCGCACGGCGAACGCCTCGAACGGGTCCAAGGCCACCAGGTCAACGTAGCCCGTCTCAGCATTGAAGGGCAGATAGTCCGCGATGGGGATCAGCAAGAACTGGCCCATCTGAGGCGCTGCGAAGTAGAAGACGCAGACCGCGGCAGCAAGACAGGCCACGATGCGCACCAGGCGCATGCGCAGCTCTCCCAGATGATCGAACAGCGGCATCCTGGCCGGACCGATGGGCATCTCAGGACACCCCCTTCGCATCAGAGGCATCTGAGGCGTCAGACGCGCTGGCCGCCTTCTTCTCCGGTACCTCCGTGCGCGGGTCAGACGCAGCCGCCGCCTCGGCCTTCGCCGCAGCCGCCTCAGCCGCAGCAGCTTCAGCTTCCTTGCGCGCGCGGCGTTCGCGGTCATAGCGCGCTTTGCGCTCAGCGAAGCTTTCCGTGTGCTCCACCACCGCATCCGTGGCCGCAGACGCCTTGGCCCGGGCCGCATCCGCACCGGCCTTCGCCTTGTCAGCCGCGCCCTCTATGACGTCAAGGGGATTCTTGAAAGGGTTCTCCGCATCCTTGTCCATGAACGAATCCATGTTGAGCTGGTCTTTCATGTCCTCTTGGGCCGACCGGAACTTGGCGATGGCCTTGCCCACCGTGTTCGCGATCTGCGGGAGCTTGTCCGGCCCGAAGATGAGGAACCCGAAGATGAGGATGAGGAAGAGCTCGAAGCCGCCGATGCCGAACACGGGCTTATCCTTGAGAGAAGACGGTCAGAGCCATGGTGGGAATGCCCAAGGCCAGGATCAAGATGACGCACACCACCACCGTGAACACCTTCTTCATGAGGCTCTCGCGGTCCCGCCGAGCCTGTTCGCGCTTCTGCGCCTCCACCTTCGCGCGGGCGCGCTCAGCCTTTTCCTCGCGCGTGAGGTTGCGCATTTCCTTCTTCGCGTTCTTGTTGGTCTTCGCCATCTGTCGTATGCCTGCCTATGAACCGTGCAAACCCTGTGTTCGTTCCGCGCTATTGTACGCGCATTCGCGCGCTCAGTGGCGCAGCTTCGCGCGAATCTCTATGACGCGCGCGATGCTCTTGGCCACTTCCACGCCCACATGCCAATGCGTCTTCTCATAGCGGATGTTCCCATCCACCATGGTCATGAGCACATCCGAGACGGAGCACGTGTTCACCACCGCCGACATGGGGTTCACATCCGGAGACTGCAGCGAATTGGAAAGGTCCACGGCGATGACGTCCGCCCGCTTGCCCACTTCCAAAGATCCGATCTCATCTTCCATCTTGAGCGCGCGGGCGCCTCCGATGGTGGCCAGCTCCAACATGGTGGCCGCATCCAGGAAACGGCGCGTGTCGCGCGCCCGGTGCAGAAGGAGGCCCGTGCGCATCTCAGAGAGCATGTCCGTGGATTCGGTGGCCGCCGGGGAATCCGTGCCCAAACCCACGCGCAGGCCCGCTTGCATGAATTCAGAGAGCGGTGCCACGCCCATGCCCAGCTGCGCGTTCGCGCGCGGGCACGTGCCAATGGACACGTCCTTCTCCACCAGCTTCTTGATGTCATCGTCGTCCACATGAACCGCGTGCACCACCATCACGTTCGGCGCATCGAACGCGCCCCAGTTCAAGGCATAGCGCACCGGGGACACGCCGAACGGGAGCCACGGCGGGATCTCAACGTAGCCGCGCGTGCCCACGTCCATGTTGTCCACCGCGAACATGGAAGAGCCGTACATGACGAAGTTGTATTCCTCCCGGCTGCCCGCCAGACGAATGGACACCGGCAAGTCCTCTTGGGATGCCAGTTCGGACACCAGTCCGAACACCTGCGGATGGTTCGCATAGATGGAGGCAGGAGCAACGCCCACGGTGGTGGCGCTCCCCTTGGCCTGCTCGCGCCACTGGCGGATGTCGCGCTCCGCGGAATGCATGGCATGCTCCACGCGCATCTTGTCCATGGCGCCCACTTCGCGATAGACCACTGACCGCATGCCCAGCGCCAACGTGGCTTTGAGCGCAGCACCGGTTGACGTGATGTCTCCCACCGTGGTGATGCCACTGGCAAGCGCATCCAATCCGCCCACCACCGCTGAGTCGTACCAGTCAGCCAGCTCCAGCTTCGCGCTCTTCTCTATCACTTGCAAGATCCACTTGGCGTAAGGCTGATCGGCCACCAGACCGCGCAGAACGGACTTCTCAAGCCGGGTGTGCACGTCCACGAACCCGGGCATGAGGGCCGCCATCCCGAAATCCGTGACCTCGTCGTCCGGATGGCGCTTGATGACGTCGTTCATCTCGCCGATGTCAGTGATGCGTCCGTCCTCCACGCAGATGGCCCCGCCCGTGGTCAGGGGTTCTCCGGTGATGGGAAAGACGTATTTGGCGCTGAGTATCATCCGCTGCCTCGCTTTATGTGCGCATGCAGCCGTCGTACAGCCGCAGCCGGTTTCTTGAACCAGATATTCTATCAGAGAGGGACGCACGCGCTATAATCCTCAGACCATGACGAGCATCGACACAGCAACCGGACGCCAGGCCCCAGCGAACGTGAGCACGGACCGCGTCCGTGCCATCTTCTCATCCATAGCTGACCGGTATGAGCTTTTCAACGCTTGCTCCAGCTTGGGCACCTATCGGGGCTGGCTGGACAAGCTCTGCGAGGCCGCGGACATCGAAGAGACGGACGTGGTGCTGGACGTGGCAGGCGGCACCGGGGACGTGGCTTTCGCAGTGGCAGAGAAGTTCCGCCCCGCTCTGGTGGTCTGCACCGATCTTGTGCCGGAGATGCTTGCGGTGGCGCAAGCCCATCGGGAAGAAGGACGCGGCGCAGGCGTGCCCATGGAATTCGCCGTTGCGGACGGACAGGCGCTCCCCTTCGACGACGCCTCTTTCGATGCCGTCACCATGGCCTATGGGCTGCGCAACATGCCCGAACGAGAACGGGCGCTGGCCGAGGTCTTCCGCGTGCTGAAGCCCGACGGCAGCTTCACCTGCCTCGATTTCGCCACGCCGCCGAACGCGCTGTGGCGTGCCGGCTATGACCTGTACCTCAAGACCATGGTGCCCTTCTGGGGCAAGCTCATCACCGGGGACGCCAGCGGATTCCGCTATCTGGCACGCTCCATCGAGGCCTATCCTGACCAAGCGGGCGTGGCGCGCATGATGGAAGCAGCCGGGTTCGAAGACGTGGCCTGGTTCGATTGCTCAGGAGGCATCGCCGCCATCCACGTGGCCACCCGCCCCCGCTGACCGCACACCCCGCCCCTCGCTCAGAATACGCCCGACAACGGCACCCAGGGATGTGCAAAAGGGACGTTCCAAATTGCACATAGGAAAAGAGAATGAGCAATGAAAGACTGATCCTATGTGCGATTTGGGACGTCCCTTTTGCACATCCACGACGGAAGAGATTCCCGGTCTTCTCAGAGAGCATCAGTAGGGAGAAGAGAGGTCTGCGTGGGCGTGGGCGTCTGAATCCCAACCGAAGAAGCGGCTTTGACGGAAACGATCGAGCGCCACCAGCGCGATCATGGCGGCGTTGTCACCGCATGAAGCCAACGGAGGCATGATGAGGCGCACGCCGCGGCGTTCGCACATCTGCTCATAGGCGCGCCGAAGCTCTGGGTTCGCTGCCACGCCACCGCCCAAGCAGAACGTGGGCGCGCCCGTCTCATCCAAGGCGCGCGCCGCTTTGGACGTTTGCACGTCTATGACCGCGGCTTGAAAACTGGCGCACACGTCCGCCACGTTCAACGTGCCTTCCTCACGCGCTTTCTGGATGTGCGTGATGACCGCCGTCTTCAAGCCCGAGAGCGAGAACCGGTAATCCCCCGAATGCATGAGCGCGCGGGGGAAGCTGATGGCATCCGCCCGGCCCTCCTTCGCCAAGCGCGAGATGTGCGGACCGCCCGGATACGGCAGGCCCAGCGCTTTCGCCACTTTGTCGAACGCCTCTCCCACCGCGTCGTCGATGGTGGCGCCCAACACCTCGTACTCCTGCCAATCCGACATGTGCACTAAAAGCGTGTTGCCGCCGGAGAGGAGCGACACCACCGCAGGAGGCCTGAACGCACCATCCGGCGCGCAGCCCAGCTTGTTCGCATAGATGTGCCCCTCCAGGTGGTTCACGCCGATGTAGGGCACATCGAGCGCCCACGCAGCGCCCTTCGCGAACGCCACGCCCACCACCAGCGCGCCCACCAGGCCCGGCGCATAGGTGGCCGCCACCGCATCCAGGTCATGCCAGGCAAGCCCCGCATCCTCGAGCGCCGCTTGCGCCACGCCGCAGATGGCCTCGATGTGCTTGCGGCTGGCGATCTCAGGCACCACGCCGCCGAAGCGCGCATGGAAGTCCACCTGGGACGCCACCACATCGGACAAGATGGCATCCTCTCCGCACGCCACGGATGCCGCCGTTTCATCACAGGACGTCTCCAGAGCCAGGATGCGAGGATGAGAAGCCACGCTCTCAGTGCCCAAGGAGGGCGTGGAGGCATCACGCTCGTCAAGTTTGATGCCCGCCACCTGCTTGGCCCTGCTCTCTGAGAAGCGCACGAGCATCCCATCCAGGGCACCCTTGCAGATGAACGCATCCTCTTTATCCGAATAGTACCGAGGCCGTCGCCCCACGCGCTCCATGCCCAGCGCTTCGTAGAACGCGAGCGCTCCCGTGTTCGACGCGCGCACCTCCAATGAGCACGTCTTGGCTGCCAGATTGCGAGCGTCCTCCAAGAGCCGCTGCATGAGGCGGCTCGCGATGCCCCGGCGCTGCATCTCAGGACCGATGGCCACCTTGAGCACCTGCGCATCCCCATCAACGATGAGCGCCCCCGCATATCCCACCAACTTGCCGCCTGAGAGCGCCATCCACCAGATGCGGTCCGCGCGCGCCACGTCATCGACGAACGCAGAAGCCGACCACGCATCGCTTCCCATGACCTGGTGCTCCAAAACCGAGGCGGCGTCTGCGAATGCGACATCGAAAGGACGGATGTCCACCTCTTCCGCACCCGGGAACTGCACGCCGCTGCGCAAGTCGCGCGCATCGGTGCGGGCGAGCCGTGCCCGTTCGCTCTCCTCCGCATCAGAGAGACGCGTGTAGACCGGGAGCACCTCACCCGGTGCCCTGAGCGCTGACGCGCCCTCCTCCCGCAACGCATGCTCGAGCGCAAGGAGCAGGCCTGACCCGGTGGGCGTCCACGCATCTTCAGGAAGAGCAGATCCTTCGCAGGCGAACAGATCCAGATGCTTGAACAGGGCGTCTCCGGTGATGGAGGCGCCTTCGCGCGGCACGCTCTCTGCGAATGCGACCGCTTTGATGACACGGTCTTCCGTGAGCCGCTGCGCTCCCGCTGCATCCAGCTGGAAGAAAGCCGGGTACACCTCCTTGCGCATGGCGTCCCCCACCACCAGAAGCCGCCCGCGCACGCCATCCTGCCACGCCTTCCATGCGATGGCATCCAGCGTGGAGACGCCTGCCAAAGGCACGCCGAGCGCGAGCGCGATGCCCTTGGCCGTGGCCATGGCGATGCGCACGCCCGTGAACGAACCGGGCCCACGGCCCACCGCCACCAGCGCCACATCCGCCCGCGCCACGCCCGCTTCTTCACAGAGTCCGTCCACCGTGTCCAACAAGCGCGTGTTGGACGCGCGATGGGCTGCCAGGTTCCGCTCGGCCAGCAACTGCACGCTCCCATCCGCCCCCAGATGCCCCACCGCCGCCGCGATGACCTCATTGGAGGTATCGAACGCGATGACCGCGCGCTCATGAGCGCTCACAGGCGTCCTCCTTGCCCTACCGCGCCGATCCATCGGCTCAAAAGCGACGCCGCATGCGCATCCTCTGCGTGCGCATGCACGATCCGCACAGATCCTTCCTCACATCTCTCCGCAGCGATGCGCACGGAGAGCGCGCCTTCCGGCAGCTCGTCAGGGAACAGATCGGCCCACTCGATCAGGCACGCGCCCGGCGTGCCCTCATCTGCGCATTCGAAAAAGCCCGTGTCCTCCAGCTGAGATGCGTCTTCCAAGCGATACAGATCGAAATGATGGAGCGTGCCACGCTGGCCCTGATAGGTCAAAACGATGTTGAACGTGGGGCTCACCACGTCTTCAGCCACGCCCATGCCCGTCGCCACCCCTTGAGCGAAACAGGTCTTCCCCGCACCCAGGCCGCCGATGAGGGCAACGGCGTCGCCATCTGCCAGACATGACCCCAGAGCAGAACCCAGCGCACGCATGTCCTGGGCATCTGCTGCCCGGAAAGCACATTCCCTGAACGACGGCTCCATCAGGACTCCCCGTGCGCCTTGCATTTGGCACTGTGCGCTGCATACATCACGATGCCCACCAGCGCACCGCCCACGATGTTGCCCAGCGTGACCGGGATGAGGTTCGCGCAGATGAAGGCCCCCGCGTTCAACGCGCTCACGTTGATGCCGGCCTCAGCGATGGCTGATGCATAGGCAGGCACCGTGTTCGCGAAGATGCCGGCGGGGATGTAGTACATGTTGGCGATGCAGTGCTCGAACGAGGCGATCACGAACCCGAAAATGGGAAAGAACACGCCCAAGATCTTGCCGGACACCTCATGGGCGGTGTTGCCCAGATAGATGGCCACGCACACCAGCAAGTTGCAGAAGATGCCCAGCACGAACGCGTTCATCCAGGGCAGCTGGCACTTCGCAGCGGCCACCTTCGCCGTGTAGACGGCCAGATCCCCGCCGCCCAAATTCAACTGACCGAAGAACGCCATGAGCGCTGCCACGGCAACGGCTCCGATGAAGTTGCCCACATATACCAGTCCCCAGTTGCGCACAAGCCGCCCCCAGGTGATGCGGCCCGAAAGAGCTGCCGTCACCATGAGCGCGTTGCCCGTGAACAGCTCTGCTCCCAGGAGCACGATCATGATGAGGCCTATGGGGAACACCGCGCCGGTGATCAAGCGCTGCACGCCCGCATCCTCCATGCCGAATGACGCGCTGGATGAGGCCACGGCGCCCAAGGAGACCAGCACGCCAGCCAGCACGGCCAACAAGAGCAACCGCCATGCAGGCGATTCCGCTTTCGGCGGACAGGCGTCTATGTATGCATCCGTGACCTCCGCGGGCGTCTTGATGGCCATGCGCGCTCCTTCGCCTAGAACAGACCGGATATCCTGCCCGTCTCGTCCACGTCTATCTTCTGGGCCGCCGGCGTCTTGCCCAGCCCTGGCATCGTCATGATGGAACCAGTGAGCGCCACCACGAACCCGGCGCCCGCGGACACCTTCACCTCACGCACGGTGATGCTGAAATCCCGCGGCGCGCCCAGCTTCTTCGCATCATCCGAGAACGAGTACTGGGTCTTCGCCATGCAGACGGGCATATGCGCGAAGCCAAGGCGCTCCAGCTTCGCGATCTCCCGCACGGCGGCTGGTTCGAACACCACGCCATCCGCCCGATAGATGCGCCGGGCGATGGCCTCGATCTTCTCCGTCAAGGACAGGCTGTCATCATAGGAGTATTCGAACGTGGAGGCGCTGCGGCCCTGGGCATCCCCCTCTTCGCAAAGGCGCACCACTTCATCGGCCAGCGCCAAGCCGCCCTCGCCGCCCTTCGCCCACACTTCAGAGAGCGCCACATCCACGCCCAGCTTGTTGCACTCAGCCTCCACCAGGTCAAGCTCAGCTTTCGTGTCCGTGGGGAACGCGTTGATGGCCACCACGCACGGCAGCTGGTAGACCTCGGTGATGTTCTCGACATGCTGGATCAGATTCGGCAGCCCAGCCCGCAGCGCATCCAGATCCTCTTCGTTCAGATCCTCCTTCGCCACGCCGCCATGGTTCTTGAGCGCGCGCACCGTAGCCACCACCACGACCGCATCCGGCTTGAGACCCGCCAGACGGCACTTGATGTCCAGGAACTTCTCCGCCCCCAGATCGGCCCCGAAGCCCGCTTCGGTGACGCACCAATCCCCCAACGCCAGCGCCATGCGCGTGGCCATGATGGAATTGCAGCCATGGGCGATGTTCGCGAACGGGCCGCCATGCACTTACGCGGGCGTCCCCTCCAGCGTCTGCACCAGGTTCGGCTTGAGGGCATCCTTCAACAGCGCGCACATGGCGCCTTCTGCCTGGAGGTCATGGGCGGTGACCGGTTCATCGTCGTAGGTGTAGCCCACCACGATGCGGCCCAGCCGCTCCTTCAGATCAGTGATGGAGGTGGCCAAGCAGAAGATGGCCATCACCTCTGAGGCCACCGTGATGTCGAACCCGTCCTCGCGCGGGACGCCGTGGGCCTTCCCGCCCAGGCCGTCCACGATGTGGCGCAACTGGCGATCGTTCATGTCCACCACGCGCTTCCACGTGATGCGGCGAACGTCTATGTTCAATTCATTGCCGTTCTGGATGTGCGCGTCCAGCATGGCGGCCAAAAGGTTGTTGGCCGCCCCGATGGCGTGGAAATCCCCGGTGAAGTGCAAGTTGATGTCTTCCATGGGGACCACTTGGGCGTATCCGCCGCCCGCAGCGCCGCCCTTGATGCCGAACACCGGCCCCAAGGAGGGTTCCCGCAGGGCCACCACCACGTTCTTGCCGCGCTGGGCCAACGCGTCGGCCAGCCCCACCGTGGTGGTGGTCTTGCCCTCGCCGGCAGGCGTGGGATTGATGGCCGTCACCAAAATGAGCTTGCCGGACGTGCGCGCGCCATCCTTCAGCAGGTTGTAGTCCACTTTCGCCTTGTATGGACCATACGACTCAAGATGTTCTTCCCCGATCCCCAGCCTCTCTGCGACTTGGACGATCTTCTGGGGTTTCGCCGCCTGCGCGATCTGGATGTCCGTGAGCATGGGCCCTCCTCGGTTCAGCGTGGACTGTTGGCTTCAGATATTAAACGAAGGCCCTCCAGCGTCAGGTCAGGATCCACCACATCGATGCGAACGGAGAGGTGTGCGACCAAGGAAGCCAAGCCGCCCGTGGCGATGACGCGCGCAGGGCATCCCAATTCAGAGACGATGCGGCCGATCAGGCCATCCACTCGGGCCGCCTCACCATACATGATGCCGCTCTCCAGGGCTTCGCGCGTGTTGCGCCCGATGGCGCGCGCTGGCGCAACCAGGCCGACCGACGAAAGCTGCGCTCCACTGGAAATGAGCGTTGAGGCGCTGGTCTGCAGACCCGGTGCGATGATGCCGCCGATGAACATGCCGCGCTCATCGATGACCTCCATGTTGGTGGCTGTGCCGAAATCCACCACCACCGAAGGAAATCCATGCTTCACTTTGCAGGCGACCGCATCAGCCACGCGGTCGGCACCGATCTCTTCCGGGTGGGGATAGTCAACCTGGAAGAGGCCGCCTGCCGTCTGCGCCGTGCAGATGAGCATGTCCACCCCCGCCAAGCGTTCCACTGCCGCCGTCCAGACCCCATTCAGTTGAGGCACCACCGAAGAGAGCGCCGCGCGCGCGATGCCCTTGCGGCTGACGCAGGCCATCTCCATGAGCGGCAGCAGGCGCGCGCAGAGGCCGTCCGGCGTGTCTTCGCGCAACGTTGGAAGCCGCCATGAAGCGACCAGATCGCTTCCTCGATAGACGCCCACCACGGTCTGCGTGTTGCCAACATCAACGGCAAGAAACATAATTCCCAAGATCATCTTTCGGTTTTTGATGGATAATGTGCTGAAGGACACGATACACCATCCTCAGGTGGGGCGCCTTGCATCTGCGCTGATGCCGCACGCCTGAAGAAAGGCGAAGGTCATGACTGAAACAGCAAGCCGGATCCTCGTGTGTGACGACGAAGCCACCATCACCGATTTCGTCGGATATGCCCTGAAGAAGGAAGGGTACAACGCGGACATCGTGCAGAGCGGCGAAGACGCCATCGCACTGGCCCAGCAGAACGATTACGATCTGTTCATCCTGGACATCATGCTTCCGGGCATGGACGGCTATGAGCTTTGCCGCCGCATCCGCACCACCACCTCCGCCCCGGTGCTCTTCCTGTCGGCACGCGACACAGAACTGGACAAAGTGGTGGGCCTTGAGATCGGTGGAGATGACTATCTTTCCAAGCCCTTCGGCGTGCGCGAGCTCATCGCCCGCGTCCGCGCCCTTCTGCGCCGCGGTTCGGGGCAAGTGGGCGGTGCCCACAACGTGGTCACGGTGAGCGGCATCACGCTGGATGAAGACGCGCACACCGCTTCTGGCGACAAGGGGGAGATCGATCTCACTCCCCGCGAATTCGAGCTTCTGGCCTCCCTCATGAAGAACGCCAGCAAGGTGGTCAGCCGCGAAGACCTGCTGCGGGATGCATGGGGCTGGGAATACCTCACAGAAACGAAGACGGTGGACACGCACATCAAGCGCCTGCGCGACAAGATCAGCGCTGCCGGCTATGACCCCACGCTGGTGGAGACGGTGCGCGGCTACGGCTACCGCTTCAAGGCGTGACGGCGGCTCTATCCTTTTCGCTCAGCCTTCGAAAGGCCTCCGGATCAAGCAGGACCCATAAGCGGAACGGGCCGTGAATCATTCAACTGGCTCTTGCTGAATGGCCTTGGTGTCGCACCGAGGCCATTCCTTTTTGGTCAGGATTGGCAGCATCATGAACAAGCTCCTCCTGCCAAGTGCAAAAGGGACGTCCCAAATTGCACAGAGGAGAAGAGAACCTGCTGAGACGCGCTATTCCTCTGTGCGATTTGGGACACGTCCCTTTTGCACTTGGGGACGGCTTTCTGCTCCTAGAGGGGCTTTGTCCAAGGAGACCTTCGCCTTGTCAAGATCTCAGAGGGAGTCACGGAGCGACCGCAGGCGCGCAGCCACCTCCGAAGAGACCCGTTCCTCAACGGTGCTCTTGCGAGCGATCTTCGGGGCCTCCTCTTCGCGCACCTCACGCGCGTGCAGTTCCATCTCTTGACAGAAGCCCTCTGCGCTCATGCGGTCCACCCCGCCCCCGAAGACTGCATCCTGGATGCCCGCATCGCTTGAGACGACCAGCGTCTCCACGCCGCGCTCTTTCGCGTCATAGGCCAGCTTCTCTATCAACCGGTCAGCCGATTGCCCGCGCCGCGTGAACATCACGCGCACGCCGCCCACCGTTGCCTCAGCTTCTGTGGCCGCGCAGGCGTTGCCAGCGGCATCGAACACGATGACGGCCGCGCGTTCCCGGCCCGCGAAATCCACCACGTCATTGATGAGGCGGTCCCGGGCCTGATTGAACGTGTCGTCCGTGTAATCAGGCAGCTCTATCCGCGCATAGCGGCTGCCGGAACGCAGCACGTTGTAGCCATCCACGATGAGCAGACGGCGCCGAGCCTCAGCCATGGTTCTGCCTCAGCCATTCGTACATGAAAGCCGTGGCCGCCTGAGCCACGTTGAGCGAAGCCACATCCCCCTCAAGAGGCAGCCGGCACTCCAGATCGCAGTTCTTCCGGACCAGATCCGACACTCCGCTCTGTTCGTTTCCCAACACGAGCGCGATGCGGCCCTCCATGTTCGTCTCCCACAAGAGCGGCTCTGCGTGCTCCGTGGCCGCCACCACCCAGAACCCCGCATTTTTCAGCTGATCCAGAGCGCGCGCGATGTTCGGCACTTCGGCCACCTTGAGGTGAGCGATGGCGCCAGCAGAGCTCTTGTAGGTTGCCGCCGTCACGTGCGCTGACCTCTTGTTGGGGATCACCAGTCCCGCCGCGCCCACGCACTCCGCCGAGCGTGCGATGGCACCCAGGTTTCCCGTGTCCGTCAGATGGTCGCAGATGACGATGAGCGCGCGCCCGCATGCGGCGGTGCGCTCATCCGCCAGCGCGATGACCTCGTTCAGAGAAACGTACGGAAACGGCGCCGCTTTCGCCACCACGCCCTGCGCTGCGATCTTGCGCTGGCGCTCAGCCGGCGCCTTCGGAGCCGCTTTAGCGATGAGGGATTCCATGCGCGTGCGCGACACCTCCGTCACGCGCACGTCCCGTTGCTTGCACTTGCGCAGCAGGTCCTTCACCAACGTGTCGCGCTCAAGATTGTCTGAGAGGAACACCTCTTCGATGGGCATCCCGCTGCGCAGGGCCTCCAGGACCGGACGCTTGCCTTCGATGTAGTCTGCCACGGGGCCTCCCTGATGTAACGGACGCTGCTAGAACTTCGAGAAACGGAGCTGGCGCTGCACGCGCAGCTCATGCGGAGACAGGTCCTTCAGCTCAGCCAAGGCCCCTTCCACGTATGCGCGCACATTGGCCACCGCCTCCTCCGGATTCTCGTGGGCCGGACCGGCGCCTTCCGGGATGACGGCATCCACCACTTCCAGCTCCAGCACCTGCGGAGCGCTCATGCGCATGACCTCGGCCGCTTCAGGAGCGCGCTTGCCGTCCTTCCAGAGGATGGACGCGAACCCTTCCGGCGACAGGATGGAATACACCGCGTTCTCCTGCATGGCCACCGTGTTCGCCAATGCCAGCGCCAATGCGCCGCCCGAGCCGCCTTCGCCCAGGATGACGCTGATGATCGGCACATGCAGCCCGGCTGACAGCATGAGGTTCTCAGCGATGGCGTTGCCCTGGCCGCGCTCCTCCGCACCCGTCCCGCAGAACGCGCCCTGCGTGTCCACCAAACAGATGATGGGGCGGTTGAACTTTTCCGCCTGGCGCATCAGGCGCGCCGCCTTCCGATACCCCTCCGGATGCGGGCATCCGAAGTTGCGCCGGATGCGGTCCTGGAGATCAGCACCCTTCTCCTCAGCGATGACGGTGACGCACACATCCCCGATCTTCCCGATGCCCGCGATGATGGCCGGATCGTCCCCGAATTCACGGTCGCCATGCAGTTCCACGAACACGTCAGCGATGCCGCGCAAATAGGCCATGGAAGTGGGGCGGTGCACGTTGCGGGCCAGCTGCACGCTCTCCCACGCGCTGCCCGGTGCCGCTTCCTCCGTGAGGCCTGCGCGCTTCAGCTCCCGCTTGGCGTGGCGCTCGAGCGCCTGCCCGTCCGCATCTCCCGAAAGCGCTGCCGGCAGATCGAAGGGGAGCATCTCCACCAGCCCCGCGAACAGGCCCTTCGCTTGCGCCTGCGCGGGCGTCTCTCCGAACAGGAACGCATCGGCCAGCTGATCCGTCACCGGCAGATCTTGCTGAGGCGCGTAGGCGGAAGCATGCAAGGACAAGAGCGTGCGCAACATCTCTTTCATGCGCTCACGTTTCACGATGGCGTCGATCAGCCCATGTTCCAGCGCGAATTCCGCCGTTTGGAAGCCTTCGGGGAGCTCTTGCTTGATGGTGTCACGGATGACGCGCTGGCCCGCGAAGCCGATGAGCGTCTTGGGTTCCGCCAAGATGATGTCGCCCAGCGTGGCGAACGAGGCAGTGACGCCGCCGGTGGTGGGATCGGTCAGAACGGAGATGTACAGAAGCCCCGCCTTGCTGTGGCGCTGCACCGCGCAGGCCGTCTTGGCCATCTGCATGAGGGACGCCAGGCCTTCCTGCATGCGCGCGCCGCCCGATGCGCAGAAGAGCACCACGGGCAAGCGCTGCAGCGTGGCATAATCGAACAGATGCGACACTTTGCGCCCCACCGCGCTGCCCATGGAACCCATGAGGAAACGGGAATCCATGATGCCCACCGCAACGGGAAAGCCGCCGATCTTGGCCTCCCCGATGCGCACCGCCTCATCCAGCCCCGTCTTGTCCCGGAGCCCTTGGATCTTCTCTGCGTATCCGGGGAACTGGAGCGGATCTTCCATTTCCGCGTCTTCATCCCATTCGACGAACGTGCCCTCATCGCAGACCTGGGCCAAGCGCTCATCGAAGGTGAGGCGCGCGAGCGTCTTGCACCCAGGGCATGCATGGTCCTCTTCAGCGAATTCAGCATCATCGAACGTGAGCTTGCATGCATGGCAGGTCCGCCACGCCGTGGGCTGCGCCGTCCCTTCTGCACGCGCGGGTTCGCAGGCCACCCAATGCTTGTGCGTGGCATCCGCCTCCAGAGGCGCGAACACGAGGATGCCCGCATCCGCCGCACGCACGAGGAACCGGTTGTCCGTCGCCAGCGGGAGCGCGTCCCCTCCCAAGAAGATGGTCTGCACTGACGCCGCATCCGCCGCAGCCAGCACAGCATGGGCGTTGGAGAAGAGCGCGCGCGATGGCTTGCCTTCAAGGCTCACGCTCTCATGGGCCGCCTTCGGATTGCCGTCGAGCCGCCAATCCCCCACCAGCGGCATCACCGTGCGGATGCCCTCGGCCGCGATGGCAGCGCAGACCTGTTTCACAGCCTGCTTCGGCGCGAACACGAGCGCGCGGGGCGCCTGGTCGTCCTTTTGCACCGCGTCATCATGGGCATCGCGCGAAGACGTTCCGAAACGACGCAGCGTGCGCGTGAGCTCAGCGCCGATGCGCTCGGCATGGTAGGCGATGTCCGCCTTCGGAGCCTCCTCCTCAGCCGGCCCGTCCACCCCTTCCGCCGCCGCGTTCTCATCCCCTATCCGCATGTAGCGTTTCGCCATCTTCAGCCTTCTTCCTTCTCCAGCTTCATGCGCCGCGCAGCGTCAGGCTGCGCTTTCCGCATCAGCCAAGATGTACTTCTGTGTGGCGCTGGCGCAGAGCGCGTCCCCCACCAACGCGCGCACCTCGGCCACGCACAAGCGGCGGGAAGACTTCACGATCCGCGCCTCGAGCGTGACCACGTCTCCCGGACGCACTTGGTTGCGGAACTTCGCCTTGTCGATGCCCGTGAGGAACCCGAGCGCCCCTTCGGCCCCCCGGTCCACCAAGATGCAGAACGATGCCGCCTGTGCGAGCGCCTCCATCAAGATGACGCCCGGCAGGACCGGATGGTCAGGGAAGTGCCCCCGGAACAGATCCAGATCCTCCGGCACGTCCAGTTCAGCCACGATGGATTCACCTGGCGCGCACTCCACCACACGGCTCACCCAGACGAACGGATCGCGATGCGGGAGCACCTGCTGTACCACGTCTTGTCCGCACGGATACGTGATGTCCATTCCCATTCCTTTCAGCCGTCCTTCCTTGAGCGCGCAGGCCTCACGCGCGGTAAGGGCTCAAGGCCAAGCACGCGTTGTGGCCGCCGAACCCGAGCGAATTGGAGAGCGCCACCTTCTGCGGCAGGTCCCGGATGGGCTCCGTCACCACGCGCACGGCGCATTCCTCATCCGCCTCAGCGAAGCCAACAGTGGGCGGCACCAGGTCGCGTGCCACAGACAGAGCGCACACGATGGCCTCGATGGCACCGGCCGCCCCCAGCGTGTGCCCGACGGAACCCTTGATGGAGGTGACCGGAATGCCAGCTGCAGCTTCTCCCGCCAGATCGTGGAGCGCCTTCGCTTCCGTCTTGTCATTGGCGGGCGTGCCCGTGCCATGCGCGTTCAAATGCCCGATGTCCTCCGGACCGAAGCCGCCCTCAGCAAGCGCCTGGCGCATGGCGCGCACGATGCCCTCCCCTTCCGGGTCCGGCGCGGTCATGTGATACGCATCCCCGGTGGAGCCGAAGCCGGTGATCTCAGCCAGCGGCTGCGCACCGCGCGCGAGCGCATGCTCCAAGGATTCGATGACCAGGGCGCCCGCCCCTTCACCGGCCACGAAACCGGCGCGGCGCGCGTCGAAAGGCAGAGAGGCCTGCGTCGGGTCCTCTGATTGGGAGAGTGCGCCCAGATTGGTGAACCCGGCGATGCAGATGGGCGACACCGACTCCTCAGAGCCGCCCGCAAGGGCCACGTCGGCGTATCCATGGCGGATGCTGCGCACCGCCTCCCCGATGTTGTGCGCACCGGTGGCGCAGGCCGTGACCACGTTCACGCATTCGCCCTTCATGCCATAGCGGATGGCCAAGTTGCCCGCAGCGATGTTGCCGATCATGGTGGGCACGAACAAAGGGCTCACGCGTTTCGGCCCTTTCTCGGAGAGCGTCTCGAACCCCTTTTGCAGTTCATCGATTCCGCCGATGCCCGTGCCGAACGACACCATGACGCGCGCAGGGTCTTCCGCTTCCATGTCCAGGCCGGATTGAGCGAGCGCTTCATCCGCTGCCACGATGGCATACTGCACGAAACGTTCAAAGCGGCGCGCCTCTTTCTTGGAAAGGCCGTGCTCAGTGGCATCGAAAGCGCGCACCTCGCCTGCATTGTGCACTTCGTAGTCCGCAGTGTCGAACCGCTCGATGGGGCCGATGCAGCACCGCTTGTCCATGATGGCGTCCATGAGCGCATCCACCCCGATGCCGGCCGGTGACACCGCTCCCATGCCCGTGATGACCACGCGGTGCGTTCCGTCCGCGCGGCGCATCGTCGTCTTGTCCGTCATATGGCCAGTCCTCCGTCCACGCTGATGACTTGTCCCGTGATGTATGCCGCTTCCGGGCTTGCCAAGAACCCGACGAGCGCCGCCACATCCTCCGCCTCACCGAAGCGCCCCAACCCGATGCGGCCCGCGATGGCCTCACGCTGCTCTTCGGTCAGAGCGTCCGTCATGTCCGTGCTGATGAATCCAGGAGCCACGGCGTTCACCGTGATGGAGCGCCGTGCCAGCTCCTTCGCGAGGGATTTCGTGATTCCGATCACGCCCGCCTTCGAGGCCGCGTAGTTCACCTGGCCCGCGTTGCCAGCCACGCCCACCACGCTGCTCATGTTGATGATGCGGCCGCTGCGCTGCTTCATCATCACCTTGGCCGCCGCCTTGCAGCAGTTGAACGTGCCGTTCAGATTCACGTCCACCACCGCATCGAAGTCCTCTGGGTTCATCCGGGCGATGAGGCCGTCTCGCGTGATGCCGGCGTTGTTCACCAACACGTCCAGACGCCCGAGCGTCTGCACCGCCTCATCCACCATGGCCTTCGCAGCATCCGCATCCGACACGTCCGCCGCCACTGCATGGGCGCGCACGCCGAACTCCTGCGCGATGGCCTCCGCTGCCCCCGCCGTGCGCTCAAGGCTCACAGCGCTCGAGCAGTTCAAGCAGACATCGAACCCGCGGCGTGCCAGTTCGCGCGCACATGCCAGACCGATCCCACGGCCTGACCCTGTGACGAGCGCAACGCCTTTCGTCTCCATGCTCTCCAAACCGACATGACCCCCTTTATCCTGAAAGCGGGCGGTTGCATGGTGCAACCTGCCCGCATCGTGAGCATTCGCTCAATCTTATCTGAAATGCAGCATCCGTCCCGCTCAGCGGCCTCGCTCTTCCACGAATGCGCTGAAGCTTTCCGCGTCCTGCACGCAGGGACGCTCCAGATCCTTGTCCACCCGGCGCACGAGCCCCGAAAGGACGCCGCCGAAGCCCACCTCTGCGAACGTGCGCGCACCCGCATCCACCAGAAGCTGCACGCTCTCATGGAACCGCACCGGGGACACCAGATGCTCCACCAGGCGACTGCGCACGCTGGCCGCGTCCAGAGGACGCGCATCCGTGTTGCAGATGACGGGCACACAGGGCTCTTCGAAGCCGACCGTCTCCAGGTATTCCGCGAAAGGCGCGACCGCGTCATGCATGAGCGGACTGTGGAACGCGCCTTGCGTGGCCAGGCGGCTCGCCCTGCCTCCTTGCGTCTTCCACGCCTCCTCCGCCCGTTCGATGGCGTCAGGCGTGCCGGCGATGACGATCTGGCCCGGACAATTGTAGTTGGCAGGGGCCAGCACTTCTCCTTCGGCGCACGCTGCGCAGAGCGCTTCAACAGCGGCTGCATCCGCTTTCAAAAGCGCGGCCATGGCGCCCGGGTTCATGCGCGCTGCCTCATCCATGGCCCTTGAGCGGGCATCGATCAAGGCGAAGGCCTGCTCATCCGAGAGCATGCCCGCGAGCGCGAGCGCGCTCACTTGGCCCAAAGAGAAGCCCAGAAGCGCCGCTGGCTGGATGCCGCGCGCCATGAGCGCGCGCCCGATGCCGATGGAAAGGGCTGCGATGGCCGCCTGGGCGTTGCGCGTCTCGTTCAGCTGCTCCTGCGCGCCTTCTCCCTCTGCGGACATCACCGCCGCTATGTCACGCCCCAGCACGTCCGATGCGCAACAGATGGCTTGGCTGACCTCCGGCACGTCTGCAAGGCTGCTGCCCATGCCGGGCTTTTGCGAACCCTGGCCAGAGCACATGAAGATGATGTCACCAGAGGCGAATGAAAGGGCTGCGGTCATGGCATCAGTCCCGCTCATGCTTCGAGCATGCGCCCTTGGCGGGCGTTGAGATCCGCCATCTGCGCCAGATCCAGCGCGCCCAGCGCCTCAGCTTCCGCCATGATGGAGGAGATGACATCCGCCGCCGTGCCCCGCTCTGATATGAACGCGGCCACTTGGCCCGCCAGGATGGAACCCGTCTCCATGTCGCCCTCCACCGCGCGCTTGAGCGAACCGGCGTACATGCCCTCCAGATCCTCTGGATTGCTGCATTCCATCTCGCGCTTGCGGCATTCGCGGGCGAAGCGGTTCTTGAGCCCGCGGACGGGATGTCCCGTGCCGCGGCCGGTGACGATGGTGTCAGAATCCTTCGCCCCCAGGACCTTCTCTTTCCATGCGTCGCAGACAGTGCATTCCTCCACCGTGAGGAAGCGCGTGCCGATCTGCACGCCTTCGGCGCCCAAGGCGAACGCGGCGCACATGCCGCGCCCATCCGCTATGCCGCCCGCCCCGATGACGGGGATGGAGACGGCATCCCGCACGGAGGGCAGAAGCGCCATGGTGGTGAGCTCGCCCACGTGTCCGCCCGATTCCGTGCCTTCCGCCACCACCGCATCCACGCCCAGGCGCTCCATGCGGCGCGCCTGCGCCGTGGTGGCGACGACGGGGATCACTTTGATGCCGGCCTCTTTCCAGAGGGGCAGATAGTCCACCGGGCTTCCTGCGCCGGTGGTGATGACCTCCACGCGCAGATCAGCCAACAATTGCGCCACGTCCGCTGCTTGCGGGTCCATCAGCATGACGTTCGCGCCGATGGGCTTGGAAGTGCGTTCGCGCGCCTCTGCCACCTGCTCCTCGATCCATTCGAGGCTGGCGCCGCCGCAGGCGATGATGCCCAAGCCGCCGGCTTCGCTCACCGCAGCCGCCAACGAAGCGTCTGCGATGCGGGCCATGGCGCCTTGCAGGATGGGCGCTTCTATCCCCAGCAGTTCGGTGATGCGGGTCTTCATCAGGAGCGTCTTCCTTTACTGAAGGGAATCGATGTGCGCGACGATGTCACCGATGGTGGCAAGGCCGGCAGGCTCGCCGAAATCGATGTCGCAGCGCTCTTCGATCTCGCAGGTGAGCTCTGCCATGTCCAGAGAGTCGATGCCCAAAGATTCGATGGTGGCCTCCTCGGTGATGGCCTCCGGATCAAGGTCAAGGTTCTCGACCAGCACTTCGCGAACGGTGTCGATGGTAGCCATGATGCTGTCCTTTCAGGATGTTCCAAATGGTTTCATGAGCGCAGTCATTATAATCAAGCATCATGGTTTGTGCGCCCTGAGGAGGCGCACGCGATCTCAGGGGAATGACAGATGGGCTGCACAGTAGCAGGAACGGGAAAAGCGCTGCCAGAGCTGGTGGTCACCAATGACGACCTGTCCCAGGTGGTTGAGACCAACGACGAATGGATCACGGAGCGCACGGGCATCCGCAACCGCCATGTGGCACTGGAAGAAACCTCCACTGACCTGGCGGCAGATGCTGGGCGCGCCGCTTTGGCTGATGCCGACATGGCACCCGAAGACGTGGACCTGCTCATCTGCATGACCATCACGCCCGATGCCGTGGTGCCCTCCCAAGCATGCCTCGTGAAGGCGCGTCTGGGACTGGAACGGGCCGTGGCGTTCGACCTGAACGCAGCCTGCGCCGGGTGCGTCTACGGCATCGATGTGGCGGCGGACATGATGGAAGCCTCAGCGCTGGCCGATCTTCCAGAAGCCGCGGGCTTGCGCTTGGCGCGCGGCAATCGCATCCGGCGCGCGCTGGTCATCGGGGTGGACCGGTTGAGCCGCATCACGGACTGGACGGACCGCTCCACATGCGTGCTCTTCGGAGACGGCGCCGGTGCGGTGGTGCTGGAGTGGAACGCTGAGGTCCCGGGCATCCTGAGCAGTTTCCTTGAGAACACCGATGATCCCACGCTCGCGCTGGCATGCGACCAGCTGCGCGATCTTTCCACCTTCCCCTTCGGGACCATCGGACAGGAGAAGGCCGGCGCCATCATGAGCGCCTCCGTGGAAGAGGTGGCCGAGGAGCTCTCCCGCCCCCATCACCCCTTCATAAGCATGCAAGGGCAGAAGATCTTCAAGTGGGCCAGCAGGGCCATGGCGGATGCCGTGCGCGCAGCGTGCGAACGCGCGGACGTGCCGCTCGAAGACGTGGCCCTCATCGTTCCCCATCAGGCGAACGAGCGCATCATCCGGTTCGCGGCAAAGAAGCTGGGGCTGCCCATGGACCGCTTCCAGGTGTCCATCCAGAATGTGGGCAACACCAGCGCATCCAGCGTGCTCATGGCATTGGCGGATGCCTATCGGACCGAGCGGATCCAACCCGGCGACAAAGTGGCCTTGGTGGGCTTCGGCGGCGGGCTCACACTGGGTGCCATCCTCTTCCAAGCTTGAGAAACCCCTTGCGCGGGCGCGGTCCCATCGCTGGCCCGTGCAAGAGGCGCGCGATCACTGCTGCTGAGAAGCGGCTGTCTGCACCTCGGCGGCTTCTTGGGCGCGCAGGGCGTCATCTTCGTCCACGCTGGCAGCCATCTCCGCCACGCGCGCGGCGAACGCATCGCGTTGCTCTTTCGTCATGGCCTGCATCTGGGCACGGATGATCTGGTCGCGCAATTCCGCTGTCCGGTCAGAAGCATCCGACTTGAGCTCGGAAGCTATCTCTTTGCCCTGATCCACCGTGATCTGCCCCTTCTGCACCAACGCGTCCAAGACCTCCTGGGTCTTGTCAGCGCCCATGGCCAGGGCACCCACACCTGCGAGGAATATCTGGCGGAAAGGATCGGTGATGTTCGTCATGAGAAATGCGCCTCCTTGTTCATGCGGGCCTGCTTCTAGAACAAGGATGACGCAAGCGGCGCGCCTTGGATCAGGCGCGCCGCGATGCGTTACAGAACGGTTGGAGGCCGATCAGCTGAACAAGCCTGAGAAGATGGTGACGCCACCTTTCGTCATGTCCCCCATCTTGCGGTTCGCGAACGCCAGAAGCTCCGGCAGCGCATCCACCAAAAATTCGCTGCGCTCACCGGTGCGGCGGCGCTTGAGCTCCACCTTGCCCTCAGCCAGCCCGCGCTTGCCCACGATGATCTGCAGCGGCCAGCCGATCAAGTCAGCATCAGCGAACTTGACGCCCGCGCGTTCATCACGATCATCGATGGCCACTTCGAATCCGAGCTGCTGGCAAGCGCGCGCGATCTCTTCGGCCTTCGGCTGCACCAGGTCATCTCCCACCTGCAGCGGAATCACGCAGACATGGGCCGGTGCCACGGCCAGCGGCCACTTGATGCCCGCCTCGTCGTTGTGCTGCTCCACGATGGCGGCCAACGTGCGGGAGACGCCCACGCCATAGCAGCCCATGACCAGCGGCTGCTCTTTGCCGTCCGCATCAAGATAGGTGGCATGCATGCTCTCAGAATACTTGGTGCCCAGCTGGAACACCTGGCTCACCTCGATGCCGCGCGCGCCTTTGAGCGAACAGCCGCATTCGGGACAGGAATCGCCCGGGGCCACCACGCAGAGATCCGCCCATGCGTCCACCGTGAAATCGCGGCCCGGGGCCGCGCCCAGGTAATGGAAGCCGTCCTCGTTGGCGCCCACAACCCAATGCGGCACGCCCTGGAGCGACGAATCCGCCACCACGCGCGCGCCCTCAGGCAGGCCCACCGGCCCCATGGACCCCTTGTGCAGCCCGAAGGCTTCCATCTCCTCATCCGTCAGCAGTTCGAAGCCCTCCACCGCGCGCGCAGCCTTGATCTCATTCAGCTCATGGCATCCCGGCACGAAGAGCACCACCAGGCCGCCATCCGCATCCTTGCCGGAAAGGGCCTTCACCGTGGAAGTCTCAGGGATGCCCAAAAACGCCGCCAACTCTTCGATGGTGTGCACTTCAGGCGTTTCGATGCGCTTGAGCTCTGCCACGTCATGGGCGGTGGGATGCGGACGGCACTCGCCCGCCTCTGTGTTCGCCGAATAGCCGCAATCGCAATAGACCAGCTCCGCTTCCCCGCTTTCGGCCAGCGCCATGAATTCCGTGGTGACCTTGCCGCCGATCTGGCCGGAATCCGCTTCCACCGCGCGCCATTCCAACCCGCAGCGGTCGCAGATGGTGCCGTAGGCTTCGCTCATGTCGTCATAGGTCTTCTGCAGGGACTCCTGCGAATCATGGAAGGAATAGGCGTCCTTCATCATGAATTCGCGGCTGCGCAGAAGTCCGAAGCGCGGGCGGATCTCGTCACGGAACTTGACTTGGATCTGATACAGCGTGAGCGGGAGCTGCTTGTAGCTGCGCAGCTCATCGCGCACCAGAGAGGTGATGAGCTCTTCATGGGTGGGCCCCAGGCAGAAGCCGCGCTCATGCCTATCCGACAGGCGCATGAGCTCCGGCCCGTAATCATCCCAGCGGCCGCTCTCCAACCAGAGCTCAGAGGGCTGGAGCGCCGGCATCATGATCTCATAGGCGCCCGTGGCATCCATCTCTTCGCGCACGATGGCCTCGATCTTCTTGAGCACGCGGAAACCCAGCGGAAGGAAGGTGTACACGCCGCTGGCCGTCTTGCGGAGCATGCCCGCGCGCAAAAGCAGCCGATGGCTGGCGATGTCCGCGTCAGCCGGATCTTCCTTCAAAGTGGGAACGTACAGATTCTTGAGGCGCAGGATATCCGCCATGTGCGCTCATCTCCCTCATCTCTCAGGGCCGGGAGAGCGCGCCTGGAGCACCGCTCAGATGGCCTCTACCTCTTTCATGAGGGCATCGATGATGCGGCCCTCATCAACTTTGCGCACGATTCTACCATGAGCGAACACCGCTCCCTGGCCCTCCCCGCACGCCACGCCCACATCAGCGTCCTTCGCCTCCCCAGGGCCGTTCACCACGCATCCCATGACGGCCACCTTGATGGGCTTCTCCACGGTCCGCAGGCGTTCCTCCACATCTTTCGCGATGGAGATGAGATCCACCTTGCACCGCCCGCACGTGGGGCAGCTCACGATCTCAGGCGTGCGCTGGCGGATCCCCAGAGCGGACAAGAGCGCCCAGCCCGCGCGCACCTCCAGGACCGGATCGTCCGTGAGCGACATGCGCAGCGTGTCCCCGATGCCCTCGGCCAAGAGCATCCCCAGCCCCACGGAAGACTTCACCGTCCCCTGCAGCGCCGTGCCGGCCTCCGTGACGCCGATATGCAGCGGCACCTGCGGGATCTGCTGGGACAAGAGGCGGTAGGTCTCCACCGTGGTCATCACGTCATGGGCTTTCGCGGAGACCACGATGTTCGTGAAGCCCCGGACTTCTTCGAAATAGCGCACGTATTCCACCGCGCTCCGTGCCAGCTTCTCCGGGAGTGTCAGGTCTTCGCGGCTGGCGATGTCCTTTTGGAGCGATCCGGCGTTCACGCCGATGCGGATGGGGATGTCAGCCCCGCGCGCCGCCGCGATGACCAGATCCGTCTCAGAGAGGCCCCCGATGTTGCCTGGGTTGATGCGCAAGGCGGAGGCCCCGCGCCAGGCCGCTTCGATGGCGCATTTCGCATCGAAATGGATGTCCGCCACGATGGGGATGGGACTTGCATCGCACACCTTCGAGAACACGGCCAAGGATTCACGCTTGGGGACCGCCATGCGCGCGATCTCACAGCCCGCTTCAGCCAGACGGTTCACCTGTTCGATGTTGGCGCCAGCATCCGTCTCAGACGCGCAGAGCATGGATTGCACGGACACGGGCGCGCCGCCGCCCACGGGCACACCCCCAACGATGACGGTGCGCGTGCGCTGATTCGGAGCAGATTCGGTCATGGAGGCGCCTTTCATGCTGCGTTTCACTCTGCGTTCAGGTGCCCATCTTATCGCAAGGCCGCCTCCCTTTCATCACTTCGCCGATGTGCAAAAGGGACGTTCCAAATCGCACATAGGAATAGAGAATGAGCACTGGATGGCTGATCCTATGTGCAATTTGGGACGTCCCTTTCGCACATCTTGCATGTCCGCCTGTGCGATTTGGGACGTCCCTTTCGCACATGGGGAGCGAGGGTCAGCCGCCGAGGATGAAGCGCTGGATGTCCTGGTTCAGCATGAAGACGAAGAAGCACAGGAACAGCGCCATGCCCGCCATGGAGACCGCGCCCATCACGCGCGCAGGCACGGTGCGCCGCGTGACCTTCTGGATGATCTCCACCAAGAAGCGGCCGCCATCCAAAGGCGGGATGGGGAGCAGGTTCATGAGGCCGATGGAAATGGAGATGACAGCCATGAAGAAGAGCGCGTCAGCCACGCCCTTCGCGAAGAAATCCGCGGACATGACCGCGATGCCGATCACACTGGAGGAGTTCGACACCACCTCCCCCGCCGTGGCCGGATTGAAGAGCCCCAAGATGGCTTGGAAGGTGGCCACGATGGCTCCGATGCCCGCCTGGATGGCCTGCAAGGGCGTGAGCGTGAGGTGCTGCACCTCGCCCGTGGAGGGGATGGCATAGTCAACGCCGATGACCGCATACACCACCACGAAGGCGATGAGCGCGAACGCGAGGTTCACGCCGATGCCCGCCAGCAGGATGACCGAGCGCTTCCAGAACGGCAACGAACGGTACTGGCAAGAGAGCTCCCGTTCATAGAACGCGTCCAAGTCAGGAACATGGCGCGGCATGCCCGCCTCCAGTTGCAGCGGCGCCGGCATCCCCAGGCGCTTTGCCTGCTTGCGCGCCCGAGCGGAAGGCGCGACGGCCGGCGTCTTCCAGGCCTGGCGGTCATCCTTGCGCTCCGGACGGATGATCGACCCCCATTCGGCCAGTTGATCGAGCGCTTCGAAAGCCTCCTCTTCCGTGATACCCAGGGCATCCGCCAATTCTTCTTCGGTGACCGAGCCGCGCTCATAGGCCTCGCGCAATGCACCGCGCGCATGAGGGCTTATCCCACCGCCCTCCATGCCGCACACGCGCGCATATCCACCAAGAGGAACCGCTGTCACGCCGAACCGCGTGCCTCCAGCCGTGAAGCCCACCGAAGGACCGGGCAGACCCAGCATGAACTCGGTCACGCGGACGCCGAAGGCCCGAGAGGCCAGGTAATGGCCGCCTTCATGGATGAGCACGATGAAACCGATGGCGATGACGGCGGAAAAGACCATGAACAGGATGTCCAATGGATTCCCTCCTTCGCAAGGATCGTTCGAAAAACATTTGCGACATTATCAAGACCGCATGCAGATTTGTGAAGGTTCCAGACAAAAGATGCACGAAAAGCCGACGGAACGAAGACGAGGCTCGGACAGGTCGAGCACAGAACGTCACTGAGCGAAGAGAGCGCGCATGCCAACACACGGACAGGTGTCCGTCAGATGGCGACCCCATCATCAGAGCATCACGAAATGCGGACCTGCGATCACGGCTCCGCAGGGCACTGATGACAAGGAGGCTGGATGGCACGAACAGCATCGGCAACGCAACGCGCACGGAGCACGATCCTGAAAGCAGCGCTCACGCTCAGCCTGGCACTCTCGCCCGTCCAGGCTTGGGCCGACAGGCCGCCTGAAGAGGAAGACCCGGAACACCGCTTCGCCTATGAACTGAGAAACGACCACCTTGCAGGAGCAGTGGATCAAGTCGCTGCACCGGTGGATGAGCCGGCGCCTGCGCTCTCGTTCATCGCAGGCCTCTTCGGGCAAGATCTCTCCGCGTTCCAGGACAGCGGGCACACCCTTTACGTCAAGAGCACGCTCTTCGATGCCGCGATCGCAGGACCCGATCGCACGATGGATGCCATCTATGCGCGTGAAGACTGGATGTCCATCATCGCGGGGCAATACGCATCGAGCGCAGACCTGCTGGACCCCGGCCCCGATTCTGGCTTCTATGTGGCGCTGGCGGCCCCCTCGTCGCTGAACGGAACAGGCACGGCGACCGACCATGTCTTCGCTCTCATGACCAACGAAGGCGATGTGCTGGACGGCTGCCGATTCGATGCAGAGAGCGGCATCGCCTATGTGCCTAAGAGCTTCTATCTACAAGATGGTCAAGACATCCCCTTCGCATGCCAGCTGCAGCTCCTCATTCCTGCTGAACTGGAGGACAGCGATCCATGTCTCACTGATGTCTCCATCAGTTCAGCAGACCCGCGCGTAAAGGTGATGGGCGATCGAACTATCTCTTCCTCCACCTTTGATGTGACCACCACCATTCCCGTCGCCACGCCTGAGACCGCGGGGCATCTTGCGCTCTCCGACATCCACGTACGCCTGAACGGCAGCGATGAAGAGATGGAGCTCGTCGAAGGAGAGAACGCCGTCTGGGACACCGCGACAGGGATGCTGGAGATATCAGCATCTCCGCAAACGGTGCTGCGCGCGGATGTGAGCTGCGATGCGCCGTCGCTCCTGGAGCTGTTCGCCGAACCGGCGCAGGCTGCCTCCACCTCATCCCTCGCCTACGTGCCGGAAGTGGTGTTCGACAGCTTGAACCTGGAAACGCTGACGCCCGGACGCAAGATAGAGTTCATGACCAAGGCCGATTACTGGTGGCCGAACCCGCCTGACCTCTCATGGCACGCCTGCGTGAACACGGGCGCGTACTGCTACTCATGGAAGAGCGACCCCAACAGCCTCTACGAATACCTCGCTTGGTCCTCCGGCGCGGATTGGAACGGCGTCTCAGCGCACGATGTGGGCACTTTCGTCGTGAACCCTGGAGGCACCCAGGAATCCCGTGACTACTTCAATTACTCCTTCGACTTCGGCGATTACCAACTGGAAGACCAGTCCTTCCACTCAGAGAGGTGGCCCATCACCAACCCCTACAACTACGGGCACGATTACACGCAGCTCGGTCTGCAATGCAGCCATGTGAAGAACCCCATTGGGATCATGCCCTCCGACGGCTCCAAAGGACGGATGGCACTGCGCATCTTGGACGTCAACACTGAAGCAGCCCGACCCTATGTGGTCATCGGCTTCGTCGGCCCTTCCATCGCGAACCAGCCCGGCGTGGGAATCTACAAGTTCGAGATACTTCCGTCCGGAGACATAGAGGTGGTGAAATCATCTTCGGTCCCAGACACGAGTGCGAACAACCCGAACTATCGGCTCGAGGGCATCACATACGATGTGTTCTCAGATGCTGCATGCACCGCGCATGTCTGCTCCATCACGCTGGGAGCAGATGGACGCGGCACCTCCAAGCGCCTGAAGGACGGCACCTACTACATCCGCGAGAACGCAGGGTCCACCTTGGGTTCTGGCTTCACCTATGACAGCGCCGCACATGCCGTGACCGTGCGTGCTGGAGAGACATCCGCCCTGGCCGTGAGCGATGCGCCCCAGAGCTACGCAGCAGAGGTGCTGCTCCGCAAATGCGATTCAGTGACCGCGAACTCCACCCCGCAAGGTGACGGGGTGCTGGAAGGCGCCGTGTTCGAAGCACGCCATTATCAAGAGCTGTTCACGGACGAGGGAAGCGCGGCGGGATGCACCCCTGCCCGGATCTGGCGCTTCGCGACGGATGCTGGCGGATGCATCAAGCTGGATGAGGACCACCTGGTCTCAGGGGATGCGCTCTATCGCACGACGGCAGGAGCGCCCTGTTTGCCACTGGGAACCCTCACCCTCCGCGAAGTGTCCGCTCCTGAAGGCTACCGCATCGACTCTCGTCTGCGCGTGATCGCGCTTCCCGCCTCCGGCACCGCTGAGAGCATCACGTACACGATGGTGAGCACCGTGCCCGAGGACATCATGCGCGGTGGCGTGACCATCGTGAAGCGGGATGCGGAGAGCGGCCTCACCGATCCCTTGGGCGCAGCATCCCTTGACGGCACCGCGTTCCAGATCCGCAACGTGAGCGCGCAGGCAGTCTGCGTGGACGGTGTCATGCGCGCGCCGGGAGAAGTGGTGGCCCGCATCGTCTCCGAAGGCGGAAGCGCGTGCACGTCGACCGAGACGCTCCCCTTCGGCACCTATGAGATCCAAGAAGTGGCTGCGGGAACCGGATACTTGGCGAACGACACGGAAGCGCGCACGTTCAGCATCACCCGCGATGGCGAGATGGTGACGCTGGACGGCATCAGCGCCTGTCACGATCAAGTGAAGCGCGGAGACCTGGATTTCCGCAAAGTGCTCCAGACCGATCAGAGTCGTTTGGCGCGCATCCCCTTCATCCTGGAATCCCTGACCACTGGTGAGCGCCATGTGCTGGTGACCGACGAGAACGGCATCGTGAACACCTCCGCTGCGTGGCACGCGCACACCCAGGATGCGAACGCGAACGATTGGGCCATGGCGTCAGCCGACGTCCCGGAAGAAGCGGTGGATTCCGCACAACTGGATCCGAACGCCGGCATCTGGTTCGGCCTTGCACCGGATGGCAGCATGACCGCGCCCGACGACGCGCTGGGAGCACTCCCCTATGACGCCTACGCCCTGACAGAGCTGCGCGCTGATTCGAACGCAGGGCTGGACCTCATCAGCATGGAAGGCATCAGCGTCACCGCCCACGGCCTCAGCATCCCCTTGGGAGACATAGAGGACCGCGTGACGCCTCCTCCCGCCATCGTCACGCAAGCGCGCAGCGCCCATGACGCCTCCAAGCATCTTTATCCGAACCGCGATGTCCGCGTGACCGACCGAATCGACTACTGCAATCTGGTGCCGGGCACGGAATACCGGATCTGCGGGCGCCTGATGGATGCCGAGACCGCCTCAGAGGCGACGGACGCCGCCGGAGAGGCCATCACCACTGAACTCACGTTCACGCCGGTGTCCTCCTCGGGCAGCTGCGAGGTATCGTTCGCTTTCGATGCCTCCACGCTCTTCGGAAAGCGGCTCGTCTGCTTCGAAGAGGTGATGGAAACGGCCACAGGCAAGATCGTGGCATCCCATGAGGAGCTGGATGACCACGGACAGAGCGTCGAGGTGGTGGCACCCGCCATCAACACCTATGCCACAGACGCTGCAACGGATAGCAAGGAAGCCATCGCGCAGGATGCCGTGACGATCGTGGACGCTGTGGCCTACAGCGGCCTGGAAGAAGGCGCCGAATACGTGCTGCGCGGACAGCTGATGCACAAGACGGGCACCGAAGACGCACCCAGCGCGGAAGCCGTCCTCGACGAAGAAGGGACGCCGCTCACCTGCACCGTCCCGTTCACGCCGCTCTCCAACACAGGCAACACTTCCGTGACCTTCACCTTCGCGCCGACGAGCATGGCGGATGGCACGGAACTGGTGGTGTACGAGACGCTTTTCCGTGACGGATGCGAGCTGGTCGTGCATGACAGCCCGGACAACGACGCCCAGACCGTGAGGATCGCCGCTCCGCGCATCAGCACGAGCGCATTCGATGAGCAGAGCGGGCTGAACGCCACGGATGCGAAGGCCGACCTCACCATCACCGATGAGGTGCGCTACGAGAACCTGGTGGCAGGCAAGACCTATTCATTGTTCGGAACGGTCATGCGCGCCACCGAGGGAGAAGGCGGCCACATCACCGCTGAACCACTTCTGGACCACGCTGGCAACAAGGTGAGCGCAACGGCGCAGTTCGCACCTGGAAGCTCGTCGGGCAGCACCTTCCTCGATTTCCATGTGGATGCCTCTGGCCTTGATGGAGCGCGGCTCGTCATCTTCGAGCGGCTGACAGCCGAGGGAGAGGTGGTGGCCATGCATGAGGACGCGGCCGCTGAGAGCCAGACCATTTGGATCGGGGACTCTGGCCCGGTCCGCGAACCCCGATCGCTCACCACTCTCCCCCAGACCGGTGACGATGCGCCGTGGCCCCACGCGCTCGCAGCCTGCGCCGCAGCAGCACTGGGCGGGGCCTGGGCCATCTGGATGCACAAGAGGCGTGAACGCCAAAGCGAGCCGACCGGCGCGCGGACAGGAGGTGCGCGATGAGAGCGGAACGGTTCGTTTCACAGGCGCTCAACGCCGCCCTCGCAACGATGGCTGCAGCCGCCCTGATGCTGGGAGCGCTCACATTCATCCCAACCCTGTTCGGCTGCAGCACCTACATCGTCAAATCATCCTCCATGGCTCCCGGCATCCCGCTCGGATCGCTGGCCATCGTGGATGGGAGCATCCATGGCGAAGACCTCAGGATCGGCGATGTCGCCGCCTTCCGCATAGGCGATGCAGACGAGAACGTCTGTGTGCATAGAACGCAGGACATCTATCAGGAAGGAGGGCTCATCCAAACGAAAGGGGACGCGAACGACGAACCTGACATCAGGCTCGTCCCCTTCGAGGACATCATCGGCGTCGTCTGCGCCCACGTGCCCTATGCAGGCTGGTCCATCGCTTGGCTGGAGGAGAATCGCCTGCCCTGCGCGGGCGTGGCCATCGCATTGGCGCTGGCAGCCGCCGCGCTCTCGTTCGCATCGCCACAGAACATCGCCACAAGACCAGAAGAGAAAGGAACAGCATGTCCGAACAGACCGGAACCGCACCTGAAAGAAGCATGAAGAGGATCGGCGCCGCTGCCGCGTGCGGGTTGTTGGCCTGCACGATCGGTGCAGGTGCGGCCGCAGCCTACCTCACCGGCATCGCGACAGCCGAGAATCCATTCACGCTCGACACGGACCTGAAGATCGAGCTCACAGAGCCGTCTTTCTCAGCCGCTGCCGCCAAGGACCTGAAGCCGCTCCAATCCGTGGCGAAGGATCCCACGATCGCGAACACGGGCAGCGTGCCGGCCTATGTGGCCGCCGACGTGAAAGTGCCCGTGTTCTCGGGAGGCGCCATCAAGGACGGAGCAGCAGCTGAGCTGACCGACGCCGACCTGTTCTCCTACACGGTGAACAGCGGCTGGAAGCAGATCGGAGAGGCCCAGCTGGCCGACGGGTTCCGCACCTACCGCTACGTCTACGATGCGGAACTGGCAGCGGGAGCGAAGACCCCGAGCGTCTTCGATGCGGTCACCCTTGCGAATCTGACCGAGGACGTGGGCATCTCTGAGACGACCATAGACGTCACCGCCCACGCCATCCAATCCGAAGGCTTCGCGAACGCGACGGAAGCCTGCACCGCCTACGACGCGCAAGCGCGCCTGAGCGTCACCGCGAACGCATGAGATGAGAGGAGCGGACGATGGATGCAGCCACGCACAGAACCGCCCCGGCTGAACAGGCCGCCTTCGCTGCTGCTCTGATGGCGGCCGTATGCGCCATCGGTTCGCTCGCGCTCGCCGCCGGCCTCGCTTTCGCGTGGCTGGCGGACCAGGCACGCATCTCGAACGACCTCGCCTTGGCTCCTGTGGAAGCCCCGATCGAAGAGCCCTACGCAGCGCTTTACGAAGATGTCGATGGCACCGGGACCCTCCTGGTGTTCGACCGGGGCGATGAGGTCCCAGAAAGCCTGGCAGGACGCTCCTTGACCGCCTCTTGGCGCGGGATGGAAACGGGCTCGGAGGATTTCTCGCGACCAGGCGTGCTCCCTTGGAGCGGACATACCGGTTCGATAGCGCGCGTGGCTTGCGGGAGAGCGGCACAAGAACACCCCATCCAGATATTCTGCTTGCAGAACTTCTTCAGAGACATGACCGTGCTCACATGCGCGGATGTCACAGGGATCGCACCTTCCCGGCCCGCCACGCAGAATGCGAGCCATCCTTCCAAGAGCTTGCATTCGACCTTCCTGGGATGCGCTTCGCTCGAGCGCGTCATCGGCTTGGAGACCTGGGATGTCTCTGAGATCAATGACATCGGCTATCTGTTCTGCAATTGCCATTCCTTGCGTGCCCTTGACCTCACGGCATGGGACCCGAAGAACATCGAACTGGCTCTGTGCTCGTTCTATGCCTGCTCCTCGCTCGTGCGCCTGGACATCACCGGGTGGAACATGGAATCGTGCACGCGGACATGGAACATGCTCGCATTCTGCACCTCCTTGAGCGAGATCGTCGGACTCGAGACGCTCCGATGCCCTCGGCTCAGGGACATGGATGGCATGCTCGCGGAGTGCAGTTCGCTCGAACGGATCGATCTGAGCGGATTGGACATTCCGGGCAACGGCGCGCTCAACACATGCATGGCGGTGACGGACGGGTGCTCATCATTGCGCTACCTTGATCTTTCAGGAATCCGGATCGATCGCTCAGACCAGCAGAGCCTCTACATGTACCCAAGGTCCCCCACGCTGGAGACGGTCGTCCTCTCCAACCAGATCAGGACCGGTCGAGCGCCGGTGCCTGCAACGCCCCTGGGCCTCGGTTCGAACATGGAGTCTGCAGGATATTGGATCTGCGAAGAGACCGGAGAGTCATTCGGCCAGCATGCCCTCATGAAATACGTGGACAGCCTCTATTCCTATTCAGATGACGTTGAGAAGGTCACCTTCCATGCGTTCCGTGGCGGATGGGGAGATGATGACCCCTATGCCGCCGCGTACCAAAAGGAAGACGGGAACATGCTGCTCATCATGGATCGCGGAAGCGTCGCGCCCGATGTTTTCGAAGGGCTGCCGCTCGTCCTGGAAGTGAGGGATTTCACCGTGGATGGCGAACACGGTTCTGCAGCTTGGCGCAGCTTGCCGGTTTCCGAGGCGCGGATCCTCGCCGACCTGAAACCCGCCACATGCAGAAGATGGTTCTATGACATGTTCGGCCTTGTGAGCCTCGAAGGCTTGGAGCACCTGGACATGTCGGCTTGCGCCGATGTCACAGAGATGTTCCAATTCATAGGCGCAAAGCATCTCGCTGTCGAAGGCTGGAAGGTGCGGGCCGACGCTGAATCCCTCCCGCGCATCTTCGCCTGCTGCCACCGCTTGCTCGATCTCGACCTTTCCCAGTGGACCGTGGATCTTGAGCTCAACTTGGCACAGCTCGATCACCTGATCGAGCTGGTCGTGCCTTCGAACATGCGCCTGTCGCGGCTCGACCACTGCTACAACCCCACTGTCGTGCGCTTCGACGATGGGTACTGGTATGCGAACGGCTTGGGAGAGCCGCTCCATGCGGATGAAGTGCGCGCAGCCGTGAACGCGGCCTACGGGTCAGGGTCGGTGCCCGTGCGCTACGCCCATGAGAAAGAGGACCGCTCCTATGCGGCTCTGTACCGCGGAGCGGCTGGTGACGTGCTCATGTTCGGGCGCGGCCTGGACGTCCCAGAGACCCATCGGGACGGCACGCTCCAGGCCTCGTATCGAGGCCTGGAGGAGCATGAGAGATTCAACATCACCTGGAACGACTTCAAGAACGGTGCATGCCCCTGGACCGGCTTCGCTGACAGCATCATAGCCGTCGAATGCGACGATGCAGCGCGGATGACCCCCATCCGCCCCTATTGCATGGATCGGTGGTTCCAGAACATGGGCTCCTTGAAGGAGGCGGCGGCCCTTGAGGCGGGCGCGCTGGACCCCGTGCGCGTGAAGAGCGCTTCCTGGCTCTTCTTCTCATGCACGTCGTTGGAACGCGTCCCGAGCTCTTTCTCGACATCGTTCACCGACACGCTGACCGATGCGATGGGCATGTACGGATACTGCTCAACGCTCACCAGCCTGACGCCGCTCGACCCCGCATCAACGGGGCGCCTGTGGGACGCCACCCAGATGTTCGAAGGATGTTCATCGCTCACATCCCTCGATCTGAGCGCTTGGAACATCTCATCGCTCAGGCGCTGCTCATCGATGTTCCGCGGATGCTGGGCGCTCGAGACTCTCTCGCTGCCCGACAGGTTCGTCGCGCCCGAGCGCGAGAGCGCGCTGCAGCTGGCGTTCTTGGAATGCCGCTCTCTGAGAGAGCTGGATGGGAGCACATGGGACCTGTCCGGCACCACCACGCTCTTCCATGCATTCAATGAATGCATAGCGCTGGAACGGATCAGCGGCGCTGAGCAGTGGGACACCGGTGCTGTGGTCACGATGAACTCCGCATTCCGGCTCTGTCGGGCGCTCACGCTGGATTGCTCGGGCTGGAACATCGGGTCGGTGACGGACAGCGATTCATTCGCGCTCGGCGCTCCCGGCGTGACGTCTCCCTTCGAGGCGGCCGCCATGATGGAAGAAGAGCCCGCCGAAGGGCCACGAGCGGACGGTCCTGACTCCTCCGACGGGATCCGGGCGGACAGCCCTGGAGAGGATGCTCCAGTACAAGATGCTGACCAGGGCGGAAGCCCCGGCACTGGACCTGGCCAAGGAACGCCCGGCACCGATGCATCCGAAGACCCGGTGGAAGAACAACCGCCGGACCCAGAGGAAGGAGGACCCGAGAGCGGGGAGGCCCCGCCGCTCACCCAAGAAAGCGCTTGACGCCGAGAGCGATCAACGGACGCGCGCTAGATGCTCTTCAGCGCGCGTCCGTGCTTCGGCATCCACCGCTTCGAGCTGTTCAAGGGAACGCACCTCTTGCGGTGCGTGATGCTCCATCACATGCTGGATGGTGCCCTCGATGTCAAGGAAACCGCACACACCTTCAAGGAACGCGGCAACGGCCACTTCATTCGCTGCATTCATGGCCGCGGGCATCGTCCCACCCGTCTTCCCCGCAGAGATGGCAAGATCGAGGCACCTGAACGCAGCCGTGTCCGGCGCGCCCAACCCTAAAGGACCCATGGTGCGAAAATCAACATGTTCCGCAGGAGAAGGCCAGCGCTCCGGCCAGCTGAGGGCGTACTGGATGGGGATGCGCATGTCCGTGGCGCCCAGATGCGCCTTCACGGAACCGTCCGTGAATTCCACCATGGAATGGATGGCGCTCTGAGGCTGCACCAGCACCTCGATGCGCTCATAGGGCATTTGGAAGAGATGATGCGCCTCTATGACCTCCAGACCCTTGTTCATGAGGGTGGATGAATCAATGGTGATCTTGCGCCCCATGTTCCATGTGGGATGCGCCAGCGCATCCGCTGCCGTCACGCGCGCAAGCTCTTCGCGCGTCTTGCCCCGGAACGGACCGCCCGATGCCGTCACCCACAACCGGCTGACCTCGCGCGCGTCTTCCCCCACCAGGCATTGGTAGATGGCACCGTGTTCGGAGTCCACGGGCATCAAGCGCCCTGGCGCATCTGCCAGCGGCATGATGAGGTCGCCGCCCACCACGAGGGACTCTTTGTTCGCCAATGCCAGCACACGTCCGAATGAGAGCGTCTCAACGCTGGCCCTGAGGCCCGCAGCCCCCACCAGCGCATTCACCACCACCTCAGCCTCGTCCAGATGGACCAGCTCCAGCGCCTCTTCTGCGCCCACCGCCGTATGGCGCACGCCGAAGCGCGCCGCCTGTTCTTCCATGAGCGCAGTGTTCCGATGGCATGAGAGCCCCACCACCTCCAGCTTGTCGGGATGCATGGCGGCCACTTCCAGCGTCTGCCGCCCGATGGAGCCGGTGGAACCCAGCACCACGATCTTGCGCGGTGCGGACGAAGATGATGCGGCTGCGTCAGAGCAAGACGTCATAAGGAATGCAACCTCCCAACAGCAACAAGATGGCAGAGGTGATGGAAGCCATGAAGAGCGAATCGCAGCGGTCCAACAGTCCTCCGTGCCCTGGCATCATGGTGCCTGAATCCTTGAAACCGGAGTTGCGCTTGATCCGACTCTCCGCCAAGTCTCCCAGCACTTCCGTCATGGCACATACGGCGCCGAATGCAATTGCCAGCCAGACGCCCATCTGGATGCCCGGCACGAAGGCGAGAACCACCCAGAACACGCATGAACCCACCACGCCTGCGAAGAACCCTTCCCAGCTCTTCTTCGGACTGGTGCGCGGTGCCAGCTTGTGCCGTCCGAAACGGCGTCCGATCAGATACGCGAACGCATCATTGGCCCAGACGCTCAAGAACAACACCAGGAGCGCGATGCCGCCCCAAGGGTCTCCCAACGCTTCCCGAATGAGCATGAAACCGCCCAAAAGAAGCCCGGTGTAGGCAGCGCCGAAGAAGCTCACACCCACGTCCTGCACGCGCGCTTTGAGCCAGAAGACATACCACACCAAAAGCGCCAGCAGGAGCGCGATGGAGACCACCATGGCGCCCGCCAGTCCGAAGAAGTACAGCGCCGGGACGTACAGCACGGCCCCGGTGATGCCGAGCGCCTCATTCGGCAGCTTGGCGTCAGAGCGCAGCATGTAGAAGAACTCTCCCGCACAGATGCCCGCCACCACCATGAAATACGCCATGGTGGGGTAATCCCCCGCCAGCATGCAGACGATGGTGACCAAGGTGTAGATGAGCCCCGTCCTGAACCGCACCTGCAGATCCGATGGGTTCCGCAGCTTCTCAGGGGCCTTCTGGATAGCGCTGTCCTTGAGCTTCTCGCGCGCATGGGCGCGTCGCTCCTTCTTCTGCGCGCGCTCTGCGCGCTGATGAGGAGTGGGATCGTAGCGCCAAGGCGGCCCATCGGGCGCGTCTTCGGGAGAGAAGACCAGCTCCGGCTCATGGCCGGCATCAGCGCTGAGAACCTCAGACGGACTCGCGCATGAAGCCGCATCTGCGCATTTGCGCGCACGGTCTTGCTGGATCAGCAACGCCGTTTGCTGATGGAGGCGCCGACGCGCTGCCATCTGCTTGGCGGTGAGACCGGCCTGGGACAATTCTTCCAGATGCATGACCGCACCCGAGGCCTGCGGGGCACTCTCCTTTTCCACCGCCATCCTCAGACGCCCCCGAACCGGCGCGAACGTCCCTGGTAGTCCAGCAAGCAGCGGAGCAGTTCATACCGGTCGAAATCAGGCCAAAGCACGTCAGTGCAGACCAGTTCCGCATAGGCGGATTGCCAGAGCAGGAAGTTGGACAAACGCATCTCGCCGCTGGTGCGGATGATCACCTCAGGATCAGGGACGGAGGCCGTGAAGAGCCTCTGCGCCACCGCCTCTTCCGTGACGTCCTCAGCGCTGAGACCGCAGTCCGGATCGGCCGCCTCTGCCGCCAGCTGGCGCGCCGCTCGTGCAATCTCCGCGCGGCTGCCGTAGTTCACCGCCACCACCAGCGTCATGCCCTCGTTGTCCTTCGTCTGCTCCCAGGCGGCCTCGAACGCCTTCCGTGTCTCATCCGGCAGCACGGACAGGTCCCCGATGGTCATGACGCGCACGCCTTCTGCATCAAGGCCGTCCACCTCTGCCAACATGGTCTTGGCGAACAGATCCATGAGGCCGTCCACCTCGTCTTCAGGACGCTTCCAGTTCTCCGTTGAGAAGGAATAGATGGTGAGATAGCACACGCCCAGATCAGATGCGCAGCGGATGGTCTCGCGCACCGCCTCTATCCCGGCGCGATGCCCCTTCAGGCGGTTCATCATGCGCTTTTTGGCCCAACGCCCGTTGCCATCCATGATGACGGCGATATGCTGCGGGATGCACGCCTCTTCAAGCCCGTCATAGGACAGGCTATCCGGCAGGTTCGGAAATATCTGGGAGAGCGGCTTGTTCACGACAGGGAAGGCCTCAGACCTCCATGATGTCGGCTTCTTTTTTCTTCAGCGCCTCGTCCACCGAAGCGATGTGCGCATCCGTGAGTTTCTGGATCTCAGCCTCAGCGCGGTGGGCCTCATCTTCGGGCAGCCCTTCGTTCTTCTGGGCCTTCTCCACCTCAGAGTTGCCATCACGGCGCGCATTGCGGATGGCCACGCGGCACTCCTCCGCATACTTGCTGCACGTCTTCACCAGCTCACGGCGTCGCTCTTCAGTGAGCGCCGGGAACGGCAGACGGATGACCGACCCATCGTTGTTGGGCGTGACGCCCAGGTCGCTCTCAAGGATGGCGCGTTCGATCTCTTTCAAGGAGGACTTGTCCCACGGCTCTATCACCAGCAGATGCGCATCCGGGCTCTTGATGCCCGCCATCTGGTTCACCGGTGTTGGAACGCCGTAGTAATCCACCACGATGCGATCCAGCACCATGGCATTCGCGCGCCCGGTGCGAACGCTGGCGAAATTCTCATGGAGCGCGGTGAGCGCCTTGTCCATCCGCTCTTCCACATCCATCATGATCTCATCAACATCAGCCATGCTCTCCGTGCCTCCCTCTCCCCCTCCGGGGCATCATTGCCTCATGCCAGTTGCGCGTCACGCCTCTTCCGAATAGACAACCGTGCCGATGTCCTCGCCTTGGAGCGCGCGCTTGATGTTGCCCGTCTTCGTCAGGTCGAACACGATCATGGGCACATCGTTGTCCATGCACAGAGACGTTGCCGTGGCGTCCATCACATTCAAACCCTGCGACAGCACTTCCATGTAGGTGATCTTGTCGAACCGCGTGGCGTCAGGGCACGTCTTCGGATCAGCGTCATACACGCCGTCCACCTTGGTGGCCTTCATGAGGCAATCCACGTCCAGTTCGCACGCGCGGAGCGCTGCGGTAGTGTCTGTGGTGAAATACGGATTGCCCGTGCCGGCCGCCAGGATGACCACGCGGCCCTTCTCCAGATGGCGCAGGGCGCGCCTGCGGATGTAGGGTTCGCTGACCTCCTGCATGTTGATGGCGCTCTGCACGCGCGAATAGATGCCGTGCCGTTCGAACGCATCCTGGAGGGCCAGCGCGTTCATCACCGTGGCCAGCATCCCGATGTAGTCCGCCTGTGCCCGGTCCATGCCCTCAGCAGAGCCCGAAAGCCCGCGGAAGATGTTGCCGCCGCCCACCACCACGGCCAGCTGCACGCCGTCCTTCACGATCTCTGCGATCTGCTCTGCCAGGTCATCCACCACTTTCGGGTCGATGCCGTAGCCCAGATCCCCCGCCAAGGCCTCACCGGACAGTTTCAGAAGCACTCGCTGATACTGATACCCTTCAGACATGCAGATGATCCTTTCCGCGCGGGTTCTCAAAGCGTTCCGGATATCTTACCCCATTGCGCGGAAAGGCCGCCCCCGATATGGGAAGCGGCCTTCCTTGGACCCTCCGCGCCCAGCAGGACGGAAGGCGATCAGTTGCCGAACAGACCGTAGGGATCGTAGATGCCGGACCCGAAACGCCCGCTGTCCTGTTGCTGCTGTTGCTGATGTTGCTGTTGCTCGGCCTTCGCCTTCTGGCTGGCCTCGTCAGAGCCCAGCGTCACCTGGAAGTCCATCGTCTCGCCGTCACGGTTCACCGTGATGGTGACCTCATCTCCCGGCGCTTTCGTGCGCACGTCCATCATGAGATCGCTGGCGGAAGAGACGGTCTGCCCGTCGAACCCGACGATGATGTCGCCTTTCTGGATCCCCGCGTCAGCCGCACCGCTGCCTTCGGTGACAGCGGACACATACGCGCCTTCATCAGAGGAGAAACCGTAGCGCTCAGAGATGGACGCGTTCACCGTGGAGAGGCTCACGCCCAGCTGCGCGTGGGTTGGTTCCTTGCCAGAGATGATGTCTTTGGCAAGCCCCATGGCATAGTTGGCCGGGATGGCGAAGCCCACGCCGGAATAGTTGCCCGAATAGCTGGTGATCAACGTGTTGATGCCCACCAGCTGGCCGTTCGCATCCACCAGAGCGCCACCGGAATTGCCCGGGTTGATGGCGGCGTCCGTCTGGATCAGGTTCGGGTAGATGACCACCTCGCCCGACCCGCTGGAATACTCAGAAGCATCCATGATCTGAGAGCGGCTGGTGGCCGAGATGATGCCCGTGGCCACGGACTGCTCCAAGCCGAAGGGGCTGCCGATGGACATGACCCATTCCCCGATGGTGATGTTGTCGGAATCCGCCACTTCGATGGGCGTGAGACCGGTCACGTCCTTCACTTTGAGGATGGCCACATCAGAGCTGGCATCCGTGCCCACCAGGTCAGCATCATGGGTCTCGCCTTCGATGGTGACGGCGAAACGGCTGCCGCCGGAGACCACATGGTTGTTCGTGATCACATACCCGTCCTCGGAGAGCACCACGCCCGAACCCAGACCGGCCTCCACTTCGCCGCCATTGTTGGATGAACCGCCGTTGAAATAATCATAAAGGGGGTTGCCGGAGGAGCCGGCAGAGGTGGAATAGACGGTGATGGAAGCCACGGAGGGCAGGCACTTGTCAGCCACCGCTTCAGCCAGAGACGCTTCCGCTTCAGTGGCCTCGACGCTTCCCGCCGTGCTGGCGCCCAGGTTCACGTTGGCAGCAGGCTGGCCCATGGCGCCCAAGGCGGCAGCCACACCGAACGCCAGCAGGCACGCCACCAGCGCCCCCGCGAACGCGATGAGGAACGTCTTCCCGCCCGAGGGCTTCGCAGGTGCCAAAGCGGCGCTTGCGGCCGCATGGGACGGAGCCGTCTGCGCCGCGTGGCCAGGCGCGTGCGCGGCCGAAGCGTTCGCATAGGGCTGGCCGGAGGGCAGAGGCTGCGTGGCCTGGGCATCCGCAACGGGCGCCTCAGGGCTCACGCCATAGGCTGCATGATAGGCCGATGGCTGAGGTTGCGGCGCGCCGGGGTCAGAGGCGCCAGCGCTTCCGGGCTGGGGGTTCTGTCCGTAAGGGTTGTCAGTCATGGGTCTTGCTCCTTTCACGATGCTGCCGCAGACACTATCATCTGGCAGGTCATGGAAAGCCGAGCTTGCCCATCCGTCATCTTCTCTTTGCCAAAATACACCGAACGGTGTACATCGAACGGCGTCTGCCCCACGGATGCGGAAGGGACGTTCCGGATCGCACAGAGCAGGGGGGGTGCTGCTGATGTGCAAAAGGGACGTTCCAAATTGCACATAGAATAAGAGAATGAGCACTGAAAGACAGTTCCTATGTGCAATTTAGGACGTCCCTTTTGCACATCAGGCAACCTCACGGGTGCAATTTGGGACGTCCCTTTTGCACATCAGGCAACCTCACGGGTGCGATCTGGGACGTCGTTTCGATGACTGCAGCGGGATCAGGAGGCGTAGCCGGAGAGGAAGGCGCGGGTGCGCTCGTGCTTCGGCGCGTTGATGACATCCGCCGCACGTCCGCGCTCCACCACCTGCCCGCCGTCCATGAAGATGAGCTTGTCCGCCACATCGCGGGCGAAGGCCATCTCATGGGTAACGATCACCATGGTCATGCGCTCCTCCGCCAGCTCGCGGATCACGCGCAGCACCTCCCGGGTCAGCTCCGGATCCAACGCGCTGGTGGGTTCGTCGAAATACAGCACCTGCGGATTCATGGCCAGGGCGCGCGCGATGGCCACGCGCTGCTGCTGGCCGCCGGAAAGCTCGCAGGGGACCATGTCCTCCTTGCCGGAAAGTCCCATCTTGCGCAGCAGCTCCCGCCCGCGCTCCTCCGCTTCAGCTTTCGCCACCTTGTGCACGCTCACGAGCGGGTCAGTCACGTTCTTCAAGACGGTGTAATGCGGGAAGAGGTTGAAATCCTGGAACACCAGCCCGAAGCGCGTCTTCGCCTCACGGATGACGTCCTTGCCGCCGTAGATGGCGCGCCCACCGCCGTCATCAGCGCACACCCGCACGTCCCCGTAGGAGAGGCTCCCCCCATCCAGCGTCTCCAGCATGGTGAGGCAGCGAAGGAGCGTGGACTTGCCGCCGCCTGACGGCCCGATGATGGCCAGCACGTCCCCTTCGCACACCTCCAGGGAGATGCCCTTCAGCACCTGGTTCGCGCCGAAGCTCTTGGTGGCGCCTTCGAGCGTGACGACGGCGTCCGCCGCGCACGCATTCCTTGCAGACACGGCATCAGTCATGGTAGTAGTCCATCCTCTTCTCAACCCGGTTCAAAATGAATTCGATGAGCAGGCAGAACACCCAGTAGATGAGCGCCGCCACCGCGTACGGGATCATGGACACCTCGCGCGCGGCCAGCGCCTTCGCCTGGCTGAACATCTCCGCGATGCCCAGCACGAAGGCCAGCGACGTGTCCTTCACCAGCGTGATGATCTCATTGCCCATGGCGGGCAGGATCCGCTTGATCACCTGCGGCAGCACGATCTTCATGAACGTCTGCGCACGCGTGTAGCCCAGCACTTCTGCGGCTTCATACTGGCCGCGCGGGATGGACTGGATGCCGCTGCGGTAGATCTCTCCGAAATACGCCGCATAGTTCAGTATGAAGCCGATGTCGCAGGCGATGAACTTCCAATCAGGGCCCATCTGCAGCCCGAAGAGGTAATACGGGCCGAACATGATGGCCATGAGCTGCAGCATGAGCGGCGTGCCGCGCAGGATGGAGATGTAGAACTTCGCCAGCCACGCCAGGGGCGCGAACCGGCTCATGCGGCAGAGCGCCACCACCACGCCCAACGGCAGCGACCCGATGAGCGTCACCACGAAGATCTGCGCGGTGAGCATGAGGCCCTCTCCCAACAGGCCCAGCATCACGCCGAATTCCACAGCAACCCACCTCTCCCTGTCAGCGAAGAAGAGGCTGCGCTCCTGCACAGCCTCTTCCCATCAGTGCTCAGATAGACGTTCCTACTTCAGGATCCAGTTGCTCTCATCCAGACCCTGGTCAGCGTACTTCGCGCAGATCTCAGCCACCGTGCCATCCTCATAGAGGGCCTTGAGGCTCTCCGTCACCTTCTGCGCCAGCGCGTCGCTGCCCTTCTTGAAGCCCACCGCGTAGTGCTCGGAGCTCAGCGCGTCCGGCAGCTGCACGTACACGTCCGGCTTCGCGGCCATCTGGTACGCCGCGATGGACAGGTCGCACGCCACCGCGTCCACCGTGCCGCTCTCCAGCTGCAGGAACGCGTTGTTGTAGTCAGAGACGGTGTCCAGGCGACCGAAGGTGTCCGCCAGGTCCTTCTTGTCCCCCTCCAGCACGTCCAGCGCCGCAGAATCTATCTGGGTGATGACCACCTTGCCCGCCAGATCCGCCTCAGAGGCGATGCCGGAATCAGCGCGGGTCACGATGACCTGCTCGTTGAGCATGTACGGCTCAGAGAAAGTGTAGCCGTCTTCGCGGCCCTCCATGGTGAAGCCGTTCCAGATGCAGTTCACGTCCCCCTGGCCCAGAAGCGCGTCCTTCGCGTCCCAGTCGATGGGCATGAGCTCCAGCTGCCAGCCGTTCGCCTCGGCCACCGCCGCGGCCAGGTCGAGGTCGAAGCCGGTGTATTCGCCGTCATCGCCGATGTAGCCGTAGGGCGGGTAGGAATTGTCGAAGCCGACGATCAGCGTGGAGATGTCTCCGCTGGCATCCGCCCCATCCCCCGCATCAGCCGCCGCAGAGCTTGATGCGCTGCTGCTGGCACCGGAGGTGCACCCGGCCAGGACCACCGCGCCCAGCGCCAGCGTGCAAGCTGCCACGGCCGCTTTCAGGAACTTCTTCTTCATGCGTTCTCTCTTCCCCTCGACTGCGCTTCAGCGCACTGTTGCTCTACTGTGATAAAGCACCGTGAGTATAGCACGGATGTGAGAGAATCAACGGAACAGGGACATCTGGACGCGGACGGAAGGGATGTGGAGCCATGCAGACGAGAGATAACGTGCTGCTGCTCTTCAGCAAGCTGCCTGAACCGGGCCTGGTGAAGACGCGGCTCTCCACGCTGAAGGACGGCGTCTTCTCGCCGGAAGCGGCCAGCGTGCTGTATCACTGCATGCTGTTCGACGTGACGGAGACCTGCATGGCCGCCTTCGATGAGCTGGAGGCGGCAGGTGCGGATGCGGACGCACAGGACGTCTACCGCTTGATGATCTCCACCGCCCCCGCCGAGAACCTGCCGCGCATGGAGGAGCTCTTCGAATCCTCAGGCGCCTGGCCGCGCCCCATCGAGTTCATCTCGGATGCGGGCGCGTCGTTCGATGAGCACTACGATGACGCGTTCCGCAAAGCGTGGAAGGCGGGCGCTGACTGCATCCTGTCCATGGGGGCGGACATGCCGGCCCTCACCACCGATGACGTGACGCGCGGCTTTCGCGCACTGCATGAGCTGGATGACGCGGATGAACCTGGCATCGTGCTGGCGCCCGACCAGGAGCTGGGCGTCAGCATCATCGGCTGGAACCGCGGCGCCCGTTTCGACCACCAAGGCGTCTTCTACCACGAAGAAGGGCTCACGGTGCTCCCCGCCTACATCAGGAAGGCGAAGGCGGCCAGGCTGGCCGCGAAATACCTGCCTCCCGTGCCGGATGTGGACACCATGGCGGACCTGGCGCATGCCGCCACCGTGGTGGAAGCCCTGGGATATTGCGCGCCGCACGGGCTGGGCGCATGGCCCCACCGCACCGCCCGCGCCCTGGATGAGCTGGGCTGGTCGGAGATCCGCATCATGCCGAACGGCCTGATGGACCCCCGTTCGCACTTGGACGCCTGAGGGACGCGAACGCCACGCCCAGCGCCAGATGGGGCGCCAGCGCGAAGCCGAAGATCTCGCACCCCATGAGGAAGGCCGCCAGCGGACAGCGCGCGAACGCCGCGAAGAAGGCCATAGCCCCCACCGCGGCCGCAAAGGGCACGGAGCCCCCGGTCATGAGGGACGTAGCGGCCCCCAGAAGGCCACCGATGCAGAGCGCGGGCATGATCTGGCCGCCTTTGATCCAGCAGCCCAGGCACACCAGCGTGAGCAACGCCTTCACTGCGAAATCCTCCGGCGCGAACGCGCCGGTCAGCGCGGCGTTCAACTGGCCGCCGCCCGTGCCCGCGAACCCCTGCCAAGAAAAGACGGCCATCAAGCACGCGAACACAAGGCCCCCCACCGCCGCCCACACCATCCGCTGACGGCAGGCGCGCAGGGTGGCTCTCCGCACGATGCGCAGCGCCCCTGAGAACGCGCCGCCCGCCACCGCCGCGCACGCCCCTATCAGGATGCACTGCCCCACCATCGGCAAGGTGAGCACAGGCACCTCCACCTTCGTGATCACGTCCCCGATGCCGAAGGCGCTGGCCACACCGAATGCGACGAAACATGCCAAGAGCACCGTGGGCAGATGCCGCGCGATGTGTCCCTTGAAGCGTGACAATTCCATGGCGAACGCGCACGACCCGAGCGGCGCGAAGAACAAAGCTGAGAAGCAAGCGGCCATCCCCAGCGCGGAAGCGTAGCCGTCCATCCCCTCCGTGCGCGAGAGCCGCACCTGCTGCAAGCGGAAGGGCCGCGCAATGATCGACCCCAACGACGCGCCCATCTGGAGCGCGCCCGCCTCCTTGCCCACTGACGCCCCGCACCCCACGCTCAAGCACGTGGCCGCCAAGATGCCCGGAGCCAACGTGCGCGGCACGCTCCGGTTCTTCTGGATGAGCTCCACCACGGATTCCGTGGATGAGCCAGCCGGCAGCTTGAGCGCACGATAGAGGAGCACCTCGAGCGCGCCCGCCACGGGAAGGAGCCATACCAACCACGGCATCCGCTGCCAAAGACCGAACGCCCCATCCACGCAGACGCACAAAAAGACCGAGGCCAGCCCTGCGGCGGCCCCGGTCGCGCACGCGAACAACACCAGCTTGGCGGCGTTCGGGACGCTCAGATCTGCCCACGCGCCGCGCAACGGATGCACCCTAGACCATGAGCGCGGACACGCGTTCGGCGAAGCGGAGCGGGTTGTCTATGGGAAGCCCCTCCACCAAGAGCGCCTGGTCGAACAGGATGCCAGTGTAGTCAGCCACCTTCTGGGCATTTCCTGATGCCTGCGCATCCTTCAACACCTGGAACACCGGGTGGTCCACGTTGACTTCCATGACGATCTGCGCCTCCGGCACGCCCTCATCAGAGCCCGGCTGCTCCTTCAACAGATGCGCCATCTGCAAGGACACCGCGCCTTCGGTGGTGAGCATCACCGGCGCTTCGGTCACGCGCGTGGACACGGCCACCTTCTTCACCTTGCCCGCCAGCGCATCCGCCATGGCGCTGAACAGATCCGCGTTCTCTTCGGTGGCCTCTTCGGCCTTTTTCTTCTCTTCTTCGGTGGTGAGGCCCAGATCCTCCCCGCCCACGTTCTTGATGGGCCACGCCTTGGTGGAACCATCCGGCTCCACGGCATCTTTCGGCGCGTAGTCCGCCAGCGCCATCATGCAGAACTCATCCACGCTCTCATCGCACAAAAGCACGTCGTAGCCCTTGGCCAGCACTGTGGTGACGATGGGCATGGCCGCCAAGCGCTCCACCGAATCCCCCGCCGCGAAATAGATGGCCTCCGCATCCGCCGGCGCGCTGGCCACGTATTCATCCAGCGTCACCATCTTCTCCTGCTTGGCTGAATAGAACAGCAGAAGGTCCGCCAGCGTGTCCTTCGCCATGCCGTAGGAGGAATAGATGCCGTACTTCAGCGTGCGTCCGAACTCCTTGAAGAAGCCCGTATAGGCTTCCCGGTCATCAGCGCACATGCTGGAAAGCTCTGATTTGATCTTCTTCTCCAGGCGCCGCGCGATGGCGCGCAGCTGGCTGTTGTGCTGCAGCGTCTCACGCGAGATGTTCAGCGTGAGGTCGGCTGAATCCACCACGCCGCGCACGAAGTTGAAGTAATCCGGCACCAGCTCTTCGCACTTGTCCATGATCAGCACGCCGGAGCTGTAGAGCGCGAGTCCCCGCTTGTAATCCTTCGACCACATGTCGAAGGGCGCATGCGAGGGCAGATACATCAGCGCGTCATAGGTGAGCGTGCCCTCCGCGTGCAGGCTCAGCGTGCGGAGCGGATCTTCGAAGTCATGGAAATCCGTCTTGTAGAACTCGTTGTATTCCTCATCCGTCACGTCCTGCTTCTTGCGCTTCCAGATGGGAACCATGGAGTTGACCGTCTCCAGTTCGGTGTAGTTCTCGAATTCCGGCTGATATCCGTCCCCTGCATCCGCCGGGCGCTCCTTCATGCGGCTCTTCGTGACCTCCATCTGGATGGGGTAGCGCACGTAGTTGCTGTACTTCTTGATGAGGCTCTTGAGGCCGGACTCCGTGGCGAAGCTGCCGTAGGTTTCCTCGTCTGTGTCCGCCTTCAGGTAGACGATGACATCCGTGCCGTGCTCAGACCGTTCAGCCGCTTCGATGGTGTAGCCGTCCACGCCATCCGACTCCCACGCCCACGCTTCATCGAATCCGTAGGCGCGCGACACCACGCGCACCTTGTGCCCCACCATGAAAGCGGAATAGAAGCCCACGCCGAACTGTCCGATGATGTCCACGTCCGCCGCCACGTCCCCATCTGGAGACACGTCATCCAAGCCCGGCTTGTCCAGGCCGCCCTGCTTGAATTCGAAGCTGTCGGAATGCGCGATGGTGCCCAGGTTCTTGTCCAGGTCGTCCTTCGTCATGCCGATGCCGTTGTCGGACACCGTGACCGTGCGCGCATCCTCATCGAACGCCACCGTGATGGCCAGATCCGCCCGGTTGATCTTCACCGTCTCATCCACCAGGCTGCGGAAATACAGCTTGTCCACCGCGTCAGACGAGTTCGATATCAATTCGCGCAGGAAGATCTCACGGTTGGTGTAGATGGAGTTGATCATCAGATCCAGGAGCTTCTTGGATTCGGTCTTGAATTTCCTCATGGCGCACCTCTCTCACGGCCTTCGCAGGCCCTCGTCTCTTTCTTCAGGATTGTGCCTTGTCCAACCTAGGAAGCGTTGCTTTCCTGCATGTTCGCCATCAAGCTGTCAATCAAGCTGCCCTCGCCGATGATGCGGTTCTTCTCCAGCATCTGCTTGAACTCCTGCTTCATGAAGTACTCGTCAGCATTGGAGTCGTAGGGGCGGCTCCCAGAGATCTCGGAATAGAGCACATCGTGATCCTTCACGAAGGCGTCCACCTTGCTGGAGAACGTCTGGTAATCGCTCAGCTGCTTGAATTCGGTGGTGATCTCTTCCACGATCTGCGGATCCACCTCGTCCAGGCTGGTGGCCTCAGCGTATTCCGGATACCGGTCCTGCACGCCCTTCAAGACCGCCTCTTTGAATTCGGGCGTGTCGACCGTGCCCGCATTGCCCACTTCGCCGATCAGACGCCTCTTCGTGGCCGCCACGATGTCGGCTTCGTAATCTTCCAGCGTCCTGCCTTGAGAGGCCAGTATCTCCTCGATCTCCTGGGTGCTCTCAGGGGTGGCGAACGCCTCATCGCGCGTCTGCTGGTAATCCTCCGCCGTGGGATGGATGCCCATCTCCTCAGCGATCTGATCGATCATCTCGTTGTTCACGTAATACAGGATGACGCGATTGCGGATGGTCTCGGTGTTCTGGCCGTTCTCGATCATCCACTCATCCCACGCCTCTTGGCTCTCAAGGCCCTGCGCCCGACGCATGCCCATGAGGAAGTTCGTGATCTGGCTCTCCGGGATCTCCGCGCCGTTCACAGATGCCGCCACGCCGTCCGGCAAATGCCCAGGGGTGGGGTAGTCCGTGGCTCGGCTCCCGTCCTTGCCATAGATGGGCTGCTGGGCATGCTTGGCATCCACCATCTCCGTCACCACCGTGACGCCCGTGCACGCGAACGCAACCAGCAAGATGAAGATCATGACGGCCACGGACGTGGCAGGGATGCGCCTGCTCACCTCTGCGGACGCAGGAGCCGCCGCAGGGGCTTGCGCCTTCTCATCCAACCGGCCTTGGGCCTTCTCTTCGGTCATCGTCCATCCTCCGAATCATGAGCATGCTGCTTTCAATTCATCAGCGCCATACCATATAACAATGGAGGCCGTCTGGCACGCCGAAAGCGCCGAACCTTGACCGATCCGACAAGAAACCGGAATCTCTCCATTGCCATGAGCATATCGCGGCGCATTCGCACTCACGGCTCAGGCATGCTCTTCTCCACCCAGGATGCCCCGTGAACCTGTGAAGAGCGGATGTGCAGAAGGGACGTTCCAAATTGCACATAGGAAAAGGGAATGAGCACTGGGAGACTGTTCCTATGTGCAATTTGGGACGTCCCTTCTGCACATCCGCAGCCACCTTCCGCTCTGTGCGATTCGAGTCGATCCTTCTGCGCGTTCTAGAGGTGGCGAGCGCCCGTCTCAGGTATGCTTGCCTGCATCCGGAACGGATGTAGGGGCGAAGAGAGGAGGTGCGGCGTGTCAGCAGTGGATCCAGGCGTGTACCGGTCGGTGATCCGCGTCCGACAAGCCTACGCGTTCGACGCAGCGGGGCTGCTCATGCGCTTCTACTCCTACATGATGAGCATCGGCACGGTCACCATGCTCTCCCTTTCCGGCTATTCTTTCATGACCTCCGGCCTGGTGGCCTCCGTCATATCGCTCTCCATCTTCCTGTTGTCCCCGCGCGTCTCCAAGCTGGTGGACGAACACGGCCAATCCCGCGTGCTCCCGCGTGCGGCCGCCATCGTGGTGGCGGGCCTTGCCCTCATGCTGGCGAACGTGGCCCTCAAAGGTCCTGACTGGCTGTTCTTGCCCGCCGCGCTCCTCATGGGCTGCATCCCGAACGCACAGGCCATCGTGCGCGCCCGCTGGACCTACCTCATCCGCACGGGACGCTTGGGCGCTGACGCGCCCTCCATCCGCACCGTGTTCTCCTTCGAGGGCATGCTGGATGACATCGGCTTCATGCTGAGCCCGCCCTTCGCCATCGCCATGTCATCGGCCTTCACGCCCATCGCAGGGCTCCTGGTGGGCGGCGTGGTGTTCGTCATCGGCGTGACGGTGATGTGCGCAGCGAAGGGCAGCGAACCTGAGGTGGGCTGGGTGGCCGAAGAGGATGGCGAAGGCGCCGCGCACGCGAACGAAGACGCTGCCGGCGCGCAGCCGAAGAGCATCATCCGCACCTCTGCGGTGGTGCGCATCCTCTTCGTGCTGATGTTCCTCACCGGCGCCTTCTACGGCACGTTCGACACCGCCGGCATCGCGTTCGCCGAAGAGCTGGGCAATCCCAACATCGCAGGCGCTGCGCTCATGATCAGCGCGCTCCTCTCCGCCGCCATGGGGCTGTTCTTCGGGATGGTACGCCTGAATCTGCCGCTCTACAAGCAAGTGATGCTCACCTCCGCGCTCTTGGGCGCCGTCTACGGCACGCAGATCCTCATCAATTCAGAGCTTGCGTTCTACGTGGTGTCCGCGGTGGCCGCGCTCACCTATGCGCCGTTCCTGATCGTATCGAATAGCGCCGTTGAGCGCGCCGTTCCCGGCAAGCGCCTGACAGAGGCCATCACCTGGGTGAACTCCGGCATGACCTGCGGCGTGGCGTTCGGCCCCACCTTGGCTGGCTTCATCATAGATGCCGCGGGCGCCACCGCCGGTTTCGACGCGGGAGGAGCGGTGGCGCTCTCCATCCCCGTGATCGCCCTTTGCTGCTTCCGCATCATCAAGCGCAACGTCCGTGACGACGCCTATGAGGTCATGGCGCGCACCGAACGGAAGGGCTGACCTCATGTTCGGCGTGGCCGTGGCGCGGCTGGACCAGGTGACGGAAGCTGAGAAGGCGCGCTATGAGAGCCTCTATTGCGGGCTTTGCCGCACGCTGAAAGAGCGCTACGGGCAAGCGCCGCGCGCGGCCTTGAGCTATGACCTGGCGTTTCTGGCCATGCTGCGCGGATCTTTGGATGAAGGCCCTGAAGAGACGGGCACGGAAAGGTGCGCGAGCCACCCCTTCGAAGGCAGGCCGTACGTGCGCAACGCCGCCATGCCCTATGCAGCGGACCTCTCCGTGGCCTTCGCCTACCACAAATGCCTGGATGACATGGCAGACGACGCCTCCCTCGCCGCCCGCGGCGGCCGCCGTGTGCTGGCAGGGCCTTACGAGCGCGCCTGTTCGCGCATCCCGGATGCCTGTCGGGCCATAGAGGAGGCCATGGACGCCATCCGTGCCATCGAGGAGGACCCCTCCTCCGCGCCAGATGATGCGGCGGATGCGTTCGGAGGCCTGCTGGGGACGCTCTTCGCCCGCGAGGGCGGCTTCTGGGCACCGCACCTGGATCGCCTGGGGCGCGCCACGGGACGCGTGGTGTACCTGATGGATGCGGCGGTGGATCTGCCGGAAGATGAACGGTCAGGCTCGTACAACCCCTTCACCGGGCGCGGGATAGAACCAGAAGCTCTCAGGCGCCTTCTGGCCGCTGAAGCCCATGAGATGGCCTGCGCGTTCCAGGTGCTCCCCTTGGAGCGGGACGCGCATCTGCTTGAGAGCGTGGTCTATTCCGGCATCTGGCAGAAGTTCAATGCGGTATACTCAGACGCTTCATCTGATCAAAAGGATGCCGAAGACGCGCAGTGAGCCATGACAGAGAGCCCTTACGACATATTGGGCGTGCCCGAAGGGGCACCGCTTGACGAAGTGAAGCGCGCCTACCGCAAGAAAGCGCGCGAGAACCATCCTGACCTCAATCCGGACGATCCGGCGGCCGAAGAGCGCATGAACAAGATCAACGAGGCCTACGACCGCATCACCAACCCGGACAAGTACGCCGCCTCCGATGCCCGCAAGCGCGGCTACGGGGCACCCTACACGCCGGGCTACAACGGCTACGGGTCCCCCGGCGCAGGAGCAGGCGGCCCGGGTGGTGCAGGCGGCCCCGGTGGCGGCCAGTACGTCTGGACCACCATCGATTTCGACGATCTCTTCGGAGGCGGCTGGGGCACTGCATCAGGGCCCATCCATCCAGAGGCCTCCGCAACGGATGCCGAAGAAGTGCGCCAAGCCATCTATCAGATCAACACCGGCCGCTATGCGGATGCCATAGCGCTTTTGCAGCGCATTCCCTCCACGGGGCGCGATGCGCGCTGGAACTACCTGTTCGCCCTGGCGAACAACGGTGCAGGCAAGACGGTGGCCGCCCATGACCACATACGCCGCGCGCGCCAGATGGATCCGGACAACCCGGATTACGCGCGCGCCGAGGCCTCGTTCGCGCGCCGCGCTCAAGCCTATGCCCAACAAGGCCAGCAGCGCGGGTTCACTTCTTTCGGGATAGACCCGAACTGGCTCTGCTGCTGCGTGTGCCTGGGTCCCACCTGCTGCTCGTACCTCTCCCGCATGCTCTACTACTCCGGATTCGGCTTCTGATGGGCGCCCGCCAGGGGCGCGCACGAAGAAAGGTGACGCCATGCCCGCTATCGGAATAGATTTGGGAACCACCAACAGCTGCCTGTCCATCGTTGAAGGCGGCGTGCCGGAAGTGGTGGTGAACGCCGAAGGAGAGCGCACCACGCCTTCAGTGGTGGCCTTCACCAAAGACGGGGAACGCCTGGTGGGTGCGCTGGCCCAGCGTCAGAGCGCCATGAACCCCGCCCGCACCGTATCCTCCGTGAAGCGCCACATGGGCACCAGCTGGCGCAAGGATGTGGACGGCAAGGACCTTTCCCCACAGGAGCTCTCCGCCATGATCTTGCGGAAGCTGCGCCGGGATGCGGAACGCTTCACCGGCCAGGATGTGACGGACGCCGTCATCACCGTGCCCGCTTATTTCAACGACATGCAGCGCAACGCCACGAAGGATGCGGGCGCCATCGCAGGGCTGAACGTGCTGCGCATCATCAACGAACCCACCGCCGCTGCGCTGGCCTATGGGTTGGACCACGGGGACAGCCAGCTGGTCATGGTGTACGACCTGGGCGGCGGCACGTTCGATGTCTCCGTGATAGAGATCGCGGACGGCGTGATCGAAGTGCTCTCCACCGCAGGGAACAACCACTTGGGCGGAGATGACTTCGACGAACGCTTGACCGAGCACTTGATCAGCGCGTTCGAGGCGCAGTCTGGCGTCTCCTTGACGGGGGATGAGATGGCGCGCCAGCGGGTGCGCGAAGCGGCGGAAGCGGCCAAACGGGAGCTGTCTTCCCTGGAATCCACCACGGTGAACCTTCCCTATCTGGCCCAAGGGCCTGAAGGCCCTGTTCACTTGGAACAGACGGTCACGCGCACTCAGTTCGATCAGCTCACGCGCGATCTGGTGGACGCCACCACGGATGCCGTGAACCAAGCGCTGAACGATGCAGGCATCGCCGCTTCTGAGCTGGGAGAGGTGCTCCTGGTGGGCGGCTCCACCCGCATCCCTGCGGTGCAGGAACACGTGCGCCGCCTGACGGGCAAGACACCCTCCAGCTCCATCAACCCCGACGAATGCGTGGCGAAGGGCGCCGCCATCCAGGCGGCCACCTTGTCCGCCGCACGTTCCGGCTGCACCGATCTGATGCCCCGCGGAGGCGATCTGCTCCTGCTGGACGTCATCCCCATCAGCTTCGCCATCGAAACGGTGGGCGGGGTGGCCACGCGCGTGATCGAGCGCAACACCACGTTGCCGGTGCACTATGAACAGGTGTTCACCACCGCCGCCTCCTTCCAGACGAAGGTGGAGATCAACGTCATGCAAGGGGAACGCCCCATGGCGGCCGACAACCGCTCCATCGGGAAGTTCATGCTGAAAGGCATCAAACGCGCACCCGCGGGCACGCCCCAGATCAACGTCAGCTTCGACATCGACGCCAACGGCATCCTCACCGTGACCGCGAAGGACCTGGGCACGGGCAATGAACAGTCCATCACCATCACGGATTCCGAACGCCTGTCAGATGAGGAGATCCAGCAGGCCATCCGCGACGCTGAGCGCTACGAGGCCGAAGATGCCGCCAAGCGCGCCTCCATGGAGGAACGCACAGAAGCGGAGCAGTTGGTGGCGCAAGCGCAAGAGAAGCTGAAAGAGTCCGGCAAAGAGATGGACAAGGACGACAAGCGCCGCCTGAAGGCATCGGTGGCCAACGTGCAGCGCTGCCTGGCCAAGCGCCCTGAGAAGATGAAGGAAGAAGACAAGGCGAACTTCACCAGCGCCGTATCCGAGCTGAAGTCCCTCCTGCCCTGAGATGTGCAAAAGGGACGTTCCAAATTGCACATAGCAAAAGAGAATGAGCGCTGAAAGACTGTTCCTATGTGCAATTTGGGACGTCCCTTTTGCACATCGGGCAACCTTGCAGGTGCGATTTGGGACGTCCCTTTTGCACATCTGACCGCTCATGTCCGCGCAAAAGAGGCATCCAAAAGAAAAAGGCCAGGGGAAGCCCTGGCCTGCTGTTTCTTGGTAGCTCCGACCGGATTCGAACCGGCGACCTCCGCCTTGAGAGGGCGGCGTCC